>CAZQPY010000028.1:0-59408 GCA_964595345.1 uncultured Occallatibacter sp.
AGAAGAACTGGAAGGCGGCGCAGTCGCGCTTCCAGTCGGCGATGGTGCTGGACCCCGAGAACCCCGATGTCTATTGGGGATTGGCTGAATCCGCCTACCATCTGGGCGACTTTGCCAACGCCAAGGCGAACTACCTGAAGCTGCTGGACTACGATCCGGATGGCCCGCACAGCAAGGAAGCGCGCAAGGCGATGAAGGATCCGGCCGTCGCGAACGCGAAGGATGAAACGCCTGCACAGGCCGCGAACGCGCCGCAGAATTAGCGTGCACGCTTTCACAGGCCTGTCTCTGCCTTGAGAGGGCACGGCTTCACAGGCTGCGGGAAAAGGCCCGAATTCGAGTGGGTTGCTGGAATGAGCCTAGCAGGGGCTAAAGCCCACGGCTCATTCTATTGGCTTTATCGGCACGACTAAAGTCATGCCCTGTTACAAAGCCTGGCCAAATAGAGTTTTTCCGCAGCCTGTTCAGCTGTGCCATCAAGCGTACCCCTCTTTGCGCGGCTTTCGCCGCCGGGGGAATGCAAGCTGTTAAAAAGATACTCCCTCAGGGGCTAAAGCCCAGGAGCTTCTTCTGCCGATTTGCGGCACGGATAAATCCGTGCCCTTTCAAAACTGTGGCCTTCCTCCGCGTATGAGCGCTAAAACCCGGCCCAGCGCAGGTAGGCGCTGAGGATCGGTTGGCCGCAGAGACTGCTGACGATGCCGCCGATGCAGAGGAAGGTTCCCAGCGGCAGCTTGCTCAGCGCCCAGGTTTCCCCATCGCGTTGCAGCGCGGGACGCACCAGCAGAACTAACGCGGTCAGAGAGCCAAGCAGCACCGCAATCACGAAAGCCACCATGGTCAGCGGCAGGCCGAGCCACGCGGCCAGCAGCGCCATCAGCTTGGCATCGCCCAGGCCCAGGCCTTCCTGCTTGCGAATTCTTTGATAGGTCCAGCGGATGAGGAGGATGAGGCCGGCGGCGAGAAGGATTCCTAGAACCCTTAGCCCAATCTCCTTCAAGTCTTTCGTTTCCCATGGCATTTTCAATGCATGTCCGACCAAGACACCGCCAAGAATCCACCACAGAAGACCCGAAAGAATCCCTGGAATTGTCAGGAAATCCGGAAGCCAAAGATGCTCGGCATCGAGTATCGCCAGCGCAACCATAAGCCATACGAAAAGCATCAATCCGGCAGCGTATACGGCCGGAAAAAATGCAATATTGGTGCGCCACCCGACCGTTGCCCAAAGCAGTCCCACCGCCGCTTCGACGAGCGGGTAGCGCCATCCGATCCAGGCGCGGCAGTTGCGGCAACGGCCGCGCAGGGCGAGCCAGCTGAAGAAGGGAATGTTCTCCCACCAGGAGAGCGTGTGGCTGCAGTTGCGGCAGTGCGAGGCGGGCTGGACGATGCTTTCGCCTTCCGGCCAGCGGCTTAGGCAAACGTTCAGAAAGCTGCCAAAGGCGAGGCCGAAGAGGCCCGCGAAGATGGTTGCTAAAATGCGCATCATAGGCGAGTTGAGTATAGAGCCTTGGCTCGGCTGCGCTCCGGATTGGAGGCGATCCCGCGAATAAGACCGGCAACGGGAAAAGGAGGAAAAGCACCGAAAATGGTGCAGAAAAGCGGCATTTTGTTTATGCTTTGGTAAACTTATCAAAACTTCAAGTTGTTCATTTTAATTTATTTGAACGCAATACATGCACTAAAGGTGGTGCATGATAGAAAAAGGGGGGGTGGGAGTGATTGTTTCCCTATCGGACTCATTCTCAAGGAGATAGACTGGAATAAAGCGGCGCTTAAGGGCTCTTTTTCGCTCATTTCTTCTGTGCAATTGGATGAAAGCCTTGAGGACGGTCATTCGCGACTCCTGAAATGATTGTGGACGCCAAGGCGGAATTGATCCGCAATCCTGTGCTCGTTTTCCGGGCCGGAGGCCCTCCTTGGAAACGCCCCGGGCGCTGCCGGGGCGATGGGATGCGCCGTCCCTACAGGACTCCCGCTTCATCATGGTGGAACGCTTTCCCCGCGTTGAAACGCGGGGCTATCCAACACTGCGGCTGCGGCGCGGGTATCAGGCTGAGTTGAGCATTACGCTCCCCTTGGCATCGTGCGAGGCTTGGTCATGCGCGAAGACAGTCCCACTTGAGGGGGCACGCATCGTAAATGCTCCGGCTCCCTCCGCCGAAGACCCTGGGTCGGTTCATGCGGGGCAGATGTACGGGGTAAACTGATTGCGATGGAGCCAGCCAAAGAGCCTGCCAAAGTAGAAGCCAGTCCTGAAATCGCACGGTCCGCACAGGGGAGCGCACTCATCTCCGATCCGGCGCGGGCGGCGTCGTTGTTTGAGCAGTCGGTGGCTATCATGGCGCGGCTGCGGGCTCCCGGCGGGTGCCCCTGGGACCGCGAGCAGTCCTTCGATTCGATCCGCAAATACACGCTGGAAGAGGCCTACGAGGTTTTCGACGCCATCGAGCGGCGGGACTGGCCGCACCTGGCCGAGGAACTTGGCGATCTGCTGCTGCAGGTGTTGTTCTATGCCGAAATGGCGGCCAACGAAGGGCTCTTTTCCATGACAGAGGTGCTGGGGCATTTGAATGGGAAGCTGGTCAGGCGGCATCCGCACGTGTTTGGCGAAGAGGCTGCGCGGGCGGCGGGCAATCGAGCCACGGTGGATGCAAATGTGGAGGGCTCGTCGGCAGCGGTTCTGCGCAACTGGGACGAGATCAAAGCGGCAGAGGCATTGGCATTTCATGCAGCGGGCGGGCCTTCGGCCACCGATCTTCCTCCGTCGAGTCTGGACAGCGTGCAGCGAGCGATGCCGGCATTGGCGGAGGCGGCGAAGCTGGGATCGAAGGCGGCCAAGGCGGGCTTTGACTGGCCGAGCTGGCGGGATCTGCTGCCCAAACTGGTGGAAGAGACGGCGGAGCTGGAAGCAGAAGCAGCCAGCGACGATCCGGCCCGCAAGCCTGCAGTGGAAGCGGAACTGGGCGACCTGCTGTTTACGGTGGTGAACCTGGGGCGGCACCTGGGCGTGGACGCGGAGATGGCTTTGCGCGGCTGCAATCGGCGCTTTCGGCAGCGGTACAGAGAGATGGAATTGGCCTCCGAGCGGCCGCTGGGCGAGCTTGCTCCCGACGAACTGGAGGCGCTGTGGGCGCAGGCCAAGCGGAAGCTGGCGGAGACGAGTACGTTGGCCGGATAGTTTTGTGCTTTCCCACCCTTTCCGCACAAAACGCGGAAAGGATGGGGCACCCAATCTTTCGTATTTGCGGGCGGGTCTATCGTACGTTGGCCTGATAAGTTCGTGCTTTCCCAGGTGCCCAAAAGCGAGGCACCTCCACCCCACGGACGAAGACCAGTCCGTGGGGACCCCGGACCTGGGGCACCCAAATAAGGTAGGGGACTGACAAGTGATCCTGATCCGCAACTGCGAAGGGTTCGACGAGCTGGAAGCCTGCGTGCGGATGCAGACGGAGACCTGGGGCTACGACGCGAGCGACGTGATTCCGCGCAAGGTGTACAAAGTGGCGCAGAAGATCGGCGGACAGGTGCTGGGGGCCTTCGATACCGAAGTGCCGGGAGCCGGCGAGCGCGGTGGAGTGGAGTCCATGGTGGGATTCCTGATGGCGCTGCCGGGGGTGAAGAGCGCGGACGGCGTAGCCTGCCCCTATCTGCATTCGCACATGCTGGCGGTCAAAAGCGAGTACCGCAACCGGGGCATCGGCGTGGCCTTGAAGCGGGCGCAGCGGGTGGAGGCCCTGGAACGGGGAATTCGGCTGATCGAATGGACATTCGACCCGCTGGAAATCAAGAATGCGTATCTCAATCTGCGCAGGCTGGGCGCTGTGGTTTCGAGTTATCTGGCGGATTTCTATGGTGTATCCTCATCTCGTCTGCAGGGAGGGCTCCCGACCGACCGCCTGGTGGCGGAGTGGCATCTGGAATCCCCCAGAGTGGTGGCAGCCCTGGCAGGCCGCAAGCCCGCAAGTTACAGAATCGACGAAGAGATTGAGGTTCCTGGCGCGATCTCCGAGTGGAAGGCCACAGAGGCCGGCCGGGCCAGGGCTCTGGCGGTGCAAAACGAGAACCGGCAAAGGTTTCAACATGGGTTTTCCCGAGGATTGGCCGTACTTGGCTTTCGCCGGGATGAAGAAGGAAATGGAAGATTCGAGCTTGGCTCGGCTTCTCAAGAACCGGGCCGGCCTTCCTAACAGGGATTGACCTCCGCTTCCGAGGAAGACAAATTTTTTTGAGAAGAGACCTATGAGAATCGACGCGATCACCCTGCGAGAGCTGCATCTGTCCCTGGTACGTCCTTTTGAAACCAGCTTCGGAGTTACGACCAAGCGGCGTATTGTGCTGGCCGAGATTCACTCGGAAGGACTGACCGGTTGGGGCGAGTGCACCGCCGGAGAGCATCCATACTTCAGCGCCGAGTCCACCGACACGGCGTGGCAAGTGATTACGCAGGAGCTGGGACCCCTGCTTGCAGCGGAGTCGCCGCGCTGGGGCGGAGATTGTCCGGGGATCTTTCGGCGGGTGCGCGGCAACCGCATGGCCAAGGCGACGCTGGAGAATGCGATCTGGGATATCGAGGCGCAGCGCGAAGGCATCCCGTTGGCGGAGTTGCTGGGCGGAGTGAGGGAGAGGATTCCCTGCGGCGTATCGATCGGGATTCAGCCGTCGATTCCGGAGTTGCTGGACATCATCGAGCGGGAATTGGCCGCGGGCTATCAGCGCATCAAGTTGAAGTGCAAGCCGGGCTGGGACATTGGGGTCTTTGAGCAGGTGCGACGCCGCTGGCCGGAGATCCTGTTGAGCTGTGACGCCAATTCGGCCTATAAACTGCGCGATGCCGACCACCTGACGGGCTTCGACGCGTTCAACCTTTTGATGGTGGAGCAGCCGCTGTGGCACGACGACTTTTACTACCATTCGATGCTGCAGAAGCGGCTGAATACGCCGATTTGCCTGGACGAATCGATCCGCAACCGGCGCGATACGATGGCGGCGATCGAGATGGGGTCGTGCAAGATCATCAATTTGAAGCTGGGCAGAGTGGGAGGCTTCTCCGAAGCGATTGCGATCCACAACGCGACGCAGGGGAGGGGCATTCCGGTGTGGTGCGGGGGCATGCTGGAGTCGGGCATTGGCCGGTCGCATAACATTGCGCTGGCGAGCCTGGAGAACTTCTCGCTACCGGGCGACATTTCCGCTTCGGCCCGCTACTGGGTGGAGGATCTGATCGAGCCGGAGGTGACGGTTACGGCCGCTGGAGAGATTGTTGTTCCGCCTTCGCCGGGCAGGGGCTACGAAGTCAGAACGGACCTGGTGGAGCGGTTGACGGTACGCAAAGAGACGATTCGCGACTTGCAACTGGTGGGATAGTTTTAGAGGAATCCGGCGGGAGGGAAGATCCCACCTGGGGCATAGAAACGGGTTCCGGTTACCCGCGAATCGAAGAATCGGATGAACCGGCAGGGGTGGCGCGCGCCTTCTGCGGAGCGAGCATTTGGTCACCGCTGGTCTGGAAGACGAAGCCGCTGGGCGTGCCCCACAGGTTGCGGGCCCGGTCGTCATGGAAAATGCTGAATTCGATGCCGGAGAGGTCATAGTCGTAGAGCGGAACGCGATCGAAGAGGCCGTCGCCGCGCAGGGAGTATTCGTCGCCGCTGCAGTCGATCATCAGGGTATCGGCGTGCGAGAGGCGCTCGGGGTGGGTGAGGATCATGGCGCCAAGGGCGAATGCGCCGAGGCCGAATTCGTTGCCGGCCATCACCACACGGGCGCGGCGGGCGGAACATCCGCGATGGAGCAGACCGGCCTGGGCCGCCACCACCAGAATGTCGGTGGCCGGCTGCTGTTCGGAAAGGACCTTTTCGGCCAACTTGGCGCGCTCGGACTGACGGAGATAGAGGGGACCCATCTTATCGACGATGCGGTTATCGAAGCGGCGCTTGGAGGCGAGCGCCGCAACCATCTTTTCCGTGGCTTCGCTGTAGGTGGGCGCAATCGCCTGCCAGCGCGGGATGGCGAACCACGCCTCTGCGCCGTCGGGCAGCGGCTTGTGGCCCAGGCGTTCGTTGCATGCGCCGAGCTTGGGGAAGAACTTGCGCAGTTCGGTGACCTGGGCTTCAATCGGCCGGACTCTGTAGGTAGCCGGATACTCGCGCCGGGAGACGATCTCCTCATCTTTAAACTTGTCGCTGATGGTAAGGCGTTCGATGATCTTCATCGCCGAGGAGGCGAGCTCGGTCTTGAGTTTCTCATCCATTTCGAGGACAAGTCTTGCGCTTCGCTGGTCGAGGTCCTTGATCGCGGTGCGATGGATCCGCTTGACCGCATCGATCAGGGTCTCGAGCAGCAAATCCTTCTGGTCCTGGGTTGTATTGCCGGCCAGGTGGAGCGGCGTAACAAGGTGGGTATTCAAGGGGACTGCGACCTCAACAACTTTCGATAAACGTTCTCCAGAGGAGTATCGGCAGGATTCTTGATTTCGAGAGGGGATTGATCGAAAATTCACATTCTATTTGCTTTGAGTCAGCAGCCAAGCCCGCCGTGCTCCCAAAGAAGGGATGCCGGAGTCTCCACTCCGGGCGAGGAAGCGGAGGGAGATGAAGTTTTCGTCATCGGGAGTGGGGAGGGTGCGTGTGCGTCAACTTCTGCCGAAAGGGGCCGTCTAATGTTTTGGATAGAAATGAAGCAACCTTCTGCCTTGGATGCATCTAGATGACAGAAATGGCGATGCGCTTGAGGATCGAGCGCACGCAGGCTGCCGATGGCAGCTCCCGGGCCCGATACGGGAAGCCGGTTGGGCAAGCTGACGATCCTGCAGAGGCAGGATCGTCCGGGAATATTGACCGAGGTTTCTGCCGCAGGGTCGGCGGCGCGAAGCCTTCATTTTTCGAGTTTTAGAACACAACGCAACTTTTCGTTCGATTCGGTGTTGTCTCCGAAGAAAGGTCCAGGAATCCCACTATGCGTTTCTTGCAGAAGTTTCCCCTCTTTGTACTGACCGGCGTCCTGCTTTGCGGATGGACATCCATGGCCCAGAGTTCCACGGCGACCTCTGCGCGGATTGTCGATCCCATCGATGAGAGCCAGTTGACAGTGCTGCATGGCAACACGCACCCTGCGGCGGTAGCTAAAAACGACTTGGGACAGGTGGCTCCGGACCTGCGGATGACCGACATGGTGCTGGTGTTGAGCCGCAGCGCGGAACGGCAGGCCGCCTTTGAAGCATTCGTAGCCAGCCAGTACGAGCAGAATTCAGCCAATTACCATCATTGGCTGACCCCGATGGAAGTGGGCCAAGAATTCGGCCCCGCGCCGAGCGACATTGCGGCGGTCTGCGGTTGGTTGACGGGTCATGGCTTCCAGGTGGACGCGGTGCCGAACGACCGCATGTCGATCCGCTTCAGCGGCACGGCGGAGCAAGTGCAAAGCGCGTTCCATACCGAGATCCACAACCTCACGGTGAAGGGTGTTGCGCATATCGGCAACATGAGCGACCCGCAGATTCCCACGGCGCTGGCGCCGGTTGTGGTGGGCGTGAAGGCTTTGCATAACTTCTTCCCGCGGCCGCTGCATCGCCTGGGCAGCGTGGTTACACGGGACAGCTCAACGGGCAAGTGGCAGCGCCCAGCTGCGACAACGGCGAGCGCGGGCAGCAGCGCCGGCTCGAAGCCGAGCCTGACCCCGCAGCAGGCGATGGCCAAGGTGCGTCCGCAGTTTGGCATCAGCGTTCCCGCCAGCAATGGCAACAACGCTTACCTGGTGGAAGACGTCACTCCCTATGACTTTGCCACCATCTACAATGTGTTGCCGCTATGGCAGGCGGGGACACCGATTAACGGCGCCGGGCAGACCATCGCGATTGCCGGCACCAGCAGCATTGTTCCGTCGGATGTGGCCACTTTCCGCAGCACCTTCGGCCTGCCGGCGAACACGCCTACCATTCAATCGGGCAACGGCACCACGCCGACGGTCTGCACCGCACCGACGACCAGCACGGCAGCCTGCACGCTCGACGACCTGATTGAGAACTCGCTGGATGTGGAATGGTCGGGTGCTGTGGCCCCGGCCGCCAACATCATTTTGGTCACCTCGGCATCCGATTCCGCTACCGACGACACGTTGTGGGACTCGGAGAGTTACATCGTCACCAACAAAGTCGCGCCGATCATGAACGTCAGCTATGGCGAGTGCGAATTGGGGCAGGGCACCGCAGGGAATGTGGCGTACTACAACCTTTGGCAGACCGCGGCTTCGGAAGGAATTGCCGTTTTCGCGGCTGCCGGCGACTCAGGCGCGGCCAGTTGCGATGGCAGTTCCATGACTCCCAATGCGGCCGAGTACGGTCTGGCAGTCAGCGGCATCGCCTCGACACCTTACAACACCTCGGTAGGCGGAACCGATTTCAACTGGTGCTCGCTGACCGCCAACGAGTGCACGGCGTCACCGTACTGGAATTCCACCAACGCATCGAACGGCGCCAGCGCCAAGGGCTATGTGCCGGAGGTTCCCTGGAACGACACTTGCACCAGCCCGATGCTGCTGCCATTTATCCAGGAATTGGCGACGTCGCTAAGCATCAGCAATGTGAACGACGCGGAGACGGCTTGCAACTTTTCCGCAAACTCGACGGTGAATACGGAAACCGATGAAGAATTTGGCTTTGAACCGTACATCTTTGTGCAGGTGGTGGGAGGGGGCGGCGGCGCCAGCGGCTGCGTCGTGAACAACGGAAACACAACGGCCAGTTGCCTCAGCACCACGACCAGCACGGGTTCGCTGAACGGCTCGATTCCGCTGACCAAGGATGGGTGGCAGAAGCCGGCCTGGCAGAGCAACGTAACCGGCATCCCCTCGGATGGGGTGCGCGATCAACCCGACGTGTCGTTCTTTGCGTCGGATGGTTTTCTCTCATCGAGCGCGTACCTGATCTGCGTTTCGGATGCGGGTTCTTGCGTAACCTCGACCAACATCAACTCGGAGCCGGTGGCGCAGGAAGTTGGCGGCACTTCGGTAGCTTCGCCCGCGATGGCGGGCGTGATGGCGCTGATCAACCAGAAGGCTGGGGCCCCGCAAGGCAGTCCGAATTCCCAGCTCTATCAACTGGCGGCGAAGCAGAACTACGCCAGTTGCAACGGTGCGAACGGTTCGCCGGGCAGCAGTTGCTACTTCAACGACATCACCACCGGCACCAACGCCCAGGTTTGCGACGACGGCTACTTCGGTGGGCTATCGCCGAATTGCACGGTGATTCACTCGGCCGACAACGGCAGCCTTGGAGTGCTCTCCGGCAATGCCGCTACGACCGGTTACGATCTGGCGACCGGGCTTGGCTCGCTGAACGTGGCCAATGTGGTGAATGGGTGGGCTTCCGATGCGGGCACCGCAACGGCGACGGAAAGTCTGAGCCTTTCGGCTACGACGATCACGGGGGACGAAGCGCTTACGGTTACCGTTACGATGACCGGTTCGGGCAGCCTGGGCACCCCAACCGGAAACGTCTTCCTGACTGGGGGCGGATATACGGCCTCGCAGACACTGACTGCAGGCGTTGCAACCTTCAAAATCCCTGCCAACAGCCTTGCGGCGGGCCGGGACACTTTGACGGTGAACTACGGAGGCGACGTGAACTACGCCGCGGTTAGCCAGACCGCGACCGTACAGGTGAACGTGATTACCCCGACGGTGACGGTGACCCCCGAGCCCTCGCCCGAAAACATCGGCAATCCGCTCTCCGTGGCCGTCACGGTGACCGGGAGCGCAACATCGACGACCGTTCCGACAGGAACCGTGGCGATCTCTTCGGGCGGCTACAGTTCGGGCGGCATGACGCTGGTGAACGGCGCATTCACTTTCAGCATCCCTGCTGGCAATTTGGGAGTGGGCACCGACGCGCTCATCGTCATGTATAGCGGCGACGCAAACTTCTCCGCAGGGCAAGGATCGGCAAGCGTCACGATGGTTGGTTCGTCGTTGCTGACGCCGACCTTCACGGTGACGCCGGCAACGAGCACGGTGGACACCGGGCAGACATTGGGAGTCACAGTGACGGCCAGCGGCTCCGGCGGAACACCGACCAACTTCGTAACCCTGACCGCGGGCAGCTACACATCGTCGCCCGCAACACTGGTGAACGGTGTGGCCAGCTTCACCGTTCCCGCCGATAGCATGAACCCTGGTTCGGCAACCTTGAAGGTGGCCTATAGCGGCGATTCCGTGTATGCCGCGGCAACAGGGACGGGCAGCGTGACGGTGGTTGCGTCCGCCTACACGCTGGTGCTGACGCCGGCTTCGGCGACGGTGGCACCCGGTTCTTCGGCGACCTCGAATATTACCCTGACCTCGAGCACGAACTACTCGGGCACGGTAACGCTGGGCTGTTCAGTGACCACTTCTCCGACCAACGCAACATCGCTGCCCTACTGCACTGTGGCTTCGACTTTGACGATGAACGGCGGTACGCTGAGCGGGAGCGGAGTGGCGCTTACCATCACCACCACCGCCGCCAGCAGCGAACTGGTGTGGCCGAAACTGGGTGGCAAACACAGTGGCTGGGCGGGGGCGGGCGGCGGCGCGGTACTGGCCTTCCTGATCTTCCTCGGAGTTCCGGCGCGACGCCGCAAATGGCTCGCGATGCTGGGAGTCCTGGTAGCGATGGTGGCGCTGGGCAGTCTGTCCGGCTGCGGTGGGGGCAGCGGTTCCACCAGCATCACCAGCACGCCCGGGACTACCGCGGGCACCTATACGCTGACCATCACCGGTTCGGGCAGCGATCCATCGGCCACGCAAGAGACCACAACCTACAGCCTGACGGTGAACTGATACGCCGCGACACGCAACAAACAAAACGGCCCTTCCCAAAAGGAAGGGCCGTTTTGTTTGCGCAGCAAAGGCGAGCTGGAATTATTCGTCGTAATGAAGAAGGCTGAAGACGTCGTGATTGGGGAAGCGGTTGCGCCCCTTGAGGAAGTCCAGTTCGATGGCGAAGGCCAGGCCGGCGATTTCGCCGCCCAGCTGCTCGACCAGCTTGATGGTGGCTTCCATGGTGCCTCCGGTGGCGAGCAGATCGTCCACCAGGACGACGCGCTGGCCGTGCTGGATGGCATCGAGATGGATTTCAAGCGTGTCGGAGCCGTATTCGAGGTCGTAAGTGACGCGGGCGACCGGCGCGGGCAGCTTGCGCGGCTTGCGCACCGGGACAAAGCCGGCATTCAGGCGATAGGCGAGGGCAGGTCCAAAGATGAATCCGCGGGCCTCGATGCCTAGCACCAGGTCGATCTTCTTGCCGATGTAGTGGGCAGCCAGCGCGTCAATCAGTTGCGCGAAACCGGTCTTGTCTTTCAGCAGGGTGGTGATGTCGTAGAAGAGGATTCCCGGTTTGGGGAAATCAGGCACGGTGCGTACCAGTTCCTTGAGGGATTCCACGTTGACGGGCAAAGTTTTGTCGGGCATGGGCAGGGCCGCTCCTTAGATCAAACAGGGAATCCGTTTTACGGATCCGGTTCTCAGGATCTGGTTCAGAATCTCGACTGAAAAAGAATTCGCAGGAAGGAAACGGAAACCGGCTCGCTTCCCTACAGATTATAAAGGACAGGGAACAGGGAACAGGGGACAGGGACTGAGGGGACTGAGGGACTGAGGGGACTGAGGGATCAGGGAACAGGGAACAGGGATCAGGGATCAGAGATCAGGGAACAGGGACTAAGGGAGTAGGGAGTAGGGTGGGCTGAGCTGTGGCGGACACAGGATCTCTGGAATTCCGGCTGGCGGAATCCTTCTCTTTCCTTACCAGGCGCCGTCGATGCGGAAAGGGCTCAAGTCCGCGCCTTCGGTGTCGGCCAGGTGGTGCTCGACGATATGGTCGACGCGTGCGCCGCGTGGGCCGCGATGAAGGCTCTGGCGCAGGGACTGCAGGTCGTCCGCCGTGCCGGATGCCAGGACTTCAACCTCGCCATCCTCGGTGTTACGCACCCATCCGCGCAGATTCAGGTTGCTGGCTTCGCGATGAACGAACCAGCGAAATCCTACGCCCTGCACGCGTCCCTGAACGAGAAAATGGAGAACCATGATGTAAGTCATCGTATGCGATCAAGGCAAGTCTTGCAGATGCGGCGGCGCGGCGCAAGCCGAAGCTCGTTTGCCCGGCAATCCGAAGCCTGGCGCAGCCCCGCTAGCGCTTGCGCATATCCACGACCTGGTACCCGGCAGGAAGCTCGAAAAGCTCGGGGTTTGGCTCGGAAAGGCTCAGGTCGGTAAGTGTGAATGTCTGGCGGCCGATGCGCGGATCGTCGAGCTCCGAGAGCAAATTGACGCCCAACTCAGTATCCGTCCAGAATTCGCGAACAACGTCGAAGGCGCGGTCGTTGCCAAATGTGCCCGAGTTGAAGGTGGTGGTGTCACGGGTACCCACCGTGTCGATGCCCTGGATGCTCCGGGTGCCCAGGTTCTCGTGGAGGGTGAAGCCCGTGTCGCCAGCGAGATGCCCGGTTGCCAGCACCGGCGGGATGTAGGCAGTCAGGGCTCTCTCGGCGAACTTCTGCAAAGTGCAGCTGTGCGGCGACCGCAGCAGAAAGCAGTTGTAGAGCGTGTGGGCATTGGGGTCGGCAATCTGGATGACGTTCATTACCGACTCCAACTTGCCACCCTTGGGAACCAGCAGCCAGCGCTCTTCATAGATGCGCCCCTGGCTGTCGCGGGCCACCTGACGCTGGTTGACCAGGGTATAGGATCCCGCGCCGGGCAGGGGCTTGGCCCACTCGGTGTGCACAACGGCGGTAAAAGGCGCGTTCAGCATCGGGGGAATGTAGATGCTCTGCAAGGTCTCGGAGACGCCGCCGTCGACCCCTTGCGCAACGCAGAAGGGCGTCAGCAGCGCTCCCAACAGCAGTATGGGAAGGAAGGAAAACAGAGATCTCATGGAGCCTCCCTGGCTTGCACACCCACTATAGCGCGAGACGGGACGTGGAGGGGATTTGCCGCGTAGGAATTGAGGCTGGCGGCTCGCGCTACACTGGAGTTCATCATGGTCTTCGTTCTCGACAACTACGATTCGTTTACATACAACCTCGTTCAATATCTTGGCGAGTTGGGGGCCGAGGTCGAGGTCCGTCGCAACGACGAGCTGACGGTGCAGGATGTGGAGGCAATGCGCCCGGACCGGATTCTGCTTTCGCCGGGCCCATGCACTCCGTCCGAAGCGGGCATCCTGGTCCCGCTGATTCGCCACATGGCAGGCAAGGTGCCGATCTTCGGTGTTTGCCTCGGACATCAGGCGATCGGCGAAGCGTTTGGCGGGGACGTGGTGCGCGCGCAGCACCTGATGCACGGCAAGACCAGCCCGGTGGAGCACGATGGCAAGGGAATCTTTGCCGGACTCGCGAGCCCGCTGACCTGCACCCGCTATCACTCTCTGATTGTGGCTGAAGAGACGCTGCCGGCCGAGCTTGAAGTTACCGCCCGCACCGCCGCGCCGGATGGGAAGGGCACGGTCATCATGGGAGTGCGCCATCGCAGCCTGCCGATCGAGGGGGTGCAATTTCATCCCGAGAGCGTGCTGACAGAAGGCGGCCACCAGATGATTCGCAATTTCCTGGGATTTTAAGAGATGCGAAGCGAGACGGGAGTCTTTGCGATGTCCCGCAAGGGGTGCGCGCGCAGGAATGCGTTAAGTTGCGCGTTGCTGGCGTGTACCTCAGGGGCGTTGTGCGCCAGCCTGGCAGTTGCTCAGACTGGGACAGGCTCAGGCAGCGGCTCGGCGACAGCCGTTCCTGCAGGCGCGGGCGGTCCTATCGCGATTATTCCCGTAGACGCCGGTGCGGGCGACAAAGGAGCCAAAGTAAGCGGAGCGCTGGAAGTCTCGGGCGGCAAGGCGGTGATTGTGGCCAGCGGGACCGTGGAGTCGGGGACGCGCACGACGGAGGTCATGTTGCCGCACCGGGGACGGCTGCGGGTATGCGCATCGACCGTCTTGAAGCTGGCGGCGGACTCCAGCGTGCCGGCAGGCGAAACGCCGGGGCTGATGATGGCCATGGATCATGGGGCGATGGAAGTCAGCTTTGCCACCGGGAAGAATGCGGATATTGTGATGACGCCGGATTTTCGCATCCTGATCGGTGGCCCAGGCGCGGCAGAGGTGAAGGTGCGGCTGGGCGAGAGAGGCGACACCTGCGTGGACAACGCTGGAGCACAAGCGACCTACGTGCTGGTGTCGAGCGTCTTCGAAGAGGGCGCGTACCGGGTGCAGGCCGGGCAGCGGGTGATGTTTGAGCACGGCAGCCTGCGGTCGGTGGTGGATCAAGAGAAGGAGCCTTGCGGCTGTCCGCCGGTCGAAGTGCACGGCAACGAGTTTCCCCTGGCTCAGAGCGAGGGACTGGCGCCGGGCGCGGGGGTTCTGCGTCCGATACCGGGTTCGGCTGCGGAGGCTTTGACCTACAACGGCGCAAAAAAGGCGGAGGCGGCGACGCCGGCAGCAACGAATCCTGAAACTGCGCCGCAGAAGCCGGTTCCACCCAAGAAACCTGGGATGATGAGCCGGGTGCGCCACTTTCTGCGGCGGATCTTTGGCGCGGAATAACCGGCGCGATTTGCCGTGTCACCGCGCCCGTGCTGCTTGATATTTCCTTGGAAGAAGCTTGCTTTTTGCAGGCTGTTTCCAAGGTATTTCACCCTCCTTACAACTTGGCCGAGAAGTCCCGCATCTAAGAGGGAAAAGACGCACCGGAACAATTGAGTGTTTGGCTACAGGCGGGCCACAGGTGTAATGTGGCGGAGTTGAAAACTGTCTGGATCGTGAGATCCGTGATCGAACCGAGTCATTTCAGGCACATTCAATGTATGCTCAGCCCATGCGTGAGGATATTCCCCCGGTCTCTGGCGGCCCGAATACGCTCGAGAACGCTCAATCCTCCTATTTGCGCCTGGCCCGGCATCAGCCGGTGGCGTGGCAGGCGTGGGGAGAGGGCGCATTTGCGCGCGCGCTGGCGGAAGACAAGCCGATTCTGCTGGACGTAGGGGCGGTGTGGTGCCATTGGTGCCACGTAATGGATCGGGAGTCCTATGAGGACCCCGAAGTGGCACGGATTATCAACGAGCATTTTGTGGCCATCAAGGTGGACCGCGACGAGCGGCCCGATGTGGACGCGCGCTACCAGGCGGCGGTGTCGGCGATCAGCGGGCAGGGCGGTTGGCCGCTGACCGCGTTTCTGACTTCCGATGGACGCCCGTACTTCGGCGGGACCTATTTCCCGCGCAACGACCGCATGGGGCGACCAGGATTTGTGCGGGTGCTGCAGACCATGGCCTCGGTGTGGAAGGAGAAACGCGCAGAGGCGCTGGAATCGGCGACCAGCGTGATGGCTGCCATCGAACAAAATGAGGCGTTCACGGGCGGTGGAGAAGAGCTTTCGCTGGCTCTGCTGGACAAGTTGGTGAGCAGTGCGCTGCGGCAGTTCGATCCGCGTAACGGCGGCTTCGGCACGCAGCCCAAGTTTCCTCATCCGGCGATGATGGACCTGCTGCTGCAGGTGGCAATGAACCGCGGCGACGACGAGGCGCGGGCGGCCTTTGAAACCACCCTGGAAAAAATGGCGCGCGGCGGCGTGTATGACCAGCTGGCAGGCGGTTTTCACCGCTACAGCGTGGACGAGCACTGGATTGTGCCGCATTTCGAAAAGATGCTCTACGACAACACGGAGCTGCTGCGCAACTACCTGCACGGATTCCAGAGCTTTGCGCGGCGGGATTTCCAGCGGACGGCGACCGAGATCATCCAGTGGCTGGACGACACGATGACCGATCGGGAGCATGGCGGCTTTTTTGCCTCGCAGGACGCGGACATCGATCTGGAGGACGACGGCGACTATTTCACCTGGACGCTGGACGAAATCCGGGAGGCGCTGGAGCCCGAGGAGGCGAAACTCGCGATCCATTACTGGACGGTCAGGGAAGTGGGCGATATGCGCCAGAACCCGGCCAAGAATGTACTGCATGTACGGCAGTCGGTGGAAGAGATTGCGCAGCAGGCCGGAGCTCCGGTTGAGGAGATGCGCGCCGCGCTGGAAGGGGCGCGCGCCAAGCTGCTGAGCACGCGCAAGGGGCGCATGACTCCGTTTGTCGACCGGACGCTCTACACCGGGTGGAACGCGATGGCTGTGAGCGCCTATCTGGAGGCGGCGCGGGTGCTGCGGATTCGCTCGGCGCATGAGTTTGCTCTGCGGACCCTGACCCGGCTGCTGGCACAGGCATGGGACGGCGGGAAAGACCTGTCGCACGTGATTGCCTACGGCTTTCCGCCCGCGGCGGCCGGCGCGTCGGAACAGGCGGCGGGAACGCTGGACGACTACGCCATGACGGTTCATGCCTGCATGGATGCCTGGTTTGCCGCTGGAAAGATGGAGTTTTACCGCGCATCGATTGCCCTGGCCGACGCGATGATCGAGCGGTTCTGGGACCACGATGCGCAGGTATTCTACGATGTCGCGAGTTCCGGGGACGGGGTCCAGGAACTGGGCGCGCTGAGCGCGCGGCGCAAGCCGTTGCAGGACACGCCCACTCCGGCGGGAAACCCGGCGGCAGCGAGCGCGCTGCTACGTCTGGCGGCTTTGAGCGGATGCGAGGAGTATCGCCAGATCGCCAAGGGCACGCTGGCCTCCTTTTCCGCGGTGGTAAGCCAGTTTGGCCTGTACGCGGGGAGCTACGGGCTGGCCCTGGAGCGGCTGCTGCAAGATCCCGTGCAAGTGGTCGTGGTGGGTTCCGGGCCGGAGGCGCTGCGCCTAGAAGGGGTGGCGCTGGCGCGCTATGCCATCCACAAGACGGTGATGCGTATTGCGCCGCACCGCTTGAGCGCGGAGGGAATCCCCGGCGCGCTGACGGATGTGTTGCTCAATGTTCCTCCGCCAGCCGGCGCGGAGGTTTGGGCTTTGGTGTGCCATGGCCGCACCTGCCTGCCGCCGGTCAGCGATGCCGAAGGGCTCTTGAGCGCGCTTGAGACGCAGGTCTGAAGCGCGACGATCACTGTCGTCTGCGCCCGTGTCTGCCCGCCGGCCAGTGTGAGCGCCGAAGGTAGCTGGTACAACCGCTGAGAGAAAAAGCATTCCCAGGATGTTCAGGTTGCTGGATACATAGAAAACAGAAGATTATTTTTTCGAATATGATACAGGGAATCTTGTTTCCGCCTATTGCTGCCGATAAGAGGGAAACGGAGTCTTTTTCCGCACATACCGAGGGAGTTTGAGAGGTCACCGGGTAATTCGGACTCTGTTGTGCTGGCTGGTGCTCTTACCGATCGTGGCGCATGGGCAGCAGTATGTCTTCCAGACGTACCGGCAGCCCGAAGGTTTGCTCAATCTCGGTATCCGGGGAATGGTGAAGGACCGCGCCGGATTCATGTGGCTGGCGACGGAGAACGGGGTCTACCGTTTTCTGGGCTCGGGGTTTGAGCGCTTCGGACAGCAACAAGGGATCGCGGAACTCAACATTTTAGACATCGTCGCCGACCCGGCAGGCACCATTTGGGTTGCGACCGCGGAGAATCTCTACCGCTGGGACGGAAACCTGTTCCAGGCGGCCGGCTCCCGGCAGATTCATGTCGCGGACGCGGGGCGAATGGCGGTTGAGGATGCGCGCCATGTGCTGGTGGTGGAGCAGCAGCGACTGTATCGCCTGGAGCATGACGAGCAGGGCAGAATGCTCTCCTACAGCGCGGTCTTTTCAGACCCGACGATCCGCGCAAACCCGGAGCTGGCGCAAATCGATAGTGTGAATGTTGTGTCTGGCGCGGGAGCCCGGCCGCAGATCTGGATTGGGAGCGGCGAGCATTTGTATTCACTGCCCGGAGGCGAGAGCGAACGCACGGAGCCGGGATCCGCCGCCGTGACTGCCTGGGGAACAGGGCAAGGCTTGCCAAAGGACGCCTGGAAGGGGATTCTGCTGGACCACGAGGGCACGTTGTGGGCGGGCGGGATGGCGCATGTCGCGGTCTTGCGGCGGGGCAGCGCCCGCTTTGAGGACCGCAGCATTACCGGTGGCGATCCAGCCACTGTTTACCGGCACACTCCCTTGATCGAAGACCGGCAGGGCCGGGTTCTGGCGCCTGCCCAAAGTGGGCTGGTCCGCTGGGAGACCGGACACTGGCGCACATTTGGATCGGAGAACGGCATGCCGCGCACCAGCCAGATTGCCGGATTGGTCTTCGACGCCGGCGGCGACCTGTGGATCGGCAGCCGTGGCGTGGGACTGGTGGGTTGGACCGGCTATGAATCCTGGGAAGGTTGGAGCGACAACCAAGGGCTGCCCTCGCCAGTGGTGTGGGCGATTGTTCCTCCGCGCGAGGGGCACGTGCTGGTTGGGACCGAAGGCGGCCTTGCGTGGATCGATCCGCACAGCGGCGCGGCCGGTTCGCTGTCATCAAAGCGGCGATGGAACTTCGGGCAGGTTTCCACCATGGATGTTTTGCACGACGGTTCGGTGATTGCGGGGACATTTTCGGGTGGAATTCTGCGCGTCGATCCGAAGACTGGGAGTATCGGCCTGATCGCGCGGCTTCCTGACTTCATCATGAGCATTCTGGAGGACCGTTCCGGAGAAGTCTTTTTTGCGACGAAGAAGGGCATCTATCTTCGCCCGGCGCGAAGTCCAGCGGCCATTCCGCGCCTTGTACCGGAGGCGAACGCCTTGCTCACCGGCACACGCCGCGTGGAGACAGGCTGCGCCGCCCGTGACGGGTCGCTGTGGTTTCTTTCCAACAACCGTCTTTTGCGCGAAGACAACGGGTCGTGGAGGGTTCCGCCGATCGACGGGCTTACGCGTTTCAATGGATCGGTGCTGGCGCTTTCCTGCGCCGACGACGGCACGGTGTGGATGACCGGGGACCAAACTGGAACCTGGCGATTGACTCCCAAGGACGGCCGCCTGGAGGCATGGCAGCTTCGGCTGCCGGAGGAGTTGCAGACGCTGGCTCCCCTGGCCCTGCTGGTGGACCATCGCGGCTGGGTATGGCTGGGGACCGACCTGGGTGTGGTGGTGTGGAACGGCAGCAGCTGGCGTCATCTCTCGCAGGAGAGCGGGCTCATTTGGAACGACATCGATCAGAACGCAATCCGCGAGGCGCCGGATGGCTCGCTCTGGGTGGGCACCAGCGGCGGAATTGCTCACCTGGTGCATCCCGAGAGGGTCTTCGAGTCGATTCCTCTGGCAATTTCGGTGACGGCGATCAAGAGGGGCCGGATGCTGAATCCGCTGGCCGCGGAGATCACTTTGCCTTGGAGCGGCTTGCCCTTGGATTTTCAGTTTTCTTCGCCGGCGATGCCGAATCGCAGCGAACTGGTCTTCAACTATCGGTTGAAGGATTTTCAGCCGGATTGGATCGAGAACAAGGATGGGCTGGCGATCTTCTCCGGGCTGCCCCCCGGCAATTTCGTTCTGGAAGCGGTGGCGCAGAATTCCAGCCTCGGCTCGCGCTCGGATGTCGTGCAGGTCAAGGTGCACATACTTTCGCCATGGTGGAAGAGCAAGTGGTTCTCTGGGTTATGCCTGCTCGCGCTGTTGGGGCTGTTCTGGGCCTTTACCCGCCTCTATGCCCGCCATTTGCGGGCACGCAGCCGGCAATTGGAAAGCCAGGTGAGGGAACGCACCCGGGAGCTGGAACTGAGCCGGGAGCAGTTGCGCATCCAGGCAACGCACGATGGGCTGACCGGGATGCTGAATCGATCGGCGGTGCTGCGGGCGTTGGCGAGAGAGATGGAGCGGGCGGCCCGTGAAGGCAGAAGGCTGGTGGTAGCCCTGGTGGATCTCGATCACTTCAAGGAGATCAACGATGCGCACGGGCACCTGGCCGGGGATGAGGCGCTGCGCTGGTTTGCAGCGGCTGTGGGAGGGGCGATTCGTCCCTACGACAGTGCCGGGCGCTACGGAGGCGAGGAGTTCCTGATCCTACTTACCGAGATTCCCGCCGATGCCGTTCAGCAGAGACTGAGCGTCCTGCACGCGGCGATTTCAAACCTGAAGATCATGGAACGGGGCTGTGAGTTCACCGTGAACTGCAGCGTCGGGGCTTCGTTGTTCGAGCCGGCGACGGGCGGCACCGTGGAGTCGCTGCTGATCGTTGCCGACCATGCACTGTATGAAGCCAAGGCGCAGGGCAGGAACCGGGTGGTTTTTCGCCCCGCCGACCATCCAATCGATCTTTCGGTTTCACAAGGCGAACACAGCCGTGCCGGCGACTGAGCTTGATCCTTTCGCATCGAGAAGCTTCGCGAAGCAAAATCTGCCGCGCTTACTCGCTTGAGAACGGATTGCTTTCCTGCGGCTTGAGCTTGGTTGCGTCGTGTTCCACCTGGACTTCGTTTGCCGCGCCGCTGCGCATTCGGGGCTGATCCTCTGAAAAGGTCTGGAAAACGCGGTTGGGGTCGCCCGGCAGGATATGGTGCTCGGCCAGAGCCAGCCGTACTCGCCTCCGGAACTCGCGCATCGGCCCGTATTGCTTGGTGGCCTGGGTCTTGAAGATCACCGGAAATACCAGTTCGGAGCCTTTGACCAGGTCAACCCCGAGAATCTGTGGATCTTCCACAAAGACGCGGCTGAACTGCTCGCTGGAACGGATCTCCATGGCAATGCCGGTGAGCATGTCGATGACCTGATCGGGATTGGCCGAGAAATCGACGCTCACGTTGACCGTGGCAACGGAGAAGCCCGCGTTGAGGTTGGCCACGGTGGCGATCTGCGAGTTGGGGATGATGTAGAGGGTACCGTCCGCATCGCGCACGGTGGTCTTGCGCAGGGTCATGGCCTCCACCACGCCAGCTACCCCGGCCACGCGGACGGTGTCGCCCACGTTGAACTGGTCTTCGATCAAAATGAGGACGCCGTTGAGCACGTCGCGCACGATGTTTTGCGCCGCCAGGCCGATGGCCACGCCGGCGATGCCAGCCGAGGTGAGCAGGGGCGCCAGATTGATTCCCACGGCGTCCAGAATCCAAATACCGGCGATGAGACTGATAATCGCCAACCCGGTGGTGCGGATGACCCCGGACAGGGTTTTAACCTGGGCAAAGCGCAGGGAGCCTGTACCATGCTGCTCAGCGATGGAGACCATTCGACTGGTGATCAAGCGCAGCAGGCGGTAGAGAACAAAAGCGATCAGCGCCACCGTCAACAGATGGGGCAACTTGAGACGGATAAACTCCTGAGCATCGTCCGCCCACAAATCCAGGATCTTGCCCAGGAACCGACCTTCGGCAAAAACACCCGAACGTATGGCCAGCAAAGAAGGTAGCATGCAAAACTCCTGTTCCTAGATTAGAGCGTTTCCGGAGTTTCCGCAGTCTTGCGGGGGTTCCGCAAGGTGGCGTTTTCTTCCACGCCGCGGACATGGATCTGTCCGCGGGGCGACGGGTGAGAAAAATGACAATTCGGAGAGTCGCTTTCTGGATACAGCAGCTCTGGAGACGCTGTAGACTGTGCGCAGGAAGTGGCGGCAGGATTGCGGCCCCGCACGACCGACCCGCGTTTCCGCCGTCCATTGTGCCATCGCCGCTGTGGTCAAAGCCGATTCGAGCGCGGATCGCAACAGAAGCATCTCAAGGTAGGAGCAGCTAAGGAGGTTCCCATGGAGATTCCCCAGTTTCATGCAAGGAGCACCCGGCAAGGGGGCGCATCGAATCCGCGAAGTGTGCACGGAGCGAGCAGGAGAGCGATCCGTCTGGGATTGATGTGTGGTTCGATGGTGCTGTTTCTGGTCCCGGCGGCTGGAGGAGGATGGCAGCAGGAGAGCATGCTGCAATACCCGAAGATACCTCCCGAGGCGGTTCGGATGCCTGACGCCGTCCAACAGCACGATATTAACCAGCAAGAGAAGGAGAAGCAGAATTTTGAGGCGGCGAATGCCGAACGCAAGAAGGAAATCGCGGACGACAGTTCGAAGCTTCTAAAGCTGGCAACCGACTTGAAGACAGAAGTGGACAAGACCAACAAAGATACGCTTTCGCTGAATGTGATTCGCAAGGCGGACGCAATCGAGAAGCTAGCCCACGATGTGAAGGAAAAGATGAAGCTGAGCATCGGGGCGAACTAGCGGAATAGCTCTGCAGGCGTATTACATATCCGGATGACGCCAGGATGGCCGGCGATGTGCGAAGTGAAGACATTGCGTGCAATGAAGATCGTCCGGAGGTTCTCTCTTGCGGGGCGTAGCCGGGCGCGCGGTCTGCGGCGGGTCGCAGGGCAGGGGCTTTGCCTGTTCTTGCTGATGACGCCGCTCTGCGGAAACCCGGGGCGCGCCCAGAATCCAGCCTACATGGACCCCGGACAACTGCAGGGCTCGACTGGGCAGCGGCCGGGCAGTACTGCGAGCCCGTTCGGGGATGCCAACGCGGATCCGTTTCAGGATGAGAAGCGGCTGCGCGCGCTCAATACCGCGCGGCAAAAGTCGATGGTCAACGACACGCAAAAGCTGTTGCAACTGGCGACGGAATTGAATGCCGAAATTGCGGCCGCGAATGATGGAACGCTGACTGTCGCTCAGCTGCGCAAAATCGCGGAGATCGAAAAGCTGGCACGCAGTGTCAAGGAGAAGATGAGCACTTCGGTGCGTGGAGTTTCGGTGTATCCTCCAGCCAGTCCTCTCCAGTATCCTTAAAAGGAATCCGCAACAGGCGCTTCCTGCCGGATTGCACGAGGTGGCTTCTTGTTCCCCGTCGCGGATACCCCTCCGCGCAAAAATTTCAGCGAAGAAGCCTGTCCAGGACAGAGGTTTGGACGACTTGGTATTGACCTTCGTACCAGATCCCGCTCTGGGCCGGGAAGGCAGTCAGCGCGCCCCTTGGCGCGCAAATTTGCAGCATCGTGGCGCGCCTCGCACGCCTCTAATGGAGCAGGGCGCGGTTGCCGCAATCAGGATACTTTGGGCATTTTGAACTAATTCCAGGGAGTCAGCTCGATGAACCTTGCGGTTTCCGGTGTTCAAGCGATGGAGACGGGAGCTGCCGACGGCAGCCTTAGCCCTCAACGGATGATCGACATCTACCGGCTGATGTATATGTCCCGCTGCGTGGATGACCGTGAGATTCTGCTCAAGCGGCAGCAGAAGATCTTCTTTCAGATCTCCGCGGCCGGTCACGAGGCTTTGCAGGTGGGCGCGGCGCTGGCCATGCGGCCGGGCTACGATTGGTTCTTCCCTTACTATCGCGACCGGGCGCTGTGCCTGGGGCTGGGCGTGACGCCCGCCGAGATGATGCTGCAGGCCGTGGGCGCGGCCACCGATCCGGCCAGCGGCGGACGCCAGATGCCCACCCACTGGAGCAGCCGCGAACTGAACATTGTGAGCACATCCTCCTCGACCACTACGCAGTTGCTGCACGCCGTGGGTTGCGCCGAGGCCGGCCGCTACTTCAGCCGCCATCCCGAGGCTGCGGAAAGGGTCGAAGGCGATTACCGGGCTTTTCGCGATGTGGCCTATCATGGCGACGAAGTAGTGTTTACGTCGCTGGGCGAGGGATCCACTTCGCAGGGCGAGTTCTGGGAGGCGCTGAATACCGCCTCGAACCGCAAGCTGCCGGTGGTTTTCTGCGTGGAAGACAACGGCTATGCCATCAGCACTCCGGTGGAGTGCAACACGCCAGGCGGCAACATCTCCAGGCTGGTGGCCAACTTCCCCAACTTTTATTTCGCCGAGGTGGACGGGACGGATCCGGAAGCCTGCCTGCGGGCTTTCCAGGGCGCGGTGGCGCATTGCCGGGCTGGATTGGGACCGGCCTTCGTGCACGGCCATTGCGTCCGGATGTATTCGCATTCGCTTTCGGACGACGACAAGCTATACCGCTCGGCCAGCGAACGCGAGGCAGACGCGATGCGCGATCCGCTGCCCCGGATGCAGATGCGCCTGATCCGGGAAGGCATCCTGACCGAAGAGCAGATGGGTGCGCTTGAGAAGTCCATAGACCGCGAGGTTTCGGAGGCTGCAGAACTGGCCCTGCTGGCCCCGCTCCCGGCCATTGCGGGAATCACGACGCATGTTTATTCCGAAGATCTGGACCCGAAGCGGGCGGCTTTTGCCACGGAGACTCCGGTCTCCGGAGCATCCTCCGCAAGCGGCAGGAGCGGGGCAACGCCGCGCACCATGGCGGACCTGATCAACGCCTGCCTGCACGACGAAATGGAGCGCGATCCGCGCATCGTGGTCTACGGCGAAGATGTGGCCGACGCCAGCCGCGAAGAGGCGCTAGCCGAGGTCAAGGGGAAAGGCGGCGTCTTCAAGCTGACTGCCGGCCTGCAGGCCAAGTTCGGCTCCGAGCGCGTCTTCAACTCGCCCTTGGCCGAGGCCAACATTGTGGGCCGGGCCGTGGGATATGCGGCGCGGGGCATGAAGCCGGTGGTGGAAATCCAGTTTTTCGACTACATCTGGCCCGCCGTCCACCAGATTCGCAATGAGCTTGCGCTGCTGCGCTGGCGGTCGCACGGGGTGTGGGCTTCGCCTGCGGTGATTCGCGTTCCGGTGGGCGGCTATTTGACCGGCGGCTCCATCTATCACTCGCAGTCGGGCGAAAGCATGTTTACGCACATTCCGGGGCTGAGGATCGTGTTCCCCTCGAATGCTCTGGATGCCAACGGCCTGCTGCGGACGGCCATTCGTTGCGACGATCCGGTGCTCTTCCTGGAGCACAAGCGGCTGTATCGCGAAACCTACGGACGCGCGCCGTATCCGGGGCCGGATTTTGCTATTCCTTTTGGAAAGGCGAAGATCGTGCGTCCGGGCACGGACCTGACCCTGGTGACTTACGGCGCGGTGGTTCCCCGCGCCCTGCAGGCAGCCGAACGGGCCCAGCGGGAGCATGGGATCGAGGTCGAGCTGATCGATCTGCGCACCCTGAATCCGTATGACTGGGAGGCGATTGCCACCTCGGTACGCAAGACGAGCCGGGTGATCGTGGCCCACGAAGACATGCTGAGCTGGGGCTACGGGGCGGAGATTGCCGCGCGCATCGCGGATGAGCTCTTCGAGGATCTGGACGCCCCGGTGAAGCGGGTGGCGTCGATGGACACCTTTGTGGCTTACCAGCCGGTGCTGGAAGACGCGATTCTGCCCCAGCCGGAGACCATTCTCAGGGCGATCGTCGAGCTGAAGAAGTTTTAGTTTTCTCTTTTTATGTAGAGTTAACCCACCCTGGCCGCAAAGACAATGACGCGGCAAGGGTGGGGGCACCCGGCAATACAATCGACGCGGTTTACAACCTTGGATGTTCGGTATGGCGTTGAATAGTATGGTTTGTCGTAGACCGTTACCGTACAAGGAATTAGTTAAGTTTTAGAAATCCGGACAATTGACAGCGTATAGTCATTTGCGGAGGTCCTGCGCGTAAGGCAGAACGCTACTACCAAACCAAAGGTGCAATATGACCATACTTACGTTGTTGGGCGCGTTCTTGACTCGCCGCATCCGTGTATCGTTCAAGTTCTCGCTCAACTAACCCCCCAAACCCTCAGCGTTAAAACTGGGGGTTTGGTTTGTCGCGTTTGGCTTCCCGTTCCGCCCTGATCCGGGCGCTAATCTCTGGTTTGGATATCGGTTTAGCGGCGAGGATACGGGTTAGAATTCGGTCGAATTTCTCAGCGTCTACGGTCACATCATTGGGCATAGGCGTATTCTAGTTCCGTTTTCAAGAAAGGGACGGAATGGCAACCAAAAAGAAACCGCACAAGATAAAGCCAGTCACTAACCCGAATCTCAAAAAAACAGCCGCTACCGGACTCAAAAATCCTGGCAAACTCACTCCGAAACAAGACCAAGAATTGAGCGGGGGAATACTCGAAAGGTCCAGGCCTAAGAAAGGCTAGACCTTTGCGTGCTTTTCGACCAGCTCACGTATTGGCGGCCATGCCATGGCAGCATCGAAAAGCTGCCTAGCGGTTCCCTTTTCCAAAGACGCTAAATAGAGAGAGCTTACAGGGTGGATCTCATTTTCTCTTGCCTTTGTCAAACCGTGAACACTTAATCCCACCAGCAGACGTTAGGGAATTGGATTAGAGAACACAACCGAATAGAAAACCCCTTAACGTGTGTGAAAGGGATAATTGTTGAAGCCCACGATTCAGTCTATCGGCTTGATTGGCGCGACTAAAGTAGTGCCCTTTCAAAACTCGACTTTCACCACAGGCCCTAAGCGCGTTCTCCCAGCAAAATCTGGACCGCTTCCGAAAGGGAGCGGCAGCTCACTTGTGCGATTTCCTTGGCCGAGGCAGCGCCGGGCTTTTGGTGCGCGGGGTCGCCGTCGATTAAAACGGACCGCATGCCCAGCCGCCGCCCAAACTCGATATCCGAGAGCGAGTCGCCGATCATGACGCTGGTTTCGGCCGCGATCTCGGGGAACTGGGCGCGCGCCTGCTCGAAGAGGCCGGGTCCGGGCTTGCGGCAGGTGCAGGAATGCTTTTCGTGGGGGCAGAAATAGAACCCGTCCACATGCGCTCCGGCTGCGTTCAGAAGCTTTTGAAACTCGCTGTGGATCGTTTGCACGTCGGCGACGGTGTAGTGCCCCAGAGCTACGCCGCGCTGGTTGGAGACGACGATCACCCGCACGCCGGCGCGATTCAGTCGCGCAATGGCCTCGGGAACGCCGGGCAGGGGCCGAAACTCCTCCCAGCAGGTGACATAGTGCCCTTCGGGCATCTTTTCGTTGAGTACTCCGTCGCGGTCGAGGAAGACAGTATGGAGGGCCGAAGGGGTAGAATTGCCGTTCGCGTCAGTCACCCCGCTATGATACCAAGAGCGATATAGCAGGCCGGTCGGCCAGAGGTTGATCAAGGTTCCAGCGCAGGCCGATATTGTTTGTAACGGCGGGAGAAAAGGCATGTCCAGCGGTCCGGACGCGGAAAGCATCTTTGGCAAGGCCATCACGGAGCATCTGGCCGTGGTCCGCGCAATGCAGAACCAGCAGGGCGTGCTGGAGGCGATTGCACGTGGGATGGTCTCAACGCTCAAGGCGGGCGGCAAGATTCTGTGGTGCGGAAACGGGGGCAGCGCGGCGGACGCGCAGCACCTGGCGGCGGAGCTTGTCGGCCGGTTTCGCCGCGAGCGGCGTGCCATTGCTTCGGTGGCGTTGACCACCGATAGCTCGATTTTGACTTCGGTAGCCAACGATTATGGCTTCGAGACAGTTTTTTCGCGGCAAGTGGATGCGCTGGGCCGTTCGGGCGACCTTCTGGTTGGCCTGTCTACTTCCGGCAACAGCCCCAACGTCATTGCCGCCCTGGCTGCGGCGCGCGCGCAGGGAATGGCGACGGTAGGTTTTTCCGGGGCGGGAGGGGGCAGAATGGCTCGGCTCGCCGATCATCTTTTCGCGGTTGAATCCAGCGACACGGCACGGATCCAGGAAGCGCACATCCTGGCCGGGCACATGCTTTGTGACTGGATCGAACTGAATTGCCTCGACACTGCGCGGGGAAACATGGATGTCGCCAACGATAGCGACAATCGAAGGATAGCCCGGACGGCGGAGGCCAAGTGATCGAAGAACTCCATGAAGTGATTCGGGAAATCGAACAGACCTGGGAGTCCAAACGCCTGCTGGTGGTGGGCGACGTGATGCTCGACAAGTACATCTGGGGCGAGGTGGGGCGGATTTCGCCCGAAGCCCCGGTGCCTGTGGTGCGGGCCACACACCAGTGCGATAAGCCGGGCGGCGCAGCCAACGTCGCCATGAATCTGGCTATGCTGGGCGCGCAGACCACGGTGGTGGGCTTTACCGGAGGCGACGAGAACGAGCGGCTGCTCGCCGCCGGATTGCGCTTGAACGGCATTGTCGCGAAGTTTGTGGTGTCGAGCGGCTTTCCGACCATCACCAAACTGCGGATTCTGGGCGGAAGGCAGCAGATGCTGCGCCTGGACAGCGAGCGCTCGGGCGAACGTCCGCAGCGGGATTACGATGACCTGGTGAAAGCCGCGCTGGAACACCTGGACGGCTGCGATGCGCTGGTTCTTTCCGACTATGCCAAGGGCGTGCTGACGGCGGAGGTGTGCCAGGAACTGATCAAGGCCGCACGCAAACGCCGGATTCCGGTGCTTGTGGACCCCAAGAATTCGGATTTCAGCCGATACCGTGGCGCAACCACCATTTGCCCCAACCTGAGCGAATTGTCGGCGGCGGTGGGGCTGAATGCGCGGGATCTGGAGATGGTTCTGGAGGCTGCCGAGACCATGGTTCCTGCTCTGGAGATTGAGTTCCTGACCGCGACGCTGAGCGAGAAGGGAATTGCTCTCGTGCGCTCTGGCAACCGTTTCATGGCGCCGGCTGTGGCGCGGCAGGTGTTCGATGTGTCGGGCGCGGGCGACACGGTGATTGCGGTTCTGGCCCTGTGCATGGCCAGCGGGCTCAAGCCGGAGTCGGCCATTCAGCTTGCCAACACTGCGGCCGGTATCGTGGTCGGCAAGGTGGGCACGGTTCCGGTGGAGAAGCACGAACTGCTGGCGGCGCTGGCTCCGGATATCGCGCTGCACGCCGAAGACAAGCTTCTATCGCGCAAGGAACTGGCCGCGCGGGTGGCTCTTTGGAAGGGGCACGGCGAGCGGGTGGTCTTCACCAACGGCTGTTTCGATTTGCTGCATATTGGCCACATCACGCTGCTGGAGCAGGCGAGGCGCTTTGGCGACCGGCTGATCGTGGCCATCAACAGCGATGAATCGGTGCGCGAACTCAAAGGGCCGACCCGACCGATTGTCGGCGAGCGGGAGCGTGGACGCGTGCTGGCTGCACTGGCGGCCGTGGACGCAGTGGTGGTTTTCGGCGAGCCGACTCCGTTGGAAGTGATTGTGGCCACCCGTCCAGACGTCATCGTGAAGGGCGGCGACTACAACCCGGACACGGTGGTGGGCGCGCCCGAGGTGGAGTCCTGGGGCGGACAGGTGAGGATTGTGCCCATCGTTGAGGGCTTTTCCACCACCCATCTGATCGAAAAGGGAGCTGGCAGGTAGTGGCGCTTTGCAACGCGCAGGGCGGGCGCGGACCAACCCAAAGGCCCGGCAGATACAATAAGCAGATGAAGTTCCGCGTCCCATTGCCTTGTGTTCGAGCAGAAAAAAGCCAGTGTCCCGCAGGCCCCATCGCATGACCCGTTTCTTTCGGCTGTTGCGCTATGGGCTGCCTTATTGGCTCCAATTGCTGCCGGGCGTGCTGTTGCTGGCCGCGGTGGGCGCTCTGGACACCTTCCGGGTTCTTCTCTTTCAGCCGATCTTTGACCAGGTGCTCAGGCCGGACGCGCCGGAGGGGCCCATCCTGCTGGGTGTGCCGCGCAGCGATTGGCACTTCGACCTGCGCGCACTGGTTCCGCATTTTCTGCACATCCACAATGCGTGGACCGTGGTGGCATTTGCGCTGGTGCTGTCCACGCTGGCCAAGGGATTGTGCGATTATACCGGCACCTATCTGGTGAACTATGCCGGCTTCAGCACCATCACCGACCTGCGCAATCACTTGTACGAAGTGACCATGCGGCGGTCGTCGAGCTTCTTTCACAAGAACGCCACCGGCACGATCCTTTCCACTCTGATCAATGACGTAGACCGGGTGCAAGTGGCGCTCAGTTCGGTGATCAGCGATTTCCTCCAGCAGTTCTTCACCTTCATCGTGGGGCTGGTTTTTGTGATTCGGCTGGGCGGGCATTTGAGTTGGGCGCTGCTGGCGTTTATTCCCGTGGTGGTCATTTCGGCGCGCAAGATTGGCCGGGCCGTTCGCACGCGCACGCGCACCGGGCAGGACAAACTGGCCGAGATCCAGAACATCCTGCACGAGACGGTCACCGGCAACCGCATCATCAAGGCCTTCAACACCGAGTTGTGGGAGATCCTGCGGTTCAAGAAGGCCGCCAAACGATTGTTCCGCGCCAACCTGCGCAGCGTGCGGATTCAATCGATTAGTTCGCCGCTCATGGATTCGATCGGGGCCATCGCCATCGCCGCGCTGCTGTTTGTGGGGCGCACCGAGATTTTGGGCGGGCGCATGACGATGGGCATGTTCGGAGCGTTCATCATCCTGCTGTTCAAGCTCTACGATCCGGTGCGCAAGTTCGCTTATTTCTACAACAGCTTCCAGCAGGCGATGGGCGCTTCGGCATCGGTGTTCACCTTTTTCGACGCCGAAGACGATGTGAAGGAGAAGCCGCACGCGAGGGAACTGAAAGGCTTCAAGCGGGCTGTCCAGTTTGAGAATGTGGGCTTCAGCTACAGCACGGAAGAGGGCGAACATCAGATTCTGCACGACGTGGATCTGGACGTGAAATGCGGCGAAGTTCTGGCGCTGGTGGGGCCGAGCGGCGCGGGCAAGACGACGCTGGTCAATTTGATTCCGCGCTTCTTCGATGTGAGCAGCGGGCGCATTCTGATCGATGGCCACGACCTGCGCGAACTGACGCTTGGCTCGCTGCGCCGGCAGGTGGCGCAGGTGACGCAAGAGACCATTCTCTTCAACGACACGGTGCGCAATAACATTGCCTACGGCCAGCCGGAAGTGCATTTCGATTTGGTGGAAAAGGCCGCGCGCAACGCGCTGGCGCATGACTTCATTCTGCGCATGCCGCAGGGTTACGACACGGTGATTGGCGAAAAGGGCTTCCGCATGAGCGGCGGCGAGCGGCAGCGGCTGGCGATCGCCCGCGCTATTCTGAAGGACTCGCCGATTCTGATTCTCGATGAAGCTACTTCAGCGCTGGACGCGGAGAGCGAGCAACTGGTACAGGCCGCGCTGGCCAACCTGATGCAGGGGCGCACGGTTGTGGTGATCGCGCACCGGCTGGGCACTATTCGCCGCGCCAATCGCATTGCCGTGCTGGAAGATGGACGGATCACGGCGATCGGTCCGCACGAAGAGCTGCTGACCACTTCGCCGACTTATCAGCGCCTGTATCAACTGCAGTTCATGAATGTGGAAGAAGCAGGGAACAGGGAACAGGGAACAGGGACCAGGGACTAAGGGATTAGGGACTAGGGAATAGGGAACAGGGAAACCGCAAGGCAGGGGTAGAGCAATGCCGATTTATTCGATGACAGGATTTGCCCGCACACAGGTGCGCGTGAACGATCAGCTCAGTTACACGCTGAGCCTGAAGAGCGTGAATCATCGCTTTCTCGATGTGCAGATGCGCATTCCTTCCGGCCTGGATGCGCTGGAGATGGAACTGCGCAAGGCGCTCAAAGACAACCTCGTTAGGGGGCACGTGGACCTGACGCTCTCGGTGGATCGAGGCGGCCAGCAGACTGCTGGATACAATCGAGCGCTGGTTGCGGCCTATGTGGACGCCTTCAAGGCTGCGAGCGAAGAGTTTGGCCTGACCGGTACCCCCGATCTGAATGCGGCTCTGCGTCTGCAGGGCGCGCTGCAAGCCGACAATCGATCCAATGGCGATGAGGATCTGGAAGCGCTTGCGGCGAGCGTGCAGAAGGAGATCGGTCCGCTTCTGGAAGATTTGAAGACGATGCGCGCGCGCGAAGGCGAATCGCTGGCAGAGGTCTTGAATGCGACACTGGACCGGCTGGCCGAGGCTACCGCGGGTGTGTCCGAGCTTCGTCCCGAAGTGGAGCAGCGCGCGCAGGAGCGGCTGACGCAACGGCTGGTTGCCGCGGTTGGCCAGGAGTTCAATCGTCAGCGGGTGCTGGAAGAAGTGGCCGTGATGGTGGAGCGCAGCGATGTGAGCGAGGAACTGGACCGGATGGGAACCCACATCGGGCACTTCCGCGAATTGCTTACGGCGGGCGGCGAAGTGGGCAAGAAGCTGGACTTTCTGCTGCAGGAGATGAACCGCGAAGCCAATACCCTGCTTTCGAAGACCGGCGGCGTCGGCGGCAAGGGAACCCGCATCACCGAATTGGGACTGGCGATGAAGACCGAGATCGAAAAGACGCGCGAACAGATTCAAAATCTCGAATAAGCAGTGGTAGCGGGCCAATCCGGCATTAGATTTGGGTGACCGCGCAGCAAGGTTAATCAAAGAGAAGACTCGGAGGCATATAGTCATGGCAGGGATACTTTTTATCATTTCGGCTCCGTCGGGCTCGGGAAAAAGCACGCTGGTCAACGAAGTTCGCAAACAGCTGACCGGCATCGATTTCTCGGTTTCCTGGACGACGCGGCCTCCGCGTGGCTCGGAGCAGCATGGGCGCGAATACAACTTCACCACTCGCGAAGAGTTTGAAACGATGATCGCGGCGGGGGAGTTTCTGGAGCACGCCGAGGTATTCGGCAACTATTACGGCACGGCGCGCCGCTCGTTGGACGAGGCCCGGCTGCGCGGGAACGATCTGGTGCTGGATATCGATGTGCAGGGCGGGATGCAGGTACGCACCAGCACGCCCGAGGCGGTGAGTATCTTCGTGTTGCCGCCCAATCCCAAGGTGTTGCGCACACGTCTGCGCAATCGCAGCCGTGCCGAAGGCCATGTGAATGAGGCGGAACTCTATCTCCGCCTGAGCAAGGCGAGCAAGGAGATTGAGAATTATCGCGAGTACGGCTATATTTTGGTGAATGACATTCTGGACCGCGCAGTGGCTCAACTGGAGGCAATCGTTCTGGCCGAACGCTTCTATCGCAACGGCGAAGCCATCGCCTATCGGTCTGGTCGGGTTCTTGAAGTAGCCGCAGCCTGCCGCCAGAGCAACTCGCAGGAACGACTCAAACCTGTACTGGAGGCCTTCGGGATTTTGGGCGACTCCGGGCAGCAACTGTTGGACTTCGACGAGGACCCAAATGACGATTGAAACAGGTTTCGACTCGGATTATCGCAAGGTTTTGGTGGCCGCACGTCGGGCCCGCCAGATACAGGGCGGTTCGCGTTCCCTCATCCCCAGTCATTCGACGAAAGCCTGTCGCATTGCGCAGGATGAAATTGCAGCGGGAAAGATCAAGTACGTGAAGATGGATGTTCCGACCGTAAAGCCGCTGGTGGGCGAAACCGGGATTCCGATTTTGGCCAGCTAAACAAGAGGTTTTCTGCAAGCCCTGCATGCATCGATTTGCGGGTGAAGTCGAATGGTCCATTCCTCCGCTCCCGCATCGGGCGGGAGGGCGGAATTTGAAGAGGTGCGCCAGCTCCTCGCCGAACCGACACAAAATTCCCACGTCCTTGCCTGGATTCTCTGCCCGGATTCTCCTTTTCTGCGCGAACCAGACGCCGTCGCTGCGCTGCTCCCCGATCGCGAAACCGGATACAATCGACCTATGCGAGTAACCGTCGGTGTGTCGGGTGGAATTGCGGCGTACAAGGCCGCGGAACTGGTGCGAGCGCTGCAGCGCCAAGCTCTGGAAGTCCACGTGGTGATGACCGAAGGGGCCACCAAGTTTATCCAGCCGCTCACCTTCTCGGCTCTCACCGGGCACAAGGTGATCACCAGCTTGTGGGACGAACTGGGCACGGACGCATACAACGCCTCGATTGAGCACATCGGAGAAGCGCAGTGGGCCGATGCCCTGGTGGTGGCCCCGGCGACGGCCAATATCCTCGCCAAATTCGCGCACGGCATCGCCGACGACTTTCTGACCACTCTGTACCTGGCGACGAAGGCCCAGGTGATGGTGGCCCCGGCGATGAACACGAATATGTGGGACCATCCGGCCACGCAGTCGAATCTCAAGATTTTGCGGGAACGCGGCGTGCGGGTCATCGAGCCCGGCACCGGCGCATTGGCCTGTGGCACAGTGGGCGCAGGGCGCATGGCCGAGCCGGAAGAGATTGCGCTGGCCGTGATCAATGCCCTGGGGCGACGCCGCGATCTGGCCGGGGAAGTGGTGCTGGTGACCGCCGGAGGCACGCGCGAACCGCTCGATCCGGTGCGCTTTCTGGGTAACCGATCGAGCGGCAAAATGGGCTATGCGCTCGCCGAAGCCGCGCAAAGCAGGGGCGCTCGGGTGATCCTGGTGAGCGGCCCGTCTGCGCTGCATGCCCCCGCGCATTGCGAAATGGTCACCGTCACCACCGCCAGCGAAATGCGCGAGGCGGTGCTGGAGCGCATGACGGAAGCAACCTTGATTGTGAAGGCCGCGGCGGTGGCCGATTACCGGCCGACGAATGTATCGGACCAGAAGCTCAAACGCACCGGTCCGCTGACTCTGGAACTGCAGCCGACCGAGGATATTCTGGCCGAAGTGGCGCGCCGCCGCCGTCCGGGGCAGTTGATTGTGGGTTTTGCCGCCGAGACCGAGAATCGCATGGAGAACGGCCGCGCCAAGCTGCTGCGCAAGGGCGCGGACGCGATTGTGGTGAACGACGTCAGCCAGGAGGGCATCGGCTTCGATTCCGACCAGAATGCCGCAACCTTCCTGACTTCAACGACCTCGATCGAGATGTCCGCGATGCCCAAACGCGAATTGGCGGACCGCATTCTCGACGAGATCATGACACTGCGGCGTCCGCAGCACATGGTTCTTGAGCTGGACGGGATCGAGATGGAGTCTGTCAGCCTTCCCGCGATCAAGGTGGACAGGTCCGCGCTGCAGAAAGAGCGTCAGGATGAAGTACTGAGCCAGTCGGTATCCGCCTCTCGCAAACAGCTGATCATCGAAAACTGATCGCTGCCAGCCGACAACTGACAACTGGCAACTGAGAACTGAGAACTGAAGAAGACGGAGTAGATTCCCTTGGCGCTGCCGCTCGATCCCGCAACCCGTGAGACACTGGAGGGCCGACTGCGCTTTTATCGCGATCTGGGCCTGACGGAGTTCTACCGGCGTCCGGTCGATGCTCAGCTGGTCGAGCAGTTGGCTGCTCTGGAGAGGAACTTCCAGCCTGCACCCCAGGTTGTTCCAACGCGGCAGCCTGCTGCGCAACGGCAGGCGGAGCGGATTGCGGGGCAGGGAACTCTGCCCCCTCCCGCCAAGCCGCTGCCCAATGCTTCGCCCTTTGCCCTGACCGGCAGCGCCATGCAGGGGCTTGTTTCGCCGCCAGCGGCGCGTGTGCCGCAGACGCAACCCGCAGGGCAATCTGAAACTCAAGCCGAAGCTCAACCAGGTTTTTACGAGGACCAGCCGATTCCGCCCCGAGCGCCTTTTCCCATTCCGCCCAAAATTGCCGCTGCGATTCCGCCGGAGCAGCGCGCCGCAGCTCTTCAACAGATCCGCGACGAGATCGGCGATTGCACTCGCTGCGCTCTCCATGCAGGCCGGAACAAGCTGGTCTTCGGCGACGGCGATCCCAATGCGCGCCTGATGTTTGTGGGCGAAGGCCCCGGTGCCGACGAGGATATGCAGGGCCTGCCTTTCGTCGGCAAGGCCGGGCAGCTGCTCAACAACATGATTTCCGCAATGGGCCTGCGGCGCGATCAGGTTTACATCGCCAATGTGGTCAAGTGCCGTCCGCCGGGCAACCGTGTTCCCGAGCCGGAAGAAGGCGCAACCTGCACGCCGTTTCTCTTCCGCCAGATCGACGTGATTCGTCCCGAGGTGCTGGTGGCCCTGGGGGCAACGGCGGCGACGTGGCTGCTGGGGGCGCGCCAGCCGCTGGCCGGGCTGCGCGGCCGTATTCACAATGTGCGCGGCACCAAGCTGATCGTGACTTATCACCCGGCCTTCCTGTTGCGCGACCCGCGGCAGAAGAAGGAAGCCTGGGCCGACCTGCAGATCGCCATGCGCGAGCTGGGGCTGAAGCCGCCGACGAGGGCGTAGGGAACGGGGAATAGGGCGTAGGGAACAGGGAACAGGGAACAGTTTTGAACTTCCCAGCGCGGATAAGTAACTCGGACCATTCGACACAAAACTGCCTCGGCTCGTTTTCATGAGCCGGGGCAGTTCGCGTTGGGGTTGGTTTGTGAACTGCCTTGGGTGACTGGGCAGCAATTTCTGATTTCTGAGGTTTTTCCAACCCGGGCTTCCAAGGGTCGGTCCTCGAATTGCATCGTTTTGGGTCATATCCGATCTCGGAGAGCGGCCGGAAGATGCTGACAGGCTGCTAGGAGCGTATTTTGCGACAAACTCGGCTCATTCGCCCAACATTTGCGGAGAGGTTCCGGTGTATCGGCTCGGACTGCGAGGAGACCTGCTGTCAGGAATGGAACGTTCCAATTGACCAGGCGACCTACGAGAAATACCAGAACATGCCGGACGTTCCGTTGCGCGCGCTGCTCCAGGCGAGCGTTTCCGGACCGGAACTGGGGGCCGAACCGCCCAAGCCGGCGGCCTATGGCAAGATCCGCATGAACGCGGACAATCGCTGTCCCATGCTTTCCGAGTCGAATCTTTGCCGCGTCCATAGCGAGGGCGGAGAAGAACTTCTTTCGCATGTATGCGCTACCTACCCGCGCATTCTTCATTACGTGGGAGCTATTGAAGAGAAGTCGCTTTCGCTTTCGTGCCCGGAGGCTGCGCGCCTGGTTCTTCTCGATCCGAATCTCTTCAAGCCGGACATGCAGACGCCCGCAAATAGCCCGGCGGACCTGCTGCGCCGCGACAATTCGGACACCGATCTGCGCTCCAAGTCAACGCAGGCCGCCGGCCTTCACAACGCTGCCGCCGCGCGACCGACATCGCTACCCGGTGCATGGCAGATCTCCGTTCCTGAAGGAACCCGGGGCGTCCCGCTGTTGCTGGCGTATTTCTGGCCGATTCGCGAGACCATTCTGGCCCTCGTACGGAATCGCAATTACCCGCTGTGGCAGCGAATGTTCATGCTGGGCGTCTTCTGCCGGCGGATGGACTCCATTGCCAAAGGCGAGTTGAACCGCACTGTTCCGGAGTTCCTGGGCGACTTCGAAGCATCCGTTGTTGCAGGCGGCCTGACGGCGGCCATGGACACGCTACCCGTGGACCGCGAGGCGCAACTGGATCTGGTTCTGCAACTGGCGGGGATGCTGCTGCACCGCTCCAATGTGCGTCCGCGCTTTGTGGAGTGCGTGAACGCCTTTACGGCGGGCATCGGCAACGGCCCCGGCGCAACGCTGCAGAGCCTGACATCCCAGTACACCATCGCCCACGACGAGTATTACGCTCCCTTCATGGCGTCGAATCCGCACATCATGGAGAACTACCTGATCAATACGATCATCCGTTGCCTCTTCCCCTTCGGGCGCGAGGCTGCCCAGCCGGGCTCGACGTCGACGATGACGCATCAGTTCGCGCTGTTGACGGCTCAGTTTGCACTGATGAAGGGACTGATGATCGGGGTTGCGGGCTTCCATCGCGATGCGCTCACAACAGCCCACGTGGTGCACACGTTCCAGACCTCGTCGAAGCACTTCGAGCATCATCCGGAGTTCCTCAAGCAGGCGCATGCGCTGCTGGTGGAGACTCGCATGGATGGAGCGCGCGGTTTGGCGATTCTGCTCAGAAACTCTTCGCCGGTTGCACCAGACGTTTCCAAGCCAGTAGCTCCGTCGGTAATCATTCCGGCGATGCAAGCTGGAAGATAGGTTTTCCCGTGCGTGACGGGGGTACTTCAGCTTTTGCGAAGGACGCCCCAGACGCATCTGCATGGCGGGCGACAAGTTCGGACGATGACTTGGCGCTCACGCCGCCTGATTCGTTGAACATTCACAGTTGAGCACCATCCAATTGAGGCCGGACTGCAGGAGTTGCTACCCCTTGCCGCCCGGCTTCTTTTTCGCCAGCTTCGACAACATGGCCATTTCGCGCAGCACCTGCATCAGCGGGCGCGCCGGCGTGCCAAAGTGGATTGTTCCCGGCTTCAGCCCATCGTTGGTGACGGTCTTGCCGCTGAAGACTCCTGCCTGACCGCCCAGGATGACCCCTGGACCCACGTGCGCATGGTCGCCAACGCCCACCTGGCCGGCTATGATGACTCCCCTGCCCAGGGTGCTGGAGCCCGAAACGGCGACTTGCCCGGCAATGACGCAATCCTCGCCAATGTCGGTGTTGTGGGCGACGTGAACCAGGTTATCGAGCTTTGTGCCGCGCCGGATGCGGGAATCCTTGAGGGCTCCGCGATCGATACAGCAGTTGGCGGCGATCTCCACGTCGTCTTCGATGATGACTCGGCCCCGATGTGGAAACTTGGTGTAGGCGCCGGTCGCGTGGTCGCGCACGTAGCCGAAACCGTCCGATCCGAGCACGCTCCCCGCCTGAATGATGACCCGATTGCCAAGGATGACGCCGGGATAGAGCACCACGCGGGGTTGGAGGTGGCAGTCCTCGCCGATCTCCGCATTTCGACCGATGATCGTGCCGGCCTCGATCCGGGTGCCTCGACCGATGCGCACGCCCTGATCTACGACAACACAGGCGCCGATGGTGACATCCTCGCCGATCTTCACGTCCGGCCCAATAATTGCGCTGGGATGAATTCCGGCTGGCGGTTCCGGGACTTTCAGCAATTGTGCTGCGCGGGCAAACCAGAGGCGCGGATTGTCCGCTTCGACAATCGCCATGCGCGCCGTGGCAACCAGTGAGGAAGCACAACCCGGCTTCAGTACGATCGCGTCCGCCATGCACTGCAGGGCCTGCTCCGCCGACTCGGCATTTTCGGCGAAAACAAGATCCTGCCCATGGGCTGTATCCGGGGCGGCGAAACCGGCAAGCTCGGTATCCGGGCTGCCGTGCACCAGGTTGCCGCCCAGTCGTTCTACCAGTTCACCAAGTTTCATGCGTTCTCCCTTCTAAGGGCGTTAGTAGAGCCCCGGCTCGCCTGCCGGGCGGGTCTTCCAGCGGCGGTGAATCCACAGCCATTGATCCGGGTAGCGGCGAATCCAGGCTTCGATGGCTTGCGTGCAGATCTGCGTCGCGGCAACAATATCGGCGGCAACATCCTCCGTGCGGGGCAACTTCAACTGTGGGCCGAAGTGTAGCACGTAGCAACCCTCGGTCTCTTCCCAAACCATGAATCCGGGAACGACCGCCGCGCCGGTCTTGCGCGCGATGTGCGCCAGTCCGGTTGCCGTGCAGGCCTGTCGGCCGAAAAACTCGACAAACTCACCCTGAGGCGGAGTCATGTTGGTGTCCATCAGAATTCCGAAGGTCTCGCCGGAACGCATGGCCTTCATCAGCCCCCGGCCGAAGTCGTCCTTGTGCAGAACGTGATTTCCATGCAGGCAGCGAATCCGGTTGACATACTCGTCGAGCAGTCGATTGTCGAGCCGGCGGATCACCATGCCCATCGGGTAGCCCAACATGGAATGGTAAAAGCTGGAGAGCTCCCATGCGCCCAGATGGCCGGTCAGCACCAGGACGCCTTTGCCGCGCGCGCGCGCCGCAAGATAGTTGTCCAGGCCTTCGGTGCGAATCCATCCTTGAGTGTTTTCAGCGGTGTAGCGCTGCATGCGGCAGAATTCGACCAGTTGCCGTCCCAGACTGCGGAAGACGCCCCGCAAAATCTTCTGCCGTTCTTTTGGAGAAAGAGCAGGGAATGCCAGTTCCAGGTTGCGTCTTCCAACCCCGCGTAAACGTTGGAGCAGCGGATAGATCGCGCTCACCAGCAGGGCGGCCAGCATGCGGGCGATTCCGCGCGGCAAACGGCCCAGTGTTCCGGCAACCGCCAGCACCAGCCGGAATTCGATCTTCTCGCGCATGTCCAACGTTAAGGTCCAGCTCAGCTTCTTGATGTAAGGTGTGGCAACAAAGGCAGAACAGAGGCAGACCGGTCCATTGCTGTCTGCCTCTCAGGGGTTCCCGAGCAGCGGGGTTATTCGACTACTTCTGATGCTTGGATTCAACAAAGTAGTGGGCGACGCTCTGCACAAACGGAACCGCACCCGGGGGGACCGGAACACTGCCCTTGAGAATCGATTCGAAGCTCAGGGCGCGGCCAAAGTAGAGCTCGGTGTCCAGGTCGTTCTGGCTCACGCTGGTTCCATCCAGATCGATGCCCGCGAAGAGGCCTTTGCTGCGCGAGTAGGTCAGCAGCTCCGCGTTCATCTTCCAATCGGTCGCGGCCTGGCCGGTGCGCCCCACGGGGCCGGCAGAGGCGGACGCGTCTCCGCCAATCTTGAATTTGTTCTTGAGCAGGTCCTGGAAGCCGCGCTCGTTAACCGCAACCAGCACTAGATCTGTAGATTGGACCCCGATCTGGAATCCCCAGGATCCGCCCGCCATGCGGATGAAAACCGGCGCGCTCCAGCCCTTGCCGGTGCGGCAGGTGACCACTCCCTGGCCGTATTGCGCGCCGAAGACGAAGGCTCCCTTGGTGAGTCCGGGCACCACTCCCACGCAGGTAGCCTGTTCCAGAATGTTCATGGGGATGGTCCGGTCGTTCGCGGTCATGATCTTGTCCAGAACCAGCTTGGCCTCATCCACTCGTTCCTGCAGATCGGTGCGCGACGGGCCAGCAAAGAGGTTGCTTGTGAGCATGAAACAGAAGCAGATTCCTGCGAGCGTCTTCTTCATGGATGAATTCCTTCCCTGGCAGCATGCCGCCGAGCTTCCAGAAATAGGCTACAGCATGAAAGGCTGAGCGCGCATCCCTCCCAACTTGAGTGGGGAGTGAGCGGGAATGCTGGAAATAGAGGAAATACCGAAGATGCAGGACCGGAAAAACCGGAAGGCAATTTCCAGGAGTTCGGCAAAGTGACAAAAGAAAAAAAGAGGAGTTCCCAGGCAACATGTCGAATGTTGCCTGGGAACTCCTTTCCCCAGATCTGCGTTGTTTCTGGAAACAAGTCTGTGGAAAAACGGGCATTCTTACAAGAGTACGGAAGGAGCATGCATGAAAGTAACCAAGCAAAGGTTTCTAAAGTAATCAATTATCAAGTGTGTGAACATCGTGGTTTCTTTCCGGCTCGCTCTGCGTCGCCAGCGACAGGTTCAGCGCGCGCATGGAGAGTTCGATTCGATTGTCCGCGCCTGTCTTCCGCATCAGGCTGCCCACGTGTGCTTTCACGGTCCGCTCTTCAATGCCCAGCTGACGGGCGATCTCGCGATTCGGGAGCGCCAGCAGAATAAGGTCAAGTACCTGATGCTCGCGGAGGGTCAAGTGCGGAGCGCTGTTGTTGAAACTGCTGTCGGGCACGGCGAGCAATCTGTCGATCAGCTTGGAAAGCAGCCTGCGCGGCGCCCAGATTGAGCCCCCGGTGACAACCTCAATGGCCTGGCGAATCAGTTGCGGGCCGTCGGAGCAGTTCAGATAAGCCCTGGCGCCGACGATGATGGCCTCCATGACCAGTTCATCGTTGCCTTCCGGGCCGATGACGATCAGGCGGATGGCTGGCCGCAGGCGTCGCACTTTATCGAGCACCTCCATTCCCCCGGAAGAGGAATTCAGGTCGATAACCAGATATTCGAGCGACGAGCCGCCAAGCAGCTCGTCCAAGGTGCCCGCGATCGGCAGCAGCGGGGGCTGTCCCGGCGAGGGTTTTTCATCAAAGATAGTTGCCAGCCCTGCCAGGCGTATCGGTTCGTCGGCGACCAATCCTATGCGAATCGGCTTCGAATTGCGCATCGAGCACATGGTGCGACTCCAGGATGATAGCTATCGCGAAACCGGAATAACTGTGTCCTATAACTGCAGCGTCCGGACTTACGCGACGCTTCACGGAACTTACCGGGGCACGCCGATACTTGTTTGGTTCTGGAGATCCTGTCCCGGAGATTGAACGGACAGGTCGAGTCCGTACAACTCGGAGAAAATTCTCTCGATTAACTCGATCCCCGACAGTCGTTTGCGGAAATCCGCAGGAGAATCCGGAAATCGTCTCAGGGAGATTGCAATCTGGTTGAACAACCTGTCGCGATTGAGGGTGACAGAGAATCGGCCAACATTTGCTACGCGGCAGTCGCCGCAATGCATTCAACAACCATCTTTCTACTGCTAATCGCTTGGATTCACCATCTTAAGATAGGATTCCGCGATTGACAACGAGAAATGGTGGAAAACTGGACAGTTTGCGTGGGTTTGAGGGTCCAGAGCCCCTGTAAGGAGTTTTTCTTCCTAGAAAAGACGGGTGAAAACAAATTCGGATATTCCACAATCGTCTCAAAACCTGTAGCATCAACATCGTAGTGATTTGAGCAATTGCCTATGTCGGGCCAACGAGGTTACCCCATTGATTAAGCAGGACATCGTCCATCATGTGATCGAGCGTGCAGGCCTGCCCCGCACCAAGGCGGAGGCCGCGGTCGATTCGGTCTTTGAGGGCCTGAAGCAGGCTCTTGCAGCTGGCGAACGTATCGAACTGCGCGGCTTTGGCGTGTTTAGTGTCCGCGCGCGCAAGACCGGAATCGGGCGCAATCCGCGCACTGGCACCGAAGTGAGCATCACCCCCGGCAAGGCGGTCCGCTTCAAGCCGGGCAAGGAACTTCATTCGCTGGAAATCCCCATCCAGCCCAAGACCAGCTAGCCCAAGGATCGACCGCCGGCGGGCGAGCCGCCAAGTTCCTGGTAACCACGCACCTTGAGTGTGCTTTTTTTTCGGGTAGCAACGCGCTGTTTCATAACCAAACGGGCCAATCGGCAGAGACTTTTCTGCGGGTTGGCCCGTTTTGCATGATCCCAGCTTTACATGAGTCGGATCGCGTCCACGTCCACCGTCAGGTTGCGCCTGGGGATTCCCGCGCTTTCGGCATGCGCCAGCATTCCGCGCAGCGTTCCATTCAGCGCCCGCCGCGAACTGGCCTTGAGAATCATGTGGAAGCGGTAGGTGCCCTTGATACGGGCGATGGGCGCTGTGCAGGGTCCCAGAACGCGCACTCCCTCGGGCGCAACCTTTTGAAACCACCTGCCCAGCTCGGAAGACCAGGCCACGGCCTCCTCCAGTTTTTGCGACTGAATCAGCACGTTGGAGAGCACGCCGAAAGGCGGATAGTGCATCCAGCGGCGGTATTTCAGCTCCCGCTCCACAAAGGTCGCGTAGTCGTGTTTGGCGGCCGCAAGAATCGCGTAATGGTCGGGGTAATAGGTTTGCACCACGACTCTGCCCGGCAGCTCGCCCCGGCCGGCTCGGCCCGAAACCTGGGTCATCAGCTGAAAGACCCGCTCGGCGGCGCGAAAGTCCGGCATGGAGAGCGAATGATCGCAGCCGACCACTCCGACCAAGGTAATGCCGTGGATGTCGTGGCCCTTGGCGATCATTTGCGTGCCGACCAGCAGGTTGATCTCGCCGGAATGCAGGCGGGCCAGCAGGCGTTCCATGTCGAAGCGCCCGCGGACCGTGTCGCGGTCCATGCGGCCAATGCGCGCGTTGGGGAAGATCTCGCCGAGGCGCTCTTCGCCCTGTTCCGAGCCCGCGCCCAGGTAGTAGAGGTGCTCGCTGGCGCACTTGGGGCACTTGGACGGGACCGTCCGCTGGAATCCGCAGTAGTGGCACTCCAGGCGCTGGCCGGGGCGTGCTTCCCCGGCGTTGTCGGCGGGCGGCTTGTGGTGGGTGAGCGAGATGGCGCAGTTCTGGCATTCCAGCTTCTCGCCGCACGACCGGCAGATGACCGCGAAGGAGTATCCGCGGCGATTCAGCAGGATCAGCGCCTGCTCTCCGCGGTCCAGGGCCTGCTGAGTCTGTTCCACCAGCGAGCGCGCAAAGAGCTGCTCCTGGCCAGTCTCCTGAAACTCCTTGCGCATATCCACCAGCTCGACCTCGGGGAGCGGCCGGTCCTTGACGCGTGCGTTCATCTGGATGCGGGTGTACCGGCCCAGCACGGCATTTTGCCAGGTTTCGAGCGCTGGCGTGGCGGAGCCGAGCACGACCACCGCGTTTTCCAGTTTGGCGCGATAGACGGCCACATCGCGGGCGTTGTAGCGGGGGGTCTCTTCCTGCTTGTAGCTGCCGTCGTGTTCCTCGTCCACCAGAATCAGGCCGAGGTTGGGCACCGGCGCAAAGATTGCCGAGCGGGTTCCGACCACGATAGGGGCCTCGCCGCGCTTGATGCGCCGCCACTGCTCGCTGCGCTCCTCCGGGGTAAGCGCGGAGTGCAGCAGGGCCACCCGCGACCCGAATGCGGCGTCGAGCAGTCCTACCATCTGGGGCGTCAGACCGATCTCGGGAACCAGCAGGATTGAAGTGAGGCCGCGGTCGAGCGCGCGCTGCATGGCGGCCAGATAGACGGCGGTTTTCCCTGACCCAGTCACTCCATGGAGTAGAAAGGGCTGAAAGCCCCCCAGCGCGCTGGTGAGGGAAGCCAGGGATTCGATCTGCGGCTCGTTGAGCCGGATGGGACCGCCGGTGTTGACGATACCGCCCATGCGGAAAGCCGCGGCGCGCTCGTCGATGCGGACCAGCCCGCGCCGCACCAGTGTCTGCAGTGTCGAGGAAGGCAGGTCTTTGTTGCGCAGCTCGGCAAGAGGAAGTTCGCCGCCGCAGGCCGCCAACTCGGCCAGGATGGCCTGCTGATTCGCGGTGAGCGCGGGCAGACGGGTCTCCGGCACCAGAACCGCAAAGCGCTCGGTGCGACGCGCGTCGCGTTCCACGGCGGCGGTTTCGCGGGCAATCCACTTTTTGCGCAACATTGCGGCCAACACCGGCAAAGTGGCCGCGGTCGCGGTGCGCAAGGCTGAAACCTTCACCGGCTCACCGGACGCCAGGCGGGCCAGAACGCGCCGTTCCAGATTCTGTTCTTCCTGCGAGAGCTTTCCGCGCGGCCGCTTGCCGGGCAACGCCATGGTGCTCTGCGGCGAACCCTTGGCCCAATCCTGGTTGGTCCAGTCTGGGGCTAGCCCGCCAGGATCGGCCTCGTTTTCCATCGTGTTGGCCAGCATGTCGCGGCCCAGGTCGGTGATGCGGTAGTAAACGGTGCGGCGCACTTCGGCCATCAACGGCAGCATGCCGCGCAGCACTTCGCCCAGCGGGGCCAGGTAGTATTGCGCCATCCACTCAGCCAAGTCCAGCAGCGGGTCGCTCAGCAGCGGTTCGTCGTCGAGCAGCACCTCGAAGGCCCGCACCTCGAAGTCCGCGGGAGCTTTGACATCCACCCTGGTCACCACGCCGATGAGCTTTTCGTTCCGAAAGGGCGCGACGACGCGCGCGCCGCGCTGCGGCGTTATCCCCTCAGGGACCGCGTAGGTGAACGCACGGTCGATGGGGATGGGCAGTGCGACTTCGCAATAAATAGGCATGGCGGGCAAGATTCAGTGTAGGGGATGTGCCCTGGAAGCGGGCGAATAGGAAATCGCTTTTCCGGATCGGCACACATGCAGCCGGGCGCGTTAGAATTCGTCCTGATGACTCCCAACCGCTCAAATTCTTCTGTTCCCCAGACTGCGGGTTTGGCTGGCCCTCTGGCCGCCGTCCCGGTTGCCGCAAACTCCAACCCGTCCAGTCCCATTACGCTGTCGATCGATATCGGTGGGTCGGGGCTGAAGGCCATGCTTTTGGATCCCGCCGGTGTGCCGGTGAGCGAACGGATGCGCGTGGTGACCCCGGCAGTTCCCACTCCGGAGGCGGTTTTGAGTGGGCTCGACGAGCTGTGCGCACAATTGCCGGGCTTCGACCGGGTGTCGGTGGGATTTCCTGGGGTGGTCAAGCATGGCACTACTTACGGCGCATTCAATCTTCACCCGCTTTGGGCTGCTGGATTTCCGCTGCAGGCTGAGATGGAGTTGCGCTGGGGCAAGCCGGTCCGCGTTGGCAACGATGCCGACGTGGCCGGGTACGGCGCGATCCAGGGAATCGGCGTGGAACTGGTGCTGACTTTTGGCACCGGCATGGGAGCCGCGCTCTTCACCAACGGACACCTTTGCCCTGGCCTGGAGCTGGCCCACCACATCTGGCGCAAGAAAGACCGCACCTACGAGGACTACCTGGGCCGCCGCGGTCTGGATAAATACGGCAAGGAACGCTGGAATCTGCTGCTGAAGGAAGCCATTGCCAATACCGAGGCGCTGTTCAACTGGGACTTCCTCTACCTGGGCGGTGGAAACACCAAGAAGATCGACTTCGATCCCGGCGCGCGCGTGAAGATCGTCTCCAACGAGAGTGGGATACTGGGCGGCGTGGTGCTTTGGAAAGACCAGGGGTAAAGGCAGGGAACAGGGAACAGGGATCAGAAGGACCGCGATTAGCTGGCCCAGGTCTTGTCTTTGGACGTGCATAGCTGCTCCAGGTTGCAGCGGTCGCATTTGGGTTTGCGCGCGTCGCATACCGCCCGGCCGTGATGGATGACCTGGTGCGAGAAGCCGATCCAGCGCTCCTGCGGCAGAATGCGCATCAACTCCTGCTCAATCTTCTGCGGCGTTTCGCTCTTGGCCAGGCCGAGTCGGCGGCTGATGCGCAGTACGTGGGTATCGACCACCACTCCCTCGGCCTTGCCGAAACAGACTCCGAGGACTACGTTGGCCGTCTTGCGCGCCGCGCCGGGAATGGTGATCAGCTCCTCCAGCGTCTGCGGAACCTGCCCGCCGAACTCCGCAATCACCTTGCGCGCTGCTCCTTGAATGGACTTGGCCTTGTTGTGAAAGAAGCCCGTGGTCCGGATTTTTTCCTCGATCTCTTCTAGAGAGGCAGAGGCCATTGCCTCGGGAGTCGGAAAGCGTCGGAAAAGTTCCGGAGTCACCATGTTCACGCGCACGTCGGTGCACTGGGCGCTGAGGATGGTAGCCACCAGCAGCTCCCACGGAGAAGTGTGGGTGAGGGCGCATTCGACGGCGGGGTAGGCCTCGTCGAGACCCTTCAAAATGGCTGCAACGCGCTCGGGCGCAAGAGGGCCGCGCAGGCTTTTTGCTGGGCGGGCGGCTTTACGGGTTGGCTTGGTTGCGGGCATCGTTAGGCGGTATTGAGAAGCGGGGCTGGGTGCGGCGTTCAGATGACTAAAAGATGCAACACCATAAAAAACAACTACTTGCCACCGAACTGTTCAAGTAGTTTCTTGCGGGCGGTGTCTACCTTTTCCTTGTAGTCCGGCTGAAAAGGCTCGATCAGCTCGTTCTCCAGAGATTCATGCAGACGAAGAAGGGTCAGGCGCTCGGCAGGGGAAGGGATCTCCAGAGCCGGCTGATTGGTAAAACCAGCCAGCATCTCGAAAAGAACCAGCGCCTCATCGATTCCAAGCTGAAGATTGATTACCTCATCTTCGTCTTCCATGGCTTGTCAGAGCTTTCCTTCCAGCCAACCACCCAGATTCTCGATAGGCAGCCTCACGCTGATGAAGAACTGTCCGAAGAGAGCATACACGGCGCTCACCTGGTCGAAGCGCATCTCGTAAATCAGCTTCTTGAAGACCACCGGGTCGTTGGCAAAGAGATCCACGCCCCACTCCCAGTCGTCCATGCCGATGGAGCCGCTGATGATTTGTTTGACCACATCGCCATAGCGGCGGCCGATCAATCCGTGCTCGTGCATCATGCGCTGGCGCTCGGCAAAAGGCACCGTGTACCAGTTGACTTCTTCGCCGCGCTTGCGGTCCATGGGATAGAAGCAGTTGTACTTGGCTTCCGGCACCGACGGCAGCAGGCGCGGGGCCATGGCCGTGGACTGGCGCTGCAGGGTCGACGCGACTTCCGTCTGCCATTCGGGCGAGTTGGTCTCAAGCCCCTTGGCGCTGGCCGCTTCGTACACCTTGCGGGTGGATTCGTAGAGGCCCAGCTCGACTACCGAAACATAGGAGTGACGCAAGCTGAGATAGTCGTACAGCTCGGTCTGGGCCAGGTCGAGTTCCACCTGGTTCAGAGCCTCAAGGGAATCGCGGAAGTGGATCAGCACCAGGTCGCCCTTGTGGCCGAGCTGCGAGAAGAGTCCGGTCTGGGGAAGCGCTCCGGGTTCTTTGCGCTCCAGCCGCTGCAGCGTCTGCTGGGCCTCAAGCGCGATGCGCTCACGGTCCGGGCAGGATCGCCAGGCTTTCCAGTCAAAGGTAAAGAATTGGTGCAGAACGAAGTGGCCTTCAAGCGTCAAAGGCACCGGGGGGAAGATCTGCGAAGGGGAATCAGTCACGGGGAATGCCTCTCGTCACAATCCCTTTCATCCTACCAAAGCATCTGCGATGGGCGGCGGCCTTCGGCGGGACCGCGCAAGCAAAAGCCCGGAAATGAACTCGGCGCCGTCCAAGGGCAATCGCCTGAATGGTTTGAAATGGCGAAAAAGCGAGATTTGAAAGGGAACGACTTTAGTCGTGCCGAGAAGACCCTTATTTTTACCCCGGCTTTAGCCGCCGAGGGGCGTTTTGGCGACTTCAAAACCTTCCCTCGGGGGCTGAAGCCCAGAGCTCTTGAGGCGCTCGTGCGGCACGACTGAAGTCGTTCCCTTTCAAAGCCTTGCCCTTTCAAAGCCTTGCTACACGTGATCCAGGAGTCTCATTCGATTGCCCCCGTGGCGTGATGCGCCGCGCTGTGGCCGGACCACTTCGGCCCTATATACTGGGTGGGCGCATGAGCGAAAAGATTATTTCCCTCCTCATACAGTTCGTCACCAATGTGATCGGCACCGGTGGATATGCCGGTATTGTGGCGTTGATGACCGTCAATTCAGCTTGTATTCCCCTGCCTTCGGAGATCGTCCTGCCCTTTTCCGGCTACCTTGTTTATCTGGGCAGGTTTGGCAGCGGAGTCACCTTTTTGGGCCTGCCGCTGGGCTTGTTTCTGGTGGCCACGGCGGGAACGCTGGGAGCGAATATCGGCTCGGCATTTGCCTACACCATCGGCGCCAGGGGCGGACGTCCGCTGGTGGAGCGCTACGGCCGCTGGGTGCTGATGAACCGGCACGATCTTGATCGCATGACCTGGTTTTTTGCCAAATACGGAGCCATCGCGGTGTTGCTGGCGCGCATGTTGCCCGTGGTGCAGACGTTCATTGCCTTCCCGGCGGGAATTGCCCGGATGTCGAGAGTGCGCTTCCACGTTTACACTACCGTGGGTTCGTGGACCTGGTACTTGTTCCTCTCTTACGCAGGCATGAAGCTGGGTGAGAAGTGGCACACGGACCCGCGTCTTCAAGATGCTTTTCACCGCTTCCACCTGGTTGTCGAGGTGGCCCTGGTGGCTGGTATCGTATGGTTTGTCTGGTCGCACCTGCATCGCGGACGTGAGGCGAACGCTGCCTGATGCCGGGATCTGGGATGGAGGCCAACGTCAGGGCGTACACTGATGCGTCCGACGGAACAGAAGTATGTACGAAGGAAACGAGTAAAGGGAAGGTTAGGAGAAGCGATGGGTATTGAAGAGCAGGGCGGCCAGAAGAACGTTGGCGTCGCCAAGGTTGCCCCCGCAACCGGCAAGCTGGGTGTGATGGTAGTGGGTTTGGGCGCGGTAGCGACGACGATGATCGCCGGCGTTGAGGCTGTCCGCAAGGGACTGGCCAAGCCGGTTGGATCGCTCACGCAGATGGGCCGTATCCGCCTCGGCAAGCGTACCGAAGGCAAATCCCCCCTGATCAAGGATTTCGTGCCGCTGGCCGACCTGAACGACGTGGTTTTCACCGGGTGGGATATTTTTGAGGACAATGTCTACGAGTCGGCCGCGCACGCCAAGGTGCTGGACGAGAAAACACTCCTGCAGCTGAAGCCATATCTGGAAACCATCAAGCCGCTGCCGGCCGTTTTCGACCAGTATTACGTGAAGCGTCTGCACGGAACCAACGTCAAGACCGGCAAGACCAAGCGCGACCTGGCTAACCAGGTGATGGACGATATCCGCAATTTCCAGAAGACGGTGGACCGCGTGGTGGTGATCTGGGCCGGCTCGACGGAGATCTTTATTGTTCCGTCGGCTGTTCACAAGACCCTTGCGGCCTTCGAAGCGGGTCTGGAAAGCAACGACATCGGTATTTCGCCGTCGCAGATCTATGCGTACGCGGCGTTGAGCCTGGGAGTTCCTTTCGCCAATGGCGCGCCGAACCTGACGGTCGACGCTCCCGCGCTGGTTGAATTGTCGAAGAAGAACTCGGCGCCGGTTTGCGGCAAGGACTTCAAGACCGGCCAAACCTTCATGAAAACGGTTCTGGCTCCGGCCTTCAAGGCGCGCATGCTGGGCGTCTCGGGCTGGTTCTCCACCAACATCCTGGGCAACCGCGATGGCGAAGTTCTGGACGATCCCGAGTCCTTCAAGACCAAGGAAGAGTCCAAGCTGGGCTCGCTGGACTACATCTTCCAGCCCGAGCTTTACCCCGACCTGTACAAGGATCTGTACCACAAGATCCGCATCAACTACTATCCGCCCCGCGGCGACGACAAAGAAGCCTGGGACAACATCGACATCTTTGGCTGGCTTGGCTATCCGATGCAGATCAAGGTCAACTTCCTCTGCCGCGATTCCATTCTTGCCGCTCCCATCGCGCTCGACCTGGTGCTCTTCCTGGATCTGGCCAAGCGTTCGGAGGAACTGAAGTCGAAAGGCATTCAGGAGTGGCTGAGCTTTTACCTGAAGGCTCCGCAGACCGCAGAGGGCCTCTATCCCGAGCACGATCTCTTCATCCAGTCGATGAAGCTGAAGAACACGCTGCGCCACATCATGGGCGAAAGCCTGATCACCCACCTCGGCCTCGAGTACTACGACTAGCACCTGCGGTGCGGCAGCCGCTTCGCGTGGCCCGCGCTCGAAAGACGCGCGGGACCCGGCCGCTGAGGGAACTCCAAACTGAAAAGCCCCATCCGCAAGGGTGGGGCTTTTCTGCCTGCAAAACCGGCTCTTTCGTCTCCAAGGCTGGGTGCCCCAAGTCCGGGCTCCCCACGGGCTGGTTTTCGTCCGTGGGGTGGAGGTCCCTCGCATTTGGGGACCTGGGAAAGTACGAACCCCGGTTCCTTATTCCGCCAGCGAGCTCGTTTGTTGGTTGTAAATCTCCTCTGCGCGGTCAAGCGCGGCCTGGATATTCGGCATGATGTTTTCGCGGCCGACGCGATCGAGAAAGCGCGGCGCGCTGAGCAGTTTGGAGGGTTGTTCCATCGCGCCGCAGAGAATCAGATCCCTTCCCGAGGCCCGCAATCGCTTGGCAAAGGTCTCGATGGCATGAATGCCGGTGGCGTCGATGGCCGTCATGTTGCGCAGACGCAGGACCACGACAGGCGCGAATACTTCCAGGTTGGCTGTCTCTTCCACCAGCTTTTCCGTGGTGCCCCATAGGAACGGCCCATGAATGCGCAGGACGGAGAGATAGGGCGGCAGGATGCGTCCCTGCAGCGAGTGGGGAAGGCCGTCGCGGATGTACTCCTCGGTGACCGGGGCAACCGTGGTGGTGTCGGCGATGCGGTAGATGTAGAGCAGCGCGGCCAGGCCCAGGCCCACTCCCACGGCAACTGTGAGGTCGGCAAAGACGGTCAGCGCAAAGGTCACCAGCCAGACGCTGATGGCGGTCAGATCCAGTTGGAAGATGGTGCCGATTTCGTGCCACTCGCCCATGTTGTAGGCAACCACAAACAGGATGGCGGCTAGTGTTGCCAGCGGAATGTAGCTGGCCAGCGGCGCGACAACCAGCAGGATGGTCAGCAGGGTCAGGGCATGGATGATGCCAGACATCGGACTGCGCGCGCCGGAGCGGATGTTGGTTGCGGTGCGCGCAATGGCCCCGGTGGCGGGTATGCCGCCAAAGAGCGGCGAAAAGATGTTGGCGATTCCCTGGGCCACGAGCTCGACGTTGGAGTTGTGCCGGTCGCCGGTCATGCCGTCGGCCACAACCGCGGACAACATGCTCTCCAGCGCCGCCAGCACAGCCACCGTGAGGGCCGAGGGGATCAGGGGCAGAAAGTGCTCGGAGTGAAAATCGGGAATCGCAAAGGGGGGTAGTCCGCGCGGAATTCCGCCGAATTTGCTGCCGATGGTCTCCACCGAGAGGTGAAAGACGGTGCTGACCGCAGTAAAGAAGAACAGGGCCACAATCGAGGCTGGCACCCGCTTGGTGAAGCGCGGCAGAACTATCAAAACTGCGAGTGTCCCCAGGCCCAGCCCGAGCGCCTGCCAGTTGACCGTCGTGAAATGAGCCGCCAGCAACCTCATGCGGGGCAGAAACTCGCTGGGAACCGGTCCTGCGCGCAGCCCGAAGAAGTCCTTGATCTGCGTGGAGGCGATCAGCACCGCGATGCCGTTGGTGAATCCGACGACGACCATGCGGGGGATGAAACGGACGGCTGCGCCCAGTCCGGTGAGCCCCATGAGGAGCAGCACTACACCGGCCATCAAGGTGACCATGGCCAGGCCGGACATGCCGAAGCGGGCCACGATTCCGGCCACGATCACCACAAAAGCGCCGGTAGGTCCGCCGATTTGTGTGCGCGAGCCGCCCAGCGCGGAAATCAGAAAACCGGCGATGATCGCGGTGTAGATGCCGGCCTGCGGAGTGACTCCGGAAGCGATGCCGAAGGCCATGGCGAGGGGCAGAGCAACCAGGCCGACGGTGATGCCGGCCATCAGGTCACGCACAAATAAATCGGTGGAATAAGTGCGGAGAGCGAGGATGGATTTGGGGAGGTTCGGATTGCTTATCGACATTGTTCTGCCTACCATTTTACGCCTGCATGAGTTTAAGCCGGGTTTTGCGTCGACGCGCCGGCGATCGGCAGTTGGAAAAACCTGGAATCTCCGGTGGGTGGGACCGAAATGCGGGCAGGTCAATCGCATTTGAAATTGCAATCTTGAACCGCAGTGGCTTTGAAAGGGCACGGCTTTAGCCGTGCCGTAGGAGTCCGCAAAATCGACGGGGCTTTAGCCCCTGGTGGAGGCATGCTGCTGCGTTCTAAAGCATCCCTCAGGGGCTGAAGCCCTAATCTTTTTCTTTCGCCTGCATCGGCACGGCTAAAGCCGTGCCCTTTCAAGACATCATCGTCCCGCAACTTGAAGTGCGATTGCCCGTGCAATGCGGGCGGTTTTGCTGACACCGGCAAGCTGACTCAACTACTCTGATGCAATGACTATTCTTCTTCCCAGGATTTACCCCATTTTGGACTCATCGGTTATTCCCACGGCCAACCGAGCGGAGTTCCTGCGCCAGTTGGGCGAGTCACTTGCCGCCGCAGGCGTCACGCTGCTGGAGTACCGCAACAAGACCGGAGCGGAGGCGGAACTGCTGGCCGACGCGGCGATCCTGCGTGCCGCGCTGCCCGCTGGAAGGGTAAAGCTGATTCTCGATGATCGCGCCGATCTGGTTGATCGGATTGGGTTTGACGGCGTGCATGTGGACCGCGGCGATATGCATCCGGCTGAGGCCCGCAAGCTGCTCGGGCCGGACAAGATCATCGGGACATTTGGCGGCAGCGCGGCTCTGTTGCCGGGGGTTTTGGACCAGCCCGCGAACTATTTCTCCATCGGCCCGGTTTTCCCGACGCAGACCAAGCAGACTTCGACGCCGCCGATTGGTATGAACGGCATCCGCAAACTGCGCGCCGAGGCGGGACCTGAAGCCGCTCTGGTTGCAGTGGGCGGCATCACGCTGGAGCGAGCGGCAGAGGCATTCGAGGCCGGGGCCAGCATGGTTGCGGTTGCCGGTGCGATCTTCCGCCAGCCGGATCCGGCAGCCGAATTCCGCAAGTGGATGGCTACGCTGGGCTAGAGGCAGCGCTGAGATAGACAAGCCGCTGGACGAAGGTCAGGCAAGGAACGTATGCAATGCCTCCCGCGTAGAATGGAATGCGATGACAGGTTTTCGCGGTAGATTTTCGGCTTTTTTGCGGGCGCTCCCCATTGCCCTGGTAGTTTTTGGCGCGACAGCTGTTCTGGCTGAGCGGGTGGCGGATCTGCCCAAGCCCACAGACTATGTGAGCGACTTCGCGCACGTTTTGTCGCCGGAGACGGTGGCGCGGCTGGACCGTGTCTGCACGCAGTTGGACCACTCGGCGGCCAATGCGCAGATCGCGGTGGTCACAGTGAAGACCCTGGACGGGGATGAAGCGGCCGACTACGGCACCCAGCTGTATCACAAGATGGGAATCGGGGTGAAGGGAAGCGACCGAGGAATTCTGGTCCTTCTGGCTGTTGACGATCACAAACGGTTCATCGTCGTGGGGTATGGTCTGGAAGGTATTCTTCCCGATGCCAAAGTTGGCGATATTGGCCGCGAGATGGTTCCTTACCTGCGCGCGAACGACTTTGACAGCGCCGTGCTGCTGGCGGTGAATCGGGTGGGGCAGGTAATCGCTGCCGACGCCAAAGTGACCCTCGATGAGGATTCCGGGCAGATGCCGCCGCAAGTTGCGATACAGCCGCGTGTGCACCATGGATTTCCGCTGGGCAGGCTGATTCTGCTGGTCATCCTGCTGGTTTTCTTCGGGGGCGGCTCGATTTTCCGAATGCTGCTGGGCTTCGGTCTCTTCAATATGTTCATGGGTGGCCGCGGTGGCGGATTTGGCGGTGGTGGTTTTGGAGGCGGTGGCGGGTTTGGCGGCGGCGACGGTGGATCGGGCTTTGGCGGCTTCGGCGGTGGCGATTCCGGCGGGGGCGGCGCGGGCGGCGACTGGTAGCCACATTTGCAGCGGAATCAAATGATTGCGATTTCGCCTTGGTCCTTGCGCGGAATTGAAATGTGTATCGGACATCATTGGAGCAGTTGCAACCCGCCGTCCTAATCGGCGGCCAAAGGAGAAGAGAACTTGATACGTCGTGGATGGGTGATCTTTCTGGTTGTGTTGGGCGTAGTGATGCTGCTCGCGCTGAGTGTGTATGGCAGCTTCGTCAATACACAAAACGGTTTGGTGGCGAAGGACGAAGCAGTCAAGGCCGACTGGTCGCAGGTGGACATTCAACTGCAGCGTCGCGCCGACCTGATTCCCAATCTGGTGGAGACGGTGAAGGGATTCACCAAGGAAGAAAGCACGGTCTATGGCGACATTGCCAACGCACGCGCGGGATTGCTGAATGCGCAGGGCCCGGCAGGCAAGATCGAAGCCAACGGACGTCTCGATTCGGCGATTGGCCGCCTGCTGATGCTGACCGAGAACTATCCGCAACTCAAGTCGAACGAGCAGTTCATGCGCCTGCAGGATGAGCTGTCGGGGACCGAGAACCGCATCGGCGTGGCCAGGAAGTACTATAACGACGCGCTGGAAGAATACAACGTATCTGTGCGAATGTTTCCGGCGAGTGTGTGGGCGGGAATTCTGGGCTTCCATGCGAACGATGCGTATTTCCGCGCCAGCGAAGCGGCAAAGACAGTCCCCTCGGTCAAGTTCTAGCGCTGGCCGCGCGGCAGACTGCCTTCGGCTTGGCCCGCCCTATAAAAAGGGCGGGAGCCGGATTAGGGGCTATACGCGGCAACGGGCAGTCGATGGTGCTTTCCCAAGTCCCCAAAGGCTAGGGAACTCCACCCCACGGACTAAGGTTTGTCCGTGGGGACCCAGGACCTGGGACGCCCGCATTGATTTTCTACTCGTGCTGACGGGCGCTCAAGTTCTAGTGTTCTGTCTCTGAAATCCGTTGAAGAACGAGGAAAGGCAACCGCGGGTCCTTCGACTCCGTTTGGCGCAAAATACGCGCCAAACTTCGCTCCCTATGAACAAAAAATAGGGTTATATAGAATCAGCAAGTTGGCCGCGGCTTCGCCGCGATAGCAAGTTGGCGAGTTGGCGGCCTTTGCGGGTTGCGCCCATTGTTCATTTCAGCCGTAACTCGACGCGGCGAGTCGGCTGCTCAGGATGACAGCATTTTTGATCCGAACTTTAGAGACAGGACACTAGTGGACTCAGGTCGCTGAATGAATGTTCTTCTTGGTAAATCGGCGCTGGTCACGGGAGGCGCGCGGCGCATCGGTCGCGAGATCGCGCTGGTTCTGGCCGGGGCAGGCGCCGATTTGACCATTACTTATCGCGCTTCGCAGGCGGAAGCGGCAGAAACCGTGGCCGACCTCGAGTCGCTGGGCCGCCGCGCCCTGGCCGTCGAGTGCGACGTACGGTCGGAAGCTTCGGTGCGCGCCGCGATTGCCGCCTCCGCAGCCTTTCACGGACGGCTGGACGTGCTGGTGAACAGCGCCGCCGTCTTTGGCTCCGCGCCACTCGACGAACTCAGCCTGGATCAGTGGAATGCGGTCTTCGAGACCAATACGCGCGGCCCATTTCTGATGGCCAGGGAAGCAATCGAAGCGTTGCGCGCGGTGCAAGGAAGAATCGTAAACATCGGGTCGCTGGGCGGAGTGCAGGCCTGGGCCGGGCATGGCCATTATTGCGCGTCCAAAGCCGCGCTGCACATGCTGACGCAGGCCATGGCCAAGGGCTTTGCACCAGAGGTGAGCGTCAACTGCGTAGCGCCCGGCTGGATAGAAATAGACGAAGAGGGAAGCGAGCAGGCAGCCCGTTTTGCCGCCCGTACCCCCATGGGGCGGAACGGCTCGGCCAGCGACGTGGCGCAGGCGGTGTTGTTCTTCGCCTCCGGTCCCCATTTCGTGACCGGCCAGACCCTGGTGGTCGACGGCGGGCTGGGTCTTTAGAGCGAAACCCGAGTCCCTGTGTCCTAGCCAGTTTCTTGCAACGTCGCCGCTCCCTGATGGTCGCGCCGGCTTGGGTGCAGCGCTTTCGGGATACACCAACTCTGGTTTCGCTGTAAGAGGACCTACCGCGGAAAGATGCGGCTCCAGAATCCCTTGCCGGAGGAGGGTTCCCTCCCGGTTCGATCTTCCCTGGAGTTGTCCCTCTGGGGAATGGCGATACTGTCCAACTTGAACTTGACCGGTTTGCCATCGTGCAGTCCGATGGCTTTCGGCTGCTCGGGCCACGGCGCGCCTTTTGCCACAGCCAGCGGATTGGCGATGCACAGGCGGTCTGCCGTTTCCACTCCGGCGCGGTTGGCCACGTATTCGTAGTCCTTCTTCATGTGGGGTGGCCGCCACTCAATGTTGTGCGCATCGGTAGCCAGAAGATGGATCCAGTCGCGCGCCAGCATTTCGTTCGCGAAGCCTCTGGCGGCCTTGCCGAAGCGGCCGTAGAGAGACCCTGCCGTTACTTGAGTCAAACAGCCGATGCGCATCCACTGCGCCAGCATCTGCGGCTTTGCATGGAGGGCGGGGTAACGCTCGGGATGAGCGATGATGAGGGCATAGCCCGCCGACTGCAAGCGACGGAGAGTGTCGGTCATGTTGGTTGGGATGAACATGTTTGGGAATTCGATCAACAGGTATTCCGAGCCGTTGATCGCGTAGCGAGGGTAGTTGGCAAGGGCGTCGAAGACATTCTCCGCGCTCATATGAAGTTCGCAGCCCAGGCTCAGCTCGATTTCGCCTTGAAGGCATGCGCGCAATTCGGCGAGGCGTTCTTCGTTGAGGCCGGCCTGATAGCGATACACATCGTTGGCGTGCGGGGTGCAGACGATGTGCGTGAAGCCTTCCTCGGCGGCCATGCGGGCCATCCGCAAGGAGGACTCCAAGTCCTTGGGTCCGTCGTCAACTCCATAGATCAAATGATGATGAATATCGATCATGGCGCCTCGGATACGGTTCCTGAAGGCTCGTGTTTGGCGATCGTCAGCGGGTCGCCAAAACCTCAACCATCGAGGAGAAGATCTTCCAACCATCCGCCGAGCCAAGCAGTTGCTCGCTGGAACGATCGGGATGGGGCATCATGCCCAGCACATTGCGCTTTTCATTCAGGATGCCGGCGATATTGCCGACAGAGCCGTTGGGATTCGCTTCGGCGGTGATTTGGCCGGCCGGGGTTGCATAGCGGAAGGCAATCCGGTCCTCCGATTCGAGCATCTTCAGATCTTCGGAGGTGCAGAAGTAATTGCCTTCCATATGCCCAATCGGCATCTGCAGCACGTCGCCTTTCCTGAGCCCGTTGGTAAAGGGGCTGTCGGCGGTCTCCGCGCGCAGGTGAACCTGCTTGCAAATGTATTTCAGGCCGGCGTTGCGCATCAGCGCGCCAGGCAGCAGGCCGGACTCGGTAAGAATCTGGAATCCGTTGCAGATGCCCAACACCAGGCCGCCGCCGTCGGCAAAGCGCTTGACCGCCTGCATTACTGGAGAGAAGCGGGCAATTGCGCCGGTGCGCAGGTAATCGCCGAAGGCAAAGCCGCCCGGCACAAGCACAGCGTCAACGCCTTGCAGGTCCTCGGAATCGTGCCAAAGAAAGGTGACGGGCTGGTGAGCCACTTCGGCAATCACGTTGTAGGTGTCGTGGTCGCAGTTGGATCCAGGAAAGACAAGTACCCCGAATTTCATGTTTCTAGGGTATCAGTTCATGTGCGAATGCGGTGCCGCAGAACCGCCCTTGTCGCGGGAGAATCATTGCGGCAAGGGCGGATGGTTGGCATGGGTCAATAGGCCAGTCTCAACTCCACACCTCTTCCGTCATCCGGAAGCAGGGCAGTGGCACGGTGGTGTTCCGCATCGTATCCCGGTGAGATGGGGCTGGGCGCCGCTCCACCGGTCGATGCGCTGGCGCCCGCGGCGGGGTTGGTGAGTCCGTAGACCTCGATATTGAGCAGATTCCACCACGGGGCATAGCTGCCTTCGTGGGGGTCGACGTTGACGGTGATTCCCTGGGCCGTGGCGTGGCAGGTGAAATCCACATGAAGGAATTTGCCTTTCCTGAAGTCGTAGCTGACGCCGTCATCCAGGTAAAGACTCCCGCTGCATTCCTTGGCGCCGTTCAGCGGGGGATAGACCCGCAGGGTTAGCGGCCCCTGCGGCGTCTCATCGGTGCTTTGGACCACCGGTTGTATGGGCACAATGGCTCCCGCGCGCACGAAGACCGGCAAGGTATCCAGAGAACGATGGAGGTGCACCTCGGGCTGCGTGATCGGGTTGTTATCGATCCCCTTGCGGCCAAAACCGCCCTCGACGCGAATGCCGGTCCAGTAGTCGTACCAGCCGACTGCGGGCAGTGCGACCGAGTAGTCGTCCATTGCGTCCGGGTAGGGACTCTGCGCGATCAGCAGGTCGGGACCCAGCAGAAACTCGTTGCCGGTGCTCAGGTCGAGAGGCCCGCCGTCGAGGCTGCCCTTGGGAAATTCCAGAAACAGCGGCCGCATGATCGGCAACCCCGTGCGGCTCATCTCTTCCGAGGTGGTGTAAAGGTAGGGCAGCAGCCGGTAGCGCTCCTCGATGTACTTGCGGCGCAGGTTCACGTCATCCGGAGTGCCATTCTCCCAAGGTTCATGGGGATTTGTGCCGACTGCGGAGTGGTCGCGGTCGATGGGCTGGAAGGCGGCCAGTTCAAGCCAGCGGGTCAACAGCTCCGGCTGCGGCGAACCGGCGAAACCGCCCACGTCCGCGCCGCTCATCGCAAAACCGCTCAATCCCAGATTCAGCAGTTGCGCGGTGGTTTGGCGCAGGTGGTTCCAAGTGCTGGAGTTGTCCCCGGTCCAGGTGGCGGCGTAGCGCTGCCCTCCTGCAAAACTGGCGCGGGTCATTACAAAGGGACGGACGTCCGGGGCGAGTTTCAGGAGGCCTTCGAAGGTCCCCCGGGTGTTTTCCATTCCGAAGATGTTGTGAATCTCCAGGTGGCTGGCCACGCGGCTCTGAAAGCCAGGTTCCTCGATGCGGTGCTGCACATCGTCGGGGAAGGTCTTGGTGGAACTGAAGATCGCCGGCTCGTTCATGTCATTCCAGAAGCCGGAAACCCCTTTGGCCACGAAGTCGGAGTAGAGCGTTCCCCACCAATCGCGGGAGACGGCGCGGGTGAAGTCGGGAAAGACCGACTTGCCCGGCCACACCATGCCCACGTACGTTGAGCCGTCGGGATTCTTGA
>CAZQPY010000029.1:0-58739 GCA_964595345.1 uncultured Occallatibacter sp.
GCGGGGTTAGCGGGGTTAGCGGGGTTAGCGGGGTTAGCGGGGTTAGCGGGGTTAGCGGAGTTAGCGGGGTTAGCGGAGTTAGCGGAGTTGGGCAGGTTGACGGAGCAGCAGGAGAAAACCTGTGGCGCGCGCTGGTCAAGCCCGGCAAGAAGGTCGCCGTTGGCGAACGGCTGGCCTTCCCTGACCCCGACGGCCGGATTGCGCTCGAAGCCGAAGTCCTGGACCGTGGCACATTCGGCGAGCGGCTGCTGCGCTTCGACCCAGTACCCAACTTCTTCGCGGTTCTCGACGCCATCGGACACATGCCACTGCCGCCCTACATTCATCGCGGCGATGCTCTGGACGACCGCGAGCGCTACCAGACCGTCTTCAACCGCGAACGCGGTTCGGTGGCCGCTCCCACGGCCGGGTTGCACTTCACGCCCGAGATTTTGGAGACCATCGCCAAGCACGAAGTTGAGATTGCGCGCGTCACGCTCCATGTCGGCCTGGGAACCTTCGCGCCGCTGCGGGTCGACCGGCTGGACGAGGTGCGGCTGCACCGGGAGCGCTACACACTCTCGGCGGAGACCGCCGACGCGATCAACCGGGCTCAGGCGGAGCGACGGCGGATTGTCGCCGTGGGAACCACTGTCGTCCGCACCCTCGAACACTGCGCACAACAGGCAGAAGGAAGACCGCTGCAAGCCCACTCCGGCGAGACAGAAATTTTCATCTCCCCCGGCTTTCCGTTCCGGCTGGTGGGCGCATTGCTGACCAACTTCCACCTGCCCCAGTCCAGCCTTCTCATGCTGGTCAGCGCCTTCGCCGGGCGCGAGCAGGTTCTCGCGGCCTACCAGCACGCTGTGGCAGAGAAATACCGCTTCTTCAGCTACGGCGATTGCATGTTTCTCGGCTGAATCGGCGGGTATCACTGCTGACGTGCTATCGAAGATGGCCCGGGCCTGGAAGGGCTGCGGAAAAAGACCTCATTACGGTCTAAGCACCCTAAAAAAGTACCGCAGGGGCTAAAGCCCCGTTCATTTTGTTGGCTTTATCGGCACGACTAAAGTCGTGCCCTGACGCTTCCTGCCCTCCCGATGCCGTTTTTCCGCAGCCTTTGAAGGCCGTCTCCATGAGGCCGCTGCAATCATGGGACCCACAGCCCGTGCTCCCTGCGCCCACGACCCATGCTCCCTCCGCTCTCCCTTTGCCCCGACTGACCGATCCCCGATCTCCAAACCCCGTCTCTTGCTCCCTATTCCCTTTTCCCTCACGCTGCTAAACTCATACCGTGCCAAACCAAGCCAAGCCTCCCGTCTTCCTGCTCGACACCATGTCGTTCATCTTCCGCGCCTACCATGCCATGCAGCGGTCGCGACCGATGAGCACGCGCGGCGGACTGCCGACCGCAGCCATTTATGTCTTCGTCAACATGATCAAGAAGCTGCGCCAGGACTTCCAGCCGCAGTACTTCGCCGCCGTCTTCGATCTGAGCGGCGAGGTCTTTCGCGACGAGATGGCCCGAGGTATGGGACCACTCAAAAAGTGGAACGGCAAGACGCAGAGCTTCGACGAGGTCAGCTACGAGGGTTACAAGGCCAACCGCGCCGCCATGCCCGAGGACTTGAAGCGGCAGATTCCCTACATTCGCCGCACCCTGGAGGCGCTACGCATCCCCATTCTGGAGGCGGTGGGATTCGAGGCCGACGACGTGATCGGAACCCTCGCCCGGCAGGCTGCCGAGACCGGGCACGAGGTGTTCATCGTCAGCGGCGACAAGGACATGATGCAGCTGGTGACGCCAATTGTGAAGATCCTTAATCCCCAGAAGGACAACCTGATCCTCGACCCAGCCAAGGTTCTGGAAGTCCTCGGCGTGCCACCGGAAAAGGTGATCGACGTGATGGCTTTGCGCGGCGACTCGGTCGACAACGTTCCCGGCGCGCCCGGCATTGGCGACAAGGGCAGCGTGGACCTGATTGTCGAATTCGGCTCCGTGGAGGCGGTGCTGGACCGCGCGGCAGAGGTGAAGCGCAAAAGCTACCGCGAGTCCCTGGAGCAGAATCGCGACGCCGTGCTGCTGAGCAAGGAACTGGTGACCATCGACTGCCGCGTGCCGCTGGATCTGGACCTGACCGCGATGCAGACCCAGACGCCGGACATGGAGGCGTGCCGCGAGCTTTTCACCGAGCTGGAATTCACCTCCATGCTCAAGGAGCTGACCCCGGCGGAGGCGCTTGCGCCCCTTGACCTTCTCGAAGAGCCCACGGGAGACCAAATCACCGCCTTCTTCACCGCCGCGCGCGCGGAAGGTTTTGCCTTCGCCCTGCCCCTGGCTGCACCCGTCGTGGAAGAAGAAGACGACGAGCCACAACAGAGTTTGTCGCTGCTCGATGTGGCCGACGCCGCCGAGAAGCAATCCGCCGAGCGGCTCACTGGAATTTCCATCGGCGTCTGCGCGAACGCCGCAACGGCCCTGAGGCTCTCTCCAAGCGGAAAACTCAAGGAGCTATTTGAGGACGCGAGCGTCCCCAAGCAGACCCACGACTGGAAGGCGGCGCTGCACCTGCTCGCCGGGCAAGGAGTTCAGCTGCGCGGAGCCGTAGACGACTCCATGCTGCTTTCGTACGCGCTGAATCCGACGCATTCGACCCAGGGGCTGGCAGACGTAGCCGCGCGCCACGGCCAGCCTGCCCCGGCCACTCTCGCAGCCGGAGCCGCGGCCATTCGGGCCATGATTCCCGCGCTGCAGGAAGAGGTGAAGAAGCTCAGCGTCGAATTCGTCTACCAGCAGATCGACCTGCCGCTCGCGCCTGTCCTCTTCCGGATGGAGCAGGCAGGGGTGCGCATCGACCTGCGTGTTTTGGATGGACTTTCGCAGCGCTTTGGGCTGGAGATGGAGCGGGTCAGCGAGAAGATTTTTGTCCTTGCGGGTCGGCGATTCAACATCAATTCGCCCAAGCAGCTGGGTGAGATTCTCTTCAAAGAGCTTGGCCTGCCCGCACCGGCCAGCCGCGGCAAAGGCAAGGCACTCTCCACCGACGTCAAGGTTCTCGAACGCCTCGCCGAGCAGCACGATTTGCCGCGCCTGGTGCTGGAATTCCGCCACCTGAGCAAGCTGAGGGGAACCTATGTGGACGCCCTGCCCTCGCTGGCCGACAAGGACTCACGCGTACACACCACCTTCCAGTCCGCTGCCGTGGCAACCGGCAGGCTGTCGTCGATCAATCCCAACCTGCAGAACATACCGATTCGCACCGAGCTGGGCCGCGAAATCCGCGCCGCCTTCATCTCGGCGCCCGGAACGCAGCTGCTGTCTGCGGATTATTCTCAGATCGAACTGCGCCTGCTGGCCCACTACAGCAAGGATCCGCTGCTGCTGCACGCCTATCGCAACAACATCGACATCCACTCGCTCACGGCGAGCGAGGTTTTTGGCGTTCCCATCGACTCCATGGACAAGGAGACGAGGGGCCGCGCCAAGGCGGTCAATTTCGGCATCGTTTACGGCATTTCGGCGTTCGGACTGGCCACCCAGCTGGGCATTCCCATGGGCGAGGCAAAGGCGTATATCGATCGCTACTTCGCGCGCTACAGCGGCGTGCAGACGTTCATCGAGACACTCTTGGAGGAGACGCGCAAGACCGGCTTTGTGCGCACGCTTTTCGGCCGCATGCGCCCCATTCCGGACATGGAGAGCCGCAACCCCAACCAGCGCGGATTCGCCGAGCGGACGGCCGTGAACACCCCACTGCAGGGCACTGCGGCCGACCTGATCAAGCTGGCCATGATCTCCATCGACCGCAAGCTGACAGAGCGAGGCCTGCAGACTCGCATGGTGCTGCAGGTCCACGACGAACTGCTCTTCGAAGTCCCCGCTCGCGAAGCCGAAGAGGTGGAAAAGCTGGTGCGGGAAGAGATGGAAGGCGTGGTAAAGCTAGACGTGCCACTGGTCGCGGATATGGCGTTTGGGGATAACTGGCGGGATCTGTGAGATCCGCCAGTCCTCCGCTTCGTTTTTAGGACCAAGAAAGGTCCTAGGGAGAGATCCGGACTATGCCGAAGCAGCGGCAGCCACCGAATTCGAGGTCCCAGCGACGCTGCCCTGCATGGTCTCTTTCATATACTGCTCGAACTGCTGGGTGAGCTTTTCTTTTGCTGCCGTCGACATGGAGTTGAACTGAGCCATGGTGATGTGTTGGCTGCTCAACCAATTGTCGAACATCCGCTGTGCCGGGGTCTCCTTGGCATATTGCAAGAATTGTTGAAGGCCATCGTCGTCGCTGCTGGCAGCTTTGGCCGGGCCCGCCTGGCTACTGGCCTGCGTAAAATGGCTCGCAAACGAAGAGGCGGAGTTTTTCTTGTCGGTTTGAGTTGCGGAGGAATCCGCGGTGTTGGAGCCATCCAAGTAGGAGTTATCCGTGACACTCGAGATTTGCATGAAGTTTGTCCACTTTCTTTGCGACCAAATGGCGGCCGCACCATGGCACAGACTTATGCAAATTCCTTGCCAAAACGACAGGATTCAACTGGACGTTTTCTAAGAAAATCGCCAAGAATGAGTCACTTGGGCGCCTACCCCAGGTCTCGATGGGCTTTTGAAACCACTTTGCGGGCGCCTCCGGTCCCTCGCGTTTCGGCATCTGGAGAGCGCTGAGCAGCGCTTGCCCTACCCAGTCACCTGCACCCCGAGCATCACCGACCCTGCCAGCTTCCCTGCTCCGTCCACGGCAACCAGCGTGGCCGGCCCTCCCACGGTGAGCGACCCTGTCTTGCCGGCAAGCCCGGTCATGGCCGCGGGGTTTACCGTCAGCAGCCGCAGCGCCTCGTGGAGCGGAGCGCCGGTAAAGAGCAGGAAGTTGGCCAGGGCACGATCCAGGGTCAGCACGCTGCCGGCCAGCACTCCGTTGGCCGTCGCCCTGCCGTTGGCCACCTGCACGGCGAAGCCGCCCAGCTGGTACTCGCCTTCGGGCATGCCCGTGGCGCTCATCGCATCGGTCACCAGCAGGGCGCGCTCCGGGCCCTTGGCCTTCCACCACAGGCGAACAATCTCTTCCGCCGTGTGCACGCCGTCGCAGATCATTTCCGCGTAGAGCGAATCGGTATCCAGCACCGTGCCCACAATCCCGGGCTCGCGGTGATCCAGTGGGCGCATGGCGTTGAAGGTATGCGTGGCGCTGACCGCTCCCGCTTCAATCAGCGAGCGGGTCTCGGCCGCGGTGGCATTGGAGTGGCCGACACTGACGCGCACGCCGCGGGCAACCGCGTGGCGGGTCAACTCAACCGCACCCGGCAGCTCCGGGGCCAGCGTCATCAGGCTCACGCGCCCTTCGGCCGCCTCATACATACGATCGAAAACGGCCATGTCCGGCTCCAACAAATGGGCAGGGGGATGCACGCCGCGTTTGGTATGCGAGAGAAACGGGCCTTCCAGATGAATGCCCAGCGCTTTCGCGTGTCCCGGAGCAGGCTCCAGCGCCAGCAACTTTGCCAATCCCGCCAGCGCTCGCAGCGTCTCGTCCATTGGCGCGGAAACCGTGGTGGGCAAAAAGCTTCCCGTGCCGCGCGAAGCCAGAAAGCTGCCGACGGCAGCCAATGCCTCGGGGGTTGCCTCCATCACATCGTGTCCGGCGCAGCCGTGAAAATGCACGTCAAAAAACGCGGGCGCCAAGGTAGCACCGGAAAAATCCAGGACGTTGGCCCCGGCGGCCAGTTCGCCTTCCGCTCTTGAGGTGATCGAAACAATCAGGCCGTCTTCTACAACGACCATCGGGTCGTCGGTCAGGCGAGTGCCGTCCCACAGGTGTGCCGCAGTGATCAAAGTGCGCATGGAAATATATTACTGCAATCATTTCAAAGCAAAATAATCAATATATTGGCAAAATCTGACCACCGTCCCGCATCAATGGATCAGCGTGGTCCCTTTCGGGTTCTCAGAGCCGACGACCTGAGTAGCCTTCAGAACCGCCTGTGTGGCGGCCAGTTCCGCGCGACAGGCTGTCAGTTGCGCATTGAGCCGGTTGAATTGCGCGTCGAGATGCGCGCGCAAAGCCGCAATCTCGTGCTCCACACGGTTGCTGGCGGCGATCTGCTCCGCCTGGCTTGCCTGCATCGCGCGCAGATTGGGCAGGATCACGTCCGTGAGCAGCCTGGTTAATTGACCGAAGAGTTCGCTCATCTTCGGATAGTAAGTCCAAACGCGCCGGAATGCAGGATTACGCGTGGAACAACATTGGTAATACAAAAATGCACTTTGGCACGTAACTTGCGTCCAAGCCGCCGGCGGATGCGAATGTAATCGCCGTGTAACGCAAAAACAACCCCGGTTTTGCTATGGTTTCAGCATGTTGAAGAAGCTCATCTCGATGGTTGCCGGCGGATCTGTTGCCCTGGCTCCCTTGCTTGTCCCCGCGCAGTCGGTAAACCTGCCCACCAGCAAGCAACTGATCGGCGAAGCCCCCGGCCATCCCCAGCGCCTGAACAGCTTGCCGATCACCATGGCCGCTTCTCCGGATGGCCGTTACATCGTCACCGTGAACGCAGGCTTTGGCACCTTCGAGTCGCAATACGAGCAGTCGCTGGCCGTGCTGGACACCAAGACTGGCGCGCTCGCCGACTTCCCCGATGGGCGCACCCCGGTGGGAGCCAAGCAGACCCTCTACTCCGGCCTTGCTTTCAGCCGCGACGGACGCCACATCTACGCCAGCCTGGGATCCACTACCGATCCGCTTGGCAAGGGAAAGCAGACCACCGGCAGCGGCATCCTGGTGTACTCTTTCGTCGATGGCAAGATCTCTCCCGAGCGCATGATCCCGCTGCCTCTGCAACAGCTTGCGGCGGGCCGCACAACCAAGATCCTGGGCGCAGCGGAAGGCGACAAGGGCGTTCCCTTTCCTGCCGCGATTGCGGTGGTGGGCGCGGCCGGAGCCGAAAAGCTCCTGGTAGCCGGCAACCTTTCCGACGATGTCTGGCTCCTCGACGCGGCTAGCGGAGCCATCCTGCAGCGCTTCGACCTCGCGGAAGACAACGCCGTCCCCTCCACCTATCCCGTCGCTCTCGCTGTGACCAGCGATGGCCTGCGCGCCTTCGTCGCTCTCTGGAACGCGTCGGAAGTCGTGGAACTGGATCTGGCCAAAGGGACCGTCGGGCGCAAGCTTGCCCTGCTGAAGCCAGCAAGCCCGATTGCCGCCGGGTCCCACCCTTGCGCCCTGGAGTTCTCGCCGGACCAGAAGACCCTTTACGTCGCGCTCTCGAATCGCGATGCCGTGGCGGCCATCGGCGTGGCTCGATTTGCGGTCAAGGGGTTCTTCGACACCCGGTTGCCCGGGCAGAGCTACTTCGGCGCGGAGCCTGTCGCGCTGGCGGTCAACGGCGACGGTAGCCGCGTCTATGTCGCCAACATGGCCACCGACGCCATCGCAGTGATCGACACGGCAAAGCTGACCCAGAAGACCTCAAGGCAGGGCATGGCGGAGCCTTCGGGATTTGTTCCCACCGAGTGGATGCCGATGGCTATGGCGTTTTCCGGGGCCTTCTCCGGTGGCCGGCTCTATGTCGCGACCGCCAAGGGAAAGGGAACCGGTCCCAACAACTTTCCCCAGCGCGAAATCGAGGCCAACGGCTCCAAGAGATTGCACAGGCCTTCCACTTATATCGGCACCCTGCTCTACGGATCGCTCGCCACGCTCGACCCCGCCGAGATCGAGCGGAACCTCAAGCCTTGGACAGCAACCGTTCTCGAATCCAATCGCATGAAGGCAGCGGAAGAGAAGATCGCCTTCGCCGGCGGCGGCGAGGGAAAGATCAAGCACGTCATCTACATCATCAAAGAGAACCGAACTTACGATCAAATACTTGGCGACCTCTCCAAGGACGGCGAGCCGGTGGGCAACGGCGACCCCAGCCTGACGATGTACGGCACGGCGGTTACCCCCAATCTGCACAAGCTGGCTCTGCGGTTCGGCGTGCTGGATAACTTTTTCGATTCCGGCGAAGTCTCCGGCGATGGGCACGTTTGGTCCACGGCCGCCATCGGCAGCGATTATCTGGAGAAATCCTGGGAACAGAACTATCGCGGCGGCCAGCGCACCTATGACTGGGAGGGGGTGGTGGCCGAGGGCTACCCGCTGCTGCAGAAGATTCCCGATGTGAACGAGCCGGCCAGCGGCTATCTCTGGGGCAATCTCGCAGCTCATGGCAAGAGCTATTACCACTTTGGCGAGTACATCGCTTCCACGTTCTGCGACGAGAGCCGGCCCAAGGTTCCCAACCCGCAACAGGGCCCCATGCTGGCTGGCGCGCGCTGCCCGAAGCAAGCGATTCTTCCCGGCGAAGCGCTTCCCGCCGAATGGGGCGGCGGCATCAACAAGTGGCCCTGGCCCATTCCGTTGCTGGCTACCAACATCGCCACCAAGCCGGAGTTAGTGGGCCACTTTGCGGAAGAGTATCCGGACTTCAATCTCGCCATCCCCGACCAGGTTCGCTTTGAGACTTTTCTGCCCCACCTCGACAAGTGGATCGCCGACCGCGCCCAAGGCCACGACACCATGCCCGCCTTTGTGATGCTGCGTTTCGGCAACGATCACACCGCGGGAACCAAGGCCGGCGGCCCCACGCCCAAATCCTCCGTCGCGGACAACGATCTGGCCGTCGGCCGCGCGGTTGAAGCCGTGTCGCACTCGGCCTACTGGGAAGACACCGCTTTTTTCGTTCTTGAAGACGACGCGCAGGACGGCGGCGATCATGTGGATGCGCATCGCAGCATTGCCCTGGTTATCAGCAAGTACGCGCCGCATGGGGCTGCAAAGGCGCCCACAAACGATAGCTCAGCCGATCACTCTCAAGCTCCAGTTATCGACAGCCGCTTCTACACCACCGTCAGCGTTGTTCGCACCATGGAGACGCTGCTCGGCCTGCCGCCCATGAACAACAACGACGCCTTCAGTCCGCTGATCTCCACTGTCTTCACAGGCCGCGGCGACCAGCCCGCTTACGCAGCCGACTACACGAATCGCGACAACGGCCTCATCTTTACCGCAAATGCAAAAGACGCACCGGGAGCAAAAGAAAGCGCGAAGATGGACTTCCGCCACGAAGACCGCGCCGACCCGCAAAAGCTGAATGTGATTCTGTGGAAGGACGCGATGGGGAGCAAGCCGGTACCGGCGATGCTCACCGAAAAGCGGAAGAAGAACACCAAGGACGACGATTAGAACTCACATCCTCGGCAGCGAAGTGTCGGCACAAGGCTTCAACGTCGAGAATCCGAAGAAGTGCCGACGCCGCTCAGGGCATCGGGTGTTTTTTTCGATAGAAGGCACACGCCCTATTCAAACCGCAACCCCATTCTTCATCGCGTCCAACCCCGCATGGAGATAATCCGCATACAGGTCCTCAAATATCTTCCTGATCGTCTTGTTGCGCACACCGCTCTTGTCGAGCAGCAGGCACAGGTCTACCACGGTTTTCTCGTATAACTCCCGCATCCCTTCGAGAGTCCAATCGCGGCTGAGCACGGCGGTCGATCGAACCGCGCGATCCTCATCCTGATCGATCCAGTCGTCGATCATCTGCACCAGGAGTGAAGTGTCCGCCATCCATCTCTGCTGGGCATTCCAGTTCTCTCGGCGGAGGGCCCCATCGTTGTTATCAAGGCCAAGGAACGGACCCACCACATACCACATGCCGCCAATGGCTGCTTCAATTCCGGCGGAGCGGAATCCCATCCCGCTGGGGTCGGTTTGCCCGGTCGCCGCCAGCGCTTCTTCCTGGCAATACTTCCGCATTGCGTGGCGAAGTCCGGTGGTCCAATAAAGAGCCTGCCATCCGGTTTCGCCTTCTCGGAGGGCGCAGACGAGATTCCGCAAAGTGGTCTGCAGAGGTGAGTGGGGCTCTACTTCAGCTGTCAACAGTAATGCAATTTGCCCGGCCTCTTCGGGGCCAGCCGCTGTAGCTTCATCCAGCAACAGGTCAATCAGGCCAATCATTGTAGCCATCAGCGCCAGCTGCCGATGAACCCGCGCTGGGAGAAACCATTCCAGCGAGGAAAAGATCCGCGGCGCAGCCAGCAAGACAATCGCGCGCGGCAGGGGCAGCAGACGCGGGCAGCGGATCTGTAACCGCAGCGGAAGCGGGCACCGGTCGCTCAACACGATCATTGAGGAACAGGCTCGCAGGTACATCTCCGCCAGGAATCGAATCTTGTCGGCCTGGGTATTTTCCAGTCCGGAGTTTTCAAGTCCCATCCCACCGGTGCCCAGCACCGGCGCAGCATGCCGCCGCCACTGCGTTGCGAAACCTCTCTGTATCGATCTCCGCAGGCGGATCACATCTACGGGAGGGCTGGGAATCAACTCCTCAATCGCGCGAACACGCAGAGCAGCCAGGCTCTCCTGCGCCAACTTATCGACCGTCTCCACAAAAACTCCTCCTGCTTCACGTTCGGCGGCACGGGATTCCCGTTCGCATTCCGGTCATCTTACCTTCTTCACAGGTCCCCGAAAAATGCGTCTCGTGCAACCGGATTCGGTCTATACTGTTCTCGTCCCGACCGGACTGTGGGACCGGCCGGGAGTTTGGCTACCGCAACACCAGTAGCGCCAGGACGAGGAGTACGACGGCCATTACGAAGCGCCAGTCAATGGCGATCGTGATGGCAATACGCATCCAGGACGATTTCTCACCCATTCGTCCTCACCTCCTTTGCGTGAACACGGCCCGCAGGTCGTACCAGCGGCCTGCGGACCGACGACCCACTCTTCCGGATCGATTCCGCTACCGCTCCCACACACGCAAAAGAAGCGCCCCCAGTCTAACCCCGATTTGTACTCAGCCGTGTGCTATCTGTCTGACTTAAAAACCCTGCACCCCCGCTGCCCTTCCCCCATCCAATACACTATGGCCATGACCAAGCGAATCGGCATTCATCTGGGCACCAGCGGCGGCGCATCGAACGCCGTTGAGCGCGCCGTCGAAATCGGCGCAAACACTTTCCAGATTTTTTCCTCCAGTCCGCGCATGTGGCGCGCGCCCAAGGTCCCCGAGGCGCAGTGCGAGCGCATGAAGGCACTGCGTGCCGCTCACGATGTGGGGCCATTGGTTATCCATACAAGTTACCTGATCAACATCTGCGGCCAGAACGAAGAGATTCGCGAAAAGAGTATCACTGCCCTGCGCGCCGAAATCGAGCGCGGTCTGGCTCTGGGCGCGGAGTTCCTGGTGCTGCACCCCGGCTCGTGGAAGGGACTTACGCGGGAAGAGGGCATCAACTTGGCGGTGGATTCCATTCTGCGGGCCTTCGACGGCCTTCCCTGGCAGGGAACGCCTTTCCATCTGCTCATCGAGAACACGGCCGGCGCCGAATTCAGCTTAGGGGGCAGCTTTGAGCAGGTCGCCGATCTACTTGTCGGGCTCAGGGGTCACGTTCCCATCGGCGTCTGTCTCGACACCTGCCATACCCACGTTGCCGGATACGATTTGGTCTCTCCCGAAGGCTACGAGGAGACCGTGCAGAAGGTCGCGGGCACTATCGGAATTGAAACCGTGCGCGTGTGGCACTGCAACGACGCCAAGGCGGCCCGCGGTTCCAAGCTAGACAGGCACGAACACATCGGAAAAGGGACCATGGGCTTGGAGCCCTTCCGCAGGCTGCTCAACGATCCCCGCTTCGCCCATTGCGCCTTCGTCGCTGAAACTCCAGAGGACGATCCCTCCGACGAGGTAATGAACGTGAAGGCACTGCTCAGCCTGGTGGAATAGGGCAATGCCCCTTGCGTTTTCGTCGCCTTCGCGTCAAACTGCGTAGGCCTGAGTTTTGGCAGGAAAGACGCGCCATGTTTGCAAGGTTCAGCTCGATAACTATCGCCTTCGCGCTCGCTGCATTGCCTCTTCTGGCGCAGGAACCGGGGACGACCGCGCCGGCGGTCATCAAGTTTGCGAACGTCAAATATCCCAGTTACACCGCCAGATACAAGCTTGTCAGCCTTTATGTGAACGAGGATGGAAGCACCTTATCCCTTCCGGCCGAATACACCGAGGCACAGGGCGCGCATCATCGCGAGTTTTCTTCGTTTACCTCGTTTTCCCCATCCACCGGTGATTCCTTCAGCACGCACGCCGTTGTCACGGATCCGGAACAGGGCCTCTGGACAGAGTGGGATTCAATCTCGCATCGGACAATGGTAGTGACCATGCCGGCGCTCGACCAGCGATATGGCTGCTGGGTGTCGCAGTCTGGAGATTACAAAAGAAACTTTGGCCCGCCAAAGTCGGATGCGCCCCCCAGTTCCGACAGCTCCGCTTCCCCAGCGAGGCCCCCCACTTCTGCAATGAGAATGGACTCGCCGCAAATCCACGCCATTCGACAAAGGTCTCCCTCGGACCCCACTTTTGAAGATCTTGGCATCAAGGTGATCCAGGGAGCGCGGGCGCACGGGTTCCGGACCACCTGGCCCATTCCGCCCAACGCAAGCGAGATGGAGAAGCAGCAGTCTTCCATGGAAGAGCACTGGGTGGCGCTGGATCTGAACAAATGGATCGAACAGCGCGTCGATTACTGGCCGCGGCCAAATCGCACCCGTCGGTGGACCAAGGAGCTATTGGAGATGAGAGCTGGAGAGCCAGATCCCGCGCTCTACCAACCGCCGGAGGACTACGACGTAGTCAATGAAGAGATGCACGAAGTGCCTTGCTCGCAGATGTGACATTTTTGTAACTGGAGTGTGTGCCTTATGCGTATCAACTTCTGTCGAATGTTGACGGCGTGTGTGTTGGTAGGGCTGGCGCTTCCCATACTTGGACAGGCAGCGAACAGTGCTCAGACCCAGCCCTGTAAGGTTTCGGCGGCCAGCACCCAATCCAAGCCTCCCATACTTGAACCCAAGCCTTATCTTGCCGAGTTCAAAACCACCCGCGTGCAGACATTGGCCAATGGAGCGACGATTACCACCGAATCCACGCGAGTACGGGCAATGGATTCACAAAGGCGGCTCATGACCTCCTACACCCAGATTCAGTATTACGGCGATCACTCGCTGCTGAACTCGGTCAGTGTTACGGATATGGAAGCGGGAACCCATGCGTCCTGGAACTCGCAAAGCAAGAAGGCCACAATCGTCAAAGAGCCGCCTGCGGAGCAGAGGCATGGCTGTTGGCAATCAGAATCCGGCCATTACAGACGGGACTACCCTGGTACCCGAATGAGCGGTGCAACGGTCCAGAACAGCGTAGTCTTCAAGCCCGCGACTCCAGCGCCCGTGCCCCAAGTCCAACGTCAAACGCAAGTGATGGAAGATCTGGGTACCATGACGATTCAGGGACTTGAAGCGCGCGGGCGACGGTGGACAATCACCACCCCCGCCGGTGAAATCGGCAATGACCAGCCATTGGTTGTGACGTCGGAGGATTGGTTTGCGAACGGATACGGCTTTTCCGCGCGGTCCATCCGCGACGATCCGCAGCAGGGCAAGGAGACCACGGAACTGACGAAATTCGAAACAGGCGAGCCCGACCCCGACCTTTTCCTGCCGCCGGAAGGGTACGAGACTGTGGTCGAAGAGATGGTTCCCTGCAAGGAACAGTAGGAACTACAGTGTTCAAGTCGCTACCCCGTTTACACTGAAATGGATATGGCGGACGAAAAAGAACTGCGTTACGACCCCTCGGCGATTGAATCCAAATGGCAGGCCCGCTGGGCCTCCGACCCCAAAATGTATGCGGCGGAGCCGGTGGACTGCGGCAAGCCCAAGTACTACGTGCTGGAGATGCTCCCCTATCCGAGCGGCCAGCTGCACATGGGCCATGTGCGCAACTACTCCATCGGCGACGCCCTGGCGCGCCACATGTGGATGCGCGGCTACAACGTGCTGCACCCCATGGGTTGGGACGCCTTCGGCCTGCCCGCCGAGAATGCGGCTCTCAAGAACAACACACCGCCCCGCGAGTGGACGCTCAGCAACATCGCCGCCATGAAGCGGCAGATGGAGCGACTGGGCCTCGGCTACGACTGGGCGACCGAAGTAACGACGTGCCTGCCGGAGTACTACCGGTGGAACCAGTGGTTCTTCTTGCGCATGTACGAGAAAGACCTCGTTTATCGCAAGAAGAGCAAGGTCAACTGGTGCCCGGAATGCGCCACCGTGCTGGCCAACGAGCAGGTGGTCGACGGCTGCTGCTGGCGTCACGAAACCACGCTCGTTGAGCAGCGCGACCTGGTGCAGTGGTTCTATCGCATCACCGCCTACGCGCAGGAGCTGCTGGACGGACTGGACAAGCTGGAAGGCTGGCCGGAGAAAGTCCGGACGATGCAGCGGAACTGGATCGGGCGCTCGGAAGGGACGGAGGTTGATTTCTTCCTGGAAGAAATCAACCAGGGAACAGGGAACAGGGATCAGGGATCAGGGACTGAGGGATCAAACGCAGGTCCTTCGACTCCGCTGCGCTTCGCTCAGGATGACAAATCTGTGCGGATTCGAGTCTTTACGACCAGGGTGGACACCATCTTCGGCGCAACCAGCGTGCAACTTGCGCCTCAACACGCGCTGGTAGCCGATTTCATCGCTGCCGACCCTGCGTTGGAAGAAAAGGTGGCGGAGCTGCTGGAGCAGCAGAAGAAGGCTCGCGAAGCCGGCGACCTGGGCGCAATCGAGAAGCATGGCATTCCCACCGGCCGGTTCGCGCTCAACCCCTACAATGGCGAGCGCGTGCCCATCTGGGTGGCCAACTACATCCTGGCCGACTACGGCACCGGCGCAATCATGAGCGTCCCCGGCCACGACGAGCGGGACTTCGAATTCGCCACCAAGTACGGGCTGCCGATTGTGCGGGTCATCGATCCGGTCGAGAAGACAGAAGTCTCGGAGAGCCTTCCCTTCTGCTCCGAGGAAGGCGTACTGGTCAATTCCGGCGAATTCAACGGAATGAGCTGCTCGTCCGCCGAGAAAAAACTTCAAGAGATTGCCGAGCGCAAGGGCTTCGGCGAGGCAAAGGTCACTTTCCGCCTCAAGGATTGGGGGCTCAGCCGCCAGCGTTACTGGGGTACTCCGATTCCGATGATTCACTGCGAGGGGTGCGGACTGGTACCGGTGCCGGAAGAGCAATTGCCGGTCATTCTGCCTCCACAGATCGAGATCACCCAGCAGGGCGGATCGCCGCTGAGCCGGGTGCCGGAGTTCCTCCACACCACTTGCCCCAAGTGCGGCTGCGCGGCCAAGCGCGAAACCGACACCATGGACACCTTCGTCGATTCCAGCTGGTACTTCTATCGCTACACCGATGCGAAGAACTCCAACGCGCCCTTCGATCCCGCAACCGCGCAGTACTGGTTCCCCATCGATCAGTACATCGGCGGCGTCGAGCACGCCATTCTGCACCTCATTTACTCGCGCTTTTGGACCAAGATGATGCGCGACCTGGGGCTGATCGAGAACGACGAGCCGGCAACGCGCCTGTTCACCCAGGGCATGGTGATCAAGGACGGCGCAAAGATGTCGAAGTCGAAGGGCAACGTGGTTTCGCCCGACGACATGGTGGCCGCTTACGGCGCGGATGCGACACGCATGTATGCCCTGTTTGCCGCTCCGCCGGACCGCGATCTGGACTGGCAGGAAGACGGCGTCGCTGGCGTCAGCCGATTCCTGGGGCGCGTCTGGCGTTTGACCACGAAGTATGCGCCGGTGGCGCGCACAGCCGTTGAGATTTCCCAACCCTTTCGCAAGGAACGCGAAGAGGATGGGGCACCCAGCGTTGGTGCGCCGAGCGGGCTTTCGCTCAAGCTCTTGCGCAAGCTGCACCAGACCATCGCCAAGATCACGCTCGACTTCGCCGGACGCTGGCACTTCAATACCTGCGTCGCCGCCATCATGGAGCTGGTGAACGATCTGCAGGCGGCAGACGCGCAATTGGCGGCGGGCGAAGTGCCTGCGCCGGTGGTTCGAGAGTTGCTGCGGTCTCTGGTATTGCTGCTGGCCCCGCTGGCGCCCTATCTGGCTGCCGAGCTGTGGGAAGAGTTGGGCGAAGAGGGCTCGATCCTTCGCGCTCCCTGGCCGGTCAGCGATCCAGAGCTGGCCAAAGAAGACGAGCTGGAGATTCCGGTGCAGATCAACGGCAAGCTGGTTGAGGTGGTCCGCGTGGCCGCCGATGCCGACTCCAAGACCATCGAAGCCGCGGCGCTGGCGGGTGAAAAGCTCCAGGCCCGCATCGCCGGCAAAACCGTGGTCAAGGTGATCGTGGTGCCGGGCAAGCTGGTAAACCTGGTGGTGAAGTAGCAGTCAAGTCGTGAAATAGCCATTGGGCGCCCCAACCTCGCGATGTTTTTCTTTGTCGCGAAGGTGGGATGCTTCAAAGGTCGTCCGGTCAATGAGGTGTTAGATGGCGCAGCCGCTGCGCGGGACCCAATCGCTCGTAGGTCAGATGGGTTGGGTCTTCGCTCGGCCATCCTTGCCGGCCATTGAAATCGCCTGGCGCTGGGCCTTCGGAATCCCCTTCCTCGCTGTCTGCTCGCTTCAGGTCCTCCGCATCCTCCTCACCATCGGCAGGCAGGAGTTGCTCGGCTCGGACCTCACTTCCATCAATCCTCAGAACCCTTGGCTGGCGGCAACGCAGATCTCACGGATCATCGTCCTTTGCCAGCCATTTTTCCTTGCCGGACTGCGCTGGCTTTTGCCCATCGCCGCGCTGGCCTGGGTGGTCGTCTCCGGCATAGGACGTGGACTGCTTCTGCGCCGCATGGAGCCGACGCTGCGGTTTCGCCCGCTGACGATGATCGCTCTGCAGACAGCGTGGCTGGCGCTTTTTGCGGCCGTCTGCTGGGGATGGTACAGCTCGATCGGCTGGGTCGCGGCCACTCACATTCCACCCAATGGCGAACCGGATCTGATCGGCTTCAGCGGCTGGACCATCTTTCTGTCGCTGGGCTTCTTCACCGCGTGGGCGCTGCTCAGCTGGCCTCTGGCCATCGCGCCCCTTATCGCGCTCTTCGAGCGGCGATCCCCGTTCTCTGCGATCAAAGCCAGCCTGCATCTGGGGCGCGCCTTCACCGGCAAGCTCGTCGAAATTAATCTGGTGATGGGCATCGTCAAGCTGGCGCTGATCGTGGTGGCCATGGTCTTCTCGGCCGCGCCCTTGCCCTTCAGCGAGGAGCTCGGCCCCGACTCGATGCATGCCGTCTGGATGCTGGCTGTCCTTTTTTTTCTGGTCGCCAGCGGCTACTTCCAGGTGGTGCGGCTGAAAGGTTTTGTGGAGTTCTGGCGGACGTATAGAGGTTAGCGGAATTGGCGGCGTTAGCGGCGTTAGCGGGGTTAGCGGAGTTAGCGGCGTTAGCGGAGTTAGCCGGGCTGCGCCCAGTTAGCGAGTTAGCGAGTTAGCGGCTTCCTCTTTCAAGAATCCTTCGCTCAGAGTGCCTTTCTTTTGCGCAATCGGCAGCAGCGTCGGATAGAACTGCACAAACGTGGTGTCGACCGCGGCGTGCTGCGCGTGGCAGCTGTAACACGGAGCCCCGGTGGGGATCAGAGTGCCCTGCGCGTCCGGCTTGTCGAAGTCGAAGAAGGCCCACTTGCCGGGGAAGCGCTTCTCATCTTTGACATGCACCTCCATGCCCATGACGCCAACGCCCTGGTAGTGCCCCTGCCGATTGATGGAGCCCTTGCTGCGGGCTTCGCGCACCTCCAGAACCATGACCGTTTTACTGGGCCAGGTGCCGGTGGCGAGAAAGCTCTTGTAGGCGGCGGGGTCCACAAAGACGTTGTCGAACATGGAGTGACCTTGCATCTCCGCCGTCTTCGGGTTATAGCTCATGTCGATGCCGGCGCTCAGGTAGATCCACTCGCGATAGTTCGCAGGCGGCAGCAGGTCGCCGTTCTGCGCGTAGGTGGGTGAGTAGGTGGATGCGGCCAGCGCGGCCTGGGGCGGGCGGGAAGAGATGAAACAGAAAGCAGCCGCGAGCAGGGGAAGCGCCGCAGCCGGTACAAGGTGTTTGGGGAACACAGAGACCTCCGGTGGAGATCAGTACGGGGCGGTTGGCTGCCAAGTTCCCGGGAATTGAGATTTGTGGTGGCCGCCTAGATCTCGATTGAAGCTCTCACTCCAATTTCCCGGAGTCTCATGACGAGGTCTTTTTCCCTGGAGTGTTCATGATCGAACGGGATTCTTACTTCTTCATTTGCGAGGACTCGATCCGTTATCGATTTCCCCTCTGACAAGGAATATCCGAACTCCGCTCGAAGGGTCTTCGTCAACAAGATCTTGTCGAATCCCGAGTTCCAACCGCTTATCACAAGTTGCCTCATTGCTTATCCCTTACAGCAAACAGTTCCAGGCGGTTGCCCATGGTTCGTGCTTTCCCAGGTCCCCAAGTGCGAGGGACCTGGGGCACCCATTTCTAGTGGATTAACTCGCTCACCGCGAACTGGGGCACGCGCGCCACTTCGCATCCGCCAGCACGACTGAGGTTTCCACCTGCCGCTCGGGAATCAGCCAGTACTTCCGCAGCAGGCGCTCCTTCTCTGCGTGTGTGACTTTTGCGAAGCCGTTCTTCTCGTAGAACCCGATGGCCCAGGTTGCGTCTGCCCAGGTGCCGATGAGCACGGGAGCGGCCGCCATTCCCAGCAGGTGATCGAGCAGCAATTTGCCCACGCCACGCCGCTGGCACGTGGTGCGCACGTAGGCGTGGCGGATCAGCGACACATCCTGCACCGGCTGAATCCCCATCACGCCCATCAGCTCGCCGGCCTCTTCCACACCCCAGAAGATCACGCCATCTTCGATCTGCTGGCGGAGCTCTTCCTGTGGCATGTAGGGCTCGTGCCAACGGTCGGCGGGAATGATGCCTTTGTAGGCTTGCGCGCCGTCATTGACGATGGAAAAGATCGCGTCTAAATCCTGTTCCGTACAAAGTCGAATCATGCTCTCGCCTTCTCAGGAAACCTCTGAATGAGTGCTCGTCGAGAACCCGCATTCCCTCGGGGGCTAAAGCCCGCGTTGATCCTATTGCGTTTGCGGCACGGCTAAATAGGCTGCGGAAAAAGGGCTGCCTTTGGCGGAAAATCTCAAAAGACATCCCTCGGCGGCTAAAGCCGCGTTCATTCTATTGCCCTTATCGGCACGGCTGAAGCCGTGCCCTTTCAAAACAGAGGCCAAATTGGAGTTTTTCCGCAGCCTGTAAAGCCGTGCCCTTTCAAAACATCGACTTGATCAGAGGTTCTTCAGAACAGCTTCATATGAATGACGAAGTACTTCTTGGGGTCTTCGCGGATCGCCTTCACCAGCTGTTGCGTCTGATCCATGGCCTGATCGGTGTGGTCATAAAGCGAACGGTTCTGCACCAGCTGCCCCACCGTTCCCTTGCCTTCGTCCACCGCCTTCAGGATCGAATTGAGCCGCGTCACCGTGTCCTCCAGCTTCGCGGCGAACTCCGGATCCTTGGCGAACTTGCCTGCCGCGCCCTTGCCGGCGTTGATATCCGCAACCAGCTGATTGGTGTTGGCCGCGGCGGCGTTCAGGTTGTTATAGAGCGTCTCGTCCTTGAGGAACTTGCCAGCCGATCCTTTGCCCTCGTCCAAGGCGGTGGTGATCTTGTCCAGGCGGTCCACGGCAGAGTTGGTACGGTCATAGAGCGTGTCGTCGGTGACAAACTTGCCCAGCGATCCTTTGCCCTGTGCAACGGCTTCGGTGATCGTCTGCAGGTCGGTGGCGATAGCGGTGATCTTGCGGCCCAATTCGGGGTTGTTGATCAGCTCGCCCATGGTGCCCCGGCGCGAATTCAGCGTGTCCACGAGGGTTTCGATTTTATGCAGCAGCGAAGTGACCTCGGCGATGGAGTCTTCGCTGGTCCGGATCACGTCCTGGATACTGGGCGAGCCGGTGGCGCGCAACTCGGCATTCTGAAACGGCGGCGGCCCGTAGGCGTGCGCGGAGCTGATATCCACATAGCTATCGCCCAGCACCCCGGCCTGTGCAATCGCGGTGGTCGAAGTCACGTGCAGGGCGGTGATGAATTCCTCACTCACCTGCATGGTCACTTCCACGGGATTGGGATTGCGCGCGGGAACAACGCGGACCTTGATGACATTGCCGATGGTTACGCCTTCCAGGGTCACCGGCGCGCCAACCTTGATCCCCGCCGCGTTTTCAAAATAAGAGCGCAGCACCAGCTTGTGTGCAAACAGCCCGCCCGATGACCCGGACATGAGGAAGATAAGCACCACCAGCACAGCCATGGCCGCGAGAATCAACGCGCCCACTCTCAGTTGCGACCACTGAATCTCTTTGCGGCTTGGCACGGCACTCCCTTCGCGGACATGTTGCGGCTACAGGATTTCGTTTCTACCGGTTGCAGAGCCACGATAAGAGGCGTGTTTCCCTCGGTTAGGCGTGTGGACCCTGACTCAAAGGCCCCGGAACGGGAACCAAAAAATGCTCTAACGCCTTGAGAATAGCAGATATGCGGGCCCTATTGAGCGTTTTCAAGCACCACGCTGGCCATGGCCAGCTCCCCGGTGTGGGTCAGCGACAGGGCCGCATGAGCCACGCCGAGATGAGATGCAATTTCCAGTGCCCGCCCATGAAAGCGCAACGTAGGCCTCCCGGTGGGTTCGCGGACCACTTCGATCTCCAGCCAGTTCACCCCGAAGCTGATGCCGGTGCCCAATGCTTTCGCGCCCGCTTCCTTGGCCGCAAAGCGTGCCGCCAGGCTCTCCGCCGCGTTGCGCTTACGCAGGCAGTAGGCCTGTTCCGCCGCCGTAAACACCCGGTTCAAAAAGCGTTCTCCATAACGCTCGACGGAGTTCCGAATGCGGCCGATCTCGGCGATATCGATTCCCGATCCGACAATCATGATGTCTTTCAAACTACAACAATCGCATGCGATATGTTCAAGCCGAGTTGGGTTTCGATGAGCCTTAGAGCGAAGCCAGAGTTCCTGTGGCCCGGTGAGTTTCGTGCAAGGTCGCCGCTCCCTGGTGGTCGCGTCGACTATTGCGCAGCGCTTTCGGGATACACCAACTCTGGTTTCGCTGTAGGCGGCGCTTCCCCGACAAACTGTTACCTCCGCAAGGGATTATTAGGGTGCAAACGGCTCTCCATGTGTCAATCTCGGGCAGCGCCGTTCGACTCCTGCACAGACGTTATGCTCCGGCACTTGCCACCGATAAGAAGACTGTGAGGCACACCATGCCGGGACGCAGAGCGCCGGAACCAACAGTACCGATAGTGAGCGCCCCTTGGGCGATGCAGATGAAGGCTATCTCGATCGAAGAGCCGGTGCGCCTGGTCCAGACCCTCACCGGAGCCATTCTGGGTTGCGGCGGCTGGGTTCTCAGCCGGGGAGCAAACGATAGCGGGACCGTCAGCATGCTCTTCGAATTCGAGAGGCAGGCCTGTGTCGAGATGTACAGCCTCTTGATAGCCGCCGGCCTGGAGTTGAGCCAGAACGGCCACATCCGCTTCACCGAGCTCTGCCAGTGCACGCGCAGCCATCAGAAAGATTGCGGCAAGGAAATCGCCAGCATCGATCTCGAGATTCAAACCTTCCCGATCGAAATGTCGTCGTACCACTCGCACGCACACGAGGCGGCATAAAGACAGGGGTCAGGGATCAGGGGTCAGGGATCAGAGGTCAGAGATCAGCCTTACCGCTCGGGCGCGCCCGGACTGCACAGGGCGGGCTTGGATTCTAGCCTGCTTCCACCAGCCCATACCGCCTCTGCCTGTTGGCAATCAGCCGCTTGCGGATTTGCGCCTTTTCGGTCTCCGTTACGTCCTCGGTCGGGTCCTGCACAAACCGTGCGGCTTCGACCTTGGCCAGTTCCAGCAGCTCCCGGTCGCGCACCAGATTGGCTACCCGGAAATCCGGCAACCCCGCCTGCCGCGTGCCGAAGAACTCGCCCGGGCCACGAATCGACAGATCCAGTTCCGCCAGCTCGAATCCGTCCTGCGTTCGCACCATCGCATTCAGCCGCTCTTCCCCTACCGGCGAAACCCGCCGTCCGGTTGCCAGGATGCAATAGCTCCTGGCCGCGCCACGGCCGACGCGCCCACGCAGCTGGTGTAGCTGGGCCAGTCCGAACCGCTCCGCATGTTCGACCACCATCACTGTCGCATTCGGGACGTCCACACCCACTTCCACCACGGTGGTAGCTACCAGCACGTCGATTTCGCCCCGCTGAAAGCGCCGCATCACCACTTCCTTGTCGTCCGCGCCGAGGCGTCCGTGCAGCAGGCCGACGCGCAGGCCGGAAAGCGGACCCGTTCGCAACTTCTCGTGCATATCGACTGCGGATTTAAGCCCGAGCTTCCCGCTGGAAGGCGCTTCCGGAGCTTCCGCGGCAAAGAGATCCGCGCCCTTCTTGCGCGATTTCTTCTTCGGCGCAGGCGCAGCCTCAACTTCTTCGGCTTCTTCGCGTGGGAAGTCCAGTTCCGGCTGGTCGTCCTTCGCGCCTTCGATTACCGGGTAGACAATGTAGGCCTGGCGGCCCGCGCCCACCTGTTTGCGCACGAACTCCCACACGGAATCCATCCGCTCTTCCTGCACGCGCCGGGTCATGATCGGAGTGCGGCCGGGCGGCAGCTCGTTCAGAATGCTGATGTCGAGATCTCCATAAAGGCTCAAGGCTAGCGTGCGTGGAATCGGCGTCGCGGTCATCACCAGCAGGTCGGGCTCGGCCTGGTTGGGCTTTTTGGTCATGCGAAAGCGCTGCATCACGCCGAAACGGTGCTGCTCGTCCACCACGACCAGGCCCAACTTGTCGAACTCGACTTTTTCTTCGATGAGCGCATGGGTTCCGATCACCAGCTGCGCTTCGCCGTTATTGATTGCCCGCCGCGTGGCCCGCTTGCGGTCCTCATCCAGCGAGCCGGTGAGCAGCACCACCCGCGGACTGCGGCTGCTCCGCTCCAGCAGCTTGCGAGCCGCCAGAAAGTGCTGCGTGGCCAGGATCTCAGTGGGCGCCATCAGCGCGGCCTGGTAGCCGTTCTCGATGGCCACCAGCATCGCCTGAAAAGCGACAATCGTCTTGCCCGATCCCACATCGCCTTGCAGGAGGCGGCGCATGGGGCTGGGCTGACGCATGTCGTCGACAATCTCGCCCAACGCCTTTTTCTGCGCCTTGGTGGGATGAAAGGGCAGCACTTCCCGCAATGCCTCGCGGATGGTTTCGTTGGTCGCAAAGCCGATCCCGGCGCGCTTGCGCATATTGCGGCGCTTCAGCTCCAGTCCCAACTCCAGATAAAACAGCTCTTCGAAGATCAGACGGCGATGCGCGGGTGAGGACCAGCCAGTCAGCTGCGCAAAGGTGGTTCCATCCGGCGGAAAGTGCACCGCCCGCAGGCTGGTTTCACGGTCCGGCAGCTTGAGACGCTCCAGCATTGCAGCAGGCAGACACTCGGCAACCGAGCCGCGCAGCTCTTCCAGAAGATGGAAGATCACCTTGCGCAGCCAGCGCGAACCCAGCCGCTGGCCGCCCAGAGACTCATAGATCGGGGTAATGCGGCCCACTTCCAGCAGCTTCGTCTCGTCATCCGAGTCCGCGCCGGGCAGGATCTCGAACTGCGGCTGAATCATCTTCAGGTTGCTGGTGGAGCGCGACGGTTCCACTTTGCCGTAGACGGCGACGGTTTGCCCGGGCTCGAATTTGCCTTCCAGGTAGCCGCCGTTAAACCAGATGCACTTGATGGCCGCGCGGCCCTGGCCCAGCACCAGCTCGAAGATCGGCATTCTGCGAGTTTTGAGCAGCGCCGACCCACGAACTTCGCCGATCACGCTCGCCGTTTCGCCCGGCTTCAACTCATCCAGACTGCGCGGATTCTGCCGGTCTTCGTAACGAAAAGGCAGGTGGTAGAGCAGATCCTCGGCGGTCTCGATGCCTTTGGGCAGCAGTATGGCCGCAATTCGCGGACCTACACCCTTCACATAGGTTACCGGGGTGTCGAGGGCTGCCACACTCGGATGCTAAACCAGCCGCCCGGATGCTACAAACCGAACGGTCTCTTCGCGATTCCGGAGCGGTCCGGAGCGGGGTCCGGCTCTCGTTTCCCTCAATCCCACGCTCACTCCATCCGCTCCATGAGCTGAAAGGTGGCGTTCCCTAATGCGTCTTTGCTACGGGCATCTCCTCCACCGGCTCTTCCAGCAGGCGCACATCCACTTGGAAGCGTTTGAAGTTCGACCAGGTCTTTTCGGTGATTCCGAAGCCCTTGTTGAGAGGCGTCCAAAAGCGGAAGTGGCTGACGGAATAGCCCTGCAGCCAAACGCCTTGGGGCGCGGCCCCTTTCGTTGCTGCCGGGCCGGCCCACCGCACGAAATCAATATGCACAGTCATGCCCTTTTCAAAGTGCTCTTGGCCTTTCAGCAACTCGGCTTCCACGCGGGAGGGCATGGCGTCTTCCAGATCGATCCAAGTGGTCTCTTTCCAGTCCACACTGCTTTTCTCTTCAGCGGTCGCAGGTTTTGCGTTTGACATGGCCTGCGACTCCACCACCACAACCTCACGCCCGCCGATCTCTTCCTGCCTCACGATACGATTTTCGAAAAGTGTTGCAAGACAGCAAAGAGGCAGCGAGCTATGGTAATCCCAGTGGAAGAGCTTCTTCTTCTCTTCGAGAGTCATCGCGCGACGCTCTGCCGCGGTCTGGTCGAGACGCTTCTGTTCCGCGGCGGCTTCCTCGGCGCTCAACGGCTTGCCGCCCGCTTCCACCTTCCGCCGATACGGCAGGCCCTCGACGAACATGTTCTCGAATCTTGCCGTATGGTCGGATCCCCAGCTTCCTTCTTTAAAGGAGGTACGATTACGCCATCTTTCATCGCTGGTAAACTGCTGCGCCAGCCTCTCGTTTGCGGTCATATTGATCTGCATCCGTTTGAGCAGCGCGGGCAAATCGGCTTCGGAAAAATGCGTTGACTGCGCCACGCAAGGCAGGACAAGAAACAGCACCAAAGCTGCAGGCGCGAGGCGCTTCGACCTGAACGGCCACTGACTTGCATGGACCATGCAGCCTCCGTGAAGCACGCGGTATTCCTTATTCGGGTCGCCCGTCGATCGAAGTAAGTATAGTCCTGAGAACCTCTTGCAAAACTGTTTTCGGATAGCCGATATGCGTCAGGGCAAGACTTCAGTCGTGCCGCAAACGGACTATCCCGAATCCGGCTTCAGCGCTGCTGAATTGCAAACAACTGAAAAAATTGTCGCAGGGGGCTAAAGCCCAACACCCTTTTGCGGCTTTTTCGGCACGACTGAAGTCGTGCCCTGACGCTTCTCGTCCTTCTAGAACAATTTTGCACGAGGCTCCTGAGTTGGATCGAGACAATCGACAGGAGAAGCGGCTATTGGCAGGTTGAAAACTGCGAGACGCGCTGAACAATCAAATCACGGTGCCCCGATCCGGAATCTTGGGCCTTTGAGAGCACCAATCCCTCCGGGCGATCAGTCAAGTTTTACCCCGCCGTCGCCGCCAGCCGCTCCGCGCGCCACAGCGCGCCTTCGAGCGAAACCACTGGCTCGGTAGCCACCGGCATCTGCGGAGCGGCGGCCTTCAGGCCGGCAAAGAAGCACTCGCGCACCAGCGCCATCTTCTCCACCACACCGCCCGTCCATGCCACCGGGACTTCACCGTCGATGCCGTGCTTGCGCCGCAGCTTGGCGCGCACCAGAAGAACAGACGCCACCAAGTCATCGGCGGCCTGTTGCAGAACGCCGATGGACACCGCGTCGCCTCGTTGAGCAAGCTCGCTAATCACGGGCGCCAGCGCCGCAAAGTCCGGCCCCGGCGTGCTGTCGCCCAGGTTGACCAAGTCTTCCAGCGAAGGCGTGCCCCAGATTTCGCCCACCCGCCGGAGAATGCCGCAAGGCTCTTCGCGGTCATGAGCGCGCAGAGCGCGGCGCACGGCGTGCAGGCCAATCCAGTAGCCCGACCCTTCATCGCCCAGGCGCGAACTCCACCCACCAGCCGCCTCACGACTGCCGTCCCATGCGCGTCCAATGCAATTGGTCCCGGTCCCGGCAATTTGGAGGATTCCCGGCCCGCCCTTGAAGGCCGCATCGAGAGCAATCACCTCATCGCCCACCACTTCGGACCGGGCCACGTTGAAGTCGTCAAATACCGCCTCAATCCAATCGGAAACGCCCGGCATGGTGGCGCTGGCTATTCCTGCCGAAGCTGCGCTCACAGCCTTCACCCCAGCCTGCGCATACACTTCCCGCAACAGCGCGCGCAGATTTTCTTCAGCAGCCCCGACGCCCACCCGCAAACGCTTGATGGAACCATTCTCCGCATAAGCCAGAACCTGGTCGCCTTGCTTGATTGACGCGCGGGTCCGCGTCCCCCCGCCGTCTATCCCCAAAACAACATTCATTTCGCGCTTACCCCTTCATTTCTCTTCATTATTACCATTATCATGCAAAATTCCTGCCAAAACGTTCAAATCTCCGTCGGATTTTGGCGCTGCGAGCCCAAGCATATGCGCCAGCCAGGGATACAGATTCACATTCTCAAAGGGCGCAACGGTCTTCCCCGGCAGGATATCCGGGCCGGCGGCAAAGAAGCTGGCCTTCATCTGTGGCAATTTGCGTGGGTCATAGCCATGCATGCCGGCAATGGGTGGCTGATCCGCTTTTCCGGCAGGCGGCCCGTGCGCGCGAATGGCGTAAGGTCCGGTCGCAATCACCACCGGATCGCCCTCGCGAGGATTCTGGTTGTAGTTGAGGCTGGGCGGCACGTCCTTGCGGCGATAGACGACGAATTTGTCGGAGGCCTTTTTGAGCTGGTTGTATACCCGGACACGGTCTGCCTCGGTTTTCCCATAAAGGAGTGCTCCGACCGTCTCAAATCCTGTCAGGTCGGCCAGCTGGTCCAGAGTGATCCACCCGCCCTCGACCTTGGCCATGCCATGGTCGCTGACGACCACCAAATCGATAGGCAAGCCGGTGGAGTCCAGCTGCTTCTTGAGCCTGCCGACCAGGCCGTCAACGCGCTTAACCGCTGCGCCGGTTTCCGGGGCATCCGGCCCGAACTCGTGGCCCTCGTGGTCAGGCGACGAGTAATAAAGGGTGATGAAGTGTGGCCGATCCGCAGCGGGAAGCCGCAGCCAGGCCATCACCTGGTCGATGCGTGCATTCGCGTCCGTCTTGTCGTCGAAGTGCAGGTAGTAGGTTGGCTGGAAACCCGCGATGGTGGCTTCCGACCCTGGCCAGAAGAGGCAGGCGGTGCGCATTCCCTGGCTTTCAGCCAGGCTCCAGAGCGGAGTGCCGCTATACCAGCTGCCGTCGGTGACTGCCTTGGGATCGCTAATGGCGTAGCGCGCCTGCTTCGTCTCGTCGTAGAAGCTGTTGGCAACCAGGCCATGGTGCTCCGGATAGAGGCCGGTCACGATGGTGAAGTGATTGGGAAAGGTCAGCGACGGAAAGCTCGGCAACATGCCGTTGGGCGCCCAGGCTCCCATTTTGCCCAAAGCCAGCAGGTTCGGCGCGCCGAATTTGGAGGGATAGTCCCAGCGAAAGCCATCCAGCGAGACCAGCACAACATAGTGGGCATTCTGTGCAGCGGCGGTGTTGGGTCCGTGCTCAACATGGATGACCGAAAGGGCTGGGGCGCTGCCGGCTTGCTGCGCCGGCAAAGGCAGCGCCAGGCCGAGAGCAACGACGAAGAAAGAGATGAGGAATGCAGGCACGCGGCCCCAGGAAGATAAGCGCATCGGGAAACCTCCCGCATCAGCTTATCGCATTGAAGCGCCAGCTGGACGGCGCACACCCGGCCGTTCGACCCGCGCTACGAGCGAACATCCGCAGACGAATCACAATCGGGCAGATCGGAGACGATGTCCCCCATGCGACGCCGGCTGTATTTGGCGGCATACATGGCGGCATCCGCGGCGCTGATCAGGCTTTCGCGGGAGGTGGCATCTTCGGGGAATACAGAGACGCCCACACTGGCCGAGCCATTCAGCTCCACATCCTCCAGCACAAATGAAGGATCAAAACAGTGCTGCAGGCGATGGGCGATCTCTTCCACATCCGCGCGGCTGCGGATCTGGGGGACCAATGCGACAAACTCATCCCCACCCAGACGCCCCAGAATGTCGACAGTGCGTAACTGGCGCTTCATGCGTATGGCCGCCTCCTGCAGAAACAGGTCTCCTACATGGTGGCCATAGATATCATTCACACTTTTGAAGCGATCGAAGTCAAGGTAGACCAGGCCGACGATCCCTCCGTTCTGGCGCGCCTCTTCGATGCGCGCATCCAAGTGCCGTTCGAAAGAGAACCGATTATGCGTGCCGGTGAGCAAATCGTATTCGGAGCGGTGACGCAGGTCGGAGTAGTGCCGGCGGGTCTCGATGGCCAGCATGGCCAGGCGCGCGCCGCCGGAGAGCGCTTCCTGGGCGTGCTCGTCGGATATGCCCTCCAGGCCGAGGCCGGCAATGATGTTACCCAGCACGGGACCATTGCGCGATCCGATCTTGACGTGGATCTGGCGCATTCCATCCGCTTCGGGGGGACGATTGCCGAGGGTGTCGCCATCGGAAATCTCGCACCAGCATGGAACTCCGTTCAGCGTGGACGAAACCATCTCGGTAATTTCAGTGACAATCTCATTCAGCGGCCGGCTGCCGTTGATGTCTTCCAGGGCGCGGCTGCGACGCTGCTCAAATTGGGCCATCGCGGCCAGCGCGCCGGTTTGGCGGCGAACCTTGTCGCGAAGAATCCATCCCCAGGCGCCAACCGCAATCACCACCAGCATCAAAATGCCGGCCACAATCATCAGGTTTTGCACACTCAACGGGGAAGGGCTCGCAATAATCGCGATGTCGTCGAACGAGCGCAGCAGGATGTTGAAGGGAATCTCCTCATCCGGGCTCACCGAGTTGGGGTCGGCAACTACACAGATCCCGGTTACACGCACCTTTGTACCTGCCGGAATCTGCATCATCGGTGGCAGTTCGCTGCCCCCCGGATGGCGATAGACCGCAGTAAAGAGGCGGCCATCGGATTTCAACACGTATTCGTCCTGCAGCGCCTCGCGAACGTCCGTCTCCACCACCCCTTCAATCGAGACCAGGTCGTTCTGGTGTCCGCTGGGGGTGTTGCTGCTCCAGAAAGCCAACTGATGCCAGGTCGCGAGCTGGGGCGTGACCGGCTCAAAGACGTGACTGTCCATGATCTGCGCGTCGTTCAGGGTCAGAAGCCGCTCGCGCGCGTTGGGGAACCCGGTTGCCTCGGCGCGGTCGCCAATCTGCAGCGGTTCACGGGTTTGTGTGGAAATCCACAGGCTGCGGGATCCGTCCTGCAGGACGATCGCCGAGCCGGGCTGGAAGTAGGTGATGACGCCACGGACGCGCACGCGAGGAGTCATGTCATGCATGCGGTAGGCGGCAAGAACCCGGTCCATGGTGGTGACCGGCAAGGACCACGGGTCGATTGCGGCGCGAGCCAGAACTTTGATATCTGCCAAGGAATTTACGTAGACCACCACTCCGGTCTGCTGCATCTTGCTGTCGAATTTTCCCGCCGCAACCCCCGCAACCTCGACCTCGGCATCCAACAGGTTCTTGAGAACGGCAGAGTCGTATCCGTTCAGGTACAGTTCGAAGTGGCCTGCTTCGGCCACCACCTGCAACCGCGTGCTCTGGACCGGAGGCGCGCCGGTCAAAACCACATCGGCGGCCCGGATTGTGGCGCGGATCGAGACGCGTGTGGAGTCGTGCCGCCCGCGAATCAGCTCTTCAAAAGTGGAGGGGATAGGCGTGGGAGCAACACCCGGATGGAGCACGGTGATGCTTTCGCTCACAACAATCGGGCGAAAACTCTGCCTGGTCCGCCCTTTCACGAGGACTCGGTCGCCGGGAAGCAGCCTTAATCCAGCAGGTGGCCGGACGAAGATCGCCGCAGGACCATCTTGCACAAAAAGCACATTTTCATAGAGGCGCGCGAAAGATACCGTCGCTTCGAAGGAGACCGGGATCGCTCGACTGGCCTCGGCGTTGGAGAGAGCAGTGACTGCACCAAGTGTGGTCAGGGTCGGAGAAACGGCTCCGTTCGCGAAGTTGGGCCAACCGAAGATCAATGCCACAGCAACAACTAGTGTCTTCATAAGAGGATTCAGGCCCGTCCGACACGGAACTTCTCACACTGCCGGTTTTTTTATCGGCAAAAAGGCCGCAAAGGATCAGATCAGTGCATGTACTGTCTTGAGTCTTCCTTCACTTTAACGCCTTTTTCACGAGCTTGCAGGCCCTATCCAGATCTGCCGCGGAAAGCGCCCAGCGGGTAGCCCAAAAGGGACCGCCCCGACGAAATGTCATTGCTGGACCTCCTCCGCGGCCAGCGAGTAAAAGAGCGAGCGAAACAGAGGCCGCCAATATGAAATCCTCTTCTCTTGACTAAACTTCTGCTCAAACGCAGAGCTGCACAATGCGTATGAAGCAATGTGCTCAAACGATTAAGCTTCGAGAGCCAGGGAGGGACCAGAAGGACCTTCCAGTTCGACCAACAACCCGTCTCGTCACTTTAACGACAACCGTAGCAATCGCTTTCCGGCGCTGTCAAATGACCTGCGGGTGCACTCCGGTGACCTTCAGCAAGGAGTCGGCGCACCCGCCGATGCAGACCGATCAACGAATCTCCGGCGGCTGCGCCAGTGGATTCCAGTTGTCGGACCCGCGCAGAAAGGCGGCCGGCTCAAACTTCTTCACGTCTTCCTTGGTCAGGATTTTTGCGTGCGGGTCGCGCTCACCGGGATGCGCGCCGGGACCGGTTGAGCCGAATTCAGCGTAGAAAGCTGTGTCGAGCGAATGCGTCTCGCCGGGGTGCCATTCGCGCCAACCGGCAGCGTCAATGTGCGCGCCCATCTCGGTGTCGATGTAGACAACCGACGCGTACGGCCGCCAGGGACGGCCCAGAAACACGGTCTTCGTCACTCCCTCATCGGCAATCAGCTTGCAGCGGTTCAGAACAAAGCCGGAGTCTTCGCTTGCATAATGCTTCGACTGGGCGGTGATGAATCCGCCCTCATGCGCGGTGCTGTGAATCTCGCACCTGTCAAAAACGGCTTTGCTGTCGCCAAAAATGAAATCGACGTTGCCGGCAATATACGAATCGGAAAAATACTGCCGTGTCGGGATGCAGTTGTCGCCATCCGGAGAGCAATTACGGCTGCCGAGGTAGACCGTGTCCTGGTTACCGAGCAGGCGAACATTATGGAGGACGGCACGATCACCCTTCACCAGCAGGGCCAGCGCCTGCGAGCCAGCGGGAAGCTGCGGATGGGTGCGATTGAAGTCGTTTTCGAAGGTGACATTCTCCGCAAAGAAATTATCGGCCGTCACATTGACCGTGGCCGAATGCAGTGTGCCCCCATTTGCCCCGGCGCTGCGATCGTTCACGATCACAGTTTTGGAGGCGTCGGGGTTCACGCTGCGAATCTGGATGTTGGGCTTGTCGATGGTGAGCACTTCGCGATAAACGCCGGGAGCGACCAGCAGCAAGGCACCGGTCGCGGGCGCGGCATCCAGCGCGCGCTGAATGGAATAGAAGTCGCCGGTTCCATCCGCCGCCACGTAGAGCGTCTCATCCTCGGGGGGCGTCTTGCCGACCATTTCGGGAGCGGTGTCCAGCGAGGGAAAGGGGATGAACCTTGCATCGCAAGCCAGCGGCGTGCCTGCAGCAGAACCGGGCGTTTGTGTGATTGCCACATTCTCGCCGGCAGGCTCCAGATTGCCGCGACGGCTTCCGATGGTGATCTCTGCGTCCTTGTTCAGGAAGCGCGAACTCTGCTGGCCGTCGGCGAAAACATTGTCGAGCTTGAGGCCGAGTTTGTGCTCCGCATCCAGTCCGAGAAACGTGTAACTGCCTGCGGTCATTACATGAACATCCTGCAGCGCGATGTCGCGATAGACAGGAAGCCGATTGCCGCTGAAGGTGGTATAGAGCGGCGTGAAGACCAGCGGATTCTTGGTGTCGCGAATGCACACATTACGATACAGAAGATCGTGCACCAGGCCGCCCCGGCTCCGATCGGACTTGATGCGAATTCCATTGTCCGCGCCATCGATGGTCAGGTCGTCCACCAGCATGTGATCCACTCCGCCGCTGGTGCCGCTACCGATGGACATGCCGTGCCCGGTATAGAAATGGTTATGCAGAATCGAGATGTTCTGCGCCGGCCCGGCCTTGCTGGACTTCACCGCAACATCGTCGTCGCCGGTATGGATGGAACAATAGGCAATGGTCACGTTGCGCGACGAGCCGGGATCGATGCCGTCCGTGTTGCGCGCGGTTTTGGGCGTCATGATCTTCACGCCCCAGGCGGTGAATCCGTCCGTCTCGTTCACGCCTACATGAAAACCGGGCGAGTTGCGCAGCGTGATCTTATAGAGCGTGAAGTTATCGGCATGGCGCAGCACCATCATCCACGGTACGCTCTGATTCTTGTCGGTGATCTTGGCCTTGTGGGCAAGATCCCACCAAGTGATCTCCTGGCCCAGAATCTTCGCGCCGCCACGTCCGTCGATGGAACCTTCGCCCATGATTCCACTGTCGTGCGCGCCGTCGGCGGTGATGATCGGCATACAGCCATGACCGCGCTCACTCAGCACGCCGCAACTGCCCGGAGTGAGATCGAAGATGCGCGGATCTCGCGAGGCAACCAGCGCGGTATGCGCGTTCACCACGAGCGTCACACCGCTGTGCATCGACAGTGGGCCAGTGATGAAAATGTTCTTTGCGCCCTGCGCGGCCAAAACCACGGAGTGGCCCGCGGCGCAGTGATCCATCGCGTTCTGAATGCGCGCCGTATCGAGCGCCTGCTCATCCTGCGCGGCAATCACGCCGCCGGGTGCGGCAATGCGGGCTTCGAGCGTGATGCAGGCGGCGGGGATGTACGGCTCAACTACATTGCGCGTGTCCTGCGCGCTGAGCGCTCCTGGAGCGATAAGCAAACAAGCGGCGATGAAAAGGGATCGGGACGAGATTGACATTTGTCTCCTGTGTGAGCGGGCGGTCGTCGCGCCCGGTTATTCTTGACAGCGACAGCAGCGAGTTTCACGGGCCAGAAAAACGGGCACGGGTAACGCGAGTTGCACAGGCTGCGAAAAGAGGACTGCATTGCGCATGTTTGCCTAAGTACATCCCTCAGGGGCTAAAGCCCGCATTCATTAATAGCCTTGTCGGCACGGCTAAAGCCATGCCCTTTCAAATCCGAGGTCAAAACCGAGGATTTCAGCGACCTGTTTTGCTCCTGCGGCTCCGATCTTCAAACAAGTGGCGGATGAAACGCAAAAAAGTGGAGGGGCCATGAAATCAGCCCCTCCGTTTCCAAGGATTGTTTTTCAGTTAGAAGTTGATATGACCGGCAAACTGGAACTGGCGAGGATTATTTGCCTGGCCGGTAACGGTTCCGAAGGCGCCGTTTCCAACGACCTGGCTGATGGAACCGCTGGCGTTGGTGGAAGTGCTGCCAAACCAGACGTGGTTTTCGAGGTTGAAAACGTTGGCTTCAAAGACGAACTTCACGTTCTCCTTGTTCCAGATGTCGAAGGTGCGGCGAACGCTGCCGTCGATGTCGTAGTTGCCAGGTCCACGCAGGCCCAGAGGCGCTGTGCGAGCAATGTTGCTGATGACGTACTCGTTGGCGAGCGTTCCGGTCAAAGCAAAGGCGGCCGGGTTGACATAAGGGATGGTGCCCAGGTTGGTGCGGGTAGCTCCATGACCCCATGCGCCGTTTTGACGCGCGGTGCCGGTAAAACCAGCCGCGATCACGGGCATGCAGGTTCCCTGCCCGGTAACGCCTGTGCAGGTGCTGCCGGTGAGGGCAAGCGGGTTTCCGCCGATGTAGGTGAAGATGCCCGACAAGCGCCATCCGCCGGCGATCCCGCGCACAATGGCGTTGCTGTCACCGATTTTTCCACGGCCGAAGGGCAGGTCGTAGGTTGCCGTTCCGACCAGGTTCTGGCGCTGGTCAAAGGTGCTGAGCGAGCGGTCGAGCTTTCCGATTGCATGAGCCTGTCCATCCGAGCTCACACTGGCGGGAACCGCGTAACCGGTACGGAAGGTTCCGGCGTTATCTATGCTCTTGCTGAAGGTATAGTTCAGCATCATGGTCAAGCCATGGCTGAGCCGCTGATTGATGGAGAGTTGCAGCGAGTTGAAGTTGGAGTTGCTCACCGAACCGACTTCGTCCGTTACTCCCTTGTATTGCGGGTAAGGCAGCAACATCTGGCTGATCTTCTGGCTGGTGGAGAAGGTTGCGAAGGGCAGCGTGAGGCCGGCAGTCGTCAGGTTCGCAGCGGTGGCCGTGTTGCCCAGGTTGGTTCCCAGAGTGAGGTACTTGGGATCCATCTGGTTGGCATAGAGACCGCGCTCGGAACCGGTGGCGAGAAGGAAGTGTCCCTCGTTGCCCACGTAGCTCAAAGTAGCCGTCATGTCCTTGGTGATGCTGCGCTGGAAGCCCATGCTCCAGGCAACGAACTCAGGAGAACGTCCGCCGTACTTGGGATCGAGATAACCGAGGGTCGTCGCGATGCTATCGATAGATGGCGCGTTGGTGGCATACGAGGTTCCATAGCCGGGGTCATAGATCGGGGGCGCTGTAACGGTATATCCCGCGCCGCCAAAGGTTGAGTTCGCGCCATTGTTGGAGATGCCCTGAACGGTCCCATTGGGCGCGTTCGGATTGCCGTTCAAATAGAACGAAGGCAACGCATAGGCGAGTGCAGCCGTGCTGGGAGCCGCGGAGTAACCAAGTTCCAGTGCGGTTCCAGGCTGGGTCGAGTTTGCCGTGCCGCCCGTGCCGCCGCCCAGCGCGTAATAAACGCCACCGGAGGCTCGGATGACCGTCTTGTCGTTGACCGCATAGGCAAATCCCAGGCGGGGTCCGATGTTTTTGAAGTAGCTGGAGATCGGCGTCTTGCAGAAGCAGCTGTTGGTACCCAAACCGGCAAACTGGAGGGCTCCCAGGTTTCCGGACCACGGATTGATTGCGGTCGGATTGATGAAGGAGATGCGGCTCTGCATTTCGTGGAACGGAGGCAGGTAATCCCAGCGCAAGCCGGCGTTGACGGTCAGTTTGCTGGTCACCTTGTAATCGTCGTTGATATAGACCGCGACCGGATGGAAACGGGTGCCCGTTTCGATCGCATTGGGCGCGTACTCGGTATAGCTGGCGGTATCGATTGCGCCGATCATGTAGCTGGCGTAATCGTAGCCGGAGCCGGAGGCCGTGCTGGTGGACCCGGACTTGAAGTTCGCCGTCTCGCCGATGGCTGCGTTCAGTGTGATGGGGCTGCTGCCCGTCTTGTCCGCTTCATAGTTGTACTGCAGCCACTGGTACTGGCCACCGATCGAAAAAGCGTGCTTGCCCTTGATCCACTGTACGTTGTCCAAGAGGGTGTAGCTGTTGGTGACGTTGCCGGCCGAAGCCTGCGGACCCCACTGTGCGGTGCCGCTGGATCCGAACTTGACCACCGGGAAGCTTTGCGCTGCCTGGCCAACGGGCAGACCATTGATGCCGAATCCCGAAGCTGCCCAGGCGCTGTTGCCTAAAGTCGGGTTGATCGCCGGCGAGTAATACTGCATCGCCGCATACTTGATCTGATTCACGAGATTATCGCGCAGCAGGTAGGTGTGCTCGATCATGCCGACCTTGGTGATGGGGGCATAGACCTTGGCGTAGCGATAAGGCAGCGGGCCAACGTTGGTTGACTGGCTGCCGGAAGGACCGACCAGACCCTGGCGCCCGGCGCCGGCAATCAGGCTGAGCTTCTGCTTTTCGGTGATGTCCGCGTCCAAACGCTCGGTCTGCGACCAGTTGTTCAGTCCCCATGCATATGAGCCGAGGTAGTTGTTGGTCAGGTTTGCGTTCGACGGCGCCGGCATGAAGGATTCCATGGCCTTGGCCACCGGCGAGATCTCGTTCGAGGGAATCACGTTGTTGGTGTATGCGGTGCGTGTGCAGGACTTGGTGGTTGCGCACACTTCGGTGAGCGGATCGTAGATCTTGACCGGAGTTGCGAGCGAAAGCAGTTCGCCGAAGTCTCCAGTCTGCATCCGGGCCGTAGGCTCGGTTTGATATTGCGGCAGAGTCTGCGTGCTGTAGCGGAAGCCCATGTAGTTCGCAAACAGGAAGACCTTGTTCTTCCAAATCGGGCCACCGAGCGAACCGCCGTACTCATTCATGTGCTCAAGTGGCACGGAGTACTTGCCGGTGACGATGTTGTAGGCCGGGATGAATCCGGCGGCGTCAAAGGCCGTGTTGCGCACGACGTCATAAAGAGAGCCGTGGAGTTGGTTGCCCGCACCCTTGATGGTGTAGTTTTCAATGCCCAGGCCACGGTATTCAGCCGAGTATGCGGATGTCTTGAGTTGGAATTGCTCAACGGTCTCAACCGAGAACGCGGACCAGATATAACGCACATCGCCGGCCACCGAAACGGAGGTCGCGGGAATTCCATCCAGGTACATCTCGGCGGAGTTCTGGTTGCCGTTGATCACCGGGGGCTCGTCGGTTTCGTTGTTCTTGGTGATGTTGTAGCTGACGCCTGGCATCAGTGACGCAAAGTCGGTGGCGCGGCGCTGATCGGGACTGCCCGCCGCTCCCATCTCGAGTGGAAGGGACTGATAGACTTCGTTTTCCATCACGCTGCCGAGGGTTGCATTCTCGGTTTCCAGCGGCGGCGGAACATCGGTGACAGTCACGGTGGTGTTGGCTGCGCCAACCTTCAGCGTCAGGTCCAGGCCAAGAACCTCCATGCCGTCCACATGAATGTTCTCGCGCACCAGTGTATCGAAGCCGGGAGCGGTGACGCTGATTGTGTAATCGCCGACGTCCAGCGGAGAGAGGCTATAAAGTCCACTCTTGTTCGTCGTTCGGACAAGTTGGCTTCCCGTCTTTTCGCTCTTCGCGGTGACCTTGGCGCCCACAACAATCGCGCCAGTGGAGTCAACAACTGTTCCCTCAATCGCGGCCGATCCGCCGATTTGCGCTTGCGCAAAAAACGGGGTCAGCAGTGCGATGACCAATAAAATCATCCATCTTGTTTTCGGGAAGCCGAAGAGACCGCCAGGTAGTTCCCGCATCGTAACACTCGTATTCAACTGTCCATCTAAGGCCAATTGCCTCATTCCTGCCTCCATAGAGTTTCATTCACGCTTCAATACATGGAATCTTGACTCGGAATTCCCGGACTGATTTCTTGTGTGGTCTGACCACTTTTCGAAGCGGAATTAGTCTCCCGCACTGGAGGATGGCTTGTCAACAGAGAAATCAACGAAACCTTAATTTTTCGCCTAAGATTCTTAATATGTTGTACATGAATGGCAATTGAATGAGATCCATCCAGCCACTGGTCTGACCTTGCACCGCGGATGCTCGCGACCGCGGCACCCGAATTGGTTGCGGGGCGCGGCTCGCTTCGGAACGCGCCACAGCCGCACGAACGAAGCGCGCGAGAATCGGAATTGGTCTCCGTCTCCGATCAATTACTAGCCACAATGTATTTTAAATAGAGGACCTTACAGAAATTCTCAGGAGTTCATACAGGCTTGTTCCACCGCAAATCCACACGCTCGTTTTGTCTCGGCGGGCGTTCGAATTGATTCGCGTCGCGAACAAAATCGGCATCCGGAGCCCTCCGAGGACTACGGAAAAACGCACTTTCGAGGGCCGACGATCCGGCCCTGACTCAGGAAAGTACCCCATAAGCATATGGAAAGATTCGACTTGTATCCAGATCTCCGGGCGAGGCCACGAGGTCCGTCCACTTGGGAATCCAATACCCGAGAGGCCGACCGTTTCTCAGGCGACCGGAGCCGTCCGTTCGGGCGCGACCTTCTTCACTTTCGTGCCGGGTGTCACTTTCCGCTCGCTCGGCCGCTCCGCATCCTGCGCTGTTTGCGCCAGACGCAAGTGCTGCTCCATCAGCCGCCGCGCTTCGAGCGGCTTGCGGGCCCGCACGGCCCGGTAGATCTTGCGGTGCATCTCCGCCGACTCCCGCAAATCGATGGAGCGCTCCACCGTCCTGCGACGTTTGTCATACATCGACGAGGTAATGGTCTCCATGATCGCTGCAAGGATCGGATTCCCGGAGGCTTGCGAGAGGATGCGGTGAAAAAGCACATCGTGGATCAGGAACTCGGAAGGGCTTTCTATGGAGGCAAAGATCTCGGCAACCTCTTCGGCGAGCAACGCATGATGCTCTTCCTTGCCCCGTTCGGCGGCCAGCGCGGCCAGATTGCTCTCCAGGATGATGCGGGCCTCGAACATTTGCCAGGACTGAAAACCGTGCAGTGCGCCCATCATGCTGAACGACGCCTTGCCGAACTCCGCCGGGCCGTCGGCCACAAAAGTGCCCACGCCGTGGCGCACTTTCATCACCCCCATTGCGGCCAGATAGCCGATTCCGGTGCGCAGGCTGGCGCGACTGATGTTCAGAGTGCGCGCGAATTCGCGCTCGGGAGGGATCTTGTCGCCGGGCTGCAAGGTCCCATTCTCGATCAGCGAGCGGATGTGGTTGACCACATGCATGGTGCGGTGCGTATCGGGCGAATCTTGTTTTGTTCGGGGCATAACGTCCATATACCTTCTTGCAGTCCGGTAAATTCCGGGCAAAACGAGATTAACACCATCGGCAGTTTCTTGGCCCTCAAAAAAACTTTTCGCATACTGACGGTAAATGCGCAGATGTGTATACTGGTGGTCTGACCTCCGCAAAGGTCAGACCACCGTAACGTTCCCACAGGGGGTGAAATGAATGCAGCATCCAATGCGCTGGCGCGACCATAGAGGAGCGACAACCAGCCAGGGAAGCCATTCACGCCACAAGATCTGTGGAGATGTCTGAATCGGCTCAGCTGAGAGGTAAGATTTCGTCATGCTCCTCCATGAAGATCGTTTGTTTCCCGCCGACGCCGGGACGCGCAAGGTTGCACGGGCCCTCTATGAGTCCGTGAAAGGTTTACCCATCATCAGCCCGCACGGGCATACCCAGGCATCGTGGTTCGCGAAGAACGAGCCGTTCCCAGACCCGGCCAAATTATTCGTTCAGCCCGACCATTACATTTACCGGATGCTCTATAGCCAGGGAATCTCGCTGGAAGATCTGGAAATCGGGAAGCCGGAGTTGAAGGATCCCCGCAAGGTGTGGCGGATCTTTGCCAGCCATTTCCATCTTTTCCGCGGCACTCCAACCCGCATGTGGCTGAATTTCGCATTTTCGGAGCTATTCGGTCTGGAAGTGCCGCTGTCGGCCTCGACTTCCGACCTCTATTACGACACCATTGCCGAAAAACTGTCCACTCCGGCCTTCCGACCGCGGGCGTTGTTTGAACGCTTCAACCTGGAGCTGCTTTCCACGACCGACGCCCCCAACGATTCGCTGGAGGATATCCAGGCCATTCGCGCTTCGGATTGGAAAGGGCGGATCATCCCCGCTTTCCGGCCCGACCCGGTCGTCGATCCGGAGTTTGCAGGCTTTGCCGAGTCCATCGCCACTCTTGGCCAGCAGACCGACGAGGACACCGCAAACTGGACCGGATACCTGAATGCCTTGCGCAAGGCCCGTTTGCGCTTCCGCAATATGGGAGCAACGTCCACCGACCACGGACACCTGACAGCCCAGACCGCCGACCTGCCCACCGCGGAAGCCGCCGCGCTCTATTCCAAGGTGCTGACGGGCAAAGCCAGCGCGGCCGAATGCGAGCTTTTCCGGGCCCAGATGCTGACGGAGATGGCCGGAATGAGCCTGGAAGACGGGCTGGTCATGCAGATTCACCCGGGCAGCACGCGCAACCATAACCGCAAGGTTTATGAACGTTTTGGCCGCGACACAGGCGCCGACATTCCGCGGGCGACGAACTATGTGGACGCGCTGCGCCCGCTGCTCGATCATTATGGCAACGAAGCCGGATTGACCATCATTCTATTCACTCTCGACGAGTCCACCTATAGCCGGGAACTTGCGCCGCTCGCCGGGCACTATCCTTGCTTGCGCCTCGGACCCTCCTGGTGGTTCCACGACAGCCCCGAGGGCATGATGCGCTTTCGCGAACAGGTCACAGAGACCGCGGGTTTCTACAACACGGTCGGATTCAACGACGATACCCGCGCATTCCTCTCCATCCCGGCGCGCCATGACGTGGCCCGGAGAGTGGATTGCTCGTTCCTGGCCCGGCTGGTGGCCGAGCACAGGCTGGAAGAAGACGAGGCTTTCGAAGTGGCCCACGCATTGGCCTACGGGCTGGTGAAAAAGGCTTATCGCTTGTAGCAGCCCACTGCCTGGCTTCCCACCCTCGCCGCGGCTTTTTTTGCAGCAAGGGTGGGCTGGCACGAACCTGGCGAGAGTGGGAAGCCAACCACATTCGTCAAGGCCCATCAAGAATCAATCGGCAATCGCACCACGCGCTTTCAGGAGATGCACATGCAAGCCAACCCCGCACCGGAACTAGTGGTTGACGAGGACTTCTCGGCCGGCGCTCGCATTGGCCGCGTGCGCTGGACCATCTGCGCCATGCTCTTTGCCGCCACTTCCATCAACTACATGGACCGCCAGGTTCTTTCGCTTTTGAAGCCCACCCTCATGCACCCGTTCGCGCAGGGCGGCATCGGCATGACCGAAGTGGGCTACGGCTACATCATGGCCGCCTTTCAGGCCGCCTATGCCATCGGCCTGCTGGCCGCCGGGCGATTTGTCGACAAGGTCGGCACGCGCATCGGTTACATGGCGATCATGGCTGTCTGGAGCCTCTCGGCCATGGGCCATGCGCTGGTCAACTCCATGCTGCAGTTCGGATTCGCCCGTGTCTGCCTTGGTTTGGGCGAGTCCGGCAACTTCCCGGCGGCCATCAAGACCGTGGCCGAGTGGTTCCCGCAGAGCGAGCGTTCGCTGGCTACGGGAATCTTTAACTCCGGCGCGAACCTGGGCGCAATTCTGGCTCCGGCGATCGTTCCCTGGGTGGCCTATCACTATAGCTGGCACGCGGCCTTTCTGGTCACCGGCGGTTTCAGCGCGCTATGGATCGTATTGTGGTTCAACAAGTACCGCAAGCCGGCCGACCATCCGACTCTGACCGGCGTCGAACTGCGCCATATCTACCAGGAAGCGGCCGCGCAGATGGGCCCCTCGGCGCCGTGGGCCAAGCTGCTCGGATACCGGCAGACCTGGGGTTTCGCCATCGCCAAGCTGCTCACCGACCCCATCTGGTGGTTCTTTCTCTTCTGGCTGCCCGACTTCTTCAGCAAGAAATTCGCTCTCGATCTGAAGCACGTCGGCTTGCCGCTGATCATCGTCTACACCGCATCCAGCGTCGGCTCCATCGGCGGCGGCTGGCTTCCGATTCCCTTCCGCAAGCTCGGTCTGTCGGCCTCTGGCGCGCGACTCACCGCGATGCTCATTTGCGCCTGTGCGGTCGTTCCCATCTTTATGGTGAACTCGCTCAGCTCCGAATGGGCTTCCATCGCCCTGCTCAGCCTTGCTGCTGCCGCCCACCAAGGTTGGTCGGCGAACCTCTTCACCACCGCCAGCGACATGTTCCCCCGCACCGCGGTCGGATCGGTCACCGGCATCGGCGGCATGGCGGGAGCCGCAGCCGGGTCGGTGTTTGCCATCTTTGTCGGATATGTCCTCCAGATCACCCATAGCAACTATGCCGTCCTGTTCGGCATTGCCGCCAGCGCCTATCTGGTCGCGCTTGCGGTATTGTCAACGCTTGCTCCCGGCCTGAAAAAAGTGGAGTTTGCAGCATGAGTCTCTTTTGCGCAGTTGGAAGTGAAGATACCGATCTCACACCGGAGCGGTTGAAAACTCTGCTAGGCGAAACGCTGGCCAAACTTGGGCAGCGGAATCGCGTGCTTGCGGTGCCTCCGGACCAGACCCGCGCTCATTCGCGGGCCGGCGAGCTCACCCGGTATGCGTGGGAGTTTTACGGCGACCATCTGCAGGCAGTATTACCGGCGCTGGGAACCCATTCGGCCATGAAGCCAGGGCAGATCTCGGCCATGTTCGGCGAAATGCCGCAGGAGCTATTCCGGGTTCACCAGTGGCGGACAGATATCGAGACCCTGGGCGAGGTTCCGGCTGAGTTCATTCGCGAGCAGTCGGAAGACAAACTGAGCTACGCATGGCCCGCGCAGGTGAACAAGTTGATTACACGTGGGGGCTTCGACCTCATTCTTTCCATCGGTCAGGTGGTGCCCCACGAAGTGATCGGCATGGCCAACTACAACAAGAACATTCTGGTCGGCACAGGCGGCCGCGAGGGCATCAATCGCAGCCACTATCTGGGCGCGGTCTACGGGATGGAGCGCATTCTGGGGCGAGCGACAAACCCGGTGCGCAATGTTCTGAACTATGCCAGCGACCACTTTATGCGCGATCTGCCCATTGTCTATGTGCTGACCGTGGTGGGGCGCAGGCCGGATGACACTCTCGCTGTGCGGGGACTGTTTGCCGGCGACGATGTCGAGTGCTTCCATCGCGCGGCGGAGCTCAGTCTGAAGGTCAATTTCGAGATTGTGGAAGAACCTATCACCAAGGCGATCGTCTATCTCGATCCCGAGGAGTTTCACAGCACCTGGCTGGGCAACAAGGCCGTCTACCGCACCCGGATGGCGCTGGCCGACGATGCTGAGCTGATTGTCCTTGCTCCCGGCGTGAAGGAATTCGGCGAAGACAAGACGATCGACAAGCTCATTCGCAAATACGGCTATCACGGAACACCGGCCACACTGCGGGCTGTCGAATCCAACCCCGAACTCGGCAACGACCTCAGTGCGGCAGCCCATCTGATTCACGGCTCTTCCGAGGGGCGCTTCAAGATCACCTGGTGCCCCGGCCATCTGACCAAAGAAGAAGTCGAGAGCGTCGGCTTTGGTTATGGCGATCTGGGCACAATGCTCAAGCGCTACGACCCGGCGAAGCTCGACCTCGGCAGTAACACGGTCGACGGCGAAAAGGTCTTTTTCATCTCCAACCCCGGACTTGGACTGTGGGCTCACCGCAGCCGACTATAAGGAAAAACCATGGGACATCAAAGCTTGAAACTCGGTAAATACTCGATTGGGACCGGCGACCGGTTTGCCCATCAGGCCAAGGCACAGCTCCAGGCGTGCGTCGAGGCGCGCAAGCACGGCATTGAAGTAGTGCCGGTGTGGAACAAGTCCAATCGCGAACACACGATCATCGGCTCCGAACCAACTTCGACGCGACAGGCTGCCGACGCCGCGGTCAAGGCTCTGGGGTGGGATCTTCCCTTCTTCTGCGATGCCGACCACATTACCACCCAGACCGTCGGCCGCTTTCTTGAGGCGTGTGACTTCTACACACTCGATGTCGCCGACTTTATCGGGCAGACCGCCGCGGATGAGGATATCCATGCCTTCGTTCAGCGCCATCAAGGGCTCACCGGACACATTCAGCTAGAAGGAACTGCAGAGTCGTTCGAGATCACCGACTCCATCCTCCAGCAAACAGCCAGGAAGTATTTGACAGCGGTTAAGAAGGCCGGCGAAGTCTACCGGACTATTCTCGCAACCAAAGGCCTTGCCGCCGACGGAACCGCCAATTTCATCCCCGAAGTGTCGATGGATGAAACCGATTCCGCACAAAGCCCGGTCGAGCTCCTCATCATTCTTGCCGCTATTGCCGACGAGGGGATTCCGGTGCAGACCATCGCGCCCAAGTTCAGCGGGCGCTTCAACAAAGGCGTCGATTATGTAGGCGATGTGGCGCAGTTCGAGCGCGAGTTCTGCCTCGATGTTGCGGCCATCGCATACGCGGTGAAGCACTTTGGTTTGCCGGAAGATTTGAAGCTCAGCGTGCATTCGGGCAGCGACAAGTTTTCCATCTATCCGGCGATTCACGCCACGATTAAGCGCTTCGATGCCGGTGTGCACCTGAAGACGGCGGGAACCACCTGGCTGGAAGAGCTGATCGGGCTGGCCGAAGCCGGCGGCGACGCGCTCAAACTGGCCAAAGATATTTATGCCGAGGCCTATGCGCACCGCCAGGAGCTGTGCGCTCCCTATGCCACGGTGATCGACATCGATGTTGCCAAGCTTCCTTCTCCTGAAGAAGTGCACGGATGGACCTCCGAGCAGTACACTGCGGCTCTGCGGCATGTGCGCGGCGCGGCGGCCTATAACGCCAGCCTGCGGCAGTTGCTTCATGTAGGCTTCAAAGTGGCGGCCAAGATGGGAGATCGCTACCTGAGTCTGCTGGAGGCGAACGAGGCAGTCATTGCCAAGAATGTGACGGAGAATCTTTTTGACCGGCACATTGCGCCCGTCTTCCTGGGGCGCGCGAACTGACCGGGGAGTCCGAATTTGCAGCCCCTGAAACTGGAGAAGAAATGAGCACGAGTATTCTTGGCTTAGAAGACAAAATTGCAGTAGTCACCGGGGGAACCAGCGGAATTGGCCGCGCCATGAGCCTCGGTCTGGCCGATGCGGGCGCGGATGTGATCGCCACTGGACGACGCAAGCAGCAAGTGGACGAAACTGCCACCGAAATCGAGTCCCGCGGGCGCAGAACACTGCGCCAAGCGGCGGATGTGTGCGACCGCGGTTCGCTGGAAGCACTGCTGGCATCCGCCGTTCAGGAGTTCGGCAAGGTGGACATCCTGATCAACTGCGCGGGGCGCATCAAGCGGATGCCCACGTTGACCATGCCGGAAGACGAGTGGACGTCGATCATGGACACCAATTTGACCGGCACTTTGCGCGCCTGCCAGGTTTTTGGGGCGCACATGCTGGAGCGCGGCTATGGGCGCATCATCAACATTGCGTCTTTGAACAGTTTTGTCGCGCTGAGCGAAGTGGCTGCCTACGCGGCCAGCAAGGCAGCGGTTGCATCCCTGACTCGTTCGCTGGCGGTGGAGTGGTCCAAAAAGGGCGTCACCGTGAATGCGATCGCCCCAGGAGTATTCCGCACCGAATTGAATGCCCAGCTCCTCGACAGCACGCCGCGCGGACAGGAACTGCTGATGCGCACGCCCATGGGGCGCTTCGGCAAGACAGAGGAATTGGTCGGCGCAGCCGTCTACCTGGCCTCCGATGCATCCTCCTTCGTCACCGGGCAAACCCTGGTTGTCGACGGCGGATTTTTGGCCAGCGGAGTCAATCAGTAATCCAGCCGAGTCAATCGGTAATTTCGCCGCATCCAATCCGGTGACACCGCAAATCTGGTCCCGGCGCACTGTGCCCGCGCGCCAGTGGCCGCTTTAATTCTATTCAGGAGATCGTATGCCCGAAGCATCGTGTGATATTGGCCTGATTGGCCTCGCAGTGATGGGACAGAATCTCGTCCTCAACATGAACGACCACGGATTCAAGGTAGCTGTCTTCAACCGCACCACCAGCAAGGTGGACGACTTCCTGGCCAACGAAGCCAAGGGCACGCAGGTGGTCGGCGCGCACAGCATGCAAGAGCTGGCCGGCATGCTCAAGCGCCCCCGCCGCATCATGATGATGGTCAAGGCCGGCGACTCGGTCGACCAGACCATCGAGCATGCGCTGCCTTTCCTCGAAGCCGGAGACATCCTCATTGACGGCGGCAACTCGCTGTTCACGGACTCCAATCGCCGCACCAAGGCCTTGGCTGAAAAGGGAATCCTGTTCGTCGGCACGGGCGTTTCAGGCGGCGAAGAGGGTGCACGCAATGGTCCGTCGATCATGCCCGGCGGCAACCCGGCGGCCTGGCCACACGTGAAAGAGATTTTCCAAGCCATCTCAGCGAAAGTGGAAGACGGGACACCATGTTGCGACTGGGTAGGAGAAGACGGCGCGGGCCACTACGTCAAGATGGTGCACAATGGCATCGAGTACGGCGACATGCAGTTGATCTGCGAGGCCTACGACCTTCTGCAGCGCGGGCTGGGCCTGAATGCCGACGAACTGGCCGAGGTCTTTGCGGAATGGAACAAGGGCGAGTTGGACAGCTATCTGATCGAAATCTCCAGCCACATCTTTGCGAAAAAGGACGACGACGGCCTGCCCATCGTGGACAAGATTCTGGACACCGCCGGCCAGAAGGGTACCGGCAAGTGGACCGTGATCAGCGCGCTCGATACGGGCCAGCCGGTCACGCTGATCGGCGAATCGGTATTCGCGCGCTGCCTTTCCGCTCTCAAGGACGAGCGTGTCGAAGCGTCGAAGATCCTCAGCGGCCCCGCCGCAAAACCTCTGGATGTGGATCGCGCCACGTTCATCGAGAACGTCCGCTGCGCACTTTACTGCTCGAAGATGATCTCCTACGCGCAGGGATATATGCTGCTGCGAGCCGCCGCCAAGGAAAATAGCTGGAACCTGAACATGGGCGGCATCGCGTTGATGTGGCGTGGCGGATGCATTATTCGCAGCCGCTTCCTGGGTAAGATCAAGGATGCCTTCGACAAGAATCCCGGCCTCGAGAACCTGCTGCTCGACAGCTTCTTCAGCGGCGCTCTCAACCAGTACCAGGCTTCGTGGCGCAAGGCGCAGATTCACGCGGTGGAACTGGGCGTTCCGACGCCGGCATTCTCCACGGCGCTGGCCTTCTTCGACGGCTACCGCACCGGACGCCTGCCCGCCAACCTGCTGCAGGCGCAGCGCGATTACTTCGGGGCGCACACCTACGAGCGCACCGACAAGCCGCGCGGCGAATTCTTCCACACCAACTGGACCGGACGCGGCGGACGTGTCTCATCGACCACTTACAACGCGTAGTTCGGCTTAGCTTTTGAAAAATGGCAGGAAGAGAGCAGTGTCCGACTCTTCCTGCCATTTTCCGTTTTGAGATCCCCTTGCGGTGGATGCTTCTATGATGCTATGGGGGATTCGATGAAGCTTTTGCTCGTTGCAATTTGTGTTGCCTTTGCGCTGAACGGACTGAACGCTCAGACGCCTGCCTGGCCGCCCTCGGGTGAACAGAAGCAGGTGCCGATTTGGCCGGGTGACGTGCCGGATGCGCGGCCCTCAGCGGGGCCGGAGACCGCGAAGACAGACGGGAATCTGGTTGCGGGCAAGCCGTGGATTTGGGTGAGCAACGTTTCGGTGCCGACGATCACTGTTTACTCTCCCAAGGGCAAGAACACGGGCGCGGCGGTGGTGGTGTTTCCGGGCGGGGGCTATGAGATTCTGGCCATCGATCTGGAGGGCACGGAGGCCTGTGACTGGCTCACTTCCAAAGGCATCACCTGTGTGTTGCTGAAGTATCGCGTACCCGCGCCGCGCTCCGAGCCACATTGGGGCGCCTATCCGCAGTCGCCCATCGCTCTCGAAGATGCGCAGCGAACAATTGGGCTAGTGCGCCTTCATGCCGCCGCGTGGCATATCGATCCGCACAAGGTCGGCGTGCTGGGTTTTTCGGCGGGCGGGCATCTGGTGACTGCCATCAGCACGCATTTCGACAAGCGTCTGTATGCGCCGGTGGACGCGGCCGACAAAGAGAGCTGTCGCCCGGATTTTGCCGTCGCCGTTTATCCGGGCCACCTATGGATTGACGAGACAAAGTTTGAATTGAATCCCAACGTACCGGTCACCGCACAGACGCCGCCCACCTTCCTGCTGCAGGATGAAGACGACCACGTGGACAACGTGAACGACTCGCTGGTGTACTACATCGCATTGAAAAATGCCGGGGTGCCGGTCGAGATGCACTTATATGCGCAGGGCGGTCATGCCTTCGGCCTGAGGCCGACAAAGTTCCCCGTGACCAACTGGCCCCGGCTGGTAGAAACCTGGATGGGAACCATCGGCATTATCCCGGAGTAATCGCCGGGTCCCCGCCCGCTCTGCGCCTTTGTTTCTGCGGCTGCAGATGCTGCGGCTTTCCGAAGCATCTGCAAACCTCGCCTGGGTCTCACTGTCCCCTGCCCCTGATCCCTGCATTTCCCTACTTCGGCATCTGTGAAACATCCCAGCCGCCGCCCAGCGCCCGCACCAGCCCCACGCTGGCCACAAACTGCCGCGTCTGCAGGTCCAGGTTCGTGCGCTGGTTTTCAAGCAATGCGTTTTCCGCGGTAAGCACTTCGAGGTAGCTGGTAACACCACCCTTGTAACGCTCGTTCGACAAGTCATACGAATGCTGCGCCGAGGCTACGGCTCTCTGCTCCACCAGCGACTCGGACTCCAGAATGCGCAGCGAGGAAAGCTGGTCCTCGACGTCGTTGAACGCCGCCAGCACCGTGCCCTTGTACGCCGCTGTTTGCGCCTCATAGGCGTGCCGGGCCTCGTCGTTCAGTGCGCGCCGCTGGCCCGCGTCGAACAACAGTTGGGTTGCCTGCGCCCCCAGCGACCACAGCGAACTCGGCCCTTGAATCCAGGTTCCGGCGTTTGTGCTTTCGAAGCCGCCTGTTGCTCCCAGGCTGATCGACGGGTAGAACGCGCTCTGCGCTATGCCGATCTGCGCGTTGGCAGCGGCGGTCCTGCGCTCGGCCGAGGCAATGTCCGGACGCCGCTGCAGCAGTTGCGAAGGCACTCCCAGCGGAATCGCCGGCAGGTCCAGATCGAGCGGCGACGCGGGAATGCCGAAGTCGGCAGCTTTTTGATTGGCGAGGGTGCCAATCGCGTGTTCCAGTTGGGCCCGCGCCACGCCGACATCCACCAGTTGCGCGCGCACCGTTTCCAGTTGCGTCCGCGCCTGCGCAACGTCGGCGGCAGTGGCTACGCCGCCTCCCAGCCTTCGCTCGGTCAGGTCGAGTTGATGTTCGAGACTGGTCACCGTCGCTTGCAGCAGCCGGGTCTGCGCATCCATTCCGCGCAGAGCGAAATAGTCAGCCGCCATCTCCGCGTGCAAAGCCAGGTCAATGGTGGCGACATCGGCGGCGTCGGCCTGTGCATTCGCGCGCGCCGCTTCCACCGTCCTGCGGATGCGGCCCCAGAAATCGGGTTCCCAGCTCGCCTGCGACGCCAGCATGAAGTCGCCAAAACTGTTTGGACGGGCTGGATTATAGGACAGCCCGTTGACCGAAGGCCGCTCGCGGACCATCGACCCGCCCGCGCTCAGCGTCGGAAAAAACGCCGCGCGCGCTGCAGCCACCTGGTCGTGTGCGGCCAGGTAGTTCTCCATCGCCTGTTTCAGCGTCTGATTCTCGGTTGCGATGTGCTCTTCCAACGAGTTCAGTTGCTGGTCCTTGTAGATCTCCCACCATTTGCCCCTGAGCAGGCCGTCCGAAGGGCTGGCCGGCTGCCACGCGCCACCATTCGGCGGAGCGGGAGGGGTCAGCACGGCCTTCGCGCCGGTCTCCTTGTATGCCGCCGGCGCCTGGTAGCCGGGCCGCGCGTAATCCGGACCAACCGGCTTGCAGCCGTTCAACAAAGCCAGCGCGCCGATGAAGGCCACCGAAATCGTCAGATTCCTGCGCATCGTCATTTGCCTCCCGACGCGGCCGAGGCCCCGGGATGCACCACCGTCACCCGTTCCCCTTCGATCAGGGAGTCCGGCGGATCCTGGATGACCTGATCGGTCGGGCTGAGCCCGGTCACAATCTGCACGTTCGCTCCATCATCCTCGCCGATCACCACCGGGGTCAGGTGAGCAATAGTTCCATTCGCGCCATTCACCACGGTGCCCAGACGCATTCCTTCCTTCCGGAAGATCAAGGCTCCGGCTGGAACGATGTAACTCGCTGCGGCTGCCGGCATCTTGAAGTGAACCTCGGCCAACGAGCCCGGAAGCAGCTCCGCATCGTGGTTGTCCACATCCACCTCGACCAGAAGAGTCCGGCTGGCCGGGTCGATGGCATCGGCGGTGCGAACGATGGTTCCTTGATAGGTCTTGCCGGCGTGCTCGGCAAAGGTCAGGGGAATCTTCGTGCCCTTTTTGACAGTCGCGGAGTCAATTTGAGGCAGATTGGTGTAGACCCTCAGAGTCTGAATGGCCTGAAGGTGGAAGAGTTCCCTGGCCGCGCCGGGGTCGATCAACTGGCCGGTATCCACATTGCGAGAGGTAACCACGCCGTCGAAGGGCGCGTAGACCTTTTCGAAGGACTGCAGGTCGCGCAAACGCTGCACGTTGGCCTGCGCCGATTTGACGGCGGCAGCGGTGGCGGCGGCCATATTTACAAACGTATCCGTATCCTGGCGAGAGACGGCGTCACTCTTGACCAGCCCGGTGTAGCGCTCAGCCTGCATGCGGGCGTTGTTGGCGTTGGCCTGGGCAGTGGTCAGGTCGGCCTCGGCCTGGCGCAGCTGCTGATCCACTTCCGGGGTAGCGATTTCGGCCAGCAGCGCTCCCTTTTTCACCCGGGCGCCTATGTCAAAGAACCAGCGTGTCAAGTATCCCGAGGTTCGCGCGTAGATGGGGGAATCCGTGTAGGCGGTGACGTTGCCCGGCAAGACGAACGATTCCACCGGCGAGCCCGGTTTGGGAGCGTTGACCGTCACGGTGGGAGCGGCGAGTTCGTCGGTGGTGCGGGCCAAAACCTTGTCGGCGGCAAGGCGATGCAGAATGCCATACCCCGCCAGCGCGGCAGCCGCCAGCAGCACGAGAGCGACGCCTATCAGGGCCTTGCGGCCGCTGATCGGCTGCTGGTCGGGGGTTTGCACGAGATCGTGCAGGGCCGGGGTGTCTGGGTTCGAATTGGGTGTATTGCTCATAAAAGTTACTCCGAGATTTCGTCGAACTCGTCAAACGTTGAGGCCTGTTCCGCCATTTCCGCGCGCAAGCGGCGGGCCTCGAGCCAGCCGTGGATTACGGAGAAAGAGGCAGGCACAAAAAACAGGGTGGCGAAGGTGGCCAGCAGCAAACCGCCAATGACCGCGCGGCCCAGCGGGGCGTTTTGTTCTCCGCCGTCGCCCAGGCCAAGGGCCATGGGAATCATGCCGATGATCATGGCCAGGGCCGTCATCAACACTGGACGGAGGCGGACAAATCCGGCGTTGAGAGCAGCCTTGCGGGCGTCGCCCACCAGAATCTCCAACTGCTCCCGCGCAAAGGTGACGACCAGGATCGAATTGGAGGTGGCTACACCCATGCACATGATGGCTCCGGTGAGCGCCGGAACGCTCAGCCGCGTGTTGGTGAGGAAGAGAAACCAGACAATACCGGCAATCGCCGCGGGCAATGCGGCAATGATGAGGAAGGGATCGAGCCAGGACTGAAAGTTGACGACGATCAGCAGATAGACGAGCAGAATGGAAAAGGCCAGTCCGCCCAGCAGGCCGATGTAGGACTTTTGCATGGTCTCGCTTTGGCCGCGCAGGATGAAGTGGGAGCCGCGCGGCTTTTCGCCCTGGTGTCTGTCGACGATGGCTTGAATCTTTCGGGTCACGCTGCCCAGATCGGTCCCGTCCACATTGGCGTAGATATCGATGACCGGCTGCACGTCGTAATGGCTGACGGTGCCCAACTCCTCACCCGGCACGATGGAGGCCAGGTTGCCCAGCACCTGGGTCGGCGGCGGAGCGCCGGGCGCGCCGGTGGTGGATGCCCCGCTGTCGATTTGCGCCGTTCCGTTCCCCCCATTGGAATTGATCGGCAGGCTCTTGAGCGCGGCCAGGGAGTCCAGATTGTATTGCGGCGACTGGATGGCCACGTTATAGGTAACGCCGGTGCGCGGATCGAGATAGAAGTTGGGCGTAGTCTGGAAGCTTCCGCTGAGCGCCACGAGAAGGCTCTGCGCCACATTCTGCTGAGTCAGGCCGATGCTTTCAGCGCGGGTGCGGTCGACATTCACGGTCATCTTGGGATAGTTGAACGGCTGCTGGATGCGCGCATCCGCGGCTCCGGGAACGTAGCGGACTTCATTCAGAATCTGCTCGGCGAGGGCGCGATTTCCATACATATCCGGGCCCACGATCTGAATATCGATGGGCGCGCTGAGCCCAAAGTTGAGAATCTGGGTGACGATGTCTACGGGCAGCACGTAGAAGGTGACGCCGGGATACTGCTGTGCCAGCACCTTGCGCAGGCGCTCGACATAGGCGGCCGTGGGGTGGTGGTCCTCCGTCAGTTGCACTTGAATATCGGCGTCGGCGGGCCCGATGGGGGCCGATGTCGAATAGGAAAGATTCAGCCCGGAGTTGGGCAATCCGATGTTGTCGACAATGGTGATGATTTCATTGGCGGGAACCTGGGCGCGGATGGTTGAGTCGATGTGATCGCAGAGCAGCGCGGTCTCTTCAATGCGGGTTCCGGTACGAGCGCGAACGTGAATCTTGAACTGGCCGGCATCGACCGAGGGAAAGAAGTCCTGGCCCAGCCAGGGCGCAAGAAGCGCTACCGAGCCCACTGCGAAAAGCAGGAACAACGAAAGAAAAACCACGGAGTGGTCCACGCACACCGTGAGCAGGCGAAGATAGCCAAAGCGGAAGTTCTCGAAACCTTTCTCAAAGCCCAGTTGGAAACGGACGAAGGGGTTGCGGCTGAGCTGCTTTTGCGCGATTTCCGTGTCGTCGTGCTCCTTGAGCAGGTATTTGGCCATGGTGGGCACCACGGTGCGCGACAGCAGATAGCTGGCCAGCATGGCGAATACCACCGCCTCGGCCATGGGGACAAACAGATAGCGCGCGACTCCGCCGAGAAAGAACATCGGCACAAAGACGATACAGATGGCGAGCGTCGAAACCAGGGCGGGAGTGGCAATCTGCGCCGCGCCATCCAGAATGGCCTGCTCGATCTCCTTACCCGATTCCAGGTTGCGATTGATGTTCTCAATTTCCACCGTCGCGTCGTCGACCAGGATGCCGACGGCCAGCGCCAATCCGCCGAGGGTCATGATGTTGATGGTCTCGTGCAACCCGGCCAGCACCGCGACCGAACAGAGGATCGACAGCGGAATGGAGACCGCAATGATGACCGTAGAGCGAAAACTTCCCAGAAAGACCAGGATCATGACGGCGGTGAGGCAGGCCGCGATAATGGCCTCGCGCACCACGCCGTCAATCGCGCCGCGAACAAAGATGGACTGGTCGGCGAGGGCATTGACGCGCAGTTGGGGAGGCAATTGTCCCTTGATGCTCTCCAACTTGGCGCGAATGCCGGCAATGATATCCAGCGTCGAGGCCGCGCCGGTTTTCATCACGCTCATCATCACCGCTCGCTGTCCGTCGACTCGCACGATGTTGGTCTGCGGGGCATTTCCATCGCGCACGTGGGCGACGTCGCGAATGTAGATCATTGCGCCGTTCACAAATTTGACCGGCAGATGATTGAATTCGTCAATTACCTGCGGCGCGGAGTTGGTTTCCACCGCGTACTCGAAGCGGTCGATCTTCATGGTTCCGGAAGGCGCAATAATGTTTTGCGCGGAGATCGCGTTGACTACATCGACCGGTGAAAGGCCCTTGGCCTGCAAAGCCTGCAGATCTAGATCCACCTGCACCTGGCGCGGTTTGCCGCCATAGGGAAACGGCGTTTGCGCGCCTTCGATGGTCGCCAACTGGGTGCGAATGTTGTTGGTGGCCTGATCGTTCAACTGCTGTTCGGTCATCCCCTGGCCGGAGACGCCGAGCATGAGAATAGGAACACTCGACGCGTTGTACTGAATGATGAACGGCGGCACGGACCCGGGCGGCAGCGAGCGCAACTGCACCTGGCTGATGGACGTGACCTGGGCCACGGCGTTGCCAATGTTCACATGGGGCTGGAAGAAGATCTTGATAATGCCGATGCCGTTCAGCGACTGCGACTCGATGTGCTCGATGTCGTTGACCGTGGTGGTCATGCCCCGCTCGCTGTTGAACAGAATGCGGGTGGACATCTCCTGCGCCGACATGCCGGTGAAATTCCACACGACGGTCACAACGGGAATGTCGATATTAGGGAAGATATCCGTCGGCATCGAGAGGATGCTGAAGGCGCCAAGGATCAAAATCAAGAGCGCGGCAACGGCAAATGTATAAGGCCTTCGCAGCGCAAGCCGGACAATCCACATCATAAGGCGGGTACTCGCTCCTGAACCGGGCCGCTCGTGAAGTCACTCTGAATCCGGCTGATTCCGGCTGCTCGCCTCGTCTCAAGCAACCCGCCAGGCTCAGGGTCTCCATACGCGCCGGTTCAATGGGTGGCGGAAACGAACTCCGTCGCGCGCCCAACCCATTTTCAACACACGGTTGAAATTCCATGTTAGTCGATCGCACTGTCCCAGAGGGCTTTCCAGACCGCCCCGCAATCGCACGGCGTCCGCGGCATACAGATCCGCCATGTATCAACCATGCGCTGCACTGCCTTAAGTTGCACTGAATTCCCCCGGATGCGTTCCGTTTTCTCGAATTTATTGGTTTCCGAGCTCCCTGGGACCTACTCTGGATATATGACTGACCCTGAATTGCTCGCCCGCATCGCCCGTTCTCCCGGACAGAAGGCCGGTTACAAGCAGCTGATCCGTGAATTCGGCCTAGGAGGCGGGAAAGAGCGCCGTTTGCTTCTCGAACAGCTTGCGCGCCTCACCGTGCGCGGACAGCTTACCAAGATCGATCGCGAGCACTGGTGCCTTCCCAAGCCCATCGGCGGCCTCGGAGGCACCCGCGAAAACCTGGCCGCCGGACGCCTCGACCTACACCGCGACGGCTACGGCTTCGTTCGCCCCAATCCCCGCCAGGGTGGCCCCGCCGAGTTACGCGAAGACATCTTCATCCCCCCCAGCGAGATCAACAGCGCCATGCAGGGCGATCAGGTGCTGGTCGAGGTCGAGCCGCCCAAGGGAGATGGCCGCCGCATGGGCCGCATCGTCCGCATCGTGGAGCGCCGCAACCCGATGGTCGTCGGCGTCTTCCATTACGGAACGGGCCGCCCCTCGACCGGCTCATATTACGAACGGTTTGAGCGCCCCCAAGGCAACTATTGTACCCCCTTCGACGACCGCATGACCCAGGTCATCCTCATCCCTCCGGGGAAGGAAATCCCCGAGTCCGGCCCTGCAGCCGCTACCCCCCATCGCGTCCTCGGCGCGCAGGCCGCCGCCTCCGCCGCCTCGTATGAGGACCTCGAAGGCCTCGTCGTCGATGTTGAAATCACCGCCTGGCCCACCCCCACCAAGCCGCCCGTCGGCCGTGTCGTCGAAATCCTCGGCCATCCCGACGATTTCGGCGTCGATGTCGAAATGATCATCCGCAAGCACCAGTTGCCCTGCGTCTTCCCCGATCACGTGCTGGCGGAAGCCCGCGCCGTCGCCCATCTTGACCCCGAAGAGGCCGCCGAGCGCCGCGATTTCCGCGATTTGCCCATCGTGACCATCGACGGCGAAACCGCCCGCGACTTCGACGATGCCGTGCTGGTCACCGAGTTCCCCGGCGGTGGCTATGAGCTTCAAGTCCACATCGCCGATGTCGCCGAATACGTCCGACCCGGCACCGATCTCGATTTGGAAGCGCGCCTGCGCGGAACCAGCGTCTACTTCCCGGACCGCGCCATTCCCATGCTGCCCCAGGAGCTTTCCACCGGCATCTGCAGCCTACGCCCCGGCGAAGACCGCCTCGTGCTCAGTTGCATCCTCCAGCTGGACGAGTCGGCCCGCATCCTCAGCTACGAGATCGTCGAAGGCGTCATTCGCTCCGCTGCCCGCATGACCTACACCGAGGTGCACGCCATCCTCACCGGCGACGAGGAAACCCGCGCCCGCTACGCCGCACTGGTTCCAGACTTCGAGCGCATGCAGAAGCTCGCCGTCCTGATGAATGAGCGCCGCAGCGAACGCGGGAGCATCGACTTCGACCTCCCCGAGCCGGTGATCGAGTTCGACGAGCGCGGACAGATGCGCGGCGTCACCAAGTCCGAGCGCACCTGGGCCAACCGCCTCATCGAAGAGTTCATGCTGGCCGCCAACGAGTGCGTGGCCACCTGGCTGGAAGACCTCGCCGTGCCCTCGATTTACCGGATTCACGAGAAGCCCGAGGGACGCCGCGTCGTCCAGTTCGAAGAACTGGCGGCCGCTTTCGGCTACTCCCTGGGCATCGGCGCGCTGCCCGTGCAGCGCATCCAGACCCGCGGCGACCGTCGCGATTCCCAGCGCACCGGCCGTCCAGCCCGCACCCACGAGGTGGCTCAGGACATTCCCGTCACCCCTCGCATGTACCAGAAGCTGGCCGCCAAGATCGAAGGCAAGCCCGAAGAGCGTATCCTCAGCTACCTCATGCTCCGTTCCCTGCGCCAGGCCCGCTACTCGGAAGTCAACGAGGGCCACTTCGCCCTGGCTGCGCCCAGCTACACTCATTTCACCTCGCCCATTCGCCGCTATCCCGACCTCATCGTCCACCGCATTGCCAAAGCTCTGCTGCGCGCGGGCGTAAGCGGCGAAGGCGCTGTCGCCGAAGGCCGCCAAAGCTCCCCCTGGCGTCATCCGAATGAAGCGCTTCCATTCACAAAAGCACAGCCGAAAAGACCGGGTGCCGCGGATCCGCGAGCCGGGGACCCGGGATCGCAAAGCCCCCCCACTGACCCACCCATCCCCGAGTTCGAACTCGCCCAGATTGCCGAAGAAACCAGCGTTACGGAACGTCGCGCCGCCGAAGCCGAGCGTGAACTGGTCGAGTGGAAGAAAGTCCGCTTCATGGAGAACCGTGTCGGCGACGAATTCGAGGCCATGGTCCTCAATCCCGCGAAATTCGGCCTTTTTGTTGAGCTGACCGACCTCTTCGTCGAGGGCCTTGTCCCCATCGACTCGCTCCGCGACGACCGCTACAGCTGGCGCGAGAACACCCACGAAGTTGTCGGTGATCGCTTCGGCCGCCGCTACCGCGCCGGCGACCGCGTCCACGTCGTCCTCGACCGCATCCTCGCACAGGAGCGGAAGTTGCAATTCTCCATCGTCGAAGAGGGAATCCCCCTCACCGGCAAACCCACAGCCAAGCTCGGCAGCCCCGCGCCCCGGTCCAAAAAGCCGCGCCGTCCCACCACTGCCTTCCGCCCACCCAAGGCCGCCGGCAAAACCGACCACCGCCCCGCCAAGAAGAAAAAGCACTCCGCCCGCAAGGGCAAACGCAAGTAACTCGAAAGGGCCTCCGCTTGGAGGCCCTTTCGACACAATGCTTCGGCTCGGATGCGGCGCCCCTCTCTACAACCCAGCCTGCTTCTCAGCCAACTGGCCGATGATCGGTAGCTTGAACCGCTTGCCATTAAAGGCATTGATAAACAGCACAACCCACACCACGAACAGGGCAAGCCGCACCAATTGCGTGATTGTCAGTGTAAGAAAGAGCGAAGACGGCGTCAGGTTCTGCAGCATGTTCACCAGGATGTCGATAATCGCCCAGGCAACGAGAAAGAAGATCGACTGCCAGGCGTGAAACCGCACATACGGTCTCTTCTTGTAGGGCTCAACGATCAGGAACACGATTGCCGGAATGATCGTGAAGTAGGCAAGGCCGCCTGCGGCGTTGTCTGAGAGGCCGGCTGGATTCAGATCGGACATGTGGGGCTCCTTGAAGCGATTGCGTTCTCAATCAGAAACTGCGCGCTTGGCGCGGCGAATGGCGTGTTCCACGCATCGGGGTTGACGCGCCGGGCTTCTTTCCAATCAGATTCTGGACCCCCATCCAATCCGCGCGCCGATCACAATTGCACAAGTCCTTTGAAAGTCAATGCTGCTCGCTGCAAACGCTCGTCATCTCAGACCAGATCCCAGCCGCCCCCTCGCCGCATCCAATTACAATCAAATTGCACTTTCAAGGAGCATCCCTAGCTATGGCGCACACCGTTTTTTGCGTTCGCAACAAGAAAGAGATGGAGGGCCTCGAAGAGCCCCCCTTCGATTCCGACTTCGGCCAGAAGATTTACCAGAACGTCTCGCAATCCGCCTGGAACGAGTGGGTCGAGCGCCAGAAGATGCTGCTCAACGAGTACCGGTTGCAGCCTTGGACGCCGCAGGCCCAGCAGTTCCTCGTCGAACAGATGGAGCAGTTCTTCTTCTCCGACGGCGTCGCAATGCCAGAGCAGTACACCCCCCCGGTCCAGTAACGCGGGGTCGTCTCTTCAACCTCGCGCGGCCTCGGCGCTTTTCCATCGGGTGGTCGGCGCAGTTCGCCATCCCGACACCCGCAGACCGCCCTACTGGTGTAAACTAATCAAGACCCCGGTAGCCGGCTCCTCCGAGCCGGCTCCATTGTGTCGGGACGTGGCTCAGCCTGGTAGAGCACTCGCTTGGGGTGCGAGGGGTCGGCAGTTCGAATCTGCCCGTCCCGACCATTATTAGAATCAATGAGTTACAGAATCTGCCCCGTTGCGTAATATCCTACGCGAGGGGTCTTTTTCTTGCAAGGATCTTCGTCCATCCTCAAGTCGTTTTCCTCTGACGCATGCGTCCAAAACCTGGCGCGGAATTCGGAGGCTACACGTCTGCACAAAGTCGGCGTTCGACAAGAAGACCTATGCCGCCGAGCAGCCTGAAAAGGCTTTGCACGATGCTTGACGGAGTGTCGCGGAAAGTGAAAGCCGCGTTTGGCCCCTAAGTTCAGCTCTGGAAAATCGGTAACCTGTTGATTATATGGAGCGGGAGACCGGGATCGAACCGGCGACATTCAGCTTGGGAAGATGGCTGAAAATTGAAAACAAAGAACATAGCGAATTCCGGCACCTCTTTCAGGCGATTGAATTTACGGGAAATTCGCAGGTTTCAGAAACGCAGCTCTTAATGGAGTTCAAATGGAGTTCACCAGGAGACCTCATACCTAACAACTTCGACTAAGCGTGCTTAGCAAGAATGTCTTCCGCCCTCTTCAGCATTTGTTCGCGCAAATTCCAAATGGAATCGCGAATCGTAATCGGCTTCTTGAGAACGAAGAATTGCCCCTGTCGATATTCACCAGTTTTCGGAAATGTCTTTGTGTCGGCAGGCACACTGAGCATACCGATATAGTCGCCTAGCACTCCGACC
>CAZQPY010000030.1:0-57673 GCA_964595345.1 uncultured Occallatibacter sp.
GGGCGGGTGTGAGCTATCTGCAGAAGCTGGACATGCGGATGAACGAGGAACACCCTCCGCTCGCGAAAGTGCTGGCTGCGCTGCCGCTTGTGCTTCAGGGGGTGCACGCCGACTACTCCCACGAATCCTGGACCTTCAGCGGCAGTGGACTTTTCAAGCAGATTCTCGGCGAATGGGTCTTCGGCCACTGGCTGATCACGCGCTGGAATGACCCTGTTGCAACGGTCTTCTGGGCGCGGCTGCCCATGCTTTTCTTGACGCTTGTTCTGGGGTTTGTTCTCTTTCTCTTTGGCTCGCGTCTGGGTAATTCGTGGGGCGGACTGCTCTGTCTTTGCGCGTACGCCACCATGCCTGTCATGCTCGCGTTTGGCCCTTTGGTCCTGACCGACATCGCAGTCACATTGTTCTTCGTGCTGACGTTGTGGACCTTTGCCAACATGTGGCAGTCTCCATCGCGCGGGACGATCCTGCGATTTGGCCTCGCCTTTGGCGGGGCACTGCTGTGCAAGTTTTCGGCGGGACTTCTATTCTTCTGTTTTCTTGCGTTCATTCTCAGCCTCCGCTGGCGTCCGGCGTCGGAACAGCCGGCAGACAAGGCGGAGCTTCGGCGATGGCGTCGCTTGCGCTGGTGGAGCCTCACCAAGGGCATCCTCCTGGCTGCGCTGGTCGTCTATGCCGTTTACTTTGTGCTCTCGTGGAACGAGCCAACCGACTCTCTGGGTTTTCTTGGACATAACTCGGCAGCGCTGCTCCTGCGCAGAGCGCTCATGCCGCCCTGGATCTACTTGCGAGGTCTGGCGATCTTCGTTTTTATCGGGAAGCCGGTCACTTTCATTCTGGGGCATTCGTACCCAAAAGGCGTATGGTTCTACTTTCCGGTCTTGTTCTTGCTGAAATCACCGTTAGCCTTTCTGCTTTTGCTTCTCCTCGTGCTGGTCGTTGGCCTGGCTGCAAAGTTTCGTCCGATACCCCTCGCCGTGATTCCCGAAGGGATGGGGCTGCATTGGCGGGCACTGTGGGTTTTCCTTGTGGTCTTCAGCGGCGCATGTTTCCTTAGTCGATACCAGTTCAGCATCCGCCACTTCTCGGTTCCCTTGGCACTGCTGGTGCTCTTGCTGGCGCCGTTGCCGCGCACTTTGGAACTGTTGCGCCGCCCAGGTCGGCCTGTCGCCCGCGTCGGTGCATGGCTCACGGTCGCGTTGGCGTTGGCATCGGTTGCGACGGCAGTTCGCGCCTATCCCCACTATCTTCCATTCTTGAACTCATTGAGCGGCGGCCGTCCCGGCTACGATTTGATGAGCGATTCCAATCTCGACTGGAACCAGGGATTCCTCGATGCGGAGAGTTTCATACGGCAACGCGGCTTGACCCATGTCTTGATCGATGAGTATGGATTCTCGGAACCCTCGGTGTATGTCCCTGAAGCGCGATTCTGGAATTGTCAGGAAGCTGTGCCCGGGGATGGCGGCCAGTGGGCTATCGTTTCGGCCGATATGATCGAGGACAGTCACAACTGCACCTGGCTTCTGCGCTATCCGCATGAGGCCTTTTCAGGCGGAAGCATGTATGCTTTTCAACTCCCGGGCGTGATTCCTCCGGCGGGCACTCCGGACGGTCCGCCTTTGCCTGAGAACTATCGCAAATTTGCCGGCGTTCCTCTTCCCGGAGACGGCCGGCTCATGTTCCTCGACAGCATCCGCGATCCGCAGCAACTCCAGCCGACTTGGGATCGCTTGATGGCGGCAGGGGCAGAGATGCAGAAGCAACAACGAAGCTCAAAAGCAAAACAATAGGGCGCAGCGGCGGGAAAGCTCTTTGAGATCCTCCTCCGGCTCCAGCGCGGCGGGAGTGCAAGAGATCTCAATCGTCATGGGACCTTTGAGAGAAATCGGCCCCCGCAGCGCACTTGCAACTTGTGCTTGAGACTCTTCGTGCCCGTTCCGACTGAAACATTGGCGAGCGCAGAGCCCCGAGATTCGTGCCTTCTCACCCTGTCCACAAGGACGCCGCTGGCGGTCGGGGCGTCGGCAAAGCCTCATGACTTTATCCGCATGACAACTTCATTGCGATATCGGGCGCGGCGGCAGCGGGTCGTGGATGCTTCTGGGCGCAGGCGGCATTGCGGGTGGTCCGCCTTGATTGGGCTGCGGATTCGCCTGCGGCTGCGGCCTTCTGAACTGTGGGACTTCCGTCTGGTCGTAGAGAAAGTTAACTAAATGCCCAGGGAAGATCATGAGGCGCCTGTTCAATTCGTTCCCATACGGGGTGCCATCCAGTTCCGAGCGCGGCATGCGAAGCTCTGTGAGGGAATCGCGCGGCCCCACATACAAGAGTGCATCCGCCGCGTCGGCGAGTTTCAAGGGAGTCGCAGGAGTGGTGCCGCCGTTGATAACCGGCATCGCCGGCAATTCGCCGGCCCAGTTCCCGGCAAGGGCGACAATCGCAGGGATTGGCCAGGCGTCAAATCGCTTATCCAGATCGTCGTAGCCGCCCGCCACGTTTGTCCCAAAGACAATCAGGTAGGGATCGGCGCCGGCAGCGCGAAGGGCGCGCTCGACAAGACCAGGGCCATTGCGGCGGACAAAGTGACCTGAGCCCATGATCAGCAAGGCGCGGTGATGTTTCGCCAGAACTTCGTCCTTGACTACCTGCGCATACCATTCGTCGCGGTGCGCCAGATACGGCCCCAGGTCCTCGGCATCCTTGATCCGTTCCCAGTCACCGTAAGGATCGCCGAGTAGGATGCGGATCTGGTGCTTGCCGCGGCGCTTCATGTTCGCATCCCGCACGGCATTGTAGAAATGCTCATATACAGGGGATGGAGGGCCGACCGCTCCGATGACGTTGCGCCATGCCTTGCGCACCTGCTCGATTGGAATGTTTTCCCCCGTTATGTATCGATCTACCGATTTCTGATAAAGCGAATTGCCGAATTCCACCACAATGTCATCGACGCGGTTGTCGAATTCAGGCGCGCTGACAAGGTTGCACAGCCATTCATACTCCTGCTTGTTGGCGTGTGCCTCGCCGAACATCACGATATCGTGTGTCGTGAACGCCTCGACGACTGCGCGAGTGGCATCCTGAGGCTGCGGCGGAGTTTCCTGCGCGGTTGCAGCAAGCAGCAGGACTGCCGACACCGGTATGACGATGACCGAGAAGAGCCTCCATGCCTTCATGCGGTACCTCACAATAAATTGCCGAGTTCACTATAAACGGTTGCCCCGGAATTGGCATAGGGTCGCAACGCAAGATCGGACCTGCAATTCGATTTCCTTCATGGATTGCAATTTGGCCCTGAGTCGGTGTTTCCAGCCAATTCGTTCATCGAGAAAGGGATACGCGCCAGATGCAAGATAGGAATCGGCAAACGCCGGTTGCGACTGGGCCCCTCAATCTTGGGTCGGACGCGGCCTCCCAGTCGCCCCGACATCCCGGTGCCAAACCGGAGTCGATAAGAAGTGCATTTGCGATTTAGCACTATTCCGGGTATGCAACCACACCGCCAAGCTATCCCGTCAATCCTCGCGGAGGACCTTTACTGGCTCAACACTTGCCGCGCGTACCGCTGGCGCCAGTGACGCGAGCGAAGCAACCAGCAGGATAAGCCCTACGACGCTCGCATATGTAGTGGGGTCGAGTGCCGTCACGCCGTAGAGCATTCCCGCGAGAAAGCGGCTCAAAACCAATCCGAGAGCCAATCCTGCGAAGCAGCCAATGGCTGCCGCGCGTAACCCCTGGAACAGAAAGCGCGCAACAATCTGGCTGCGCAAAGCCCCCAGCGCCAGGCGCACGCCCACCTCGCGCTGTCGCATGCGGCCCATATAGCTCAGCGTCCCATAAATGCCGATGCACGCCAATGCGATGGCCGTTGCGGCGAACAGAGAGAGCAATATTGTGCGCAGACGATTCTCAGTCGACGCGTCGTCGAGGTGTTCCTGGAGCGATGAAATGCCGTAGACCGAGCGACTAGGCTCAAGTTCATGAATGCGACGCCGAATCGTCTCGGCCATTGCCATGGGGTCGCCCTGGGTGCGCACCAGGTAATTGGGGAACGGATTCGGAGCGTTGAAGCAGGAGTAGACAGTCGGCACCGGCTGGATGTTCAAACCCTCTTCCCGAGCATCGCCCACAATTCCACGGATCATGCCCTGTGGCTGGAAATCGTTGTACACCGCGCCCGACAACTGGTGACCGACGGGCGAGCTATCGCTCATGTACTTGTTCGCGAAGGCTCGGTTCACCACCACATCGCTGGTGTTGGACGCCTGCCTGCAGGCTTCACCGGCGAGCAGAGGAATCTGCATGGCGCCGAAATAGCCTGCGGAGACGAAGCGGCTATCGGCCAGGATTGGGTGGCCGGGTTGCAGATTTCCGTCGATCTTGAATTCGGTCGGATAAGGGAAAGACACTCCGGGGAGCAAGCCCGATGTTGCAACCTCCGATACCCCGGGCAACGAGCGGAGACCGTCGAGCGTGCGATCGATGCGCTGGGTTACACCCGTCATGTCGCTGGTTTCGCTCCAGGAGCCGCTGACCTGGAAGGTGAGAACGTGACTGGGATCGAACCCGGGGTAGACGCGTGTAATTGCCTGCAGGCTGCGCAGCAACAGTCCCGCACCGATGAGCAACGTGACGGCGAGCGTGACCTGTGTCATGACCAGCGCCAATTGCAAGGGGTTTCGTGTGGAGACTTGACTGCGGCTTCCCGCGGCTAGCGAATGTGCCAATCCGCGGCGCGTGCCGCGCAGGGCCGGGAACAATCCGCACAGAATTGTGGTTGCCATTCAATCAATACTCCGACTAGGTCGACGAGTTTTCCATGTGTTACAAATCACCGATTCCTTCTTCTTGTCTGTGCTCATGCGGAACTGGAGCACGGAGGAAGATGGGCAGAAAAGTGAAAGTGGCATCCTAGGGCTAAAGTCCGGCTCATTTTACAGGCCTTTTCGACACCATTCGACAAGCTCAAGGCAGGCTCAAAGGCGAGCGATGGCGTTTCCCCCTTCTCGGCAGGAATTCTCCGAGACCGTTGAGTACCCGGTTGCTTGCCGGAACAAACTGCCCAGTCGCCGGCAGAAATATTCCTTTCGTAAAAAATGCGAAGATAGGCAGTAAAACGTTTAAGCTGTACATTTCAAATCTCTTCATGTTAGAAATGCTTCGCGCAATTGTATTAAGATGGCCGGCAGCGACGGGCTCGGAGCATTCCTCCAGCCAGCCCGACAGGATATTCTCCTTGTCGAGACTTGGCGAGCCTTTTAGAGCGAGCGCGAGAAGACCGCCGGCGATTTTACGAATTCTCGCTTCCATCTTCGGACAATCTGTCTTACGAACAGGGGAACAATGAAGCACGGACCCATAGGAAGTTTGCTGTTGGTGATCGCCGTGGTGGCTTCGCAAGCCTTTGGGCAGGCAACGCAAACCGGCATGGAACCAGCCGCTGCAGCGTCTGTGGCCGGGGATGCAATCCTTCTGGATCTTGTGGTTCATGACAAAAAGGGCAAATCCGTAACGGATCTGAAGCCTGAAGAGTTGGCGGTAACCGACGGCGGTTCCCCGGTGAATCTCAGCAGCCTGCGACTGGTGAGCGGCGAACAGCAGGACGAGCACCTGATCACGCTGGTCTTCGATCGGCCTGTTGCACAGGCTGGACAAGAACAGCGAACCGGCTTGTCCATGATGAAGGACGAGCGCGATGCCGCCGAGAAGATTCTCAGGATGACTCCGCAGAACGGCTTTGCATTTTCAGTGCTCAGTATTGGGCGTCGGCTTCGTCTTCAGCAGGGTTTTACCTCCGATCGAAATGCCCTTACACAGGCCATCGACGCAGCCACGGAACCGGAAAAGACCGACAGCGACAACGCCGTTGACCCTGCGGAAAAGGAGTTGATCTCTGTCGTCGTATACGGCGTGGATTTGTCCGGGAAAAGGGCCACAGCGCGCGAACGCTTACTGGCCCAGGCGCTCTATGCGGCCCTCAGGAGCTCCGGCCCCATCGTCCAGGATCAACACATCCGGCCGTCGTTGGCGGGCTTGCTGGCGCTGAGCCAATCGCAGCCGGAAATTGCCCAAAGAAAAGCCATCCTCTACTTCTCTTCCATCCAGGATAAGCAGATCGATTCGCGCGCGCGAGCGGCAATTGAGTCCATCATCGGGACAGCCAATCAGGCCGGGGTCGGCATTTACGTCGTGGATATGAACTCCATCGATGGCAATGGATCGCAGAGGTTGAATTTGAATGCGATTGCCAGTGATAGCTCCGGTTACACGGGTCCGACAGAGGGTTACGGCCTGGCGCGGCGGAGCACCGAGTTGGACCCGCAGAAGACCGATGCCGTCGATATGCTGCATCTTTCCGAGCAGACCGGCGGCAGCTATATCTCCGGAGATCGTCTGCGGAAGTCGGTGGAACAGCTAATCGGCGATATGACCACTTACTACGAGGCATCCTATCCTTCGCCGATCAAGGAATACAACGGGAAGATTCGCCCGGTGGCCGTGAAACCCTTGCGCGCGGGGCTCAGAATACGCACCCAGACGGGCTATCTTGCATTGCCGCCGCGCATGGAAGACGGGAGTCGTCCCCAACTGTACGAGCTGCCGCTGCTGAAGTTTCTGAAGCAAACGCCGTTGCCTGCGGAGGTGCCCTTTCGCGCGCAGATCCTGACAATGGGAGACCATTCCGAGGGAGACGCCAGCACTCTGGCCATCGAGGTTCCGCTGGCCAGCCTGGACGTTCGAAAGGACTCGAATACACCCACCTACACGGCGCATCTGTCGATGGTTGCAAATATCAGGGACCAGGCTGGGGCGCTGGTAGAGCATTTCAGCGCGGACGCTCCTGAACGTGTCACGCTGAGCGATCCTGAGATGAAGAGCGGCGAAGTGATCTCGTTGCAGCGCCACTTTGTGGCTCCTCCGGGAGCATACATTTTGGAAGTGGCGATCCTGGACCTGAACGGCGGCAAGGCGGGGGCGCAACGTATTCCCTTCGAGATTGCGAAGGAATCCGAAGTGCCCTCGCTGAGCAAACTGGTTCTGGTGCGGCGAACCGATCAGGTTGGCGCCGATGAGGATGTCGGCGAGACGCTACACCAGGGGGCGAATCGGGTAACTCCCAATCTATCCGGAGAATTGCCGCCGGGCGTCCACGAAGTCGCCGTGTTCTTCGCCGCGCACGCAGACCCGCACGCGGCGGAAAGCGCCAAGTTGGAGATCCAGGTGCTTCGGGACGGAAAGCGTCTCGGTGGCGCTCCGATGAACGCTCGGCAAGCCAACGGAGCCGAGTATCTTTCTTACCTGAGCAGCTTCGCGATCGATCCGCCCAAGGACGGCGCCTATCAGGTGAAGGTGATACTTAGCCAGGGCGGCAAAACAGCGGAGGCCGACACTTCGTTTACCATGAGCGCCGAAGCGGAAGACACGGATACTGCGTCCGATTCAGCGGAACTGGGCAATGGCGCGCGCCCCGTCGGCCCGCTGAAGATAAGCTTTCCCGACAATCCTATCCAGCGCCCTGCGCCGGACCAGTTAAAGGCCATGATTGCGGACGCGACGCGCTACGCGATGGATTACCGCGAATCCCTGCCCAACTTCATCTGCCAACAAGTTACTGACCGATCCATCAGTTTGGATGGGGCGAAGACGTGGAAGCACAAGGATAAGGTAACGGGCCGGCTCACCTTTCTCGATCACGCGGAAGATTGGAGCTTTCTGGAGACCGAACAGGACGGCCACAAAAGCCAGGTGGACGTCGATATGGAAAGCGAGAAAGGCATCTCGTCGGCAGGCCTGTTTGGCTCGGTCATTACCGGCCTGTTCAGGCCTCTGTCGAAAGCGGAAATTGCATGGAAAGAAACCGGGGTACTGGGCGATGGGACGGTGCAGGTGTTCAGCTATCGCGTGGCCCAGGAGAACTCAAATCTCAATCTCCGCGTGGGATCGAATGAGGTGATCACAGTTGGCTACCACGGTGTGGTCTACATTGACAGCGCAACGCACAGCGTGCGGCGCATCACCGAGGTTGCGGACGATGTGCCCAGAAAATATCCCATCCACGGCGCTTCGGTCACCGCGGACTATGACTATGTTTCCATTGCCGGCCGCGATTACCTGATGCCGGTAGGAGCGCAAGTCGTCCTGTTGAAAGGCCACCATGAGACGGACCTCAACGACATAGCCTTCCGCGACTTTCATCGCTTCGGTTCGACGGCGAGAATCGTGGCGCCCCCACCTGAAAAGGAGCAGTGATATTGTTGTGGGCTTACCACGGGCCGGTCGCCGAAAGCGGGACGGCATACCGCCTCTGCAACGATACATAACTGGTCAATAGAGAACTGTTCTGCCGAGCGACTCCCGTTAGGATTCTGCCAACGGGAGAGTGAAATGAGCTATTTTTCGAGACTTGGAAACATACCGCTGCTGGTGTTTGCGACGGCGACGGTCCTCTGCGCGACCGGTTGCCCAGGCAATCAGGGCCAGGTGGCCGACAATTCGGCACAGGCCGCGCCACAGGGACAGTCTACGGATCGGGGAGACCCCGCGGCGGCCAATCTGGCCCCGGCAACCTATTCCGCGCCGCAGCATCAGGGAGGATCGGGTAGCCAAGCTCCGAGCCCCGCTTATGATCGGGGCTCCAACGATCAAGGCTCGGACGACCCGGGATATGGGGCTCAGCCAGTGGCGTATGCCACGCAGCCTCCGCCGCCGTTGCCGGACTACGATCAGCCTCAGGCTCCGGGCGACGACTATCTTTGGACTCCCGGCTACTGGGCGTGGGGCCCCTCAGGCTACTACTGGGTTCCGGGCGGATGGGTTGAGGCTCCTTACGAGGGCGCGCTTTGGACACCCGGCTACTGGGGTTACTCGCACAATCGCTATGGTTTCTACCGTGGCTACTGGGGACCGCACATTGGCTTCTATGGCGGCGTGAACTACGGGTTTGGATACATTGGCTTCGGCTACCAGGGCGGATACTGGGGCGGCGGGCACTTCAACTACAACCGCTCGGTGAACAACATCAACGTATCGGTAGTGCACAACGTGTACAACCGCAATGTCGTCGGAAACGGCGGCGGCGGAGCACGGGTGAGCTTCAACGGCGGAGCAGGCGGATTGCAGGTGCGCGCCCGGCCCGCGGAACTGGCGGCTCGCCATGAGACCCATGCCGCGCCGATGCAGGCGCAGATGCAGAACGAGCGCGCTGCCAGTACGAATCGCGCGCAATTCGCCAGCGTAAACCATGGCCGCCCGGCAAGCATGGCCGTGAGCCAGCCGTTTGCAGCCGATCGCAACGTGAGAGCGCCGGCGGGAGCGCAGATGCGCAATCCGGCTCCGACGCAGCAGATTGCACAGCAGCATCCGGGAGTGCCGCAGCCGCAGCGCCAGGCACCGCAACAGCAGCAGAGGCAAGCTGCGCAACCGCAGCAGCGTCAGGCAACGCCGCAACCGCAGCAGCGCCAAGCAGAGCCCACCTCCCACCAACCCGCTCCGCAACAGAGACAGACTGCGCCACAACCGCAGCATCAGGCTCCGCAGCAGCAACAGAGGCAGGCAGCGCCGCCACAACAGCGACAAGCGCCGCAGCAACCGCAGCAGCGTCAGGCCGCGCCCCCGCAACAACGGCAGGCACCACCGCCGCAACAGCGTCAGGCTCCTGCACAACAGCAACATCAGGCTGCGCCACAGCAACATCCGTCCGCTCCACAGCGAGCGGAAGAAGAGCATCCGAAGAAGTAGGGGCTCCGAACTTCTGACCTTGTAATGCGTATGTTGAAATCCCATCCTTTCCACGCAACTTGCGGGAAGGGTGGGATTTCGGTATTTGTACGCGGTTCAGCTCGGGATTTCGCCGAGTTTGCGGAGCAGGGGGACCATGCTGAGTCCCTGCACGAAGACAGAGAAGCCGACGACGGCGAAGGTGGCCGTAATGATGGGCTCGCGCATGGGCATATCGGGTGGAAGTCCGAGCGAGAGCGCAAGGGCCAGAGCGCCGCGCAACCCTCCCCAGAACAGGACCAGCTGGTGATGCGCGGAGACACGCTGGGCGGAGCGGAAAAAGAGGGCGCAGCAGGGGTAGATGGCGACCGCGCGGCCAAGCGCGACCAGGACAATGCCGGCCAGGGCGGGACGCCAGTTGGCGGCGAAGTTCTGCTGCGTTTCGTGCATTCCGATGAGCAGGAAGATGAGGGAGTTGGCGACGAAGGCTGCGTATTCCCAGAAGACCTGGACCCCCTCGCGGCCACGGCGCGAAATTGCTCCGAAGGGCTTGAAGTTGGCGATGATAAGCCCGGCCGTGATGGTGGCAAGGACGCCGGAAACGCCCAGGTTCTCGGCGAGGAGGAAGGAGCCGTAGGCGGCGACAGTCGTGAAGGTGATTTCGACCAGGTGATCGCTGGTGCGTCCGGCGAGCAGGAGCACGGCAAGGGCGACGAATGCACCACAAAGAATGCCGCCGCCGACCATGCGGAGGAGCATGATTGAGCCCTGCAACGGCGAGAGGGGATGCCCGGACGCGAAAGCCAGGACCACGGCAAACGCGACAGCAGCGGTGCCGTCGTTGAGCAGGCTTTCGGCCTCGATGAGGACCAGCAGACGGCCCTGCAATTTGGCTTCCTTGAAGGTGGCGATGACCGAGACGGGATCGGTGGCGGCAATGAGGACACCGAAGACAAGCGCGGCAATCCATGGCCAGTGGACGAGATAGAACATCCCAACGGCGGTGACGGAGGCGGAAAGGACGACTCCGACAGTAGCGAGCAGAAGGATGACCGAGGCGCTGCGGCGGAGCTGAGCCCAGTCGATGAAAAGGGCGGCTTCAAACAGAAGCGGGGGCAGAAGCGTGGTGAAGATGAGGTCTTTGGTGAGTTCGATGCGGGGCACATTGGGCAGGACGGCAAAGCCGATTCCGGCAAGAACGAGACCGACGCTATAGGGCAGGCGCAAACGGCGGGTGAGCATGGCCACCACGGCGGCAATGAGGAGCAGGACGGTCGCGGTTTGGACAGGGATTTCCATGCGGCTGGGGGCTCCGGGCGGTGCGGAATGTGCTCATTTCAATGTGTTTCACGTTTGGTGGCGCGATGCAAGAGATTCCGATAGCCTGGGTTCTGATTTCGTGGGGTCTTGGAGCAGACGCTATTGGAAGGATACGCGAAGGGTAGTCTTCAATGGGACGGTGATCCAGGCGCAGCCATTGGAATGGGCAGCAACCACGCTCCGGCGCCTGGTCACGGACAGTCCGGGGCTCTGTTGTATGGTTGGAACGATGAATCGACGTCTCCCACATGCAGTGTGCCTGTTTACCCTGCTGACGCTGCTCGCGGGATTGAGACCGATGAGCTGCGTTGCCGCTCCAATCCTTGGCTACCGAATCGTCGCAAAGTTCCCACATTCGTTGGATAGCTACACCGAGGGCTTTTTTTACCTCGATGGCCTCTTTTATGAGGGGACCGGACTCCAGGGCCACTCCTCCCTCATGGCGATTCAGCCACAGACCGGCAAGCCCGTGCAACGGATCGATCTTCCTGCCCAGTATTTCGGCGAAGGCATCGTTGACTGGGGGCGCAATATTTACGAATGGACCTGGCAATCGCACGTCTGTTTTGTTTATGACCGCTTCTCCTTCAAGCTCGTCAAGCAGTTCAGCTACACCGGAGAAGGCTGGGGCATGACGCACACCGGGAAAGAAATAGTTACAAGCGACGGGACTTCGACGCTGCGCTTCCGCGATCCGAATACCTTCAAGGAAACGCGCCACATCGTCGTCAAAGACGGGAAGAAGACCGTCGACCAACTCAACGAACTCGAGTACATCAAGGGAACGATTTTTGCGAACGTGTGGCACATGGACCGAATCGCCGAGATCTCTCCAAGGGATGGACATGTGATCGCATGGATTGACCTTGCAGGCCTGCTGCCTGAAAGCCAAAAAGTCAATTCGGAATCCGTGCTGAACGGCATTGCCTACGATGCATTGCAAGATCGGATCTTCGTAACCGGAAAGCAGTGGCCGACTGTGTTTGAGATCCGGATCAATCCGTGAGCCAAATAGCCAGGGATGCGGAATGCGCTCCTTTAAGCTGCATCATCTTTCGGGCGCGGCGCAAGAGTTTCCGGTGGTGGGGGTTGCGATTTCGGAGGGGGCGGTACTCTCCCCGGCCCGTGAACCCGGACTATTGGGGAGCCCAGGTTGTGGTTCAAGGCAGTTGACGGGGATTTGGGCCAGCGCCTACACGTCGATGCGGTAGAATCGGGGCCGGCGGCAGTTTCAGATTGAAGAAGCAATGGAAAAAGCCGCCCGGAAAGGCGGCTTTTTCAAGTTCCTATGCCCTGGGGACTTGCAAGCAGCGGTCACACCAGAACCTACATGACGGATGATAGCAAGAACACGGCTAAAGATCAATCTCAATTCCAGTACTCTGAAAAGGACATCCAGTGGCTGCAACTGTGCCTCTCGCCGGAGCGCCTGAATCCCTATTACGCAAAAGCACGGGGCAATGATTGGGTAGCCTTCCACCTTTATGTGCGCAACTCGGAACTTTCGGCATCGTTGTACGGCGTTGTGCAGGCCGTCGAGGTCGGTCTTCGAAATCGGGTTCATTCGAAGATGATCGAAGACCTGGGAACCACGGAGTGGTGGGATCGAATGCCCCTCCATGACGGGGAGATGAACGATATCGCCGAGGCTAAGGGGAATATATCCTCTCGCATCGGTGAGTTGCGTCCGGGACGAATTGTTGCCGAACTCGGCTTTGGTTTCTGGGTAAAAATGTTTGCAAACACCTACGAAAAACAGCTGTGGGTGCCGCACTTGAGCCGCCGTTTCCCGGCGAGAATCTCCAGAAAAATGCTTTATGAGCGCCTAACGGCAATCAAGGAACTCCGGAACCGCATTGCCCACCACGAGACGCTTATTAAGAGGAACGTCGAACAGGACTATGCCGATCTGCTTGAGACGATCGGCTGGATCTCTCCGACTTTGCAGCGCTGGGTTCAGCATCACACGGACTTCCCCTCCGTATTCAAAAGACGGATACCCAATGAACTGAGAGAGCCCCAAGCTGCCCGTACCAAGGACGCCCCCGTTCGATGCGGTTGAATGTTCACGCTCGTTTGGGGACAAATGGAGCAGGAACTCTCTCCCTGGTCCGAGAATCCGGACCAGACGGACCTTGCATTCCGTTGCATTGATCGCTACTCCGCTTTGCGCGAAGCAGCGGCGATGCGGCGCAGCTCCGGCAGCACGCGTCCGAGGGCGGCGGGATCGGCGCTGCGGGTTCCGAGAGCAAAGTAGACCGAGCGGTAGAGCTGGTAGAGCTCCTCGTAGACGGCTGCGGCTGCAGGATCCGGCTGGATAGCGCGCAGGGGGAGGCAGACGGCGGCCTGCGCTGCTTCGATGTTGGGGTAGGCGCCGGCGGCGACCAGGGCGATGATTCCCGAGCCGAGGCTGGTGGGGATTCCGGCGGGGACGAGCACCGGCTTGTTGAGGACGTTGGCGTAAACGCGATTGAGGACTTCGCTCTTCTGCGGGATTCCGCCGGCGTTGATCACCCGGTCGACGCGGACGCCGTGCTCGGCCATGCGCTCGAGGATGATGCGGGTGTGAAAGGCGGTTCCTTCGATGGCGGCGAATAACTCGTCCTGCGCGGTCTGCACCAAATTCCAGCCCAGAGTCACGCCGCCCAGCTCGGGATTGACGAGGACGGTGCGGTCTCCGTTGTCCCAGCTCAGCCGGAGCAGGCCGGTCTGGCCGGGCTTGAAATCCTCCAGACCCTCGGAAAGCGCGGAGACCGTGGTCTGAGCACGGCGGGCGATGGCTTCGAAGATGTCTCCTGTCGCGGAGAGGCCCGCTTCGATGCCAGTGAACTGCGGGTGCACGCTGCCGGGCACAACGCCGCAGACGCCGGGTACCAATTCCGCCTTCTGCGCCATGGCGATGATGCATGTCGAGGTGCCCACAACATTCACCACGTCGCCTTCGCGGATGTTGGAGCCGAGCGCGTCCCAGTGGGCGTCGAATGCGCCGACGGGGATGGGGATGCCCGTCTTGAGGCCCAGTTCGGCCGCCCATTGCGGGGAAAGATGGCCGGCAAGATGGTCGCTGGTGAGATATTGGCCGCCCATCTTGGCGCGGATTCCGGCAAAGAGCGGGTCGACCGCGACCAGAAAACTTTCGGGCGGCAGGCCATCCCACTTGGGGTTCCACATCCACTTGTGTCCCATGGCGCAGACGCTGCGTTTGAGATCGGCGACTTGGGTGATGCCGGCCAGAGTGGCGGCCACCATGTCGCAATGCTCGAGGGCGGTAACGAATTTTTCTCTTTTGTCCGGGTTGTTTCTGAGCCAATGCAGGAGCTTCGCGAAGCCCCACTCGTGGCTGTACACGCCGCCGCACCAATCGATTCCCTCGAAATGGAGCTGATGAGCCTTGGCGGTGATTTCTTCTGCCTCGGAAAACGCGCGATGGTCGCACCAGAGATAGTAGTCGTCGAGCGGGACGAGGCCTTCGCCGACGGGGATGACGCTGGAGCCGGTGGTGTCGAGGGCGATGGCAGCGACCTCGGCTCCGTCGATGCCGGTGCTCTTGAGCACCTCGCGGGTCGCGGCGGCGAGGGCTTTCATCTGGTCGCGGTGAGACTGGGTGGCAAAGTTGGGATCTTCGCGGCGGCGATGGAGGGGGTAAGTGGCCGAGGCGGTGCCGATGGGGCCGGTCTGGCTGTGCACCAGGGTAACGCGAACGCTCAAAGTGCCGAAGTCGACGCCAGCAACGATCATGGGAGGGATCCCTTTCAAGTAAACGCTTACTCGTACGTCCAACAGATTACACCATCCGGTCCAAGATGGGCGGACTCTTTGCGGCGTACATGCGGTTTTCGAGAATGGGTCAGGAGGATGGGACAAGAAGGTTTGATTCGGCGGGGTGGGTGGGGTGGGCGTTCGGCATTTTCGAAACGCAAGCAAACTCTTTGTGAGATGAAACTACAAGCTTGAGACCATCGAACCGGCGGCCGCGCTTTCTCCCGTAGAACTTTGATCCACAAAGGCCAATTCGACGTTCTTGCCAGGATCTCCTCCCGTTTCGGCTAACTTCTCCATCTGTGTGCGATCCTGTTCATCGGCCGCGGTCACGTGCAAGGCGAGCAGATAGCCCAGCGCGTCCACAACGGTATGGTGCTTCGATCTCTTGCGGCGTTTGGCTCCTTCTTAGCCCGCTCGCGCGCCCGTTTTCGTCGTGGATTGCCGCCCGTCTTCGTCGTGGATTGTAAGGTTCGGCTAGCAAGGTGCGGCCATTCAGATTCATCGCCGTAGGCTGACTCTTGCGCCCAAAAAACTCACGCAGCACTGAACGCAGCTCCTCGACCATGAACTCGATTCATCGAGCATCCGTCCATCGTCGCATCTGCTGATAAACCTTCGGCCAGCCGGGCGGATCGTAGAATTTCAATCCACGGGAATAACGTTCATAACAGGCTCCGGGAGCTCTCTCCCGCGCAATTTTGCATTCGTTCGCTATAAGATCTTGCGCTCGTGTATTGGGATAAACACAACGGGAATTTGCGCTCCAATTTCGAGTGGCTTCAGCCTTCTTACTCGTCCACCAAGATTCTCCTTGGCGTGCACCTGGCGGGTAATTCTCGGAGTTTCTTGGATGGGATGTAATCGTCAAGCTGTTACTTCCGCACCGGCTGTTCGCCGCCGCCGTACTGCAGATTCATCAAAAATGATGTTGCATTCCTTCAGCGGCTGGGATACAAATTCTCTGCACACTCCCCAGCACGATCCGGGTTCGCGAAATCATTCCCCTTTGCGCCCTTTTTCGCTCTAAGTATTGCCAGCGTCCGTGCCTTCCCCTGTCCGTCGACTGACGGTTGCGGCGCTGTTCCCTGCATTCCAGAACACCAATCGATCAGGAGATGGACGATGAGCCAGCAGGTCCGTATGACGTGGATGGTCGCCGCGGTTTGGTTGGCCTTGATTCCCTGTGTGGCGCATGCCACCGACGCAACTGTGCTCGGAGACGCCTCGGTCAACAGCGCGTTTCCGGGGGGCAATTACGGCGCCCTTACCAACCTCTACGTGGGCGGCGGCAGCACCGCGCTGATTCAGTTCGACCTTTCTTCCCTGCCCGCGGGCACCACCTCCAGCCAGATCGGCAAGGCCACGCTGAAGGTCTTCGTCAACAGGATCGTCACCTCCGGAACGGTTAGCTTGCTCCCGGTCACCAGCGCCTGGAGCGAGTCAACGGTTACCTACGCCACCATCCCCACGCTGGGCTCCTCGCTGGCAACCTTCACGCCCGGGGCACCCGACCAGTTCGTAGTGATCGACATTACTTCGCTGGTACAGAGTTGGATCGCTCTCCCCTCCAGCAACTTCGGAGTCGCTCTCAGCTCCTCGGCAGGTTACGTCGTCTTCGACTCCAAGGAAAACGACGAAACCAGTCATGTCGCCCATCTGGATATCGCCTTGGTCTCACAAGGCCCCACCGGAGCGGCTGGAGCTACCGGGCCGCAGGGACCCGCAGGACCAATCGGACCAACGGGAGCGACTGGAGCAATCGGACCGCAGGGGCCGCAAGGGCTCACCGGAGCCACTGGGCCGCAGGGACCCGCTGGGCCAATCGGAGCGACGGGAGCCACTGGGGCTACCGGAGCGCAGGGGCCGCAAGGGCTCACCGGGGCCACCGGGCCGCAAGGGCTCACCGGGGCCACCGGGCCGCAAGGACCAGCTGGACCAACCGGGCCAACCGGAGCTACTGGAGCCACTGGGGCAATCGGACCGCAGGGGCCGCAAGGGCTTACTGGAGCCACCGGGCCACAGGGACCCATTGGGCCAATCGGAGCGACTGGAGCGACTGGAGCTACTGGAGCCACTGGGGCAATCGGAGCTACGGGAGCAACCGGACCGGCCGGCCCTCCCGTCAGCTTCAAAAACGCCTGGAGCGGCAGCGCCTCCTATGCCATCGGCGACGCGGTTTCAGAGAACGGCAGCAGCTACATCGCGCTGACCGCCAATACCGGCATCGATCCGGCGACGGATGTAGCCGGGTCGGGCGGAAACTGGGCGGTACTGGCTTTGAAGGGCGCAACGGGGACGCAAGGCATCCAGGGCATTCAAGGCCTTCAAGGCATCCAGGGGATTCAGGGACCGACCGGGAGCACGGGAACGACCGGCGCAACCGGAACTGCGGCAACGATATCTGTGGGAACGGTTACGACCGGTGCGCCGGGTTCCTCGGCCAGCGTCTCCAATGCCGGTTCCAGCGGCGCGGCGGTGTTCAACTTCACCATCCCGCAAGGGGAACCCGGAACCATCGGCTCGGTCACCAACTGGGCCAGCGGGACCAGTTATTCGACCGGGCAGGTGGTCTACTGCGCAGCTTGCACCACCAACGGCTCCAGCTACATTTCACTGGTCGACGCGAATCAAAACCACGACCCATCCAGCACCTCTGGATTTTGGACGCTCATCGCGCAGGCTGGCGCGACCGGAGCCACCGGGTCAACTGGGTTGACAGGATCGACAGGAGCAAACGGAGCTGCGGCGACGATCTCTGTAGGAACGGTTACGACCGGTGCGGCGGGATCCTCGGCCAACGTTTCCAATGCCGGCAATAGTAGCGCGGCGGTGTTCAACTTCACCATTCCGCAAGGCGAACCTGGCACCATCGGCGCTGTCACCAACTATTCGACTTCCGCAACCTATTCCACGGGGCAGGTTGTCTTCTGCTCTTCTGCCTGTTCCACCAATGGCTCCAGTTATATCTCGCTCACTTCGGGCAATCTCAACCACGACCCGCCCACCAGCGCAGCGAATTGGACCCTCATCGCGCAAGCTGGCGCAGCGGGGACTATGGGAGAGCAAGGCCCGATTGGCGACACCGGAGCCGCGGGCGTCATCCAGTCCCTTGCCGTGGGCACGGTCAGCAATACCGCGGCTGCGGGCGCAGGCACCCTGACCGTCTCCAACGGCACATCGGCCAACCCCACCATCAGCATCAACTTTCCCTCCGGGTCGAACGGTTTAACCGGGCTCTTTTCGACTGCTCTCATTCTGCCCAGTAACTCAGGGCAAGCCTGGAACCCCGTGAGCGGATTCACCCAGGGAATCAGCTCAGAGGTGAATCCTGTCTCTCAATCGACGATGAACGACGCCATTCAATTGGCAGTCCCGACCGCTTGCACTCTGAACACGCTGAACATTCGCGTCTCGCCCAACCTGGGTGGTTTTGGCGGCAACGACTCGCTCTTCTTTTATGTCATTGTGAACAACGTGCCATCGTCGATCGACTGCAGCTTGACGGTCTCAAGCTCGAACATCGAGACCTGCAGCGATACCACGCACGCGCTCGCGCTTTCATCGGGCGAGAGGTTTGCAATTGCATTTACCGACTCGAACAACAGCGATGTGAACAATTCACCGTTCGTGACTGTCGCCTCGTCGGTCACTTGCAATTGACGCTGGCACCTATCGAGATCGTGCTTGATCGGACTCTTGGAGCCTTGGGTCTCTGAGCGCAACTTTTACCAGGGACAGCACCGCAAATTCGAGGAGCTTATTCCGATGACCGGACCAAGGCGCTGCGCAAACAAGCTCGCGCAGTGCAAGCAATGGGCGCACCACCAACCACACAAGCTAAGGAGAGGACACCAAAGTGAGCGATCCGTACGTAGGCGAAATCAGAATGGTCGGATTCAACTTTGCGCCGATAGGCTGGGCGCTCTGCAATGGGCAGACGTTATCCATCTCTTCCAACGCGGCGCTCTTTGCGCTGCTGGGGACAACCTTCGGGGGCAACGGCACCTCGACTTTCCAGTTACCCGATCTGCAAGGACGGGTGCCGCTCCACGTGGGCAACGGCGCAGGTCTGCCCGCCTATACCTGGGGCCAGTCCGGCGGCTCGGCCGCTGTGACGCTGTTGAGTCCCAATCTTCCGCTGCACACCCACCCCATTGCTCCGCCGGTCTCCAATGCCAATGCGGGCGCAAGCAGCCCGGTCAATGCATATCCGGCTGTGGATGTCGCAACGACTAACAATAGGGATGTCACCGTCACGGCCAAGAGTTATGCCGCCAGTTCCGTGGCAGGGCAAACGGCAGCTGTCTACCAAAGCGGTCCGGCGGGCGGCAACATACCAATCCAGATCGAGCCGCCCTATCTGGCGGTCTATTTCATCATTGCGACCGCGGGCGTCTTCCCCTCGCGTTCCTGATGTACGCCGACGGCGGCTTGGCACGCCGTCGCATTCCCTTGGGCCTTATTCGCGGAGCAGCCATGCAGACGCTTCCGTTTCCATCCCCGGTCCTTCAACTGCGGGCGGCGCAGCCGGAAGACGAGCCGTTTCTCTTCCGGCTCTTCGCCGCGTCGCAAACGCAGTTGGATGGGCTGCGGACGCAGCCGGATCTATGGCAGACGCTGGTTGCGATGCAGTACCGCGGCCGCCAGATGACCTACGCCGCGCGGTATCCAATGGCGGAAAACTTCCTGCTGCTGGATCGGGATGGTAACTCAGTAGGCCGGGTGCTGCTGAACCGCCAGCCGGGATGCTGGAGCATTGTGGACATCGACATCCTATGTGCCCACCGCGGTCAGGGAATAGGCACTGCCGTTTTGCGGCACTGGCAACAGCAGGCGGCGCAAGCCGGCGTATCGCTTGCATTGCAGGTCAACGCCGCCAACCCCGCACGGCGGCTTTATGAACGCTGCGGCTTCAAGGTCAACGCGGAAGACCTTCTGGATGCCACCTTGACTTGGAATTCACAGACGTAGATTTGGAGTTCTCACGCGTAGTTCGTTTCCCGTCGAATGGAGAGATCGTGAAGGCAGCCGAGAGAACCATGAACCCCTCGTTGAACGCATACGTTCGCCTTATTCCGACGATTGCCGCTGCGGCCAAAGCGGCCGTCCAGCTCGGCCTGCTTCTTGCTTTGGGGCTGACCACGGGCTTGAATCCCGCCCAAGCGCAAAACGCGGCGCAGATCGCGGCGCTGGCCAAGCTCTCCCATGCACCCCGCGTCACCCATCCGCGCACCGCAACCAGCGGATCGGAGGCCACCCAATTCAGCCTCGACCAGCCCAGCGCACTGGCCTACGATACGCAGGGTGACCTGTTCATCGCCGACACTGCCGGCAATCTGATTCTGGAAGTGGATCTGAACGGAGTCGTCTCCATCGTGGCCGGCAGCGGTGCGCAGGGGTTTGGCGGAGACGGCGGACCGGCTACCGCCGCCCTGCTCGACTCGCCCCTCGGTGTGGCCGTCGACGCGCTCGGCAATGTTTATATTGCCGACACTCACAATCGGCGTATCCGCATGGTCAGCGGCGGCGTCATCTCCACCATCGCCGGAACCGGCGTGGCTGGATTCTCCGGCGACGGCGCGGCGGCCACCACTGCCACGCTCGCCCGTCCCACCGCTCTGGCCCTCGACAGCAACGCCAATCTTTACATCGCAGACACCGACAACAACCGCATCCGCATGATCTCTGCCGGCGTCATCTCCACCGTTGCCGGGAACGGACAGCAGAGCTTCTCCGGCGATGGCGGACTGGCCATCAACGCGGGCTTGGACTCGCCGTCGGGCGTGAGTGTGGATACGGCCTTCAACATCTATATCTCCGACACCCACAATCAGCGCATCCGCGAGGTCAACTACGCTACCGGCATCATCGCCACCATCGCCGGAACCGGCGTGGCGGGATTCAACTCCGACGGCAACGCTGCCTCCACGCAGTTCGACCGGCCAACCGGGCTCGCCGTGGATTCCACTGGAACGGTATACGTCGCCGACACCGACAATCAGCGCATCCGCACCCTGAGCAGCGGGCAAATCACCACCGTCGTCGGCAGCGGGCAGCAGGGCAACTCGGGAGACACCGGCGCATCCACCAGCATCACCCTTGACTCGCCGCTGTCCGTCGCCGTCTTCGGCGCTTCTCTCGCTGTAGCCGACACCAACAATCAGGCAGTGCAGGTGGTCACCGACGGCGCAGTCAACACCGTCGCCGGCACGCAGCCGACGCAAACGGAGCTACTGCTGATCGGCGGCGCGCCGCAGTTGGTTTACGGCAGCGGAAGCATCACCGCAACCTTCTCCAACGGGAGCAATGCCGCGACCGGAACCGTCAGCTTCTACGATGGTCTGGGAGCCAGCCCGGCGCTGCTGGGCAGCTCTCCACTCTCAGCCAACACTGCCACGCTGAATACCAGCCATCTGGCGGCGGGAATCCACTACATCGTCGCGTCCTACACGGGAGACGCCAACAATACTGCCATCACCAGCGGAGTCTTTGTGCTGGCGATCTCGCCCTTGCCGCTTACGGCCATCGCTCAGCCGGTCAGTCTGCTTTATGGGCAAACCGTTCCCACCCTCACCGGAACCCTCAGTGGAGTGTTGCCGCAGGATGCGGGTCAGGTGAGCGCCGTCTTCACCACCGCCGCAACTTCCACTTCCGCGCCCGCCAGCTATCCCATCGCCGTGGCTCTCAGTGGATCGGCCGCCGGCAACTACACTGTGACCCCGGCCGCGTCGTCCGGGTCGGTAGTTATCGCTCAGGCGCCCAGCGACACCACGCTCATAGCTTCCAGCACTGCGCCCGTCCAGGGCGTCAGCTTCACACTCACCGCGACGGTGGCTTCCTCCACCACTGGAACACCGGCAGGGACGGTAAGCTTTTACGATGGATCGGCCCTGCTGAACGCAACCCCCGCCCCGCTCACCGCCGGCGTCGGCGCAGTGACGCTCACCACGCTTACAGTCGGCGCACATAGCTTTACCGCGACCTACAGCGGAAGCGCGGACTTCCTCGCCAGCACCTCCGCTGCGCTGTCGTCGTCGGTTCTGACCCCCGACTTCACCGTGGCATCCTCGACTCCGGCGCAGAATCTTGTTCCAGGGAAGACGACCAGCTACACCATCGCGCTCACACCCATCAATCCAACATTCGTCTACCCCGTGAGCTTGTCGGTCGCAGGACTTCCCTTCGGCGTTACGGCCGCCTTCGCGCCAGCGTCGCTGCCCGCTGGCAGCGCGGCAGCCACCACCACGCTCACATTGAGCGCCAACGCACAGGCCCAGCTGCGGCGTAACAACAGCCCCATGGGTACAATCCCGCTGTCGGCCATGGCTCTCGCTTTGCTTTCGCTGACCTTCAGCCGGCGGCTGCGGAAGGCAGCGCAACGCTTCAACGCAGCGCGCAAACTGCTGCTCGCTCTGCTGGCATTAACCGCGCTGGCAGCGGTTGCCGGATGTGGAGGCAGTGGATTCTTCAGCCAGGCGCGCCAAACCTACACCGTGACCGTTACCGCTACCAGCGGCCCCGCCACCCACAGCACCCCACTCACCCTGACGCTGGAATAGGCGGGCCGCGATCAATACCGCTGAGGATCCGGCGACCGAAGACTGTCAACTCGCTGGTCTGTTTTTGAAAAGACATGGACCGATTTCTTGCCGTCTAGAGCATTTTGGCTTTTGCTATAGACCTGGGTGCTCCATCCTTTCCGCGTTTTTCTGCGGAAAGGGTGGGATACCGATCGCAATTCCGGTCTACACCATCTCGAAAAACGCTCTATCTGTTCCATTCGCTTGGAGGCTTCGTCGATTCCTATCCAAAAACGGAAGCACCGTTCTGATTGGCCCAGTCTGTCCTCTTAGTCGCGCAAAGCCTGTGCCTGCGGCGGCAACTGGTTTTGGAGAATTGACCACTTGTCGCGTATCGTGTGGTCAGGCAACTGGCTAACCCTGCGCGGCGTTGCGCCATAACCCTGCGGAAGTTGGTCCAGCAATAATGTTTAACCGGGGAGAATAGGACATGGCATTTTCGGAGATTCTCGCGTGTATCGATAGCGATATCGCTCAGTTACAACAGGTGAGGGCAATCCTTATCGGTGGCAGCGCGCCAACGGCGAAAAAGGCTGTCGGCAGGCCAAAGAAGGTTGCTGCTGTAACCAAGAAGGCAACTGTAGCGTCTGTTCTGGCGAAGCCCGCCAAGAAAAAGAGGAATCTATCGCCGGAAGGGCGGAAGCGGATCGCTGAAGCCGTCAAGAAGCGGTGGGCAAAGCAGAAGGCTGCGTCGGCAAAATAACAGGAAACCCTCCAATCGAGGATTGACCTGACCATCATCCTGACTGTGTTTGAAGCGGTTCCAGAGCTTGCGCGCCGTTGCCAAATCGTGTAAGTTGTCATTCTCTTGAGCAGAATGATCCATCGGAACAACGGCTTCTGAACACAGCGACTCTGGAACCGCTGTACGTCAATTCAGTCCTCATCCTTTGCCAAAGTCGATCCAAACGAGGGCTCGGCTGGCCACGTCGCATCGTGCCCAGCCGCGCCTCTGGTTGCGCGCGTAATCCTTAAAGGCCGCCTGCCCTTTTGACGATTTTGCGAGCCTCTGTCGCGAAGCATGCGTACGGGAACGAAACTCTCAGCAGACATGCCCCGGCATATTCGGCGCAGTGCGGCGATCCGAGAGCGACGGTCTCCGCACAGTAAGAAGGCATTCCCGAATAGCAGAAGAGTGCGCCCCCCAGCCTACGGAAGGTTGAAGCTGTACGACACGCTATAGGAAAAAATGGGATAGACAGTTACAGCACTGAGCGATTTCCGCCACTTGACAAGCTGCGCTTGCAGGTTGCTGTTGAACGCCTGCCCTAACGAATTCGAAGGGTCCGCGATGTTGCTGCACTGCGTTTGCGCCGCATTCGTGCACACCCACCCCGCGGTGCTCACGTCAATTGTTGGCGCACCCATGAAGATGACGCCAAACTCCGAAGGAAACGACCAATGGCGGTTCGATCGCGGGATAAACCTTCCGAATCCTCCGCTGGCCATGAAGGCGGGTTCCCGCGCGTGGAAGCCCAAGACTCCCGATCCGGTCAGAGGCGTCGCTCCCGTTGCCGCATTCGCGCTGGCCGAATAATACGTCTGACCGTTCAATGCGAAACTCGTTCCTGGCACAACCTCCAGCTTCGTCGAGATCTGGTTGCCGTTGTAAAGCATCAGCCCCCCGCTTAGCCGCCAGATGCTGTTTCTCGGATACAAATCCACCAACCCTCCCATCGAGGCTAGATGAAAGTCTGCATCCACGTTGAATCCTTCCAACTCGAATCGGCCACTGTCGTAGTTGAAGAAGTTCCCAATCACCCGCGCGTCGATGTACTGGGTCAGGATCACCGCCGATTTGATGCCGATTCCTAGCGGAGAAACATCGGCTCCGATCGACATGCGTGATAGCGGTCCCCACGTTACGGTCGCGTCCCACGCAACGCCATCGCTCTGATTCTTGCCGCCATCGTCAACTGGTTCGGGCGCCATTGGCAGGGAAAGCTCGCTTCCGCTTTCGCTGGCCGATTCAAAAGCGACAGTGCCGAAACCCGAAGTCCGCGCTCCTGTTCCGCCGGTTCCGGTCGCCGCAATGTCGGTCACGCCGGAGTTCGACTGGTCCATCGACTGTGCTTGGCCGCTCGCAGGCCAGAGGCTTTCCGCGGCCAATGCAATCGAAATGGCCGATGACAGAATGAAAAACCGCTTCATGGGCAGCCTCTTTACTCCGTTGACATTCCGGCTGTCGAAGGGCTTTGTCAACATTTGCGTCCAAGACGCACTGACCCCTCTTTTCGCCGGTTTGCGCACCTGTTTTCTCGGCATGGGAACGGATGCCGCAAAGTCCTGGCTATGCCCATGGCTTCCCTCGCCGCCGTACCCGCGGCCGAACGCTGCGACCGCCATGTTCCGTCAGAAATTGATCCGGTTCCCAAGATGAACCCGCATGCAGGAGAAAGGGGAACAGACCGCAGGGGCGCTTTCCATCTTAATTCTCAGACCGCTGGATTTACGTTACGAAAGCAGCGTTCGGGCTGAAACTTTATCCGTATTCTCTTATTGCATTGGTGCATGAGCTCAAAGCGCGGAAGCCCACCCGGCTTCCCGGCAGAGAAACTCGAACCTTTCTGGAGGATGGCGACCGGATTGCATCGCGCGCGCCGAAGGGCCAAAACTGCCGAGAATCGGATTCGGTTCATGCAGCGGAACCGTTGCCGGAGCGTCCTATGGGTCTGAGCAAAAGGAGTTTTTCACGATCGGGGGCGCATTCGTCTTCCGCCCGCATTGGCGGCCCACGGAGGATGAACCAAACCGTGATGGTCTTGCATCGGCGGAGCAGAGGGCGCGGGGGCCCCTGGATGACGAAAATACTGGTTTGCGCCTTCACCGCCTGCGGAAAAACCCATCGGGAAGGCAAGAAGCGTCAAGGCAAGAATCATGGCCTGCACTGAGCCTGTCGAAGCGTGCCGATAAGTCCCATAGAATGAGTCGGGGGCCTTGGCTCCTTAGGTGTGTTTTTCGGAAATCTACCCCTGGAACACGCCTTTTTCCGGAGCCTGCTCAGGCGCGGGCCTTTTCATAACTTATTTCTTGCGTAATCTGCATTTTTGTTTCCCGTCAGCATCACATAAATGACAAGAGGTTAGCCGAGTTGAAGATCGACAACGAGTTGCATTCCCCGACAGATTTCGAATCGCCGCGGGCGAAGGCCAACCGCAAGGCGATGTTGGAACTTCAGGCAGCGTTGCAGGCGGAAGAGAACACGATTCGGCTGGGGGGCGGGCCAGCGGCCGCGGAAACGCAACACGGCAAGGGACGGCTGACAGCAAGAGAGCGGCTCAAGCTTCTGCTCGATGAAGGAACGGAGTTCCTGGAACTGGGGCTGTGGGCGGCGCATGGGATGTATGCGGAATACGGCGGCGCGCCGTCGGCCGGCGTGGTGACTGGTCTCGGGAAAGTGAGCGGGCGGTTGTGCATGATCGTGGCCAACGACGCCACCGTAAAGGCCGGCGCGTTCTTTCCCATGACCGCGAAGAAGGTGTTGCGCGCCCAAACCATTGCGATGGAAAACCGCATCCCCACGCTCTACTTGGTGGATTCATCGGGCGTGTTTTTGCCTTTGCAGGAAGACGTGTTTCCGGATACCGACGACTTCGGGCGCATCTTCCGCAACAACGCGGTCATGAGTTCGCTGGGCATTCCGCAGATCACGGCCATCATGGGCATGTGCGTGGCGGGAGGAGCATATCTCCCAGTGATGACCGATACCGTGCTGATGACCGAGGGGTCGGGATTGTTCCTGGCCGGGCCGTCGTTGGTGCAGGCGGCCATCGGACAGAAAACCGGAGCCGAAGAGCTAGGCGGCGCGGCAATGCACTCTGCAATTTCCGGTACCGTCGATTTCAGGGAACCGAACGATCATTTGTGCCTGGCACGGTTGCGATCGCTTGTGGCAAAGATGGGCGCAAAGGTAGGAAATGCCGAGGTCTTTCGGCGTCGGGAGTTCGATGCCCTCCGGGATGCTCCAAAGTTTCCTGCCGAGGATATGTATGCATTGCTGAACCCCGTGCCGGGATCGAGCAACCAATACGATATGCGCGAGGTGATTGCGCGCATTGTGGACCGCAGCGAGTTCGACGAGTACAAGGCGGAGTTTGGCCGCACCGTTTTGTGCGGGTATGCGTGGATTGGCGGCCGAGCCGTGGGCATCGCGGCCAACCAGAAAACCAATCAGAACCAGACCGTGTCTATGGGGCCGTCCGCGGGAATGAAGCACACCGAAGTCGGCGGCGTCATCTACACCGAGGGAGCTCAAAAAGCGGCGCGCTTCATCATGGATTGCAATCAGAGCCTGATCCCGCTGGTGTTTCTGCACGATGTCAATGGATTCATGGTGGGCAAGGATGCGGAGTGGTCGGGAATCATTCGCGCCGGAGCTAAGATGGTGTCCGCCGTCAGTACAAGTGTGGTGCCCAAGATCACAGTAATCGTGGGGGGAAGTTTTGGCGCAGGGCATTACGCGATGTGCGGCAAAGCCTACGATCCGCGCTTTCTGTTTGCTTGGCCCACCGCGCGCTATGCGGTAATGAGTGGCGCGTCGGCTGCGATAACGTTGGCCGAGGTGCGAGCGCGACAGATGGAGCGCGGCGGCAAGGTGCTTACTGACGCAGAGAAGTCCGCGCTCTACGAGGAGATTCGCTCCAGCTACGACGCACAGGCCGATCCACGCTACGGCGCGGCACGGCTTTGGATTGACGCAATCATCGATCCTGCCTGCACCAGGGAGGTACTGATCGCGGCTCTGGAAGCTTGCGCCCTGAATACGGATATCCCGCGATTCAATCCCGGAGTTATGCAAACTTGAGGAGCTTAGGTCAAGTCGATGTTTTGAAAGGGCACGGCCTTGGCCCCTGAGGGAATGCTTTCTCGGGGTGAGCGATTGACCAGAGCGTTCTTATGGAACCCGAATAAGGAGCCCGAACATGCAGGTTGATCTTGAGCCACACAGTACTTTGTATCCATTTGTGCTCACGGATGAGCAGGAACATCTGCGCCGGGAGATCCGGGAATTTGCCACGCGCGAGATAGCGCCCCACGTTGCGGCATGGGACGAGACGAGCGAGTTTCCTCTGGCTGCGGTCAAAATGCTGGGCAAGATGGGGCTGCTCGGCGTGATCTTTCCCCCGGAGTATGGCGGCGCGGGGCTCGGCTATGTGGACTACGTGCTGGCAATCGAAGAACTCTCGGCCGTCGACGGGTCGGTTGGGCTAACTGTGGCGGCTCACAACTCTCTGGGCAAAAATCACATTTTCCTGGCAGGCAACGAGGCGCAGAAGAGAAAGTATCTGCCGCGGTTGACGAGCGGCGAGCATCTGGCGGCATGGGCACTCACCGAACCCGGCTCCGGATCGGATGCCGGCAACGCCCGCACCACGGCAAGGAAGAAGGGCGACCGCTATGTGCTGAATGGCAACAAGACCTTCATCACCAACGGACGCTATGCCGATGTTGCCGTCGTAATTGCGGTAACCGACAAGAGCAGAGGAACCCATGGACTATCGGCCTTCGTGATGGAGAAAGACACCCCTGGATTCAGAGCCGGTAAAAAGGAAAACAAGCTTGGCCTCCGTGCAAGCGACACCAGCGAATTAATCTTCGAGGACTGCGCAATTCCCGAGGAAAACTTGCTCGGCACGGAAGGCGAGGGATTCATCGATGCGATGCGCGTTCTCGACGGCGGCAGAATCTCGATTGCGGCATTGTCGCTTGGCATCGCGCGCGGAGCGTTGGACGCGACCGTGAAATATGTCAAGGAAAGACGCCAGTTCGGCAAGGCCATCGCCGAGTTCCAGGGCATCCAATGGAAACTCGCCGACATGGCAACGGAATTGGATGCGGCGCGCCTTCTAACGCAGCGGGCCGCGGTGTTGAAGGACGCGGGGCGCAAGGTCACACGCGAGTCTGCGATGGCCAAGCTGTTTGCCAGTGAAGTGGCCGTGCGCATCTGCAACGAGGCGGTGCAACTCTTTGGCGGCTACGGCTTCATCAAGGACTATCCGGTCGAGAAGTTTTACCGCGACGTGAAGCTGTGCACCATCGGCGAGGGCACCAGCGAGATTCAACGCATGGTGATCGCCCGAGAAATCCTGAAAGTCTTCCCTTCGCGCGGGTGAGGATTAGCCGCCCGTAGCGACTGTCGTATTGTGGTGAATGTCCTATTCTGACCGGTTTTGTTTTTGGTGATTTTTGTAACAGGGCCCGACTTCTATCCTGCCCTGAGTTTATCGAAGGGCGCCGCAAATGCCGCACCCGCAAATGCCGCACCATTGTGAAGGGATTTAAAGGCTACGAAAAACATCATCGGAGGGACAAGAAGCGTCAGGGCACGACTTTAGTCGTGCCGCAAACGCCGTAACATCGGCGCGGGCTTTAGCCCCTGAGGGAAGGTTCCCTTTCCTGAAGTGACTTGTCCACAGTTTCTATCCAGGCCATCGAACAAGTACAGAATAGACCGGCGGAATCGGATGCGGTGCTGGGAGATGAGGTATGAGCGACTTAGTCAAAATCATCGAGTGCCCGCGCGACGCCTGGCAAGGACTGCCCGGACACATTGCCGCGGAAGCAAAGGCCGCTTACCTGCGCATTCTGATCGATGCGGGCCTTACGCACATCGATGCGGTGAGCTTTGTTTCGCCCGCGGCAGTTCCGCAGATGGCGGCCTCGGAACGGGTGCTTGAACTTCTTGGGCCCCAGCAAGGCGTGGAAATCATCGGGATTGTGGTCAACGAAAAGGGTGCGGAACGGGCCATTCGCACCGGCGCGGTACATACGCTGGGTTATCCTCACTCGATCTCTGCCGGGTTTCTCCGCCGCAATCAAAATCAAACTCGGAAAGAATCGCTGGCGACGCTGCGAGCGGTCGTCGCGAAGGCTAGCGATACGGGACTGAATGTTGTAGCTTACCTCTCGATGGCCTTCGGAAATCCCTATGGCGAGCCCTGGAACATCGACGCGGTTCTAAGTGCATGCCAATCGCTGATCGACTCCGGCGTACGGCAGATATCGTTAGCCGATACGGTGGGGCTGGCCTCTCCCGCACAGATTGCGGAGACAGTTTCCGCGGTGGTTGAGGCGCATCGCAATATCGAAATCGGAGCACATCTTCACGCACGGAGCGAGCAAGCGACGGCAAACATACTCGCGGCCTACGATGCCGGTTGCAGGCGATTTGACGCGGCCATCGGTGGGCTGGGCGGATGCCCGTTTGCGCAAGATGCGCTGGTGGGAAACCTGCCTACGGAAACTTTGCTGGCTACGTTGAGCGAATGCGGCGCGAAACTACCGAAGATCGGTCCATTGGATGAATTGATTCGCGCCAGCGCGGAGATTGCTGGAACGTGTGGCGCGACGGAGCACTCGCAAAAATGAATCGACCGCATGTTGGGAGGAACGATTGAGCTTCAAGACGATTGCAGTTACGGAGAGCGATTCGATTCGGACCATCACGCTCCATCGGCCCGAGCGGCGCAACGCGATGACGCCCGAAATGCAGATGGAGTTGATCGCTGCGCTCGAAGATGCGGCCGCAAGCGAATGCCGCGTGCTGGTGTTGGCCGGAGCCGGCCAGGCGTTCTGTGCGGGTCTTGACCTATCGGAGTTGCAAGCCATGCAAGATAAGGGCGCGGCCGTGCATCGCGCGGATGCGGAGCGTATCGCCCGCCTGTTTCTTGCGCTGTATGAGTTACCCATCCCGACCATTGCAGTAGTGCATGGCGCGGCCATCGCCGGCGGAGCAGGGTTGGCGACAATCTGCGACTTTACGATTGCGACTCCGGCGGCGCAATTTGGTTTTACCGAGGCGCGCATCGGGTTTGTGCCGGCGCTAGTGTCGGCTTTTCTAGCCTTGCAGATTGGAGATAAGCGCAGCCGGGACCTGCTCTTGACAGGTCGGATCTGCAATGCGGAGGAGGCTTGGCGCATGGGCCTCATAAACGAAATTGTTGCGCCGGAGGAACTCCCTCGGCGCGTGCGGGATCTGGCAGTTGTGCTGATCGCAAACAGTCCCCAGTCGCTCACGGCCACCAAGCGGCTCATGGCGGCGCAGAATAGAGCATGGCTCAACGCGGCGATTGTGGAAGCGCTTGAAGCCAACGCGCGATCGCGGGAGACTGCGGATTTTCGAGAAGGGATCGCGGCTTTTCTCGAAAAACGGAAGCCGGCGTGGGAAAGAGAGTAGCGAATTGGCAGGCCGCGGAAGACTCTATCCGGTGAGCAAGAAGCGTCAGGGCAGGACTTCAGTCGTGCGACAAAAATAAAAAAAATCGGAGGGCTTCAGCCCCTGCAAAGGCATCCATCGGCCCTCCATTTGCATTCAACCATTTCATGCAACCTGTTACGCCGCATCGCAACTGAAGCGCACATTGGCCCCGGTTCTTTGCTCAATTTCCTGACGGGTAACTCCCGCCGCCAACTCGATAACTTCAAAACCCGAGCGAGTAACCTCCAGCACGCACAGATCGGTGATCGCGGTGTGAACGACGTTCGCGCCGGTCAGCGGCAGCGAGCATTCGCGCACCAGCTTGGCGCTGCCGTCCGCGGCTGTGTGCTCCATCAGCACCACCACGCGCCGGACGCCCGTGACAATATCCATTGCCCCGCCCATCCCTTTCACCCGCTTGCCGGGAATCATCCAGTTAGCTAAGTCGCCGCGCTCGGAGACCTGCATCGCGCCGAGAATTGCCACGTCGATGTGTCCGCCGCGAATCATGGCGAAGGAGTCCGCGCTTGAGAAAGTTGAAGCTCCCGGATGGAAAGTCACTGTCTGTTTTCCGGCGTTGATAAGGTCCGCGTCCACCTCATCCGCGCGCGGAAACGGACCCATTCCGAGCAGGCCATTTTCCGATTGCAAGGTGACACCGATTCCCTCGGGAATGTGGTTGGCCACCAGCGTCGGAATGCCGATGCCAAGGTTGACGTAGAAGCCATGCTTCAACTCCCTGGCCGCGCGGGCCGCCATCTCATGACGAGTCCATGCCACTGGTTTATCTCTCCCGGATGGTTCTCTTTTCAATCCGCTTTTCAGGATTTGGATTGTGCACCAGTCGATGAACAAAAACCCCCGGTGTGTGGATCTCATCCGGATCCATCTCCCCCGGTTCGACGATGATCTCCGCTTCGGCCACCGTGATCTTCCCGCAAGTGGCCGCGTTGGGATTAAAATTTCGCGCGGTTCGCCGATAGATCAGGTTCCCATACCGATCGGCCTTCCATGCCTTTACCAACGCAACGTCCGCCTGAATGCCGCGCTCAAGGATATAGGTAACTCCGTCGAACTCCTTGTGCTCTTTGCCTTCGGCAACCACGGTGCCCACGCCTGTTCGCGTATAGAAGCCGGGAATGCCCGCGCCTCCCGCCCGCATGCGTTCTGCCAGCGTACCCTGCGGACAGAACTCCACCTCCAACTCGCCCGCCAGAAACTGACGCTCAAACTCGAAGTTCTCGCCCACATAACTGGAGATCATCTTCTTCACTTGATGGCGTTCGAGCAATAGACCCAGTCCCCAACCATCCACGCCCGCGTTGTTGCTCGCAATGGTCAGGTCACGTGCGCCTGTATCCCGCAAGGCTAGAATCAATGCTTCGGGGATACCGCACAGACCGAAACCTCCGATCGCCAGTAACATCCCGTCGCGCACAATTCCGTCCAGTGCGGCGCGAGCATCGGGATGTAGTTTGTTCATCTCCAATGCGATCACCCATGCTGCCGATCCCCGGTCATTCCCTCGTTTTTTGACCGCTCGCAACGCACATTCTACCGCTGTTCACAAGGCCTGTCACCGGGCAATGCCTCCCTGATCCTTCCATCCAGCATCGCCAATCCCGTCCTTCCGGGGAAGCTGACTTACCTTTTGAAAACGCGGTTATTCTCGGAATCACCGGTACTCCGAAAGCGAACCGGTTCATGGCAGCGCAGATGCCGGCGTAACCAGAAGCGGAATGCATCTGTCTAATGTTCGACGCATTCTCAAGCGAATCCTGCGTAACACCCGTCTGATCGGGCGGAAACCGAAAACCGGGAAGGTCAAGCAAGCTCGTTTGAGCAGTTCTCCTTCCCCAAAGCGCCCGGCGAGATCCTGCCTCGCGCATTCAAAAGGAGGCATCATGCAGACTCGTCCTACATCCACTCATCTCTTCCGTCTCCCCGTCGCCTTTTCCATGTTCCTGCTCGCAGCCGCAGCCGTCGGCTCCCAGGCGCAAACCAACAGCTTTGCCGGCACTGCTCCGCCCTCCCCGGTAGCCAATGCCTCAACCGCCGCCGATCCCATTTCCATCGACATCGAAATCACCGACAAGCTGGGCCATCACGTCAGCGGCCTCAAGCCGGAAGACATCACCCTGCTTGATAACCAGCAACCACACAAGTTCATTGACTTCCGCGAGGTCGATACAAGAAACTCTGCGGCCGACCCGGTTCATATCGTAATTGTCATCGACATGATCAATACCGGCTTCGATGTCGTCGCCAGAGAACGCCAGCAATTGGAGGAGTTTCTAAGGCAGGATGGTGGACGCCTCGCCCACCCGACGAGCATCGCCATGCTCACAGAAAAGGGCCTCCAGATCGATAAGACTTCCACCACAGATGGAAACGCTCTGCTCGCCAGCCTCGACCTTTCCAAGTTCGGGCTTCGCATGACTGGAAGAGCCGCCGGCTTTTGGGGAGCCGTCGACCGCATGCATTGGTCGCTTGCCCAACTCGGCCAACTCGCCGCATACGAGGGCACCCAGCCCGGCCGCAAGCTCTTGTTCTTTATCAGTCCCGGTTGGCCCATGTTTCCCAGTGGAGAGGACATGGCTACCGAGAAGCAGCTGAATTGGATCTTCAATTCCGTCGTGGAGATCTCCAACGGGCTGCGGGAGGCCCAAGTCGTCCTCTACACTATCGACCCGTTCGAGCTTGGGAAAACCAACCCCTACTATTACAAGATCTACCTCAAGGGCGTCCGGGACGCACACAATGCTAAGTTCGCCAACCTGTCCCTGCAGGTTCTCGCTGTTCACTCCGGCGGTACAGTGCAGGCCATGGGCACGGATATCAAAGGCGAAATCAATAACGCACTCCGCGATGCCAATGGCTACTACACCCTCACCTTTGCCGACCCAACTCCCGGCCGCGCCAATGAGTATCACGAACTGAGCCTCCGGGTTGACAAACCCGATACGATCGTTCGCACCACCACTGGCTACTATGCCAACACTCAGCATTTGCAGGACACCAAAGCCGTTGTGCCACGGTGAACTCCGCGCAGGCCTGCCGCTCCCTTGGCGCGCCGATTTCCACCCCAGCGGCGAAGACGGTTGCTGGGGTCCTCGGATTCCACCGCAGCGGCGATGGGCTTTCGCCGCGGCAAAGTGAGCGCTTTCGATCTGCAGCGACCTGGTCTGATTGGATACCATCAAAGCGTCAGGAGTACTCAACTCAATGAACTTCGATCTCGAACGCGGGCCTGCCGGCAACGCCTACAAGCTGCTGGTGGGCCTGGTGGCGCCACGCCCGATTGCACTGATCACCAGCATGAATGAGGATGGGCAGTTGAATGCGGCGCCCTTCAGCGCTTACAACTACCTTTGCACCGACCCTCCCATCGTCGCCGTTGGCGTAACCAACCGGCCCGGTGAACCGTTTGTTCCCAAGGATACGGCCCGCAACATACGGCGCACCGGCGAATTTGTCGTCAACGTGGTCACCGAAGACATCGCCGAGAGGATGAACATCTGCGCCACCGATTTTCCGCCCGAAATGAGCGAGGTGGAACTTGCCGGGTTCACCACTGCCCCCTCCCAGGTTGTAAAGCCGCCGCGATTGGCGGAGGCGCACGCCGCGCTGGAATGCCGCGAGTACACAACAATCGAGATTGGCCGCTCCCGGATCATCCTGGGGCGAGTAGTCGCCATTTATGTGGAGGACCGATTCGTGGATCCGGCCGGGCCTTACATCAAAGCCGACGAGTTGCATTCAATCGGCCGCATGAACGGGCTGGGGAACTACGTTCGCACGCGCGACGCATTCATGACCATTCCTCGCATCTCCTATGAGGAATGGAAGAGCGGAAAGAGATAACCAGTCCCGCGTAAGCGGGGAACGTCTCTCCCGAACTCGGGCGACTACCCCTCAGCCGCTTCTGTTCGGCGCCCTCTGCACCACCTGGAGAACCTCTACAGCGAAACCAGAGTTGGTGTATCCCGGAAGCACTGCGCCAAAGTCGACGCGACCATCGGGCCGGGGCCCCCTCGGACAGGTCTTCGTCCGAGGGGTGGAGCGAGCGGCGACCTTGCAAGAAACTGGCCAGGACACAGGGACTCTGGTTTCGCTCTAAGAAATCGACCCGTCCCATACGCAGATCCGGCACTTCTTCGCGATCGTTGTTCCGGCGACGCGCAGGAGTGGTATTCTGGCACGTCGTTTGAAACGGGCGAGTTGAAAGGATCAAGGAGGATTACTTGAGAAAAGGCATCATATTTGCAATCGGTTTGGCAATCGGGGGATTGGCGCTTCTGGCGGGGTGCGGAAGCCAGGGGAACAAGGATGCAGGCATTCCGGTTGGGCCCAAATGGAAGGGTGCTCCTTACCGGATCGCGTTGGACACTAAGGTTGCGAAGCCGAATCCGGCTGGCGCAACCATCCCGCTCATCAAGTTCTCGGCGAATCCCGACGCGCTGGAGAGAAGAGCAATTCTGGTGGTTCGGTTCGACGATCTGGGTGTCACGAAGTATCCGCCCAGCGTGAACAAGATGATTCTTGCCCCGGTGGATATCGCTGGCGCGGAGAGCGCTCTTCCCGCCGACTACATGGATATGGCGAGCAAGAATCTGGCCACTTTTCTGGGGACTTACTGTGCGAAGGGAAAAGTGAAGATATCCGTGGCGCTGGTCAGGTCGTCGCTCACCAACAATGCTGCGGATGCCGAAGTGGACGCGAAGCGCCTGTCCGATTGGGTGCCGCTTGAGATTGTGTTCAAGAACCCCCATCCGAAGTGCTAAAACGGCGCCGTTGATCGAGTGAAACTGGCACGCCTGCCGCATCGAGACGCGCCAGTTTTACCCCGTTGCGGCCGGACGCCTGCCTGACCGAAGACAGGATATTCAGCTCTATCGGCAACGTTGGCGGATCGCCAACCCGCGCTCCATTGTGTCGGCACCATCAGCTCCAACCGTGCGAAAGCGCCGTGCGTCGAATACCGTCTTCCAGCGATACCTCACAACGCAAGCCAAGTTGCTGTTCGGCTTTTTGGACACTCGGAACATATTGCAAAATGGGCGCGCCTTCCACCGCCGTCCGCGTAACCTGCACGCCTGCCGAGCAGCCAAGGGTTCTTTGCACGGTGTGGGCTAGTTCTTCAATGCCGATGGACTGCCCGGAACCGACGTTAAAGGCCTGATTCGCGGGTGCCCGCAACAGGATCGTCCAAAGCCAGCGCGCCAGGTCGGCGGCATACATATAAGAGCGCCGCGGCGTACCGTCTCCGTTGACGCGGATGACCCCTCCCTGGATCGCGTCCTGGATAAAATTGCCGATGGCGAAATGCTGGTTCAGGGGCAGATATGGGCCTACGAAGGCAAACCCGCGGGCAATCTTGCAGGCCATGTCAAAGCGGTCCCCGTAAGCCACACACAGGGATTCCGCCGCGCGCTTACCCTCCGCGTAGGCGGATTCGATGCGCAGCGGGTCGGGAGCGCCGGCATAATCCTCGCTCAAATGCGAGATCGCAGGGGGCTGGGGCCCATAAACTGCGCCGGAACTGGTGAGCAGAAACTTCTGTGTGCCGTGCGTGGCGGCAAACTGCAACACCCTTTCGGTCCCGCCCAGAATCGATCCCAGCAGATCGACCGCTCCGTTGCCCTCTCGCGTCCAGGTATCCGTGGCGGCGTGCAGGACGTATTGGAACTCGCCTTCCGGGAAGGAAAAATCGCGAACGTCTCCGCCCAGCAGCGCAATAGCCGGGTCAAAGGCAAGGCGCGATCCGCTCCGGCGAAAGCCCTCCGGATTCCGGGTCAGCACAGTGGCCTGCAATTTCAACCCGTACGCTCGATTGGCCGCCATCAGGCTCTCCAGCAGCCAGCGGCCAAAGAACCCCGTGCCTCCCGTCAGGAAGAGGCGCGCTCCGCGCATTTCCTCCCACAGGTCGCCGCTGCGCCGCAGAATCGCTTCCACGTCCTGGTCGAGGATGGTTTCAACGGGCGTAGCGTTCATCCAGCGATTTTCTCCTTGATGGCCGCTTGTTATCAGCAAAAAATGCAGTAGCCGCTCTACTCGGGCAAAGGCTCAATCAACATGTGGGCCAGAAACTCCTCGCGCGGCAACCGGGGCGCAAGGTCTTCCATCGGCAGGCTGACGATGGTGCCGTCGGCGCGTGTGGCGGAAGTGGCGCGGGGCAGCGTAGGCTGGTCCGGTGAAATGGTCACCGCGCAAACCACCGGCCCATCGTAACTCAAAACCGCGGCAACCTCCTCGCGAATCCTCTCCTGGTCTCGGATCTCCATGGCCTTCACGCCGTAAGCTTCGGCCACTTTCATCAAGTCGGGCAAGGTCAGATGGCTGGAGGGGTCGCTCGCAACCAGGCGGCCCTTGAAGTGGGTGCGCTGCATGGCGACGATGGAGCCGTAGAGACCATTGTTGAGAATGAAGAATTTGATGGGCAAATGCAGGCGCTTGATGGTCTCCAACTCCTGGATATTGAGCTGGAAGCCGCCGTCCCCAATAACGGAGATGGTGCGCCTCCGGCCGCTGGCCAGGCACGAGCCGATGGCGCCGGGCAGTCCCGTGCCCATTGCGCCCAGACCGGGGGCGTTCACCACCCGCTGGCCGCGCTTCAGCCGGAAAGCCTGCAAAAAGATTTCGCTGCAAGCCCCGGAGCTTCCCGGCGCGAGCAGGTCGTCGGCGGTGCACTGCTCGGAGAGTTCATCGATCAGCACATAGGTGTTCACCGAGCCGGTTTGCTGGCGGAACTCCGGCAAGGTAATCGGATATTCGCGCAGCCACTGCTTGCTTTGGGCCAGCCAGGCCGAGGCGTCGGGCATGGGAGCCCCTTCCAGTTGATGAAGCAGCTCGAGGACGAAATCCCGGGCGTCGGCCTCGACGGGAACCTCGATGGGCATCTCGAATTTTGCGATCTCCCGAGGATCGATCTCTACGATCACCTTTTTGGCAGCGCGGGCAAAGTTCTTGTGGTTGAAGGCAAGCTGCGGCAAATCGAGGCGCGCGCCCAAAACCAGGATAAAGTCGGCGTTCTGCTGGGTGAAGTTCGCGCCACGGGAAGCGATGGAGCCAGGACGGCCGCAGTAGATGGGGTGGTCTTCCGGCAGCATGTCCAGGGCCTTCCAGGTCAAGAGGGCAGGTAACCGCAACGTATCGACGAGCTTTTCCACGAGTCCTTCGAGATGGGCCCGGCGAACGCCGTTGCCAATTAACAGAACGGGGCGCTGCGCGGACTTCAGTAGCACGATGGTCTGGGCGACCTGGCTGCGCAGAGCGGCGGATTTGTCGGGAACGGGTTCCGGCGTAAAGCCGCGCAAGGCGGATTCGTCCACCATGGCCGCCTGCACGTCGAGCGGCATGTCCATCCACACCGGGCCGCGGCGGCCGGTGGTGGCCAGGTGCCAGGCCTTTTCCAGCTCGTAGCGAACGTCGTTCGGTTCCAGCAGCGTTTTGGCGTATTTGGTGATGGGCTTCACGATGGAGATGATGTCCAGTTCCTGAGGTCCCATGGAACGTACGCCGCGCTCGGTCAAGAGATCGGCTCGCTTCACCTGCCCGGAAATGAAGATGCAGGCGGTGGAATCCACCCACGCCGCCGCCAGGCCGGTAACGGCATTGGTGCCGCCCGGGCCGGTGGTCACCAGAGCCGCGCCGGGCGAGTTCTTGTACTCGGCGTAGGCCTGAGCTGCAAAGGCCGCCGACTGTTCGTGCAGGCAGCAAACATAGTCGAAGCCCTTCTGGCTTCCAAACGAGTCCACCAGGTGCATGCAGCCGCCGCCCGAAAGCATGAAGACGTGCCCGATGCCGCGATCGGCCAAAAACTGCGCGATGTAGTCCGATACCTTGATCAAGATTTCCTCGCCATTTCGAGCAGTTGCTCGAGGATTCTGTCGGCCTGCCAGTTGCTCTCGATTTGCGATCCTTGCCAGGCATCGTTCCAGGGCTGCGGCCAGGCCACGGCCTTCAGTCCGACGTCCTCTGCCTGGCGCAGATTCTCCCGAGCGTCGTCAATCAACAGGTCGCCTTTGCCCAGCCAACGCAAATAATCGCCCTTGCCCTGGTCATAGACCGGGACGCCTTGCAGCTCTCGCGTGGGCACGATGCCGAAACAACGAATCCAGGCGCCAAAGTGACGCATGACCCACGACGCCACCTCGGGCGCCGTCTCCAACGGACGCGCTGTCAGTGCGATATGGCGGAACTTTGCGCCGTGCTCGCCGAACCAGCGCAGCAGTTGCGGATCGGGCGTCAGGTGCGTGCCGGCCTCGGTCCTACGGAACGAGTCAATAGATGCCAGGTATTCTTCCCGCCGTACGCCCAGCACACGATGCGGAGGGTTCTCGCGCAAATCGGCGTATTCCACACGGCATTCCGGGTGTTCTTGCTTCCATCCCTGCTCGAACCATGCGCGCATCAGATCGTTGAGCACATCGTCCACGTCCCAGACAATTGTGAGCATGCTCAATCCATCCAATAAGTGACGAAGGTCTTTCGATCGGCGTTGGCGGCGATCTCCGGATCGCTGTAAAACGAATCGTCGAGGATGTGGCTCGATGAAATCTCTTCGATGATGCAGCCGTTCTTTGAATCGAAGGCGTGGGTCTGGCCGCGCGGGATTATCAGCACCTCGCCGGCCTTCTTCTCGTAAGCCTTGCCGTCCAGTTGCACTTTCACGCTGCCGTAGAGCACGTGATAGGTTTCTTCCTTGATCTTGTGCAACTGCTCTGGATGGTTCTGACCGGGCAGAACGACAATCAGCTTCTTGCAATACTCTCGGTTGACCACGGTAATCATGGTGATGCCGAATTGATAGAACTTCTCGACCCCGTAGTGATGCGAGATTTCCAGATCCACCTGTCCAGGCACGGCGACCTTGCTCTTTTTCAGCAGTGCCTTCACATCCCGCACAATCTTGTGAATCAGTGCGCGCCGATCATGCATTTCCACCTTGTCCATCATCACCGGTTCCAGAGCGGCGATGGGCTCCTTGGCGATCAGCGCGGCGTACTTGGACATATCGTGCGCAACGACCTGCCCCGGGACACGGGGCATGGCATAGAACAAGTTCGAAGTCTTGAGCGCGGCTCCGGCGGCCACCGGCTCTTTGACAAAAACTCCGCGAGCCAGTTCGGCCAGTGCGAGCCGCTCGCCTTCCGGCGCGGTGTAGCGCTGCGTGGTTTCGCCCAGCATGCAATAAGCTTCCTGCGCCGCTTCAAGCCACTTGCGCGCCAGGTCGGGCGTAACGCTATAGCCGTTCACCGCGTACTCTTCGGTGGCCACGGCGGCATGCTTCTCGAAGATGGTTGCGCCCAGCGCGATGGCGAGCTTGACGGCCTGGAAGTTCTCTGGCCGTTCGTGCGTTGAGTAACCAACCTCCAGCCCCGGATAGCGATTCTTGAGCAGTGAAATCTGTCCCAGATGCAGATGTTCGTCCGGCGCGGGATACTCGCCCACGCAGTGCATGATCGAAATCTGTTTTTCACGATGCCGGAAGAAGCTCACCACCCGGTCGATGTCTTCCAGCGAACCGCCTGCCGTCGAGGCAATCACCGGCAGGTCGAACTGCACGATCTTTTCCAGCAGCGGCCAGTCGGTCATCGAGCAACTGGGAATCTTCAGGTAGTCGTAACCATGCTCGACGACCTTGTCCACGGACTCCTCGTTGAAGGGAGTGCAGATAGCCAGAAGTCCGGCTTCGTCGATCGCGTCTTTAATCTGTTTGAACTGCTCCCAGCTCAGCCGCGTCTCGGAAAATCGCTTGACATACTTCAAGTCCATACGGGTTTTGAAGCTGGGATGGATCAGCGTGTCCAGATCGCGATATTGCAGCTTGACCGCAAAGCTGAAAGGAAAATCCGCGGAGACCCGCGCCATCTCCCGCACGATGCGGATGCCATGCTGCACATCGCCCATGTGGTTGTTGGCCATTTCGTAGATGAACAGCGGTCTCTTCCGCAAATCCTTCATGTTCGCCCTCCAGGCAGCGGGTTCATCGCTTGCCTGCAACAAATGCGGTGATAGTCCCAACAATATGGTCCAGCATGGGCCGCGTAAGTCCGGGATACACGCCAACCCAGAAGACCCTGTCCATGACGAAATCGGTATTAGGCAGTTCGCCCACGGCCCGCATCTCGCAGCCGGCGTAGGCGGGCTGGCGCATCAGGTTGCCTCCAAAAAGCAGCCGCGTTCCGATCCGCGCATCGTCCAAAGCCCGCGTCAGTTGGTCGCGCTCAAAGGGTGCAGTCTCGCGCACACCGATGAGGAAGCCAAACCACGACGGATCCGCCTCGGCCTCGTCCTCGGGCAGAATGAGAAACTCGCTCAGTGATTCGAGCGCAGCCTTCAGATAGGCGAAGTTATCCTTGCGCTTCTGAATGAAGCCAGGCAGCTTGCCCAACTGCGACAACCCCACCGCCGCCTGCATGTCGCTGACCTTCAGGTTATAGCCGATATGCGTGTAGGTGTACTTGTGGTCGTAGCCGTAAGGCAGCGTACCCAGTTGCCAGTCGAAGCGCTTGCCGCAAGTGTTCTCCTTGCCCGGCGGGCACCAGCAATCCCGGCCCCAGTCGCGGAAGCTCTCAATCAGCCTGGTCAGTTGCGGCTTGTTGGTGGCCACGCATCCGCCCTCGCCCATGGTGATGTGGTGCGCGGGATAGAAGCTGAAAGTGGCAATGTCGCCAAAGGTGCCCACGGTGCGGCCATTCCAGGTGGAACCCAGTGCGTCGCAGCAATCTTCGATCAGCCACAAGCTATGCTTCTTGGCAAACGCCACAACTTCGTTCACCGCAAAGGGATTGCCCAGCGTGTGGGCCAGAATGATGGCCTTGGTACGCGGACTCAACGCAGCTTCCAGCTGGCTCGCGTCGATGTTATAAGTGCCCAGCTTCACATCCACAAACACCGGCGTTAGCTGGTTTTGCAGGATGGGATTTACCGTCGTCGGAAAGCCTGCCGCCAGCGTAATCAATTCGTCCCCCGGCTTCAATTGCCGGTCGCCGAGGGTCGGCGAAGTCAGCAGCGAAACCGCAACCAGGTTGGCCGACGATCCGGAGTTGACCAACCGCGCATCGCGCACGCCAACAAATTTGGCGAACTTCGATTCGAACTGGTCCGCAAACCGTCCCGCCGTCAGCCAGAAATCCAGGCCGGCATCGACGATGGAAAACAAGTCGGCATCGTCGAAGACGCGACCCGAAACCGGTACCACCGAAGTGCCCGGCACAAACTCCCGCTCCGGAAATGCTTCCTGGTAATACTCGGTGGTCAGCTTCTGAATCGCCGCGCGAAGCTCGCTTTTCTTATCGATGCTCAATCGTTTCCCCGGTGGGTCGGGCTGTTCGAATTCAACCCAATCCTGACCTATCTCTAAAGTGCGCTTCAAAAACACTGTCATCCTGAGCAGCCGACTCGCCGCGTCGAGTTACGGCTGAAATGAACAATGGGCGCAACCCGCAAAGGCCGCCAACTCGCCAACTTGCTATCGCGGCGAAGCCGCGGCCAACTCGCTGATTCTATATAACTCTATTCTTTGTTCATAGGGAGCGAAGTTTGGCGAGTATTTTGCGCCAAACGGAGTCGAACGACCTGCGTTTTGCCGGCCAACTTCAGCAGTGAACTTCAGAATCGGAACATTAGCATTTCGTAGTCGCGAATCTGCGCCTCTGTGAAAGCCCGCATATCGACACTGCCTCCGCGCTCGCGCTGCCAGCGCTCTCCGTACCAGGCCGTGGTGATCGCTAGCGCCTCGGCCACCTGCATGCGGGGTTGCCAACCCAGTTGCGCCGCGGCCTTGGAAATGTCCAGCATCAGGGTCTGCGCCTCGTAGGGGTGCGCTCCCTGCTCCTGTTCCCATCCCGCGCCCTGGCCCCACAGGCGGGCCAGCTCGTTCACCACCCATTCTACCGGCTTCGCGTCTCCGGGATGCGGCCCGAAGTTCCACGCCCCTGCCCCGGCCACTCCCTTGTCTAGCTGGTCCAGGTTGCCCAGCAGCAATGCCGCCAGGTCCAGATAGCCTCGCAACGGCTCCAGCACATGCTGCCAGGGTCGAACCGCCTTGGGGCTGCGAATCTGCACGGGGCGCCCCTGCTGAAAAGCCCGAATCGCGTCCGGCACCAGGCGGTCTTCCGCCCAATCTCCGCCTCCAATCACGTTGCCGGCCCGCGCCGACGCAATCGCGACCCCGTGCCGCGCATAATCGCCGGGATTGAAAAAGGAGTTGCGATAGGCGGAAACCACCAGCTCGGCGCAAGCCTTGCTATTGCTGTAGGGATCGAATCCCCCCAGCCGGTCCGACTCCCGGTAGGGCCAGGGCCACTCGCGATTCTCGTAGCATTTGTCGGTGGTAACCACCACCACGGCGCGCAGCGTGTCTATCGCTCGCGCCGCTTCCAGCACGTGCGCCGTGCCCATCACGTTGGTTGCATAGGTTCCCAGCGGATCGGCGTACGAAGCCCGCACCAGCGGCTGCGCGGCCAGGTGAAAAACCACCTCCGGCCGATGTTCGATGAAAACGCGCCGCACCAGCTCCGCGTCGCGAATGTCGCCGATCACCGAGCGCATGCCCTGGCCCACGCGGGCATCTTCAAACAGATTGTCCGCCGTCGGTGGCTCCAGCGCCAACCCGCAAAGCTCCACGCCCAGCCCTTGCAGCCACAGCGCCAGCCAACTGCCCTTGAAGCCGGTGTGCCCGGTGAGCAGAACGCGTCTGCCCTTCCAGTTCATTCCCACACCTTCCAAGGCGCATGGCCGCTGGCCCAGTGGCTCTCCAGTTCATTCTTGTCAAATACCGTGTCCATGGGATGCCAGAAGCCATCGTGCCTGAAGGCGGAAACCCGGCCCTCGCGCGCGAGCGCCTCCATCGGTTCCCGCTCCCACACTGTCGTATCGTCCTTCAGGTACGCGCCCACTTTGGGCGAAAGGATGAAATAGCCGCCACTAACCCAGCGGCCATCGCCGGGCGGCTTTTCCAGAAACGATTGCAAAGCGCCATCCTCGCCGATGTTGAGCGAACCAAAACGGCCACGAGGCTGGGCCGCGGTCAATGTGACCAGCTTGCCGTGACGCTTGTGAAACGCAAGCAGGTCGGCGATATTCACGTCACTCACGCCATCGCCATAAGTGAAACAAAAAGCTTCATCGTTCTCGACATAGGGAAGCGCGCGCCGCAAACGTCCGCCGGTCATGGTGGCCGCGCCGGTATCCACCAGCGTCACCCTCCAAGGTTCCGAGCCGCTGCGATGATATTCCGTGGTGTTCTTGCCTAAGTCGAAGGTAACATCCGCGGAGTAGAGATAATAATTGGCGAAATACTCCTTGATCGTGTTTCCCTTGTAACCAAGGCAGATGATGAAGTCGTTGATTCCGTAATGCGAATAGATCTTCATGATGTGCCAGAGGATCGGCTTTCCGCCGATCTCCACCATGGGCTTGGGGCGCAGGTTCGTCTCTTCGCCCAATCGGCTGCCCAGTCCACCCGCCAGGATAATCGCCTTCATAACACCTTTCTTTTTCCCATGCGATTACAGTCTACTCTGCACGATTGGGGGCCATCGACAGGTTTGCCTCTGCGCTCATCGCGCAAGGCAACCGCGCTGATCGAGCAGGTCCAGAGCGGCTGCATCCGAGTTGATGTGTCGGAAGTCGAAAGATCCGGGAAGCGATGCCCCGAAGTGCCGTTTCCCTCACCCAGCGTCACAGCGGCTAAGTCTTTGTCCGCGGGCGGAAGAAGATGACACCTTGCATAATCTGGAACAGGGTTTATCTATCGGAGAACCGATCTATACAAATTCGTTCTGCGAGTCCCTTTTCCAGTCGGTCAGCGAGGCGTCCAGATCGTAGTTGTACTGGAAACCAGCCTCGACCAGCCGCTTGGGCATAATGTTATTGGAACTCACCAACTTCATCAGTCTTGCCCGGTTGATGGAAGTCTTCATTCCCATCGTGTCCAATGCTTCAAAGGCCCAGCCCGCAACGAGCATGGGACCCAGCGGCAACACGATTCTGGCCGACGGAAAGCCCGCGATTCGCGAAAAACTCTTGCAAATATCGGCGGTAGTGTAACGCTGCGGATGACAGAAGTTATAGGTGCACACGCCCGTACACCGCTCCAGCATGAAGCGCATCGAGCGTACCAGGTCCTTCACGTATCCGCAGCTCTTGACCGTATCGGTGCGGCCGGGAAAGACAAACATCCGCTTGCGCTGCAGCTTGGCCAGCCGGGTGAAGTTTCCCCGCTCGGTGTGGCCGTAAATCACCGCTGGCCGCACCACAACCAGCCGGCGCTCCTCGGGCCGTTCCGCCTGCCACTGTTGATGAATCTTCTCCGCGCAAAGCTTGGAGCAGCCATACGCGCTTTCGGGCGCAGGCGTCGAGTCCTCATCCTTTAGATCCTCGGTCGGGCCATAGACAGAAATGGAGCTGGTGAAAACAATCAGCGTTACGCCCTGTCGCCGCGCGTAGTCGCACGCGTGCGTTGCGCCCAGAACGTTGGTCCAGTAATACTCCCAATCTTCATGGCCCGGCGTGGTGTGCACAGCGGCAAAGTTATAGATTTCCGTCACACCGGGGCAGAGATCGTCCGGCAGGGGCTGGCGTACATCCACATGCCGGTATTCGACACCCTCGACCTGGAAACGCGGGACACCAATGTCGCCTGAGACCAGTTGTGTATACTCTCCGCTGGCGGCGAGAAGCTGCAATAAATGACTACCTACAAACCCTGCTCCGCCCAAAACAATTGCAGCCCTGCCCATGCACTATCCTCTTGATTCCACCAAGCTAGTCTACTACGACGACCGGATGAACTCCCCGTCGAGTCCGCCAAGGTTGAAGGTGACGAACAGGCACAGTGATTGCGCCCTCCGCTCACCGGCGCGCGTTTCACTTCTTGGCAGCGATCGGCGATGCGCATTCGGCCATCGTCTCCAACACCAGAGACAATGCCATTTCCCAATGAGGAAGCTTCAGCCCAAACTCCTCTTCCAGCTTTAGCCCAGAGAGGCGGGAATTGCCCGGCCGCGGCGCGGGTCGAGGAAAATCACTGGTCGCGATCGGCTTCAGATGGGGCAGCGGCGTTCCCAGCGTGAGGTTGGCCCTGGTCAAGAGCGATTGCGCAAATCCATACCACGAGGCCTCGCCGCAGTTGGTCAGGTTATAGACGCCACTGCGTCCGGCAATGCCCTTCCCTGCGGGCGAGATCATCTGGGCCAGCACGTCCGCCGTGGCCTGGGCAATGCACTCGCTCGTGGTCGGCGCGCCTATCTGGTCGTCCACGACGCTCAACTCGCTGCGTTCCTGGGCCAGCCGCAGCATGGTCAGCAGGAAATTACTTCCCCGCGCGCCATACACCCAGCTGGTCCTGAAGATCAGATGATCGCATCCCGAAGCCTGAATCGCCTCGTCGCCAGCCAGCTTGGTCTTGCCGTACACGTTGAGCGGCGCAGGTGTATCGGTTTCAAGCCAGGGGCGTGTCCCGCTTCCGTCAAAAACATAATCGGTAGAATAATGCACCAGCAGGCTTCCCAGCTTTTGGGCTTCCTCGGCCAGTACTCCAGGGGCTGCGCCGTTGATGGCGATCGCCAGTTCCGGCTCGGTCTCAGCCTTGTCCACAGCGGTATATGCCGCGGCGTTCACGATCACCCTCGGCTGTTCCGCATGGACCGCGGCACGCAGCGTGTCGGGTTTGGTAAAGTCCACCTCGGGATAATCCACGGAGACGATTTCACCCAGGCAAGCCAGCTTGTGGCGTAACTCCCAACCGACTTGGCCGACACGCCCAAAAATCAGGATCCTTTGCATGATTTCCTTAGAGCGAGACACTTGCCTCGAAGACTTCCGATTGCCTCAATGAAATGCCGGCCGCATCTTTCGCCGACAGAATCGGCTCCTCATCGAGCGGCCACTCGATGCCAATTTCCGGATCGTTCCAAAGGATTGTCCGCTCCGACGCAGGCGCGTAATATTCCGTGGCTTTGTAGAGACAATCCGCGCGCTCGGAAAGGACAACAAAGCCGTGCGCGAAACCGGGCGGGATCCAGAAGATCCGCTTGTTCTCCGCCGATAACTCCCCTCCCACCCATTTGCCGAAGGTCGTGGAAGAGCGGCGCAGATCGACGGCCACATCGAAGACCCTGCCGCTCACCACGCGCACCAGCTTTCCCTGCGGCCGGTCAATCTGATAGTGCAGTCCGCGCAGCACATTCCGCGAGGAACGGGAGTGGTTGTCCTGGACGAAATGCGCTTCGATCCCAATTCTGCGCATCTCACGCTCGTTGAAACTCTCCATGAAGAATCCGCGCTCATCACCGAAAACCTTTGGCTCGATGATCAGAACGTCAGGAATGGATGTAGTTTGCACGTTCATCGGATCATTACCTCGGTTGCGTAAGAATTTCACGCAAATAGGCCCCGTAGTCGTTTTGCAAGCCGGAAGCCAGCTTCTCCAACTGTCCGGCATCGATGAACCCAGCGCGATATGCGATCTCTTCCGGACAGGCGACCTTGAGTCCCTGGCGCTTTTCGATGGCTTGCACGAAAGAACCGGCCTCGATCAGCGAGTCGTGTGTGCCGGTGTCCAGCCAGGCGATGCCGCGGCTGAAGAGTTCGACCCGCAGCTCTTTCTTTTCCATGTAGATGCGATTGATGTCGGTGATCTCGAGTTCGCCACGCGGCGAAGGCTTGAGGTCAGCGGCCATATCCAGCACCTGGTTGTCGTAGAAGTAAAGGCCGGTTACCGCGTAGCGCGACTTCGGTTTGACGGGCTTTTCTTCCAGGCTAATGGCGCGGCCGCTGGCATCGAGTTCGACCACGCCGTAGCGTTCCGGATCGCGCACCGGATAGGCGAAGACCGTTGCGCCCGAAGGCTGTCCGGCTGCCGATCGCAGCATTGGGACCAGGCTATGGCCGAAGAAGATGTTGTCGCCCAGCACCAGCGAGCAGGCATCTTGACCGACGAAAGCGCGCCCCAGGATAAAGGCCTGTGCCAGCCCCTCCGGTTTGGGTTGCACCACGTACTCGAAGTTCATGCCCCAGTCGGAGCCGTCACCCAGCAACTGCCGAAAGCGCGGCGTGTCCTGCGGAGTAGAGATGATCAGCACTTCGTGAATCCCTGCCAGCATCAGCACCGAGAGCGGGTAATAGATCATCGGCTTGTCGTACACCGGAAGCAGCTGCTTCGACACCGCATGAGTGATCGGATACAAACGCGTGCCGGAGCCGCCGGCCAGGATGATTCCCTTGCGCCCGCTCATCGGGTGACCTCTTCCGTATTCGTGTACTGACGATCGATCCACGCGCGATAGGCGCCGCTGGTCACGTGTTCGGTCCAGGCGGGGTTGTCGAGATACCACTGAATGGTCTTGCGAATGCCGCTCTCGAAGCTTTCCAAGGGTTGCCATCCCAGTTCGCGCTCGATCTTGGTGATGTCCATAGCGTAACGGCGATCGTGGCCAGGGCGGTCCTTCACGTAGGTAATCAGGCCCGCATAGGGCTTCTCTGCCGGAACGATTTCATCCAGAAGGCCGCAGATGATTTTAACTACTTCGATATTGGCCATCTCTTGGCGGCCGCCGATATTATAGGTCTCGCCCGGAACGCCCTTCTGAAGAACGGCACGGATGCCGCGGCAATGATCGCCCACGTAAAGCCAGTCGCGAATCTGCATGCCGTCGCCATAGATGGGCAGCGTCTTTCCGGCGAGGCAGTTATGAATGATCAGCGGAATCAGCTTTTCCGGAAAGTGATGCGGACCGTAATTGTTCGAGCAGTTAGTGGTCAGCACCGGAATGCCGTAGGTGTGAAAGTAGGCGCGCACCAGGTGATCCGATGCCGCCTTGGAGGCTGAATAGGGACTGTTGGGAGCATACGGTGTTTCTTCGGTAAAGGCAGGATCGGTGGGGCTCAGCGAGCCGTACACCTCGTCGGTGGAGACATGCAGGAAACGAAACGCCTTCTGCTCTTCCTCCGGCAGCTGCGACCGGTAGCTGCGCACCGCCTCGAGCAGTTGGAATGTACCTTCGATGTTGGTGCGAATAAACTCCCCGGGACCGAGAATGGAGCGGTCTACGTGGCTCTCTGCTGCAAAATGCACCACTGCGCGGGGACGCTTCTCTTCAAGGAGCATTCTTACCGCAGCCCCATCGACAATATCTCCGCGAACGAACTGGCAGCGGGCATCTCCCTGGGTGGAGGCGAGGTTCTCCAGATTGCCGGCGTAGGTCAGCTTATCTAGAATGACTACCGGGGTTCCTTCTTCCGCCAGCCATTGCAAAACAAAATTGGAGCCGATGAACCCGGCTCCGCCGGTTACTAAAATGGGCGCTGCTGTCGACACTCTAAATAGACCTTTCCAATAAGGATGCCTCTAATGATATAGATGCGATCCACTCGCGTTAAGGCAAATGAGTTCGGCGTTTTTCTTGAGTTTTGGGCGAGCAATTGAACTCGATATAGGCTTGACCGTCTATTACAGCGGAACCCGAGTGGATATACACCGGAAGCGCGTCTGCCAAGTGCCGTTCTCTTCTTCCAGGGATCCCAGCAGGCAGGTCCACACCCGTGGGGTGAAAGGGCGCTCTCACGACGATTCCGGAGGCCAGCGTTACTCTGATCCCTCCCTAGCGCGCCCCTACCCGCTGCAAAACCACGGGAATCGTGCGGCATGCAATGACGAAATCCGTGCGCAGCCGCCAGGTCATGACGTAGGTGGCATCCAGCATCGCGCGCTTCTTGTAATCCACGTTGCTGCGGCCGGAAACCTGCCAAAGACCGGAGAGGCCGGGTTTTGCTGCCTTGTAGTACTCCAGCAAATCTCCAAACAAATGTGCTTCTGCCTGAACGATCGGACGCGGGCCGATCAATGACATTTCGCCCAGCAGGACATTGAGGCACTGGGGCACCTCGTCAATGCTCCACTTGCGCAGGAATCCGCCAATCGCCGTAATGCGCGGATCCTCGAGATGCTTGCTCATGCGCCACTGCAGCACTTTGCCGCCATTGCCGGCATTGGCCACATGGGCGCGCTGCGCGGCGTCTTGATACATGGAGCGGAATTTCCAGATACGGAAAGGCTTGCCACCCCGGCCGATGCGGATTTCGCGATAGAAGACCGGCCCCTTGGAGGTGAGAACGATGGCGGCGGCAATCATCAAACCGGGAAGGATGAAGAGAAGCAGCATCATGATCGCGCCTACCACGTCCATGGAACGCTTGACCACTCGATACCGCCAGGAGTTCGTCGGAGCATCGGCGTAGTCCGTCTCATCGACCGTGCCACTCTCTCCAAATCCCCCATAATCAAGGATTCCAGCGGCAATTGCGCCGTCATAAATGGTCTGGTCCTGAATCTGTTCCATTCATCCTCCTTCGGTATCAAAATCTTCTTGCCTGCACGCAGTTCGCAGTTCCCTTAAGAATTCCGGCAACCTTGCCGCGCCCGCTACTGGTAAGAAAGGAGCTTTTGCGGGGAAGCGGGCTTGGGAATGAACACTTCCGACCAAAATTTTGAGTAAGCTCGCACAGTCTTCTTGCTCTCTGACACTTTCCCCTTCGGGCCGGCAATCAATTTGGATAAGCCAGGAGCAAGCAAAATCGTTGAGATCAGAGCCGTCATGGCCATCGTCGGATCCAGATCTCGCATCTGGCCCTGCTTTGCGCAATCCACAAGATAACAGTGAATCGTGGCCAGTACGGGAGAAATTTTCTCTTGGCAAAAGGCCTCGGCCTTCCAGTTGAGTTCTAGATACGCCACCGCGATCAGGCGGGGCAACTCCGGACGAAATGCGGCCGTCTCGACAACCAGTTCGACAATCTTCGGCAGCACAGCTTCCAGAACATCGCGTTTGGCAATTCCCTGCACCAGGTCTCGGCGCATTGTCAGGCCTTCGGCTTGAAAGCGAATCGAGGCCCAAAAAAGATCTTCCTTGTTTTCAAAATTGCGAAAAAGTGTGTTCTCACTCACTCCAGCAATATGAGCGATCTCCCGCGTGCTGGTTCCGCTGTAACCCTGCCGCGCAAAAAGGCTGGAGGCGGCCTGAACCACCTTCTCCATGCGCGCCGTATTTTTAGGCGTAATCGTCATGCAAGCACCTGTATTAACTTCATGGCAACGAGAGAACGCACTTCTCCCGCTGACATTAAAGAGCTTCCAAATACAGAAGCGTTTGCGAGTGAAACTGCGGGCGGTTTGGCACCGGAGAAATCAATCTCGCTTGCACTTCGATTCGCCCATCGATTCCCTGAGGCGAAGAAGAGGGCCTGTAAAGCTGCGGTGCAAACCAGTAGGCAAAAGGAGACTAATCTCTCAACAGTGAAAAAGTTGGATTTGGAACCCTGCTTGTTGACTCTCAACTGGGGTTATCCAGGCTGGCGGAGGACAAAAAACAACTCGCCTCGCTCGTCGCTGTCCCTTTCGAATAATGTAAGCGAATGTAGCGACGAATTCAAGTAAAGAATAGTCGCCAAGTTATTGAAAACTCGGGTACGGATATCATACCAACGTGACAAAAAGCACCTGGACTCCTCGCCTGTTATCCTCGTAACAATATGATAAATAACGTTTTACAGTTCATCTTGAAAAGGCTTACATCCTGGGCTTAAACTGCCGGTATATCGTGAATGTTAAATACCTGATAAATACTTTGCGAACTTAGGCTTTTCTCATGTTGTGGATGTACTTGCTTACAAAATGTAGATTTTTTGCAAAGGAAATCCGGAGAAGTTTACGTTGCGCGTTTTGGTCGGGAGGACTGAACCATTCCGCTCTGTCGCTTCGCTCGGAGTGGAGTGCTCTCTGAGTCGCGAGATTCTTCACGGTTCAGGATTGAGTTGCTGGCGAAATGCTCGCTGGACGCCGAGCGCACGCAGGAATGAACTTCCTCGTCAGAACTGCACCACAACGGAGGCAACCGGCAATCCCTGCGTTGGCCGCGTCTCCAACCGACGCGGCCTGCGCACGCAGCAAATTGAAGGCGCCGAAAGGCAAAGGAGAGTCATGCTGGCAGCCGGAAGCGCGCCGACGCGCAAGCAGTCGAGAGCCGAACACTGCAAAGAAACAAGGCAACGCAGTCTCACCTGAGCGGCAGGGTCTCCTCGGGTTGATCGCCGCGGCCCTCCGTGGCCGGGGAAGCGACGCTCGGCAAGGATTTCGAGGCCCAGGTTGCGGTTGCCCAACGGCCGGGCCGGTACCCCGATCCACATTTGCTGATTTTCAGCGGCGGCGGACGACAATCTGACGCACACGCTGGCGGGTCAAGCGCACCCGGCAGGCATAAAGCCCAGGGCCGACGCCGCAGCCCTGATTCCTCACGTCGATCCAGGCCGCTTGGGCGGGACTCAGCATCCAAGCCGTGGCGTTGGCTGCGTTGTCGGTTTGGGCCATGAAATCGGCGCCGTTCAGGTCGGCGTCCGCGGCTTCGGCGTTCAGCTTCTGGCAAAGGTCCTCAGGGGGCGGGGGCTGGTCGTCCGGGTGGCCGCAATAGTCTTCGTCGTGCAGAAGCACATACTTCTTGCCGTTGTCGGGAATGAAATAGCGCGTGGTCACCGGCGGAATGCCTTCTTGCGTGGCCCACTGGATCACATCCGAAGCAAAGTCCGGTGGCATCTGGGTCATGCTCAAGTTGGTGTCTCTCAACTGGCGGGAGTAGATTGCCAGCGTAGGCGTGGGTTCGCCGTTGACGGGGCGGAAATACACGCCACCCAACCCAATGCCTTCTTTCATATCGAACCACATGAAAGCGCGGCCATGCAGGTAAGGCCCCCGGTTGCCGGGCACCATCACGTAGCGCTCGTCGCGCACCACCACCGGGTTCGGCGATCCGTCCAGGATCGTGTCCCGGGTCTCGGAAAGCCGCATGTCGCGGCCGTAGTGATACTCGGTGTTGGGCGTAACCTGCTTGAGAATGTTGCGGAACTGCTTGTCCTTGAGCAATTCCTTAGCGGGCTTGCCCGCGTATGCGCTGAGAAATGCTAGCTGGTCGCTGGGGATGGCGTTCTGGAACGTGACCGGAGGCGGGGGTGGTGGTTCGGGCTGGGCCCCGCCCGCGGTGCTAGCCTCCTGTCCGCTGGGCTCCTGTCCGGACGCATGCGACGCGACCAGGGAAAGCAGGAGAAGCGCGGCAACCGGAAGCACTGCAACGGCAAGCGCGGCGGAAACAAACGGTGAGACGATCTTCCTTCGGCAGGAAGATGCTGAAAACAATCTCATTGCGTGACCTCCCGAATCCAATCTAGACCAGAATGAGCGATATTTGAAGCGTTCTCGCACAGAAGCACGGTAAACAACTTCTGGGGCAGGTTGCCGCTCCGTTGGGGTCGCGTCAAGGCTATGCTAATGGCTTCCCATCGCACCACCTGTGAAAATGCTCTTAAAGGCAAGGGCCGAACGACCAAGGAGGAGAGAACTAGCCCTGACGCGTCCGGATTTCCGAATTCGCAGCCTTCGGATTCCGCGAGAGCCGGAGGATATGTTACAAATGAGAACGATATCACCGAAGAGGTCTCAAGTGCCGCAGGCATCCGAAAAGGCCGTTCTCGTTTACGACATAGGAGGCAGCCACGTTTCTGCCGCGGTCTGCACGGACAGCGACTACCGATTGGGGCCGATCATCGGCGCGGCGCACCCCGGCGAACAAAACAGCGAGGCCTTTATCGCGCTCCTGCACCTCATCGGTCGCAAGGCCTGTTCAGGCGTCGACGGCGTTCTGGGAGCCGAACTGGCCTTTCCTGGCCCATTCGATTACGCCGCCGGCATCAGCCGCGCCACCCACAAGCTGCCCTACATGTTTGGAGTGGACTTGCGCGGGGCTCTGGCCGGTCGATTTGGCTTTGAACCCGGCACGGTGCGCTTTCTCAACGACGCGGCCGCGTATCTGCTGGGCGAAGTGGGCGCGGGCGCGGGACGCGGTTTCGAGCGGGTGGTCTGCATCACGCTGGGAACCGGCATCGGTTCCGGATTTGCCGTGGACGGCAAGGTGGTGACCACCGGAGCGGGCGTGCCGCCGGGCGGCGAAATCTGGGATTTCCCCTATGCGGGAGGCATCCTGGAAGACACCCTCTCCACGCGCGCCCTGCAGGCCATGTACAAGACCCGCACCGGCTTGGTGCGCGAAGTGGCCGCCATCGCCGCGGATGCTCAAACCGATCCCCAGGCCATGGCCGTCTTCGAAGAGTTCGGACACCGGCTCGGCGTCGCCTTCCGCGACGTGCTCGGGCATTTTGACCCGCAGGTGGTGGTGATTGGCGGCGGCATCTCGCGCTCTTCGCATCTCTTCCTGCCGTTTGCGCAGCAGGAAGTGGAGGGACTGCGCATGGAACTGCGCATCTCGACCCTGCTGGACAATGCGCCACTGGTCGGAGCAGGCGTGGCCTGGTTTGAAAGCGCGAAGTATGCGCTGGTGTGACGGGCCGGCAAAGCGGTCTCGGGCAAACAAAAAGGGCTTACTCGGCGCGAGGTAAGCCCTTTCTGTTTCGATGGCAGATCGCTTAGTTTCCGGCCTGCTTGGCATCCTGCCTGGCGGCGATCTTTGCTTCCTTCTTGGCCTGTTTGGCAGCGGCGTCGGCGGCGCGCGCCTGGGCATCGCGACCATTGGTTGGATCCTTGTGCAGGAACTTGCGCGAGATATCGGGCCAAAACTCGTCGAACAACGACCCGAATCCGCCCTCGGCGGTCACCAGGAATCCATTGCTGAACGTTTCGCTGATCCCTGAATTGGTAGACGGATAGTAGAGATTGGAAATGGCTCCGCCGGCGATGTTTCCGCCAATGTTGGAGATGTTCGGCTCCCAGCGGCCGGAGTTGTCGTGCTTGCACATCACGTTGGTCATCAGCGCATAGAGCGTGCGATGGGTGACCGTCCCATGCCCCAGGCGGAAGTAGCGTGGGTCCTGGTGCAGCAGCGCCGGCAGGATGCCGTTGCCCAGCATGTTGCCGGTGAATGCGTCGAGGTATGCCGCTCCGGCGCGTTCGCCATATCCCGCCGCTCCCCACTGGAAGCCGGTTCCGCCGTCGTTGATCTCGTGGTATCCGCCCGCCAGCGCCGCAACCGCGAAGGCAACCGGGTCCGTAACGGAATGAAAGGAGAGCCCCATCTTCTGCTTCGCGGTCATGGAAACGGCATCGGCGCGGTAGGAGATGTTGAACATGGGCACAACACCCACCAGCCGCTGCTGTTCCTGCTCCTTGATCTGCTCCTGGGCCTTTTCCTCCTGCGTCTTCTCTTTTACAGGTTGCTGAGCCCCTGGTGTTTGAGTCCCAGGTGTTTGAGTCCCAGGAGCTTGCGTGTTGTCCTGCGAACTCGAGGAGCCCGCAGCGGCTGGCGCAGTCTGCTGCGCCATTGGCTCCAGCGAGGCCACCGCCAACTGCGGCTGCGGAGCATCGGGCGTGTCTGTTGCTATCGGGACCACCGGGGTCGCAACCGTTTGCTGACCAGTGAGTTGCGAGGGCAATGCCAGCAGGGCAAGGCCCGTAGCCAGCGTTGCAAAGATCGAGCGATAAACTAAGCGCATCCGTTCACCAGGTTTGGAGTTGGTGCCTTGAAGGCCAATCCCTCCCTAGAGGTGAATCGGGCCGTTGGGCTACCTTTAGGGTAAATCACCCCGGCATGGAACTTGCGCTCCGGAATGGCCGCTGGGGCAGGGTTTTGTCGCGTGCGGATCGAACCTGGTTAATTAGACGGGAAGATGCGCTCGAAAGACCACCAAACCCGGTCTAGCGGCAGAGTTTTACCAAGCGTTCACTGTTGGCGTGCTTTTTGGCCCTCCTTGCGGAGCCTTGACGACACCGCAAGGAGGTCGCGCAGACACGGGAATGCGAAGGCGAGAGGCCCCGAAGCCGCCGGTTACTGCCCGCTCTGTCGGCTCTTGATCTCGGCCAGCAGCAGGTCGATCTTGTCTTCGCTCTCCAGCGCCTGGAACTTGTCTTCCAGCGTCTCCGGGCACATCACTTCGCTGGCCGCCGAGCTTTCCGCTGCCTTCACGTGCACTCTGCTTTTCAGCCGCCCGATGGCGTTCTCCTGGTCGGTCCCGATCACCTGGCGAGCCTGCGTCGCGCGTCCCACCACCTTCGCGCGGCGATGCTCGGCCACCAGCATCTCGCAGTGGGCGCGGGTTTCGTTGAGCTTCTGTCCCAGCTTGTGCAGCGCCTGGCGCAGGTTGTCGGCCTCGTGCTTCTGGTCTTCGGCCTGGGTGGCAAATCCTGCCACCAGTTGGTCGTGGCTGATGGCCCTCTCCAGCGCGCCGCGCGCCAGGTCGTCGTGGCCCTTCTGCACTGCCAGTTCGGCCTTGCGACGCCATTCCGCTGCCTGCTGTTCGTGCTCGGACTTCTTCTTCTCCAGCAGATGTTGGTCGGCGATGGCCAACGCCACCTGGGTCTTCACCTGCATGAGCTGGTTTTCCATGTCCAGCACGATCTGTTTTAACAAACGCTCGGGGTCTTCGGCCTTCTCCACCAGGTCGTTGAGATTGGCGCGGAGCAATGTGCTGACTCTCTCCAAAAGTGCCATGACGTCCTCCTTCTCAGCTGGCAATGAACGGCGGTCAGCTGACATTTCTTTCCTGCTCGTTACGTTGCAGGGTGTCTGTCGCGGGACCAGCACCCTGCGGTTTTCAAACATCGCGGCTTCCCGGGTCCCAAAATCGAAACCTGGGTACTCAATTGCCTACTTGTTCGCAGGCGTGGATAGATGCGGGAGCACCACATTCTGCTTGGCCCCGGTGTCCGCGGATGCCCCCGGCGAAGTCTTCGCAATCGCCTGCATCTCCTTGTCCATCTCTTCGATCAACGGCTTGATGCGCTCCTGCATGTTTTTCATCATGGCGGGCATGAACTCCTGCATCATGACCGACGACATGGCGACCATATGCTGCCCTGCGGGAGACGCGTAGAAGGCCGTGATGGCTTCCACATCCGCGCCGGTCAGGTGCCTCTGGTAGATGGCGCCCATCTGGTTCATCATTTCGTCGGAGCCGTAGAGGTTGATTGCCTTGTCCATGAACTTGGTCATCACCTCGGCCGAGGCCTTCTGCTGCTCATCGGTCATGGCGGGCCGTTCGGGATGATCTTTTCTCATTTGCCTGGCCTGCTCGGCAAACTGTTGCTGCATGATGGTGGGCATCATCTTGGAGACCGAGGCCAGCTGCTCCTTGAATCTCATGGTCTCGAACAACTTGGCCAACTGCTCCTTTGTCGCCTGCTGGTCGGCAGGAATCGCCGACACAACCGGAGCCGCCGCCGGAGCCTGCGCCACCATCGCGCACGGCGTCAGCGCCATGCTCAGAACCACCGCGATAAACAACATTTTCTTCATACGATCCTCGAATTCCTGTTCTTCCCCAGGTCCCTACAGCGGGACCTGGGGCGCCCATGTTTGTAGCCCGCCTATTTGCCTTCCGGCTGGGTGCCCCACCCTCGCCGCGTTCTTGTTTTTGCGGCTAGGGTGGGAGAGCACAGATCCAGTTTTTAGACCTCGGGAACCAAGTTACTTCCCTTCCGGCTTGCCGCCCTCGGGCTTGCTCTTGATCGCCGTGATGTTCGACATGAGCTGTTTAATGTCCACGCCGCTCAGCGCTTCAAACAGCGCCGGCACCTGCGCGGCAATCTTCGTCATGTCGCCGGTGATTTTGTGCGCCCCGGCTGCATCCTCATTCCCTGTGGAGACGATGGTGATGGAGTCCACCTTGCTCAACGGCTCGCTCATGGCGCGGACAACATCTGCCATGTTGGTCAGCAGTTTGTCGAGCACGGCGGCCTGGTTCCACTGCTTGTAGGCTTCCGCCTTCACGTTCATGGCCTTGGCTTCGGCTTCGCCCTTCTGGAAGATGATGCTGGCTTCCGCTTCGCCTTGTGTGCGAATGGCAGCGGCACGGCCTTCGGCTTCGGCGGTCAGGCGATTCTTCTCGGCTGCGGCCATGTTCTCGATGCGCTGCCGTTCAATTTCTGCGCCCTTCAGCACCGTGGCAATAAGTTCCTTTTCATGGCGCGAGATTTCCGCTTCCTGCACCTTGATCTGGCCCTCTTTTTCCACCTGCTGCACCTTCACCTGCTCGGCGGTCACCTGCTGCTGCATGATGTTGGTCTGCAGTTCATACGCCTTGTCGGCCGTGG
>CAZQPY010000031.1:0-56601 GCA_964595345.1 uncultured Occallatibacter sp.
AAGGGCGTGGTGAATATTCTGGGCAAGGTGACAACGCTGACCCACAAGACGGTGCAAACGTTCGAGGATACGGTGGAAGTGGAAGAGCCGGCCGAACTGCTGGAGAAGGCGTTGGACGGCAAGCGGGTCTACTGGAAATCCTTGCCGCTGGTGCCAGGCCTCTACCGCCTGGATATCGCCATCAAGGACGTGAACAATCCGGACCACCTGGGCTACTATGGCGCCAGCCTGAATGTGCCGACCTATCACGACGAGAAGCTGGGCACGTCATCGCTGATTCTGGCGGACCAGATGAACCTGGTGTCGTCGCGCGAAATTGGCAGCGGCAACTTCATCATCGGGAACACGTTCATCCGGCCGCGTGTCAGCGCGAGTATTTCCAAGCCGGTTAGTTTCAATCGCACGCAGCAACTGAATTTCTGGATGCAGGTCTATAATCTTGGGATTGACGATGTGACCAAGAGCAACCAGGCCACGGTGACGTATCAGATTACCGATACGACCGCCAATACGGTCGTACTGGAAAAGCAGCTGGAGTCGAAGGATCTGGGAGCGCACAGCGACCAGTTGACGGTGTCGAAGACATTGCCGATCGCCGGCCTCCAGCCCGGAAAGTACAAGGTGACGATCAAAGTAAATGACGGAATCTCAAAACAAGAGATTGCGCAATCGGCGCCTTTTGTCGTGGAATAGTATGCAGCGCGCGCGGGGGGTACCGGACAACAGATCCGGATACCCGTGCGGGTTGGTATTGCAGCTTTTCGCCAGGGATGCCGCCAGGTCACCCAAACACGTGATGATCAGCAGGCTCCATCTCGTTGTATGCGTTGTGATGATCGCTCTCGGGTGCGCATCTGCCGGCGGGGCTGCGCCCGGCTCGGTTTCGGGGGTGGTGCGCGACTCGGCCGGCGTGCCGCAGATCGGCGCGCAAGTTCAGTTGTTGCGCTCGGATCTGAGTGTGGTGGTGGTCGTTTACACCAACGGCCAGGGGCGTTTCTCCATCTCCTCGATTTATCCCGGCCGCTATTCGGTCAAGGCAATCGGTTCCTCCTTTCTGCCGTCGATGCGGGAAGGGGTTCGGGTGCGGTCGAATACGATTGTGAACCTGACGCTGAATACCCTGTACGAGGTGATGCAGTGGCTCCCCGCAGAGCCGCGCAGCAGCCATTCCCAGCAAGACGACTGGATGTGGACGCTTCGCTCGGCAGCCAACCGGCCGCTGCTGCGCTGGCTGGAAGACGGGCCGCTGGTGGTGGTGTCGGACGGCTCTGGAGCGCCGAAGCTAAAGGCGCGCCTGATGGCCACCGGCCAGGAAGGCAGCTTCGGGGAAAACGGGGAGCGCTTCTCCGCCACCGTGGAAGACACGCCGACGAGTAGCCGCGAACTGCTGGCGCGCGTCGATTTCGACCCGCAATCGAACGAGGGACTGGAGTCCATGCTGGGCTTCCGCCAGGATCTTGGCTACGCCGGTTCGGTGCAGACGCTGGCGGCGATCTCGATTCAGCCGAGTGTGGAAACGAGCGGTGAAGAAGAATCCGGCGAGCAGCCCAACGGACTGGACGAGGCGGCAGTGGTTTCGCAACAGATGATCCGCCTGGGAGACGAGTTGGAGGCCGAGGCCGGTTCGGAGCAGGTGGTCGCGCGCTTCGACGATCACTCCGCGGGCACAGTGGCCGCGGCGCTGCCGTATGTTTCGGTGACCAAGCGCGAGGGCAATTCGGCGATCGGCTATCGCATGACGACCATGCTGCCGGGCGTGCGCGAGACCGACGATGCCGACGACACCGAGGCGCAGGCATGGATGCCGAGAGTTTCCGCGCGGAACGGGAAACTGCTGCTGGAACACGGGTTGCACCAGGAGATCGGATGGGAGCGCCGCACGGAGAATTCCGGCATGGCGCTGAGGTTGTTTGCCGACCACATCGATCATCCAGTCATCGAAGCGATGGGGCGGTTTGCCGAAGGTGGCGTAGCCATGCAGAACGCGCTGCTGGACAGCACCAGCGGGCTGCTACGGGCGGCGGGAAGCAACTACTCGACAGCCGGATTTTTGGCCACGGTGGAGCGCAGTCTGCCGGGTGGAAATCAGATCCTACTGAGTTACGGAAATGGGGATGTACTGAGAATGCCCGCACCGCAGGCGGTTAGCGCGTCAACACTGGCCCAGGTGCTGACGTACGCGCATCCGCATCGCGCCCAGGAGTATTCAATTTCGCTTTCCGGCACGCTGGACGGCACGGGAACGCGCTGGCGCGCAAGTTATCGCTGGCAACCGTCCGAGGCGATGACGCAAGTGGCTCCTTTCGCAGCGGGGGCCAGTGAGCCTTACCTGAACATTCGTATGCGCCAGCCGCTGCATCTGCGCTGCGGGAACTCCAAGCACGTGGAAGCGATCCTGGAAATGCGCAACCTGCTGGCGGAGGGGTACCGGCCCTACTTGCTGAGCGATGGCTCCTTGCTGGTTCTCGATCAGGATCAGCGCAGCTTCAGCGGTGGAATGGCGTTTACGTTCTAACGCGCGCAGGGGTGCGAAAGCGGGGCGGCGGGATGCGGCAGCAACTGGGAAACAGCGAAAATCCAGAGACGAAAGGGAACTTCTTCCGCGATGCGGGAGGAGGGTTTTAGGCGGGCTGAGAGCTTTGGAGTTGGCTCCGGTCTGTGATATATTTTTTCAAGTGGCAGTGCAGTTTGGCACGTGCCCCGGTCGTGCGCGCGAGTCCTTCGCCGGGCGATTCTGGATGGAATGGACGCGTAGCTCAACTGGCAGAGCATTCGGCTCTTAACCGACAGGTTGTAGGTTCGATTCCTACCGCGTCCACCATGGAATCAATAGCTTACATTTTTTGCGCTCAGTGCTGCGCTCCGTTTGTCCGGAATGCCAATTCCGCCACCTTTTCTCTCGCCACGCTCATCTCATCTGTCGCCGCATCCCCATCAACTTCATCGAAGTGCGGAGATCGTCGTTCAGAATTCCGTTTGCGGGCGCATATTTCAAGCCCCCGATACGAGTGAATGCTGAACTGCGAGCTATTGCTTTCTCCGCGGTCCGCGCTTCCAGCGCCTGGATTGTGGATTCGATGGCTGGCCTCGTCTATTCGAATTTGTGCGCCATGGATGGGCAACGACTACCGAACCCACTTTCGCGGGGTGGGCAAGGGGCTCAGAATCCTCCGCTGAATGGATGAACCATGCGGCGGCGATTGCGCTTAGTGGTCCGTCCACAGGTCACAGAGAGCAACTGGCGTAGAATCATTGATTTGCTAAGAGAATCGGCTTGAGTGTCAGAGTGTGAACATAATAAAGAGAATAGATACGAATTCATGAATTTCCGCAGGGAATGCATTTTCTGTCTTGACAGCTTCGATCTTCGGTAACGATAATTCTCCGGTTAATTGGTCTGACCACTGTACTGCTAGAAAAATCGGCTTTTGCCCGAAGTTTCGTTCCCCGGAGATGCCATGAAGCATAGTTGCCTTACCCCCGCCGCTGCTCTTGCCGTTTTGTGCCTGCTGTTTGCAGGTGTTGCCAGCCTCTCGGCGCAGACCCCTGTTGCCTTGCCAACTACGATGACGACGGTTGCCGGTGGATTGGTGACCGGGGTGGTCAGCGGCAGCTTATGCCCCGGTTCGACAACCGTGAAAGCGGCCAATGCCTATGGCGACAATTGCGCGGCGGTTGCCGCGGCGCTGAGCACATCGAGCTATGGCGGGATCGCGGCGGACGCGTACGGCAATCTCTTTGTGAATGACGACGGCAACAAGGCCGTGCACATGATCGACCCCAACACAGGGATCATGACGCTGGTGGCGGGCGGCGGCAACACGGCGTGCAGCACCAAGACCACTACGGCGGGCGATAACTGCCTGGCGGCGTCGAACACGACCTTTTCGGCGAGCTCGCCGCATGGGCTGGGGATCGACCCCTATGGCAACGTGCTGATTTCGGGCTATGGCGACGGCTTGCTGCATCTGGTTTGCCGCGCGGCATCGCCGCTGTGCACCTCGGCGCAGATCGGTTACATGCGCTTTGTGGCGGGCTGCTACAGCGGCACCAAGACTCCGGGAGCCGGTTCGGACGCGGTGCAGGCGGCGCAGATCATCAGCGGCACCTGCGCGGCAAAGAATGGCCAGGTGGACGATGCCGAAGGCTTGACGGCCGATCTTTACGGAAACATCTATTGGGCCGACTCCAGCTCGGGGCGCTATCGCGTGGTGGCTGGCCCCCAGACATCGCCTTACTTCAGCGGCAACAACCCGCTTTATGCGCTGCTGGGTAACTTTGCCGGCTACGGAACCATCACACAGGGCTATGCCTACTCGGTGGTGAATCTGAACGGCACCTTATCCACCGCGCAAGGGACCGCGCTGCAAACGCTGGGCAGCGATTGCACGTTCAAGTACGCCGCGAATTCGACTACCTACTCGGCCACCAATGCGCCGACAGACGCGTATGGGGACGGTTGCCCGTTCCAGTACAGCAGCACGGCCTTCGGCGCAACGGTTCTGCAGTTGGGTCTGGCAGTGGATGCGGCAGGCAACATGGTTTTTGTGGATCCGACGCATGGACTGCGCGTCTTCTTCGTGCAGGGATGGACGAATGCGAGCGCGGCCTCGGCAGCGGGCGCGACGGGATCGGTGGCAGCGGCCGGCGTGGCGATGTATAACGCCATTGCCGCAAACAATTCCGGTGTGACGCCGACGGCGGGGTATGTCTACCTGCTGGCCGGTGGCGGCTCGACGAACACGTTGGGCACGAAGCCGTTCCTGGGTACGAGTCTCGCACTTGCCGACAGCACCATGAACAAGGTGACGGTCAGCCCGCGAGGCAACATCTACATCGGCGACAGCAGCAAGGTTTTGTTCTACGACATGTACACGGGAGCGATCCGCATTCTGCTCGCTTCTGGCACCGCGCCAAGTGCAACCGGCGGCGCCTGCAATGGCGCGGTGGCCAGAAGCAAGTTTGGCGATGGATGCCCGGTGAGCGGCAGCTCCGCGTCGTCGTATGCGAAGTTTGGCAATGGCAGCGCGCTGGGCGTGGCCGTGGATGCGCAGGGCAATCTCTATTTGGACGACACCGTTTCAAATAGCGGCGGAATGCTGGTGCGCAAGGTGCTGGCGCAGGGCATGGGCACACAGCCGTCGGCGACGCTGGCGGCGCTGGGAACTTCGACGACGGCGTATCCGCTGCAGGCTCTGGGAGCCGCGCAGACGCAAATCTATACGGCGCACTTCCCGGTGGCTGCGGCTGCCTCGGTGACGCTGACAAACTCCACGTCTACCGGTAGAAATTATGGAACGCCGTCGTGCGGCAGCGCGGTGAATGCCGATGGCAGTCTGGAGTGTTCTGTGCCGGTGACTTATACGCCAGCGGCTGCTGGTTCGCAGGCGGCTACTCTGACCCTCACGGCGGCGGGCGGAGAGAGCGAGACGCTCAACCAGGGCACAACGGTGACCGGCTCGGTGCTGGCCGTGGATGCAGCAAGCACGGCGGGCGTCCCAGTCCTTACCAGCAATGCGCTGCTGAGCGGAAATACGCCGAGCGCAATCGCCGTGGATGGCGCGGGCAATGTGTATGAGGCAACAGGAACCAGCATTGTGGAATCGCTGGGCGGCTCACCGGCCAGCACAGTGACGCTGGTTGCGGGGCTCTCTGCAATGCCCACTGCTTTGGCCGTGGATCAGACGGGCAATCTGTTTTATCTGAATGGCTCTTCGACGATTCAGGAGTTGGCGGTGAGCACTGCGGGCGGCTCGGCAACGTATAACCCAGCGAGCATCGCCTATACGCCAGCCAACCTGGGCACGGCCAATCCGGTGGCTCTCGCCGTGGATCAGGCGGGTAACTTGCTAGTGGCCGATGAACAAAGTTCGGTGACCACTCTTTACAAGCTTTCCTTGGCGGCGCTGGCAGCGAATACGCAGAGCGGCTGCTCCTACGCATTCACGAGTAACGGTGTGTTGCCGACACTGTGCCAATCGACGATTTCGACCGTCTCCTCGTCGGCGCTCTCGGCGCTGACCTTTGGGGCGGTGTCGTCGCTGGCGGTGGACCCCGCGGGCGCGATTTATGTGGCTGACACGACAAGTTCTGCTGTGTACAAGCTGACGCCGGGAGTAACTAGCGGGCTGTATGCCTACGCCGAATCGACCAGGGAATCCGGCATCAGTGCCAATGCGCTGGCGGTGGATGCGGCGGGCGATCTGTATGTGCAGAACAGCGCGGGTGTGACGATGTATACCCTCAGCGGCGCGACCGGCGTACCAGTGGCAGGCGCGGTAACCAACCCGGCGGGCGTAGCCGTGGACGGGCTGGGCAACATCTATAGCGCAGACGCGGGAACCACTGTTGTGTCTCAGGTGGTGCGCGATGCGTTGACCGCGAATTTCGGCTCCAGCTATACGACGGAGTTTGCAGCTGCGCTGACCAATGTGGGCAGCCAGACGGGCGCCGCGCAGAATTTGGCAAACGGCGCCGAGGCCGGCGATTTCAACCTGGCGGCAGGCAGCGGCAACGGATGCGTGTTCAGCAGCAATCTGCTCAACGCGATGCTAGTTGGCCAGTCCTGCACCTTGACGGCAACCTTCCCGGCCATTGGCGCGACCACCGAGACGGATCTGATTGCGTTCACGCCGACCGCGCCCGCGACCACGACCGGCGGGCAGTTGACGCTGACCGGCGTTGCCGACCAGAAGGGCTATGCCACCACCGCGACAATCGGTGCGGCATCGACTTCTTCGCCGACGTACTCGCCTGGCACGGAAGTGAGTTTCCCGATCACGGTGACGGCGAGCAGCACAGCGACCGATGGCTCGGCCAACACGCTGGGCAACCCGACGAGTTCGAATTACGTGAACATCAGCGTGGATGGCGGCGCTGCCGTGACCTATAACTTTACGGGCACCAGTGGCAGCTTTGCGGCCACGGTTACGCTCAACCTGGCGGGCTTGACGGCAGCCACACATTCGTTCAGTGTCAGTTTTCCGCAGCAGGGTTCATTTCTGAGCTCCAGCGCGACGTCGGGTTCGTTCACGATTGGGACATCCACCACGGCGGTCACATGGAGCCCCGGCGCTGCCACGCAACAGGTTTCCGCTGCACTTGGAACAGGGGCTCTGGATGCGGTGGTTGCCACGACCGGCCCGGCCGGCAATGTTGGCTACACGGCCACCTGCACCAGCTCCGCGTATGTCGCAGGCGATCCATTGACGGTCTGCGCGGGTTACTCGAATACCCCGGTGGATGCCTCGACCTATCTGCCGATCGGCACTTATACGCTGACGGCGACTTTCTATCCGACGGACACCACCGACTACACCAACAGCCCCGCCGTGGTGCTGAACGGCTACACGGTGACTCAGGCCGGTACTATGGCCGCAGTGGGAGCCACAACAAACCTGGTGGCAGCGGACGGCACCGGCAACTACACCAGCCTGACCGCCGCTCTGCAGGCTCTGCCGATTACAGGTGGAACCATCTACATTGCTCCCGGTACTTATACGGGGCAGAACGCCATCAGCTATCCCAACGTGCAACTGCGCGGCTTGGGCGGCGATCCGACCAAGGTGATTTTGAGCGGCGATAATGGCGCATGGCCGACCGGTCAATTCACGGCCGGCACAGTGCCCAGCGGATTCAGCTTTGGACCTGTCGGCAAAGGCGGCGATGAGGGCTCGGCGGTGCTGGATGTGAGCAAGAGCGCCTTCATGGGAACGGCCGCGACGGCGGGCAACGCCACTTACACGCCCAACAACTTCTACCTCGAAAACCTGACCATCCAGAACATCTTCGATACGGATGCGAGCACGACCACGCTGTGGACCGCGCCGGGCAACGGGTCCAGCACTTGCACACTGGGCACTACGCCGAACACCTTGCAATACCTCTATAACAACAACCAGTTGTGCGGCGCGCAGGCGCTGGCGCTGTACGTGAACTCCGACGGAGCGATTCTCAACAACGTTAACCTGCTGAGCCAGCAGGACACGCTGTATGCTTCCGGCATCGGCTGCGGGACTTATTGCACAGTGGCCCGCGAGTATATGTGGAAAGGCCTGATTACGGGCGATGTCGACTACACCTTCGGAGATGCCGCGCTGGTGTTTGACCATACCAACTTCTTCACCACCTGGCACGGTTTGACCGCGACGGGGCAAGAGACAATCACCGCGCAAAACAAGCGCTTCCCGACAGGCACCACCAGCGCTACCGACAGTTCCAATGCCACCAGTTCCGATTACCTGAGCGGCTTTATCTGCAACGGCTGCACGCTGATGTCGCAGAGCACGGGCATGAACAGCCTGTACTATGGACGGCCGTACGATATCAGCACCAGCAGCTACGCAAGCTCCTACTCAACCTGGGTGATGCTCAACTCGCAGGTGGATCAGGTCAACCCCAAGGGATGGATCGGTTGGGACGGAGCTTCGGAGTATCTGTCAACCTCGACTTACGCCGAGTTCAATACTCAGGCTTATATCGATCCCGCGCTCTGCACCGCCGCATCGTCTTCGACCTGCACCGACTATCCTTACCCGTCGATGCTCTTCAATACCACTTACCCATCGCTCCAATACACCTTCAGCAGCGCCGCACCCTCCGACGCCGCAGCGGAGCCTGCCGGCGGCAACTCCGGCGCAGGAGTTACCGGCACGCGCGAACCTTCGGCGATCTCTCTGACGGCGGGAACGGCGGTTCCTTACTACCCGGTGAACTTCCTTTCCACCCTTGTTCCCAGCACCAAGCTGTCCACGGGAATGCCGAGCACCTGGAATCCGATAGCGGCAATGGCAGCGGAGGTGAATGCATTTGTTCCCGTCGCCAGTGTGCCTGCCATCCCTTACGGCGGCAGCGTGACGCTGCTGGGCCGTCCGCAGACGCCGGGCGCGGGCGTTATCCCCAGCGGCAGTTACGCTTTCTATGACAGCCCGGGCACGAGCCAGGTTTGCACCTCGGCCACGAACGGCTGCACTATGCTGGCTTCCGGATCTTTGGACGGCAGCGGCGAAGCTTACCTGACCATCAGCACCCTCGCTTCCGGATCGCACGCCATCACCATGGTTTATGGTGGCGACAGCAACTTTGCCGGCAGCACTTCGCCGGTGTATGGCGTCTATGTGCTGACTCCCGAACAGGCGGCCACCACCACCACGCTGGCCGTCAACAACACCAGCTCGACAACCGGCACCACGGTTGCGGGCACGGTGACGGTTGCGCCCAGCACTGCGCCGGGTACGATCACACTGACTCTGGACGGCGCCGCAGCGACCAGTTGCACGCTCGTCAATGGCTCCTGCTCCTGGTCGTTGAACGGTCTGAGCAACGGCCTGCACTCGCTCTTGGCGAGTTATGCGGGCAATAGCAGCTTTGGACCGAGCCAGTCGGCTAATGTGACGCTCAGCGTAGTGCCTCCAATCGCTACCGGCGACCCACGCCCGGTCATCGAACCCTCTTTCCCTGGCGTGTGCCAGCAGTTAAACGCGGCCCTGACCACCGATATCACCACGCAGGATCTGGATGCCTCGGTCGACGTGATGACCAGCAATATCGACGGAGCGCGTATTCAGGCGGCGCTCAACAGCTGCTCGGCAATGGCCGTGACTGCGGGAACAAATCTGGCCGTAGAACTCTCCACCGACAGCACCGGGGCACTCAACGCCTTCCTCAGCGGCCCGCTCTCGATGCCTTCGAATGTGACCCTGCTGGTGGATCCGAATGCGACCCTCTACTTCTCGCGCAATGCGCAGGACTATGACATCGTGTCCGGTACGCACACCTGCGGAACAATCAACGGCAACAGCGCTACCCAGAGTTGCTTGCCGTTGATCGCAATCCCCGGCACCTCGACCAATGTCGGCATCATGGGTTACGGAAAACTCAATGGCCGCGGCGGAGATGCGCTGCTCAACGGCTTTGCCACCAGCGGCTATACAGCTCCCTCCACCTACACCTGGTGGAGTCTTTCAACGCAGGCCAATGGCGAGGGCAATCAGCAGAACCCGCGCTTCATTCAGATGGATACCGGCGCTAGCAACGTCACGCTTTACAAGATCACGCTGCTGAACTCGCCCATGTTCCATGTGTCGACAACCGGAGCGGTCAGCAACTTCACTGCGTGGGATGTGAAGATCGTGACCCCGACGGGCGCGCGCAACACGGACGGCATCGATCCGGCCAATGTGGTCAACGCCACGATCACTAAATCGTGGATTTCGGACGGCGACGACAACGTAGCTGTCAGCGCGCCCAACTCCTCGCCCGCGCAGAACATCTCCATCACCAACAATCATTTCTACGCGGGGCATGGCGAATCCATCGGCAGCTATACCAGCGGCGGCGTGAGCAATATTCTCTGGGATGGCAACATGTCGGCGGGCAATGGCTTTGCCAGCTCGCTGCAAAACGGCAGCGCGGTCAATGCCAACGGCACTTTCGTCAACGGATCGGCCGACGGCAACTCGACAGCCATTCGCATCAAGACAGCCAACGACCGCGGCGGGCTAGTCACTAACATTCAATACTCCAACTCCTGCTTCCTCGATCACAAGACGGACATTCAGTTCACTCCCTACTACAGCAGCGGCGACTCCACATCCAGCTTCCCCAGTTACACCAACATCCTGTTGCAGAACCTCATCTTTGCCAACGATGACGCCAGCAACGGGAGCGTGGAGCTGACCGGAGAATACAACAGCAACGCCACAGGCGGCGCGGCTGTTACCAACCCGCTCTATGCCACGCTGGACAATGTGACCTTCCCGGCTGCTCTTTCAAGCCTGGTGAATTCGACCACGCCTGTCGAGTCCGCGACGGTGTGGGGCGACGGGAACTTTAGCGGTGGAACCGGCCAGTATGCCGATGTAACGGTTGGCCCTGGGCAGGTTTCGAGCAACTTCCTTACCGCTTTCAGCGCGATTGCTGCCACCAGCGCCAACAACGATGTGCTGACCAACAACATTGCGCTGGGCAGCCTGGATGCTCCCGTATGCACGTTCACCTATCTGGCCCCGGAACTTACCGGGCCCACCGGCACACCGCAGACTGTGCCTTATGGAAGCACCGCAACGCTCGACGTGATTTTGACACCAACTGTGGGCGGAGCGGCTTATCCCAACGGCACGGTCACGCTGACGGATGCAGCGACCAGCAACACCTTTCCCGCGACCTTCAACGGAAGCGGCGACACGCTGGCGGTGGTGATCCCAGCCTCGGATCTGACGATTGGCGCGCACACCTTCAGCGCAACGGCATACAGCGGTGACACTAACTATACGGTGCCCGCTGCGTGGCAGAACTTTGGCGCGTACACGGTCACCGTTGTCCAGGCCACGCCGACTGTTACGCTAACTTCCAATGAAAATCCATCCAACTACGGCGACAGTGTAACCTTCACGGCCACCGTACCGAGCACGGCCACGGGTACGATCTCCATTCTGGATGGAAGCAACGTGCTGGCCAGCGGCGTGCCTTTGACCAGCGGCAGCGCCACCTTTGCTTTGTCCACATTGAATGCATCCGCTGCGGGACACTCCATTACCGCGGTTTACAGCGGCGATGCGAATTACACCAGCGCAACCTCGGCTGTGCTCACTCAGGTGGTGAATCCAATCACGCCGAGCATCACCTGGACGACCTCGCCGGCCATCTCGTATGGCACTCTGCTCAGCGCAACGCAATTGGACGCAACCCTGAGCGTGGCCGGCAATTGCGTCTATACGCCTGCAGCCGGCACGGTTCTAACCGCCGGCACGCAGACGCTGTCGGTACTTTGCACGCCGATGGATAGCATTGACTACACGACGGCTTCCGCGAGTGTCCTGCTCACAGTGAACAAGGCGACCGCCTCGGTTGCGCTCGGCAATTTGTCGCAGACCTACACTGGATCGCCACTGGCCGCCACGGCAACGACAACTCCGGTCGGACTGGCGTTGAGCCTCACCTACAACGGAGCCTCGACGTTGCCGGTTGCAGCCGGAAGTTGCAACGTCGCCGCAACAGTGAACGACGCAAACTACGTCGGCTCGGCGACGGGTGTGTTAACGACTGCCAAGGCAGGAACCAGCGTTGGTTTCTCGGCCAATCCGTCCAACCCCAACCTGGGCCAGTCCGATCTGCTGACGGCTACCGTGAGCGGCGCAGGACAGCCGGGTGGAACGGTGGTATTCACTGCTGGCGCAGCCACATTGTGCACGGCCACGCTCAATGCGACGGGTGCAGGCTCCTGCTCGTTCATTCCGACCACGGACAACAACCTGACAGTTACAGCGCAGTATCTGGGCGATGCCAATCACTTGGCGAGTAGTGCTACGCAAACTTTGTTTGTTTACGACACGGCTGTCAGGTTGCAGTTGTCGAGCACGCAGTTGACGTATCCTGGCGCAACGAATCTAACTGTCTGCATGGCTTCGCCCACAGCCACCGGAAGCGTGAAGATTTACGACGGAGCAACCCTGCTGGCAACGCTCAGCGTGCAAGGCGGCGGCTGTGCCTACTGGTACATTTCGCCGGGTCTGAGCGCCGGCGGCCACACGCTCACGGCAGTCTACTCCGGCGACAAGAACAATGCTGCCGGAACTTCGGACCCTGTGGTGGTGAACGTCAGCCCGGTGGCCGTGAACCTGTCTGCCGCCTGTTGGAATGCGACCTTCGCTTACGGCGCAAACTACCAATGCACCGTCAACGTGAGCTCGAATGCCGGAGCGGCGCTGGGCTCCATCACCTATGTTCTCGACAGTAATGCGGCGGTGGCGGTTCCGCTCAGCTACGGTTCCGCGCAGTTCACGCTGAGCGAGCCGATTGCCGGCAAGCATACAGTCGCGATTGGCTACGCGCAGCAAACCAACTTCGCAGCGGCGGCCCCACAGACCGAGACCTTCACGGTCACAGCTGCGCCGGTGCTAGTGTCGCTGACGCCTTCCACCTGGTACACGTACGCGGGCAATAGCATCACTTTCCAAGCGGCCATCACCTCGTGGAGCGCGGGCGCGCCGAACGACAACGGGCAGGTGTCGTTCTACGATGGCTCCAAGCTGCTGTCGACGGTTCCTGTGAATGCCGGCGGCGTGGCCTCGTACTCGACCGCTGGCCTTGCCGCCGCGAGCCACACGATTACTGCCAGCTACGCCGGAGGCACCAACTACGCCTCCGGATCGGGCAGCGTAACCATCACCATAGCGCCATAGGGGCAGAGGAGGAGCGGCTGGAACTGGAGCATTTTCGGAATACACGTAGACTTCTTGTGAGATGTGAAGGGTGGCTTTTTCTTAAGGAAAAAGCCACTTGAGATCAGTGGTTCCGGGGTACAGCAATTGTGGAACCGCTGCAGCGTCCAATTGCTTTTGCAACGAGCGAGTGCGGACCATCAGCGATTTGGACGGTAGCATCGCCGATCCTGAAGGCTACCGAGTATTTCGTGCATCCGGTCCTTCCAAAAGGAATCGCTTCACGGCATCGTCGACGCCGGAATCTTTGATGCCGGCATCAAGCGCATTGGATTGCCATGCCAGAAGTGTAATGATCGACACGTTGCGATCCGCGAGAAACCGAAGCAGGTCAAAGCTGAACTGGCTCAGCTCAATGCGGCTTCCAGGCCAGTTCTTGCCAGGGTTGAATTCCGCCAGTGCCCAGCCGTGGCCGTTCGTTTTATCGCTCACTTGGGAGACGAGCTCCCGGAAGTCCGCGTCTCTTCCGAAGTAGACATTCGCTGTCACTCCCGGCATCGATCCCCTTACGATTGCTGTTCGTTGCGGTGACGCGAAGTCTTGTTTGCGGTAGTCGTGGATGAGCTCCCGATCGAGCGTTCCAAGCTGGTGCGTGTAGATGACTGTCGATGGAAAACGCGTCCGGATGGTGGAGACGGTATCCGAAACAAACTTGCGGTGCGCTTCAGCTCGAAAATCAAACCAACGGCGCTCTTCAGAACTCCGGTATGTGAAGTGACGATTGCGGAAGAATGCTTCGCAGTCGGTGATCCCGTAGCGGCGGCAAAACGGCTCGGTCATGGACTTCTCATAACCGATGGGCAAAGCGTCACCGGAGGGCGTACTGCGAAAGGAGAAGTCACACACTTCGCTGTCGGTCGTAATTGCCTGTATGGTTCCCGGGTAGGTTCGGTCGATCCGCTGCCACTCGGCAAGCGCGAGGTCCAGCACCTTCAGGCGGGCGCGCCAAACCTTGGTGGCGTAGGGCGAGAGCGTGAGAAGAAGCGCATCCTGACTTCGCTTGACGTCGTAAAGTTCGATTCCGAGAAAGGGCTCAAGCTCTTCTTTGGTCAAAGAGCCCTTGGCGTGAAGAGACTCGTTGACCTGGCCGTCCCGATACCGGGCAAGAAAACGTCCGCCGCCGGCCGTCTTCCAGTACGCGTAGAAGGGACCGCCAGGATCGAACCAGGGACCGTCGTTGAAGCCCACGACGACTGGCAATCCCATTTCATGGGCCACACGCACGTTCGCTTCATAGCGTTTCATTTTGGCGGCATCGATCGCAAAGGTCGCCGGCCCGCGGCCGGTCACATATGTGAGGTAGGGATAGTTGAGGGCAACGCCTACCGAACCGTAGCGCGAGCGACTGCCAAGATGGTCGACAAATTCCTGAAATTCGGCGCGAAGAGCACCGTCTCCCTGGTCAGCGATGGAGGAGTCGGCGTAGATGAAAAAAGAAATCGGGCGATGACGGGTCTGCTTCGGATCTTGAGCCTGTGAGAGTAAGCAGGCTTGCCCGAGGAAGAACGAAATACAACAAACGAGCAAACTCCGGAGAGCACCAGCCGTCATAGACGTCACCATATCTCTTCAAATTCGAACGAGTCCGTGGAGCTGCGCGGCTCATGGAGTCGAATGCTTGATCCACGTATCTGAAAAGACGATAAGCCAACGGGTTGCGCTCGGACTTCGGGTCAGAGGCGGAAGGGCGGTGACCCGACCTGAATGCCGGATCCGCTTGGATATGGATCGAGACTCTGCCGAGTGCTTTGCAGGATCGTGTTCTATGCCTGTGGCTTGAAAATCACAATCTGGTAAACGGTGTTGCCATGAAACCAGATCAGAATGCCCCGCGATGGCCAGATGAGCTTCATCCCTCCGGCTTGCCACTCCATCGTTCCGGCATCGCCATAAACCTGGCGCACTTTGTCTGCCGACATGCCGAACCTTACACCGCCGCCAGTGACGCCTTTGAAGCGTTTCTCGAAGCGAAGTTCGATTGCCTCTCCCTTGTCGTTCAACAGACAATTGAGGCCAGCCTTGTCCCATCGCATCATGCGACCGAAGGAAGACTTGTCGGGAAAGCCGAGGGCGTCCACCAGGGAGTGCATGCTGGCGCCTACAATGAAGCGGTCCCAACCCACTCCCTCCTGAATTGTCGGATGCGTCTTCTGGACCGAAGCTCGGCCTGTTGGTGTCCAGACAAGAAGAACGATCATGATGCACACGTACACCCTTAAATAGCGGAGCATCGGCTAACCCTCGATTCAAGAATCGCAGTCATTCTAGGGGATAGACGCGGAAAATACAATGCCGAAAGTCTTGCCGCAGGGGCGCGGGAGACAACGATGTCGATCAACCGGTGGGGCGTGACGCGAACGTAGCCCGTGGTTTTCCGACGCGGGCCGGGATGCAAATGCCGGGAACAGAACAGCTGCGAAAAGCCTGCAAGTCTTGTACTCGACTGTTCCGATCTCCGCGTCAGTTGCCGCTGTTTTCGCTTTTTGAGCGGGCGCGCCGGCGCACGCATCCAAAGACGCGGAAGTGACAATCCAAAGACACGCCTTTGACAAGTTGGCTCACACATTCCTCCTATGCTGACACCACGTCAGTTTCTCGGACGGAGGGTGAAGCCGCATGAAAGCAACTGCCTGGCGAACGATTCGCGCATTCTCGAGTATCCTCATTTTGCAAGCGGCCCTGTTTGCGCAGGCCCCCGGAACCGGAGCAATTCGAGGTACTGTCTTTGACCCGGTAGGCCGTCCCGTGGCGAATGCGGCCATCGTGATCGAGAACCAGGCAACGCTCGCCCAACGAACCACCCTTACCGACCGCGCAGGCGAATTCAGCGCCGCGCTGCTGATCCCGGGCAATTATACCGCAACCGTCAAAGCCACAGGATTTGCAGACGCCAAGGCATCGCGCGTGGCCATCGTTGTGAGCGAGACCAGCACAGTTGACTTTCATCTCGGCCTGGCGAGAGAGGCATCCACTGTCGAAGTCACAGCCGGCCAGGAGGTCGCGGAGACGGAAAGCTCCACGCTGGGCCGCGCCGTGGACGAAGAGGCGATTGAAGCGCTTCCCCTTTCGAACCGCAACTACACGCAGATTCTTTCTCTCTCCCCCGGAGTGGTGGTCGGCCTTCCCGACGCCACAGCACTCGGGCGCGGAACTCAGGATGTGATGGCGAACGGCAGCAAAACCACGGCCAACAACATCCAGTTCAACGGCGTGGACGCCAACAACCTGGCCGAAAACTCCGCAGCCTCCGACGGCGAAGAAGTGGGTGTCGCGGTTCCCGCCCCGGATACGATCCAGGAGTTCAAGGTACAAACAGGCAACTACGACGCCACTTATGGGCGCGGTACGGGCGCGAATGTCGACGTGGTGAGCAAGACCGGGACCAATCGCTTGCATGGAACGGCGTGGGAGTTCTTTCGCAACGACCTGCTGAATGCGAATGACTTCTTTTCAAAGCTGACCGGCCAGCCCCGCCCGGTGCTCAAGCAGAATCAGTATGGAGGCGCGCTAGGCGGCCCGATTGTTCACAACCGGACCTTCTTCTTTGCCGCGTATCAAGGGCTGCGCTCCACCAACGGCGGAGGCGATGAGGTGACCACCACGTTGCCGCAGTTAACCGACGATCGCTCTGCCGCCACGCTGGGCGCGCAGTTCTGCGCGTATCCGACCTTCGCCGGAGGCGTTCAATTGGCCTGCGATGGTTCGAACATCAATCCCGTCGCGCTCAAGCTGCTCAATTTCAAATTTGCCAATGGCCAATACGCGATCCCCAATCCGCAGATCCAGTTGCCGTCTTCCGATCCAACGCAAATCCCGATCGGCGAATCCACCTATGCCACCCCGGCCAGCTATGACGAAGACCAGTACACGTTGAATTTGGACCATGCCGTGAACGTCAAGAATGCAATTGCGGCTCGGCTGTTCTACTCGCGCGCGCCGACGATTGAGCCGTTTTCACCCAACGCTGCCAGCGTGCCGGGCTGGGGCACAAACGAAACCGACAAGAACGCGATGGCAGTCGTCTCCGATACGCACGTAGTCAGCAGCAGCCTGGTGAATGTGGCTCGCCTTGGTTATATGCGGTTCGCCGGAGTCTCCGCGGTTCAGGCCCCTATCAGCACCACAGATCTCGGCACCGTGTCGCCGACAGGACTTGCCGGAGCGGGGATCCCGGCGCCAGGTCTTACCATCGATGGCCTGTTCACCATTGGCGATGCGGGGACTCCATCGCAAACGCAGAAGACCAACAGTTTTATTGCGCAAGATATGCTTTCGCTCACCCGGCATAACCACTTCGTTCGCGCAGGAGGCGAGGTCAAGCGCCATCAGATCATGGTGAACCCTCCCTACTCGTCCGATGGCCTATTGGACATTCGCACCTTCTCCGACTTTCTGCTCGGCCAGAGCGCGCAGCAGAACGGTAGCCCGAGCGGTTTGAGCAACGTGACGCTGAGCAACGGAAGCTCGGGGCTCTTCCGCAAGGATGAGCGATACAACGACTTCGCCGGCTTTCTGCAGGACGATCTGAAACTTTCGCCGAGGCTCACTGTGAACGCCGGATTGCGCTATGAAGTCTTTGGCCCGCCCTCGGAGATTCATGGCCGACTCGTCACCTTCGACCCGACTCTTGCCAGCCTCGACGCACCGACAACCGGGACTCTCAGCGGATTTGTTGTAACTTCGAATTACGTAGGGAGCATTCCCCAGGGAGTTTTGCAAGCAGGCCGACGGTCGCTTTGGCCCACGCACTATGGCGATGTTTCTCCGCGGCTTGGATTCGCATATCGGCTGCTGCAACATCCGGAACTGGTGGTGCGCGGCGGATATGGCATCTACTTCGATCGGCTCTCCGGAGGCTTGGCTGAGAACCTTGTGGCACAAGCTCCCTATTCGACATTTCAATTCACCTCCGGAGCGCAGAACGGCCCGGCGACGCTGCAATCTCCGTTCACTCCGTTGCTGCCCAGCCTTTCAAGTTACCCGATCTTCGCGCCGCGCATTCCAGGAGGCGGACCAACGGTCGAAGGTCTCTCAACGCACATGACCGATCCTTACACCGAGGAGTACAACCTCAACCTTCAGGCTGGGCTTGGATGGAATGCCCTGGCAGAAGTTGGCTATGTCGGCACGCGTTCGCTGCATGTTGCCGGTTGCTCGGAGTTCAACCAGTCGCTGCTGGCAAGCCCCAACAGTCCCGTGAATGGAGAGACCACGAACTCGGTCAACAACGTAGTGCAGCGCGTGCCGTACGCTGGCATTGCACCGGGGTCGCTGGAATGCCAGACGGCTTATCTGGCTAACTATAACTCGCTGCAGGCGAGCGTGACCAAGCGGCTGGGCGGTGGACTCGAATTCCTCGGAAGCTACACCTGGTCTCGAACGCTGGATGAGACAAGTGGATCAGGGGGTAACCAGGTGTTTGAGTTGTGGCTCCTGACCAACGATCAGAACAATCCACGTCAAAGCTATGGCCCCAACGACTTCGACCGTACGCACCGTGGCGTCTTCAACTTTACCTATCGCTTGCCCAGCGTCCGAGGCTGGTCACCCGTTGTACGCCACGCAACTTCCGATTGGCAGGCTTCAGGCATACTGGTGGCCCAGTCGGGCACGCCCATCACGGTACTCGATCTCAGTGCAGGCGCTGTTTACGGTAACTACTCCTTTGAAAACCGCGCACAACTGAGTGGCGCCCGGATTGGTACCGCAGGCTCCCTCTACTCGCGTGTGCAGGGGCAGTATCTGAATGCGAATGCGTTCACGTCAGCACCGGAAGCTCCGAATGGAACCAGCGCTGCCGATACGGGCTTCGGTAATAGTGGCGTAGGGATCGTACGCGGTCCAGGCCAACGCAACATCGACATGGCTATGGAACGTTCAATTCACGTTTCAGAGTCGCAGAGCATCCACTTCCGGATGGAGTTCTTCAACCTGGCCAACACGCCGAACTTCGCCAACCCCAACAACACAGTCGGTACCGGTGAGGCATTTGGCAAGATCACTGCCAAGTCAAACAACCCTCGCATTCTTCAACTTGCGCTGAAGTACCAGTTCTAAGAGGTTCAACGAATGAAAACTATCTTGCAGGCGCTGCCGGAACCATCTATGGAAGTGTTGAGCACCGAGCAACTGAAAGAGGCATGGCTCAGTTCCGAACCGGTCGAATTCGGCGATCCCGTTCTTGCGCGCGCAGAGTTTCCTTTTCGAGGGACTTACTACCCGCTGGGATTTCCGGTCATCCTTACCTCCAACTGCGAAGATGTTTTCGAAGCCGCCGATGAGAGCTGGGGCCGTTCTCTCAGGATCTTCGACACCGAACCTATTCTTTTTCAGATCGGCGTCACCCGAAGCGAAACCAGCATCTGCCCACCAACCCCTGAGTGCAGAGGACGCGGCCACCTCGTCACAACCATTGCGGACAACGAGAATTTCTCCATTTGCGATCTCTCCCAGGGAAGTGCGATGGCCTGGGTTACAACCGCGGCTCTGCAGCATCGCGACTATTTCCGTTACTTCTTCCTGGAGTCCGCTATCATGTGCAACCTGTCGAGTCGTTTTGCGACGGGCATTCATGCCGGGTGCGTTGCGCTCAATGGCGCCGGCATTCTGCTATGCGGCGACTCCGGAGCAGGGAAGTCGACCCTCTCCTATGCATGCGCGCGCGCCGGTTGGAGTTACACCACGGATGATGGGTCCTATCTGGTGCACGGTCGCGACGATCGCCTCGTCGTTGGTAACTGCAACCAGGTGCGATTCCGCCCCTCTGCCGAAGCGCTGTTTCCGGAGCTTCGCGGCTACTCCGTGATGCAAAGAGCGGGGGTTGGCAAACCCTCTGTGGAATTTGCGACGGACACGGATGCAGTGATCGCCAAGTCCGGGACCGCGCGCATTCGCCACATCGTGTTCCTCAAGCGCAATGTATCCACGCAGGAACTTGCCGGGTTTCCTACCGCGGTTGCCAGGCTCTACATGCAGCAATGCGCGCAATGCATGCCATGGCAGCTTCGAGAAAAGATGCACGCCATTGACGGGCTTCTCACCTTGGGAGCGCTGGAATTGCGCTACAACGAACTCGACTGGGCTGTCGAGCGGCTGAGGCAACTTGCCTGCGAGGGACTGTGATGGATTCCGTCTTCGCATTGCCGCACCGCATGGCAAACAGCGGAATCTCTCGCGGGCGCTTGTTTGCAAGGCGTTTCAGCAAAGACTATTGGACGTTCTTCGCCGCGGCATTCTGTATGGATCTCGGCTTTGGCCTGTTCTTTTTCCTGTTCAACCTCTACCTGACAGATCTCAGTTTCAATGAGCGCACCATCGGTCACGTCATGGCATGTTTGACGTTGGGGAATGTTGCCGGCACGATTCCGGCAACTGTAATAGCGCGGAGATATGGCATGGGCCCGCTCTTATCGATCGCATTTCTCTGCGCGCCTGTTCTCTGCGCATTGCGCGTAATGGTTCTGTGGGAACCTGCGCAGTATGGGCTTGCCTTCGCAACCGGCATGGCTCTTTGTGGATGGCCCATTTGCTTTTCACCTACGATCGCGAAACTCACGCGCGAAGACAATCGATCCATAGGTTTCAGCATTGCCTTCGCTACGGGCATCGGGCTCGGCACGCTGTCTGGATTGGCTGGAGGCTACATTCCAGAACTGCTGCACATGAGCCCACTGCATACTCCGCTCATTCACGGCATACGCGTTGTGCTTTTGCTGGCTTGCGTGATCGTACTCTTGGGAATTTGGCCGCTCAGGCGCATCACTGCTGAACTCCGTGCTGCGCCGGCCCGACTGAGTACGCGTCTCTTTCACCCTTACCTTATTCGCTTTCTTCCCGCCTTTATGCTGTGGAGCGTGGTAGCCGGTTCGTTTCCTTTATTTGGAGCGGTATATCTTCAGAAAGCTCTTGGCCTTCCGCTCGGCAGACTTGGCGCTGTCTTTTCCGCATCGCAGTTGGCCCAATTCTGTGCCGTGCTTCTTGCGCCCTTGCTTCTCAAGCGCCTGGGTATCGCGAAAGGAGTAGCAGCAATTCAGATTGGCACGGCTGCCTTCTTGCTGTTGATCTCCGCAACCAGAATCGCTTCCATCGGCGTCTGCTTTTATGTTCTCTATTTCGCGATGCAATACATGTGTGGGCCTGGGATTTATAACCTGCTGATGAATAACGTCGCCGAAGCGGAAAGAAGCACAGCCTCGGCAGTGCAGAATATCGCCGGAGCACTTTGCCAGGCGGGCTCCGCGGCGGTCACCGGAATCTGCATCGTGACCTTCGGTTATCACGATCTTCTGATCGCAAACGCATGCGCAGCAGTTCTGGCTTCTCTCCTGTTTCTTATGCTTGGGATGCACCGGCGAAAGAGACTTAACGCAGACGAGAAGTGGATCGATGCGAGCACTCCCGAGACTATTGCCCGTTGCATGGAAGCTTGACGACAGAGATCGCGACATGAAGGCCCACAGCATGAAGTCCCATCTGATCAACGCCGTATTCGGAGTCATCGATTATCTCGCGTATCCGGTGGGGTTGCTTCTGCTTGCCCCGGTCATACTGCGCGCTTTGGGCATGGAGAGATACGGCATCTGGGCCGTAGCCACAGCGGCCATCAGTACCGGCGCGATCATTGCATCGGGCTTTGGGGATGCAAACATTCGTGCAGTCGCGATTGCACTTGCGACCGGCGACCGTAAGAACATGATCGAAACAATTCGCTGCGCGCTCGGGATTCACCTCGCTCTCGGCGCGGCAATCGCATGCATAGGGTGGTGTACCGCGCCCTGGATGACGCGCCACATTGCAGAATCGCGCCCGGAACTCACGCTCGATTGCCTATGGTCGCTACGCATTGCCGGCCTGCTGGCATTGATTCGCGCGGTTGAAACCGTCTTTGTAAGCACGCAGCGCGCCTTCAGCCGATACGGATCGGCAATTCAAATCAGCGTTATAGCGCGCCTCTTGGCATTGATGGCCGCTGGATTGGTTCCGATGTTTGTACGGTCTGTTTCGGCTTTGCTGATTGTCTCGTTCGCAATCGGGCTTGTCGCTCTCTGGATCCAGATGAATCAACTCTACAGATTGCTCGGAGTCACAAGGCTCACGCCTGCGTTCCATCCGGAGATCACGCGACGCTTCCTTGTATTTGGAGGATTCACCTGGCTGTGTTCTGTTGCAGGCCTTCTGTTCGGCCAGGCGGACCGGCTCGTTGCCGGAGTCGCATTCGGAGCGGCTGCTGTGAGCGCGTATGCGTTCTGTGTTCAACTTGCGCAGCCTATCTACGGCATCAGCGCGGCCGGTCTGCATTTTCTTTTTCCATATCTGACAACACGCCTAGCACAAAGCGACAACAGGGCGTTGCGGCGTGGAGTCCTCATTACCGCAGCGGCAAATGCGAGCTTCGTGCTGGTTGCGCTTGGGACCTTGCTGCTGTGCGGCAAAGGCATACTTCACTTCTGGGCTGGTGAAGCCATCGCAGCGGCGGCCAGTTCGTTGCTGCCGGCGATTGTCTGGAGTTCAGCATTGTCCGCTCTCGGAGTGACAGGCTGTTATTCGATGCTGGCGCTGGGGCGGCCGGGAATGGTGACGGCGTTCAATGTGGCCGGAGGGCTGGCAATGATGGGCGCGATTGTCTTGCTTGTTCCCCACTACGGCCTCGCGGGAATTGCCTATGGGCGGCTGTGCTTCGGCCCCACCGTACTGTTCCTCTATGTCCCTCTTTTGATGGTTCTGAATCGACAATCAGGACAAACCGATCGAGCACCGGAGATGGCCGTTTGCGAGGAGGTCTAAATGCTGAATACCGCAGAACCGATGGCTTCAGCGACGATTGTTTTCGATGCCCCGAGAGCGCACTCTCGCCTTGCAGTGCGCCGTTGCGCCAATGTACTGGGCGTGCCGGTGAACGCGCTGAACATGGAAGAGGCCATTTCTCTCATTGCGGAGAGACTTCAATTCGGCCCGAAGGGATACGTCTGCGCAATCGGAGTTCATGGCATTCTGGAAGCCTTGTGGGACCGCTCGGTCGCGAATGCTTTGGCCAGCGCTGCCATCGGCCTCCCCGACGGCGCTCCCATTGTTTGGGTGGGGCGGTTGCAAGGTCATCGGGCCATAGACCATGTAACCGGACCGGCTATGATGCGACAAGTCTTCAGCCGTCGTGAGTTCGCTGGATACTCGCATTTCTTCTATGGCGGAAAGGCCGGCGTTGCAGAAGAGCTTTCAGCGACGATGCGCAGGCAGTTTCCGTGGATCAGAGTGAGCGGAACCTATACGCCGCCCTTCCGAAGTCTGACGCCCGAAGAAGAATCGGAGATCGTGGCGAGAATCAACGATGCGCGCCCGGACATGATTTGGGTCGGAATCAGCACGCCGAGACAAGATTTGTTTATGCAACGAATGATTCCCCGTCTCGACACGCGGCTCATGTTCGGCGTGGGCGCTGCCTTCGATTTCCTGACCGGCCGCATTCGCGATTGTCCCAATTGGGTGAAACAAGCGGGACTGCATTGGCTGCAACGTCTCGCGCAGGATCCAAAACGATTGTGGAGACGCAATCTTTCGAACACCGCCTTTCTGTGGCATATCGGTTTGCAGTTGACCGGGATGAAATCGTATCCACTCATTGCGGGAGGCGAACGATGCGCCAGCGAGATTTGTTGCGGCCGACCTGCAGAGGCGTACTCGTCATCCAGAGAGAGAGATCAATAGGCTGGCTTCGCCTCGCGATCGTAGGGCTGGCCGAATTTGTTCAAGTGTTTCTGCGTACCATGCGGCGCATCGGTGGCATCCACGACTATGCTGCCAGAGCCACCAGGCCCAACGCGCACGCGCCGGGTCATTCGATCGAGCGATGGTTGCGGCGCGCCTTCGATCCAAATATGCAGCTCATACTCACCCGCAGGCGCACGATGAATCGCGAACTGCTCAGAAGAATCGGCGATGGCGAAAAGTGGAGTGGAGATCGCGAGAACCACGGCGCTCATTTCAGGATGAATGTTGCAGAAGATGTAGGACACTCCCTCGCGCGAGAAAACGACTTCCTTCGAAGTCCCTGCTTCGTAGAGCCCCAGATCGAATCGCTTGCCATTGAAGAACGAAAATACATCGTGAAAGAACGGGTCGGCGTTGGGAAAAAACACGACACTCCCCACCGGTATCACAAGCAGATGCGGAGAGAACATTCTGTTCTTCTGAACCAACGTGAATCGTCCCGGATGCGGAGCCTGGATTGCAGGCGTTTCGTTCACCGGTTTCAGCCACACAACCGTCGCCGGCATGTGTCCACCGGCATCTTTCGTCAGTTCCACATGCCCTGTGAGTTCGGATGTCGCTTGTGCCGGTTCTTGCGCGCGCACGGCGGATCCGCCCCAGATGAGAGCACAGATGGCGACGTTGCAGGCAAGCGCTTCGCATACTCTTGATAGGCTCAAAACTTGTACCCCGCGCCAATTCCAATTACATCGCTGAAGAATGTCGATGAAGTTACATACGACGAAGCAATGCGCCGGTAATCGAGGGTGAATGAAATATACGCGCTGGGGCTATAGATCACGTTTCCACTGAATGTCCGGTTGCGCGTGAGATTGTAATAGCTAACCGCAGTCGAAAGCGCGTAGGGCCTGAGCTGGTACGCCGGTACATTGTCAATCCCGAAGGCTTCGTTGAACTCCAGACGCTCTCCGCTCTTTTGCTTCCATTGCACCCATCCGCCGCTGTCGCCGAGAGCGCGAATATACGTCTCTCCTCCGATCGTCTGGGCAACAAAGTTCTTCGATGCGCCTTCGCCGAGTCCTCCCAATGCCTGGCCTCGATACGCGCTTCCCGACAGTTGCGTAAATCGAGAGACGGGTGCGCGGAAATCAGCGGTGGCTGCCCATGAGTTGAAGGACTCGGATCCCGCGGTGCGATGGGGAGCAAAGAATCCTCCCAACCCGAATTGCGCGCCGTCCTCATTCCGCGTATTCACGTAAGCGATTCGAGTTTCCACTCCCGGCCAGCGAGATAACTCCGCCGTTGAAGGCGGCGTGTACGTAGCGCCTTGCGCAACTCCGTAGGGGGACGGCGGATCGGCTACATCGATAAGCGCTGCCTGCAAGCGAAGGTTGCCGGACTGCGTAGGCAGAAGATCGCGAGAAACGCCGATCTGCGGGTTCCAGGCCCACAGGTTTCCCGACCATGCCAATGCGGGTTCCGCAACCGCCGTTAGCGAAGTCGGAGTCTCCGGGCTGAGGATCGGCCGATCAAGATTGAAAAAGGCACGCGTGCGATTCCAGTTCAGCTCCGCGTGTGCAGTGCGCATCCGCAGCAGACCGAATGAGTATCCACCACTGTAGCCGGTTGCTTGTGCGCTGGCACTCAGGTCGAACCATAAATCGGCGTGGCTGGTGGCGCCAAAGAGATGAGGCCCGGTGGCATCGAGACCCAGCAACGTCTGGCGAAGCGTCGCCCCGGTAGATCCAGCGCCGGATAGTGCAACCGTGGGCTCCCACGCGGTGTCGACCTGCTGAGTATTTACGAATCCTGTAAACAGAATCATCCCGCTCACCTTGAGCGGATACTTCGACGAACTCTCCACCTTGGTTTGCTCGAGCGTGGCAATCTGGGTGTCTTCGATTCCTTGCGTCTCTCGTATGCTGGCGACGGCGTCCGCAAGCTCCTTCGATCCGGATAGCTCGGCTGTACCCGGAGCAGGGGCGGGGCCCGGAACAACTCCAGCCGATTCGCGAAGTGCGGCGAGTTGTTGGCGGATCTCCTCCATCTCTCGTTGCGAATTCCGTATCTGTGCTTCGATCCGGTTCATGGAATCAGTCAAAGTTCGGATACGCTCCTGCAGGTTCGTCTCCGAGGGCGTCGAGACTTGCGAGTAACACACTCCTACTGAAAGGAGAAACAGAACAGAACACATCCATCGAGTTTTGAACAAACCAGCTCTCAACACCGCCGTGCATCCACGGACCTGAATAGATTCGTTGCGTCTCATCTCTCTCCCAACGTTGCCGGGCTGGCCACCGGTGAATCCGATTCGTTGTTTCCGAGGCCAATGCTAAAACGGAAGACTGTTTCGCCTGGAAAGCTCCTGACAAGAGTTACGCTTCCTCCATTTTCAATGGCGATGCTCTGTGTAAGTGTCAAACCCAAACCGGAGCCCTTGTGTTTGCCTTCGCTGACGAACGGATCGAAGAGTGTGGCTCGTATGTTGGATGGGACCCCTTCGCCATTATCGAAAACATCGACAAAAACTTCATCCTCGCGGAGGAGAATGGTCACCGAGACTTTTGGGTCGACTCCCGGTTTCCTTGGAGCCTGGCATGCATTCAGGAGAAGGTTGTAAATTGCACGCTCAATCTGATTCACATCCACATTGGCCTCGATCGCAGGGGGATCGCCGCTCTCCAGCGTAAATGTGACACCCGCGGCATCCGGATGATTTCGTACCTGATGCAATGCCCGCTCCGCAAGTACGGCAACACTCTGATGTGTGCGGTGCAACGCCGTCCCTGTGCGGCTGAACATCAGCAAAGATTCAAGCATTTCGGTCGTTCCGTTCACCGCGCTGCGAATCTCCGCCAGCACCTCGTGACGATCGGCCGCGGGCAACCCTTCGGAAGCGAGAAACTCCGAGTTGGCATAGATGGCGGCGAGATAGTGGCGCAAATCGTGCGATACCGAACTTGCCATGCGGCCGATGGTGGCCAGGCGTTCGAATTCGATCAAGGCCTGATTCACCTGAAAGATCTCTTTGCGCATGCGGGCAAATGCGGCGCTCAACTCTCGCACCTCGCGTGTTCCGCGATAAGGAAGAATGTGCGCGCTGTCGCCACTGGCAAATGCCCGCACTCCGGCTGCCAGTTGCTCCAGAGGCAGAGTTACCGAGCGCGACAACGCCGCCATGAGTGCTGCTCCCAGCAGGAGCGCCAGGAGACCGGCAAGCAGAACGAGCCTATCTATTTCGCGGACTGCGCGTTCCTCCGGTTCAAGCGATTCGCATTCGACCAGTTTCAGCGGCGCGGTAGCCTTTGCCGAAAGGTCGTGAGAGACAGCCAGGTACCGCTCACCTCCGATGGCAAAGGGAAACGTTCCAGCAGCGCCGGAGGGTATTGAAGCCCATGCTTGCATCTTTCCCGCTTTGTCCTCGGACGTGAGAGAATTCGCCAGAATTCGATCGCCACTCAGGAAGACTGCTTCCACTTGGGTCGCACGGCTCAAGGCTTCCACAGTGCTACGATCGACGGCGAATCCGCTGATCACATATCCCAAGATTGTGCCGTCCGGACGGGCTCCGAAATAAAGCGGCTGCACGGAGCATCCATAGAGTCCTTTGGCGCTGACCAGGTAGGACGCGTTGCGCGCAGAAAGGAACCGGCTCAGATCGGACCGAAATGCGGAATCGGCCACGCCGCCCTCGACGTAGGCGGCCATAACTTTCCCGTCGCGATCGGCCAGAGCGAAGAGATCGTTTCCGCTTACCTTCCAGAACTCGATGCCACCATCGGCTATGGTGCGCTCATCGCTGGTCGTCATCAGCGCCTTGAGACTGGGCAAATCGGCAAGAAGCGCATTCTCGCGGTCCAGCGCGGTCATCTGTTGCGCCTGCATGCTTTCGAATGTAGCGAGGGAATGGAGCAGATTAGAAGTTAGATTCCGGACGATGAGATTCCGCATTGGACGGCGGATCGCAAGCAGACTTACCAGGGTCGAGCCCATGGTAATGACGGCCATCGCCAGGATCAGCAGAACGCGAATCCGCGTGCCCTGACCAGGCCCTCGCGGCCCGGTCAATGGCTCTCCCTTGTCCGAGAGGTTACGGGACGAACTTATATCCTGCTCCATAGATTGTCAGAAAGTGCGTTGGATTGGCAGGCTCAGGCTCCAGCTTCTGGCGTAGCTTGAGGATCTGATTATCCACCGTGCGGGTGGTCGGGTAACAATTGTAGCCCCATACTTCGTTCAGCAGTTCTTCTCTGCCGAGCACACGCTCGGCATTATCGGTGAAGAACTTCAGCAGCCGAAATTCGTGCGAAGTAAGGACAATCGATGCGCCCTGGCGAACCACGGTCATCTTTTTAAAGTCGATCTCGCAGTCGGCGAAGCGGTACGAACCGGCAGCGACTGGCTTGCGCCGGCGGCGAATGGCAGCCTGGACACGCGCCATCAGTTCGCGGGGACTGAACGGCTTGGTCACGTAATCGTCTGCGCCCAATTCAAGCAGCAACACTTTGTCCACGACCTCGGAGATGGCGCTTACAACAATCACCGGCGTCTCCGGAGAAATGCCCTTGAACTTCTGGCAAAGTTCGCGCCCTGAAATGCGTGGCAGCACCAGGTCGAGGACCACCGCAATGGGCCGCTTGGAGCGGAAAAGATCCAAGCCAGTCTCGCCATCTCCGGCGATCAGAACTTCGTACCGTTCGGCGGAAAACATCCTTTGCAAAACGCGCTGCATGCGCGGATCGTCTTCCACCACGAGGATCGTACCAAGTTCATGAGCAGCCGGAGATTCCACACCGTCGACAGTAGCGTCCAATTCCCTGATCATGGTTCCATTTTCCTCTGAATCGACGTTGATTCATCCGGGTCTTGCCAAAAATGACAATCCGCTGACATTTATCGATCAGGTCGAGCGGGAGCCCAGCGGATTTGCGCCCTTGAGAACGCGCTCATGCTGCCTTAGCTTATCAAATTCAGAAATCGGTGCACAGCGTAAACTTTCGTAGAGATCCAGATACTGGCGGCCGACAGAAACGCTCGACAGAGGTAATAGCTCGTGGACGCGAGGCTGGGGCAGTGCGAGCGACTCGCGTATGGCCCTGGCATACGAGCCGACCAGGTCGCCTCCCCAGGCAACAAACCGGCAATGGTTCTCGCCAATTTCGCGGAATGCGGGGATTTCCGAGCAGACGATCCGGCAGCCTGCAATCATCCCCTCGGCAACCGGGAGCCCGAATCCCTCGGTCTTCGAGGGCGCCAGCAGAACAGCGCAGTTCCGATAGCACCATTTCAACTCGGCATCCGGCAATCCGCTCGAAAGATGTACTCTGTCAGTAAGACCGAGATCCAGAATCTGGGACTGGATCTTCTTCGTGTCGGGTCCCGGTATCCCGACCACAAAGAGGCGCGTATTGGAAGGAAGAGTCTCGTCCCGAATCAGCCGGTCGAAGATGCGAATCGCCAGCGGTACGTTCTTGTTGGGCCGGTGCTGCGCAACACAGAGGATGAAACTCTGCGCCTTGAGAGTTCCGATCCTGCACGCGATTCCCTTTGCCGGATTCAGATCCACGACATTCGGAACGATTGTCGCCTTCCCAACCGCCGCGGGAAACCATTGTTCGAGTTGCGCTTGGGTGCTGGCCGATACGCAGGCGATCGCATCGACGCTGCGGATACACTGCCGGATGATTTGCCGTGCAAGCGCGCTCTTGAAGAATCCGAAATTCTCGGGAATATCGAACGGATACAAATCGTGCAGGCTGAGAACCACAGGGCATTGGAAAGCGTGTGTGGCAATCGGGGATGGGTAGGTAAGGTGAACGATATCCGCTTCGAGCTGTGCCGCGATCAAAGGGAGCTCGTGGAAGTACCAGAAAAGGCGGCTGAAATTCGCATCTCGCAGCGGAATCCAATGCGCATGAAAGCGCGCATCCGCGCCCTCAAGTTCCGGCTGGAACATCTGCTTTTGCCACTCGCCCGCCAGGAAATGCACATTGGTCACAGCGCGGGTCGATAACAATGCGTGCACTAACCCGATGGCATGACGTGAAACTCCATTCAAGTGCGCGGGCGCCGACAGGGCAGCAACAACGACGTTCATTCTTCCTCCATCAGTGTGCTGGCAAAAAGTGCGAATGAATTGCGTGCGCCGGATCTGCGTTTGGTTGCTTCGCCAATTGCAACTCCCTCGCTGCCAGCAACGCAATTGCGGTAATCAACCAAAGAGGTAGTACAAGATCGAATGGCTCCGCTTCCGCAAAGCCGCGCACAATTGCGAAAACCACGAATGCCGTCAGAATGCATCGCTCGGAATCCCGCAGCAGCAGGCGAAGGCTCCGAAAGAGGCTCCCATAGATTCCCACCAACAATACGATCCCGCATACTCCATAGGCGAAGAACTGCTGCAAGAACTCATTCTCCGCATGCCGGGCCTCGAACAACTCACCGCCAAACGGAGGCGCAACTTTCCACATCGCATCGAATCCGTTGCCAAGCCAGGGATGGCTTAGACTCGCGTCCAGTGCCCATGCCCAGATTGCCGTTCGGCCGGTCAATGTTTCGGCCTGGTTCCCCGCGCTGGAATAGACACCGTAGTAGGCATCGAGAAGGCCCCAGAAGCAAATCGCCACGGTGAGCGATCCCACAATGAGCCAACTCTTTTTTCGGCCGCTCATGGTGCGATCACGAAGGATCCGGTATGCCTGGCATGCGATGAATGCAATCAACGTTGACTTGCTCAGGCTCCGGAAGAGAGTGATGCCAAGAAACCAGGCAGGAATACGCCACTGGCCATCGCCTCGACAGGCAAGCAGAATACACATCAGCACTGCCAGCGCGCAGAGATTGCCGATCTGATTCGTATTGAAATACTCGATGTCGCCCAGACGCAGATCCCTCTCTGCCGGCATCATCCACGCAATTGCGGCCAACAAGCATGATCCGAAGATGAAGCCCTTCATGAGCGAGTGCGCGGCGCATGCCGCATCGCACCCGCGGAAGAGAAGGACCACGATGCCGACATCCGAGACGAGCCCTAACCAATAGCCTGCCGATCCAAGCGGCGAAACGGTGGCGGACCACAAGAAGCTGCAACCGGAAAATGCAAGATAGAGAATGACCCATTGAAATGGGCGCACGCGAAACATCCAATGAGATGTGTGCGCACTGTGGCCGAAGGCGCATAGCGAGGATGCTAGCAACAGCGCCAACGATAGACCCAAGCCCGCGAAGACACCCGCGGAAGTTCCGACACTTAGCCATCGAGCAGTTACGAGCACAAAGATGGTGCGGCACGAAAAGAACATGCCGACGCAAGCGGCCAAAGCCGAGAAGTTCGCATGGTCCTTTGTGGCAGCCAGCGAATGAGCGCTCGCGCAGAAAGTTGACGGGCGGGCGAATGCATAGACGATCTCACTTTTCACGCCAGCCTCCTCGACAGCCATCTTGCGGGCCGGATAGCGCTCATCGAATCGATCACTTCGAGTGCGAATCGTTTGCGCGGGTCGTTCGCGTCGATCAGTAGCCAGTAGTGTTGACAGATCAGCCAAAAGGAAGCAACGACGAGGGTGACGATCGTCAGCCCGATCGTCATCAGCGCCCTCGGCGGAAACGACTTCTTCTCCGGGACCTGGGGAGCATCGATCACGTTCACGGCGGGTATATCCTTTGCCTCCTGAATGCGCACAATCTCGTATTGCTGCGTGAGCAGGTCATAGACGGTCTCCTGCACATGAAGCTCGCGATAGAGATTCGCAAACGGCACTGCCAGCCTGGGAACCTGGCGAAGCGGGAGATACGAAGCGCTCGCCGACTGTTCTCCTGCTTCGTCCTTTGGAGGATCTGAAAGCGGAGACGAGGAACCGCCCATCCTTACGAGTTCTTGCTTCAGCCCCGCGATGCGAGCCGCAGTTTCACGCACGCGCACATTTCCATCGCCGTAAAGCTGCTGCAGCGAATGCAATTCGCCTTGCGCGACAATCAGCGCTCCCTGCACGCGCGCCTCCGACTCTACCGTTGCCTGCGCCTGTGCCTTTAGATCTATCGCCGCATGCGTACTGGAGAATTCGCTCATTGCCGCTTGTGCCCGCTCCAGATCGCCCTTGACCGCTTGCAATCTCTTCTCGATAAACACCCGCTCCTGATGAGCGGAGGAGTTGCCGGTGCGATTCACGAGGGTGTTCAGTTCATCCAGGTAAGCCTGGGCCATGTCGCGCGCGCGTACAGGATCGGTATCCGTCACGCTCAGGGTTAGCACACCGCTCTTCTTGTCCTGGAGGATGGTCGTCTTGCGCGTCAGTACCTTGGCCGCATCCACGCGGAATCGTTTGTGGTAAACACTCTGAAGTTGGAAGCGTTCGATGAGCCGATCCGCAACCGATGTGCTTCTCAACAGATCGACGAACAGCGAGCCCGTGTTATGGCCACCAATGAGGCTCGCCGCCAGACCTCCCAATGTATCGCCTCCCAAAACGCGGCCCGCCAGCGCGGTAAACAGTGCGGAACTGCTTCCGGAGCTCTCTGGAGGCATGATGCGCGTCTGCGAGACGTACGTCTTCGGAATCACCATCGAAAGAATAAGGCTGACCAGAAACGCAACGCCTACGATGCGCATCAACTGAACGCGGTGCGTCCACAGAACACGCAGGTTATAGAGCCAGTTGGGGGCGCTCTCATCCGCGAAAGGCGCGCAAACAGTTACTGCATCGTCTGCGATTGGGGCCGTTTGCTGTGCCTCTGCTTGCATGCTCACCTACAGTCCCGCAACGGCTGCGGCAATCGCCAGAGATGCGGCCACCTGCGCCGCACTTAGAAGATCGCGCCACACCGCCGATGCGCCCACTATCTTTTGCGGAACAACAATCGTGTCGCCCGCATCGAGCTTGGTGGAGAGAACGTTGTGCTCGTACCAGTTACTCGAACGGCGGCCAACGACGGAGCCATTGGCTCGAATAACGAAGATCTCCTTGCGGTTCGCGGTTTCAGAGGCGCCTCCCGCCTTCTGCAAATACCACTCGGCTGTCTTACCCGGCATGAACGTGATGGCCGAGGCGTTGTAGACTTGCCCTGTAACAAGAATGAAGCCCGGCCGCTTCGGGATCCGAAGTATATCTCCGCTTCTGACCTCGATGTCGGCAGCAGTTCCCGCCCAGGATTCAATCGCCGGGGCGATATGAATGACAAGCCTTCCACTCGCTGGCTGGCTGCGCAGACGGGCGAGGATCTGGTCCTGCTGTTGCTGAATCAGCTGCAACGAGGCGGCCTGATCACTTCCCGCCACACTTGGAGACAGGTGCGAAGCAGCGGAACTCGTCTCTATCTGTCGAATCAGTTCTTCGCGGCTCTTCTTTTCCAGCCTCGCCACATCGGGCCGAGTAAGCACAGCGCCCTCTGGATACGCAGTTGGCCGCAGCCCGCCCGCACGCCGAAGAACATCGCTCAACCTCTCTCCCTCCCGAAACCCGTAGCTGCCCGGATGTGCAACCTCACCCTGGATCAGGATCGACTCGCCGATTTCGGTCCATCCTGTCAGCTGATGCACGGTGAGCACATCGCCCGCCTTGAGAATGACATCCGCGTCCCGATCGTGTTTCAGCACCGCATCCGCAATCGAAACATCACGCCGCTCAACTGAAACGCCTGAGCCATTGATGACCTGATAGCTGGCCAGATCCGCACGCTCCACCATTGCGTCCCGCTTGAATCCTCCGGCGGTGCGGATCAATTGCGCCGCGGTCATTCCTTCAAACATCGGATAGGTTCCCGGTCTCAACACTTCTCCTCGGACCGACACCTTTGGCGCGTCCAGTTCATACCGGCCAAATATCCTGATCGTGTCGAACGGCTGAAGCGCAATGGACACGTTCCCGATCAAAACATCGGGGACGTTGAAAGCGATAGTCTCCGGATGCAGGTCAGGCGCCACCAGACGAACAATTTCTCCATGATCTGCCGGCTCGGGTAGCAGTTCCCGATAACTGTGCAAAACGTCTTCGAGATGCATGTCGTCGCGATAGGCAATCTTCCCCGGACGCGCCACATGTCCCTGCAGATAGACCACGCGGCCGCTGGAAGGAAGCACTGTCGCAATATGAATACGATCCCCGTCTTTCACTTCGGTGGACTGCAGGCGCGCGACGATTGCGGTGGGGGCTTCGTCGATGCCAGCTTCCACTGTGATCTCTTCGCGATGCTGGTTGGCAATCATTCGCTCGATGGTGACATGCGCCAAGGCCGCCGCTACCGTGAAGCCGCCTGCATCTTCCAGCACGGAGGCCAAATCTTTCTCGCTCCTTAATTCGTAAATCGCCGGGCGCTTCACTGCGCCGGACACAGCCACCTGCGGACCCACTGGAGGAATCAGAAGCGTGTCACCGCCCTGCATCCGATCGTCATTGGGGCGGACGCCGTGGAGCATGAAATCGTACATATCGATTTCGCCAATCAGCTTCTCGTTGCGATAGTGGCGCAAAGTGCGCAGGGAGCCCACAGCTGTCGGCCCTCCAGCGGCAAACAAGGCAGTGATGGGAGACGCGAGCGAACTCACCTCATACGATCCCGGACGCTGTACATCGCCCACCACAAAGATGCGTATCGAACGAAGGTGCGCCACAGTAATCGCCAGGTGCAAGTTGCGGTATTGACTTTGCAGCGCGCCTGCGAGTAGCGTCTCTGCTTTCGCAACGCTCAATCCGGCCAACGGAACAAGGCCAGCTTCAGGCAGTGCGACACGTCCTTCGCGGTCGATTGTGCGCAGGATATTCTGCGAGATCCCGCCCCACAGCGCAACACTCAATTCATCGCCTGGGCCAAGCACATAATCCGGTCCGAGCGGAACATCGAGTGCACCAATCGCAGCGACACGGTCGGGTTCGAGCGCGTCTCTGCCCGGAGCAGCGTGCGTCACAAACAGATTCGAACCAAACCTCTTCAGATGTTCCTGCGAATCTGGGACCTGTGTATACAGATCGCGCAGCGAGAGCAGGTTGTACGGAGCCTGGCGGTGCAAAGCTGCCGGCTCATCGGTCAAATTGGGTACCTCTGAACCGTGCGTCTCCGCGCGATCACCCGAATATGTCCTAGATTGTGTTTGGCGCTCTCCCAGCGGACGGCCTGAATCTTGTTGATCGACTGCCCTGTTACTGTTCGCGCGTGATGCGGAAGTCCGCGATGCAGGCGCTTGAACATCTTCACGATCTCCTTGCTCCATTGGGTTGCGCTGGAAGGCCTCTTCCTGTTGTTCCCTTGCCGTCTGAATCTGTTCCTCCGTGATGTATCCGCGGGCCAGAAGAAAGTGAGTCAGCGTGATGCGTAGCTTTTTGCTATTCTCGATCTGCGTATACACCTGCTCGTCCGTCAGTGAGTCTGCTTGCACAGTTATCCCCTGCTGCTGCGCGCTGTCGGCAACCACCGACTTTACTTCCACCATCACCTCTGGACTACCGCGCAAGACCTCAATCAACTGAGCAGCGGGCATTGCGGTATCGCTCGTGTTCGCGCCACTCAGAAATTGCCCTGTATTGCCATTCTGGATTCGCCCGGTTGAACCGTTCTGGAGTTGTCCGTCATCGTTGTTCTGAAGTTGCTCTGTATCGTTGCTCTGCAGTTGACCTGAATCGCTGTTCTGGAGTTGCCCAGCGTCGTTGTTCTGCAACTGTCCTGTGTCGCTGCTCTGAGTCCGGGAAGAGTTGAAAGGATCCGTGGCACTGTCATTGAGGCCAGTTTGCGCGAGGCAGGGAAGTGCGACCATGGCCGAGAACGCCACACTGAGTGCGAGCGGAGCAAGCCGACTCTTATTACCTAGGAGAAAAACGTTCATAGTCCGAATCTCACCACGCCCCTTCTCCATCGCAAGGTCTCGATCGCATAGCGAATTCCTTCCACCACATGAAATCGCATCCGGCCGAAGAAATAATCCGCCTCGATCGCATAACGCGTCAACCGTTCCGCCAGTCGCTCGCCGGAACGAGGCCGCGTAATTCTCGCCGGCAAGCAACGTGGGAAGAGAATGAGGTGCGTTTTCTTGAGTGGCTTCGCTTCCCTGGGGACTTCGCCGCGCAACAAGAGATAGAGTTTGTTGCCGCTGGAATCGCTCAGCAAGAGGTTGTGAGTGAAGAGATTGAGCCACAAAAGAACGCGAGGCGGTATCGCGTCCACTTTTCCCTGGCGCGGAAGTTCAAGCGCTTCTTTGTTGAAGAAAGCGTTTGTCAGCCATGAAGCCACACTCAGAGCGAGTGGACCATTCAGCTCTTCAGCCGCTAGATTCTCGACATGGCTCCAGAACATGCGATCGGATCTGCGAGCCTCAACATGACGACTGAATTCGAGCACCCAGGACAATCGTGAATGATCGCTGCACAAGTGCTTCAGCAAGTGCATTGCCTGTTGCATCAAGATGTCCGCAGGCGACAGCGTTGCAATCGGCGTGTCATCGAAGATCCGGATTGTCCTTCGCGCAAGAAGACCTCGCTTGCTGCTCCCCTCGGGCAGTATATGCAGGTCCAGAGCCCGTTGGGAGCCGGTTGAGTAGATCTTCTTCAGATCCGGAAGTCCTAAATCGCCGGCCCTGAACTCCATCGTTATTCCGCTCCTGGCATATAGCCGGTAGCCCATGCTGCGGATGCACTCGATTGCAAGATCCGCATTCTCTTCCGGCACGAGAAAATCCAGGTCGGTCTGGCAGCGCAAGGCGGAGTCGGACACTGACTCTGGCGCAAGAGTGATCCCTTTCAGCAACGCATACTCTATGTTATTGCTCTGGAACAAGTCAGCGAAAGTTTGCGCCTCCGTTCTGAGCGTTTGAATGCGGAACCGATTCCGTTGCAACCGATCTGCGAGGCCCGCTTCCACTTCCGACGGCATCACGCGTTCTGCTCCAGTCCGTTGCATGTGGTCCAGGAAATAGATGGCCATGCCGCTAATGTCGAGCCACCACAAAACACTTTGCCAATCTGCTTCCGTAAACCCGCCAAGACGCTGCGCCGCTTCGCCGCGCTGCAGAGAGAAGGAAGCGACAATGGCCTCCTTCAATTCCCGAGTTCGCGCGGTTTTCTTGAATCGCATTGGAAATCGTCTCCTCGGTATGGTGGGTTAGTGACTGTACATCTCCGGTTCACCCAGGCTCCCGGCCTTTGGCAGATGGCGAAGGAATGTTACGATGGACCAGATTTCATCGTCACTCAAGATGCCTCTGGATGCGGGCATGCCCGAGGGCCAGATGCCATCGTCGATCACCGATTTCAGTTGTCCGTCTGTGTACTCCTGCACTTCTCTCGACGCCAGCGACGGGACCGGCGGCGCCATGCGAGCCGCGAACGGGACACCGGTGTTCTGTCCGTCCAACCCGTGACAGGCTACGCAGTAATGCGAGAATGCGTCTTTGCCATCCGCGATGGTCTGGGGTGTTTCCGGCAACGGATTCCTCAGTTTCTTGTTGCCTACAAATACGCTGTGCTTCATCCCCCACATCAGCCGCGACTCTGCGGTCTTTGGGGCTTTTGCCTTGCAGCCGCAAAGACTCAGCGCCGCAGCAAGCAAAACGAAGAACGCCAGGCGGATCATCTTAATCCACCACGTGAAATGTAATGGTCATGCTTCCGTGTCCTGCTCCGCAAAAGACGAAACAGTGCCCGACGAAATCGCCGGTCTTGTCGGGAGTGAGGCGCACTTCAGCGGATCCACCTTTGGAGACTTTCAATTCCAACCCGAGTTCACGAACCCGAATACCGTGCGGGACGTCGCTGCTCTTCAGCACCAGAAGAACCGGCTGGCCCTTCTTCAAAGTGACGACGCTGGGATCGAAGGAAAACCTCTTTGCGGTAATCTCCACACGACGAGGTTCTACAACTGTGGTGCCCGGCAATTGCGGGACCAACCCGAAGGCGCAGACTACTACAACAGTTGCGACCCTCCATGCAGGTCTATTTGTCATAAGTCTCCTGACCAATTCAAAAATGCGAGCCACTTCTGGGATCGGTATGTTGAGGTCACAACCAACATAGAGCTTCCCGGATGCTGCGTGTGTCATGTGTGTGTCAGGAGATTGTCACAGATTTGTTGGGACACCTTCCTTTGTGAGCTTTGGCACGACGCGCGCCGAAAGTGACAATCCTCTGACATTCACAAGACGCTCTCCTGACACTCGTTCCTCGCATTCGCGAGAAGCTAGCACTATGTCAAGTTCAGCAAAGCTTCAAGCACACACAAGATGGGGAGCGATTGCACTGGCCGCGTCCATGGGACTGGCATCCACCCATTTCACACGGGCGCAAGACGTTCCCCTCATCTCCGGTGGCGCCGGACTCATCACCAGCACGAGCGGCGGGAGCACCACATACTTGCCGATCATCGCTCCGGCTCTTGTTGCGCCGCTCGGCGATCACTTACTGGTTGAAAGCCGCGCCTCCATCGTCGAGTCCTACTTCCCGCGCGGGGGTGGACAGTCTGGCTACACGCACGACGCGTTCCTTGGGCTCTCCTACCTTCAGGCGGACGTCATCGCCAACCGCAACCTCACCTTTGTTGCAGGCGAATTCCTGACACCCTTCGGCACTTACAACGAGCGCCTCAGCCCCATATGGATAAGCAATTTCGAATCCGCTCCATTGATCTTCAGCTTGGGTACGATGAGCACAGCATCGAGCGTCGGCGGAATGCTGCGTGGCTCGGCCTTCTCCAGCGACAAGGCGAATCTCGACTACGCCGCATACTTCTCCGTGGCCAGCACCAATCAACAGTTCGACGCGGAGCGATCATCTGGCGGCCAAGCAAGTATCTACTTTCCCGGCGTCCGTCTTGAAACCGGATTCTCTGTGGGACGGCTGTTGCAGAATACGCACGAGAGCTATTTTGGCACCCACCTCTGGTGGGAACCGGACAACTCAAATCTTCGTTTGCGATCGGAATATGCGCGCGGCCCTCATGCGCAAGGCTACTGGGTCGAGGCCGACTACCGGTGTTTGCGATTCCACAGCGAAGACAGCTTGATTGGGCGTTTCGAGCCTGCCTTTCGGATTGAACAGACATTTCGCTCGCAGCCCGACTCGGAGGATGGCCTGCCTGGGGCAAACACGCAGAAGGTCAATTTCGCGCTGGACTATCATCTTCCCCACGAAGTCCGCATCAATACGAGCTACTCGCGGCAACTGTCTTCCGCGGGCAATCGGAATATCTGGCAAACCGGAATCGTGTATCGCTTTCTGATTCCAACGTGGAGGGGCAAATGAACCGCATGCATGCATTGATTTTCGCGACTTGTGTCCTCGGCGCTTTTGGAGCCGCATTGGCGCAAAGCGATCCCGCGGCGGCACATCAGGAAAAGGGCGTGCAAAAGAACCAGACTGCGACTTCGCGGGGAGAACGTGTCTTCCAGCAGAACTGTTCCCGATGCCATAACGCGCCGCAGAGTTTCCCTCCGCAGATCTCTGGAACAATTCTGCGCCACATGCGTGTCCGAGCCTCATTGAGCGCCGCGGACGAGAAAGAGTTGCTGCATTTTCTTAACCCATAGAAGATTCCTTATTTGTCTTTGGGCCAGCTAAATCACTGGAGAAAGGTAATCCATGAAGATGAAGGGCAAGCATGTCCTGGTGTGTGGTGCGGGAGGATTCATCGGTGGTCATCTTGTACGAAAGCTTCTTGTGTCGGGAGCGGCGTCTGTTCGTGCCGTCGACTTAAAACCCATTTCGGAATGGCACCAGGTCAGCATTCATGCCGACAATGTTGTGCTCGATCTCAGTTCCCGCGCGAACTGCGTCACGGCTGTAAAGGGGAGACATATCGTCTTCCAGTTGGCTGCGGATATGGGCGGCATGGGATTCATCGAGAACAACCGCGCGCTCTGCATGCTCAATGTGCTCATCAACACCCACATGCTGCTCGCGGCGCGCGAACACTCGGTCGAGCGTTTTTTCTTCTCCTCCTCCGCGTGCGTATATAACCTTGCCAGACAGGCTTCGCCCCTGGTTGTTCCGCTACGCGAAGAGGATGCCTACCCGGCGATGCCCGAAGATGGCTATGGATGGGAAAAGCTGTTCAGCGAGCGCATGTGCCGCCACTTCGAGGAGGACTTCGGACTTCCTTGTCGCGTTGCTCGCTACCATAACGTCTACGGGCCGATGGGAACGTGGCAAGGAGGACGCGAAAAAGCTCCCGCCGCCATCTGCCGCAAAGTCCTTGCAGCGCGGATGTCCGGCATTCCGGAAATCGAAATCTGGGGAGACGGCTCTCAGACGCGCAGTTTCCTCTATATCGACGACTGCATCCAGGGTACGATCGCCATCGCCGAAAGCAATGTGCGCGAACCTCTGAACCTTGGCTCCTCCGAGTTAGTCACGATTGACCAGCTTGTTACCATCGTGGAGAACATCGCCGGCATTCACCTTCGAAGACGCTACAATCGGCACGCTCCGACTGGGGTCAATGGCCGCAATAGCGACAACACGCGCATTTCCCGATTGCTTCAATGGGAACCATCGATTCCGCTTGTGGAAGGTGTGAAGTCGACCTATCACTGGATCGAGCGGGAGATGCTGCAAGGCTCCACTTTCCAAACGACCATGGCACTCCAGGAGCACTATGCAACTGAAGGGCTCGACTGACTCTAAAACCAGCGGTCTGTCTACCCCTCGTGTCCTCCAGAGCGAGTTGGAGGAGATGAGCCCGTGGACAAGGTCCCGAGCCAAGCGCATCTTCGATGTTGCGTCGATTCTGGTGTCGGCTCCAATCGTGCTTCCACTGCTCGCGCTCATTGCGCTTGCGGTCGCCGCATCGTCCAGCGGCCCGGTGTTCTTTCGGCAAATCCGTCTTGGCCGCTTCGGTGAGCCGTTTGCGATTTTCAAATTCAGGACCATGCAACATGTGCCCGGCGACCATCGAGACGCAATCGCCGCGGCATCCGCCGATCGAATAACCTGGTTGGGGCGGATTTTACGCTGGCTCAAGCTGGACGAATTGCCACAGGTGCTCAACGTGCTCGCCGGGCAAATGAGTCTCGTTGGCCCACGGCCGCTGGTGCCCGAGCAGCGGATTCAATCGTTCCAATGCCGACCTGGGATCACTGGTTTTGCAACGCTGGCTTTCGCGCGCGAAGAGTCGTTATTCGCGCTGATTCCGAAGGACGCGTTGCCACAGTATTACCGGAAGACAATCCTGCCCGCCAAGCAGCGCCTCGATGCCGACTATATGAAGCAGGCCACACTGTTCTCGGATTTGAAGCTCATCTTCGACACGGCATTCCGGTGTTGGGGAGCCTATGCCCGGCTCGTCGCACCCAATGCTGTAGAGATCCACATTTCCGAACGGCTGACGGAAGCCGAAGGTGCAACACTTCAATAGAAGTCTGCATGGCTTTGGCGGAGGCGATTCCGGGATTGCTTTTGGGAGCGCTCATCGATTCGATCCAAATCAGTTTCAACCGCATCGCAGGCGTCATGCCGCGTCCGGTCAATGAGCGATCAAAAGCAGATTGCGAAACCGCGTGGTGACGGGTTATGTAGACCGGCGTAGCTCGGCTGCGCCATCGTGATCTCGGAGCGTGAAGCCGCCTCTTAGATCCTTGGCTCTGCCATGGTTTTAGAATCAGCGCGGTCCCCAATGCCGACTCGCGCAGGCTGGTCTTCAGTGCGCAATGGTCGACGCAAACCGCTGCGTTTTTGGCATCGTGGTAAGATCGTTTTTAAGTTGCGGACGACAATGCGGGTTTCAAGGTTCGATCCATACTAGAGCGGTTCCACAATTCACTTGCCCATCGTAGTTATTCAAAGGGTGGCTTCTTCTTGAGGAAAAAGCCACTCCAGGTGAGCGGTTCCGGGGTACAGCAATTGTGGAACAGCTGTAGCCGCCCCAGTTTCTCGGTCCGCGCACCTCAACCTTGCTGTTGCGGAGGCTTCGTGACCCAAAGCGTGTCAACCTCGCCCCCCACTTATCCTCAACCCTCCCGGATTTCACCCGCAGTCAATTATTTGCCTGAAAGCGCTCTTGTGTTTGAGCCTTGCCGTGGCCTGCGCAACGGGCATTTGCAGACCATTGTGGGGAATTATTTTCCTCGCCCGGATTTCGCCTTGCCGAGCACCGCGGAGACGGTCAAGGTAGATCCGGTGGACGGCAGCCGCGTTCTTTGCCATTGCCACTGGCAGCCTTCCCCTGGCTCATGCCTGACGCTCATCCTTGTTCATGGGCTCGAAGGCTCCTCGAACTCCCACTACATTCGCGGGGTTGCGGCGCGAGGTTGGGCGGCCGGATGCAACGTTGTTCGCATGAACATGCGCAACTGCGGTGGCACCGATTTGCTGACGCCGACTCTCTACCACTCCGGCCTTTCCGGAGATGTGGGCGCGGTCATCCGTCACTTTTCCGCGCGTTACGGCCTCAGTCGCGTTGCTCTGGTTGGCTATTCGATGGGCGGCAACATGGTGCTCAAACTGGCAGGGGAGTGGGGTGTATGCAAGCCGTTATGCGCGGTGGCCGCTGTTTGTCCCGCCATCAATCTGGCTGCCGGTTCCGACGCTTTGCACGAACCGTTGAATCGAGGCTACGAATGGCATTTTCTTCGCGGGTTGATGCGGCGATTTCATCGCAAGGCGGAATTTTTTCCGGAGATTTATGAGCCGCACAGGGTCGGTGCGGTGCGGTCCATCCGCGAATTCGACGATAAGGTCGTGGCGCGTTACTGGAACTTCCGCGATGCCGACGATTATTACGACCGCGCGGCGAGTTCCCATGTTGTGGACCGGATCTCGGTTCCAACATTGATCCTCCAGGCCAAGGACGACCCGTTCATTCGATTGCTGCCGGAAACGCGCGCCAGGCTCGTTGCCAATCCTTGCATTCGTTTTGTCGAAACGTCCCACGGCGGGCACTGCGCCTTTCTTTCAAGAGAGGGGGGAGAAGATATACATTGGGCCGAGGCGACCGTTCTCCGTCACCTTCTCGCTGTTACTGAATCGAAGAACTGAAAATGCGAAGTGAGTCAACGAACTGGACAATCACATGGAAGCGGACTTTGAAGTTCAGGTGGGTGGCGGCGCGCCGGTGATCGATGCATTGTGGGAAGGATTCGTCGATCTGCGCCGCAGCCCGGAGCGCGTCTACGAAATTTCGGAAGCCGCGGTCTTTCCCGCGCTGGCCCAGGCGCTTCTCGCTTTGAATGACATCGACGCGCCGCTGTGGACGGCCAAGTGCGACGTGTGGGACCCGCATGCTGCCGCACTTCAGGAGCCTGAGCCGGGACTGTCCGCTTCGCCTGAACCTCACCATGCCGCGCTGGCCTGCTACATCGACCTCCTGCCGCGCTCGTCGGTGGTCTTCGCGAGTTGGAAGGATGCGGAAAACTTCTGTCGCAAATGGGTTGCCCGGCTCGATGAAGAGGAGCCAGTCGGTCCAACTCACAACGCGACGCTTGATTTGATTGTGCGTCAGGCCCTGGCAGGCGATCGGGAGGGATTTGGTATCACCGCCTACCTGGGCGTGGTTGCAGATTATCGCGCGGGGGCCGAAGAAGCTCTGGCCGCGGCGCTCAAGCTTTTTGTGGCCGCCTGCCCGTCTCATCCCGCCGGCTGACAGCTCACTGCCGCGCGTAACTATTGCTCCTTGTCTTCCGTCCCTGGTTCGGTGTACGGCACAGGCAGGGCCTTGTCCTTCAAGAACTGCCATGCCCTGGTGTCAACCTCGTCGGAGATCGCATAGTAGTTATGGTCATGATGAGGTATGACGGTGAGTTTCACGGCATAGCCATTTTCCTCGAATCGCTCTTTGGTGCTCAGTACGCCTTGTAGAGGAAAACTCAGGTCTTGATCTCCAACCTGTATGAATAGGGGAGTGCGCCGTTCGGCGTAGGGAAAGAGGCCCTTCGGATCCACTTGCAGGCTGCCCGCATGCACCGCTATCGCCGCAAAGTAGTGTGAGTCGGTGACCGCAAGAATAATCCCCATCGCCGCTCCAGCGGAATGCCCAAACAGGTAGATGCGGCCTTCATCGATGGCGTGTTGCGCGGCAACCTGCTTCACCACAGCATGAAGAAATCGGGGTGGATCCATATTGAAACTCCACATTGCGGAGTCAAAGGAATTTGGCGCGGCCAGGATAAAGCCCTCCCGCGCTGCCAGATCCTTCCATGGGTCGGCCGCAATCTGGCCGTCTCTCCCCGAGCCATGCAGCAGAACCAGCACCGGCAATGGGCCTGCCTTCTCCGGTATGTAACAGTAGTAAGTCCTCGCTTTGCCTTCAAACGTGAAGGTGTATTTCGTGAGCTTTGCCTTCGCCCATCCTGGAACAGCAAACAACAAGGTCAGAAGCAGAAGCGGCAAGTACCGAAGATATTTCAAAACGTCCTCCACTGTCTCATGTCAGGCAGCAGAAGAATAAACCATCCGGTTGCTTCATTACGCCTTATTGGCGATCTTGGCGGCTGTGTAGAAACTCTATTGGACGTGGGTCAGCTTTGACCCCGACTTGAGCTGCCCGCCGCCGCTCGGTTTGGGGCATAAGAAAAGGCACGCAGGATGCTCTCCCGCGTGCCCGGTTCTCCTTGTCGAACGCACTTCGCCGCGTTCATGCGCTTGACTATTGCGGTTCGATTACTCCATCCACAACGCGCTGGTGATAATGCGCGGATAGTAGCGGCTGGCCTTGCCTTCCCCTGAAACAATCTGGTCGCAGCAGGCCCAGTACGAGCTGCCTTCCACTTGCCATTTCACGTGCGCCGCATCCGCCTGGCGGAAGACCTCGGCCACCTTGGCGTCCTCATCCAGATGGAAGACCTTGCGGGTAACGTGCATGAAGATGGAAATCTTGCTCATCCACGAGTTATTGCTCGTCGAGCTGAGTTTGATGCCGCCATCGGCGAACAGGTTGCGCCGCTCCGGATCGAGCAAGAGATTGCGCGTGTGCTCTTTCAGAACGTCGAACATGCGCTTTTCCGCCTCACTCGCGTAGACTTCCTCGGCCGTGCAGCCGGCAAATCCGGTATTCACAAAGTAGAGCGGATACACGCATCCCTCTACCGCGGGCAGAATGCGGCTGCTGTAGCCGGGGTTGGATTTTTCGAAAATGGCCGGAAGCACGCCGTCCACCGCCTGATCGCAGACCACCGAAGCAACCTTGGCGGCGAGTTCTTCGCTGCGCGTCTGGCTGGCAGCGTCATTCAACTCGCGGAACAGCAGCGCCAGAGCCTTGTACGTCGACCAGCTCTTGACGGCGATGTAAATGTTATTGCGAGTCTGCGCCAGCGAATGGTCCAGCGAGTCATAGGTCGTAATCTCCTGGCCGCCCGCGCAGCGCGTCGAGTCGAATTGCGCAAAGCCAACATCGCCACTGCGATTGATCATGCTGGCCAGGCAGGCATCCACCACTTCCTGGTTGGCCTTGAGCCACGCGAAGTCACGCGTCTTGGCCACATAGCAGCCAGCGGTCAGAACCCAGTTGCAGAGCTGCTCCACCGTCATGTAGCTGAAGCAGCCGGTCAAATTGGCCAACTCGTAGCTGCTGCGGCCACTGGGCGAGAAGTTGTTGTGCGCGCCCATGTCGTGGCAGAAGCTGAGGCCGCCCGGCTTGGTGTCGTAGGGGCGGTTGAGCTGCGCTTCGTCGGGAGGGGGCGGTGTCTGGGAAGGATCAATCTGCATCGTCTCGGCCGAAGCCGCGAACTCCGATTTGTAGACCTTCACTTCGTCGGTGTAGCTATAGAGGCGAACAAAGTTATCCAGCAAATTGCGTACCAACCAAGGATTGTGATCGAGTTCCCAGAACACGTGATCGACGCTGAGGTCGAGCGTGTTCATCATGCAGTACTCGCCCTCGTTCACCACCCAGAACGGTTGGGCATCGACTTCCAGCAACTGCGTGCTGCCGTAGTAGCTATGCGTGGCATGCGCGATCAGGAAGCGCTGGTCGTCGGAGAGATTGGCCTGATCCAGCTTGCTGTCCAGCGCCTTGGCGTCGGCAATGATCTTCGCCGAGTTGTCAAGCGCCGTCTTCAGCACATCGCCGAGACCTTTGAAGTAGCGCGTGTAAAGATAGCTGCCGTCCAGTCCGTTGGTCTGGAAGCCTTCCAGATAGGAACCGAGCGCAATGTCGATGCCGTACTTCTTGCCTGCGGGTACTTCAAATCCGAATCCGGGACAGGAACCCAGCAGGTGAACCGGATTGTGGCGCTCGCGCACGCCGTCACTGGCCGACCAGCGCATGAAGACGAAGGGCTGATCCTCGACCGTGGTTCCTTCCTCCGAGGTGGTGAAATCGCGGAGTTCGGCCGCGCCGCCTGCTTCGCGGCGGAAGGCGAAGGCCAACCGGCCGCTGCCCAGATCGTCGTTCAGAATCCGGCTGCCGGGGCGCGCGTGATTCAGGGCGAACATCGCCGTTTTCGTTGTAGTCCCCTTGGTGTTGTCCAATTCGAGGCGGGCGATGACGGCGGGCAACAGGCCCTCGCGCATGCGCTCTTCGCCGTCCAGCGCGGGATTGGGGATCGCGCCAAAGGGGGAATAAACCGAAAAACTCAACCCCTCGGCAGTCCATCGATCGCTGGCCCAGCCATAGGAACGCGAGATTTCACCGGCGCTGAACGGCTCGGCATCGGGCTTGACGTTGGCTTCGGAGGGGCCGGCCTGCTCCACCAGAAAAGCGTCGGAGGCCTTGTTCACCGCTGCCGTGTAAAAGGGAAGGCATTTCAAGGTTGCGCCGGAAGCGCGGTCGCCTTCCTTGAAGCCGATGAAGACTTCCTGGTCGCCGGGCTGTCCGATTTGCAGTCCAATGCCGCCCCGGGTTCCGAAATTGCCGCAGGTAAAGCTCATGAATGCGCCCATGGGCGAATGCTGTGCGTTGAAGCCGAGATGGCAGGAAAGCAATTTACGTTTGGTCATGGTCGAACCTCGCTGGAATTGTAGCCTTTTCGGGCGCGTGTCCGATAGAGCTTACGGATGAAATAATTCTTTAGTTTTGCACTTGCCAATTCATGGAGTAATGCGATTTACTTGTGTGAAATCTAAGAACGCTCGGGATGCGCTCCGGATCCGGCGCAGACGCCCGGGCTGCTCCAGGCTGGCAACCAGGCTGGCAACCAGGCTGGGAACGCGGAAAACCGGCGAGAACGGTCGAGAGATAGAATCCGGAAGGCGAAATCGCAGGTTGCCAGCGCGTTACAAACGTGGCTGAGAACCCGAATTCCCTCCCAGCGAAAGCGAGTAAAGATCGATGAGCACCACCACGGTAAGACTCTCCTTCACGGAAAAATTCGGATACGGTCTGGGCGACATGGCGGCCAACTTCGTCTTCCAGGCGATGATGGCTTTGCAATTGAGCTTCTATACCGACACCTATGGCCTGTCCGCGGCTCAGGCAGGAAGCATGTTCCTGATCGTCGGCCTGGGAATGGCCTGCCTCAATCCGGTGATGGGGGTCATCGCCGACCGCACCAGCACCCGGTGGGGAAAATTCCGTCCCTGGCTGCTGTGGACGTCGGTTCCCTTCGGCGTGATCGGCGTTCTTGCCTTCACCACGCCCGACCTGAGTCCCGCTTCCAAATTGATCTATGCATGGGTCACTTACCTGCTTTTGCGCCTTGTTTACACCATGAACAACGTGCCATACGCCTCGCTGAACGGCGTCATGACGGAAGATCCCAACGAACGCAACAGCATCTCAACCTACCGCCAGATGTTCGCGAACGGCGCTGGCTTTATCGTGCAGGCGCTGGCGATTCCCATGGTCTTCTTCCTCGGACGCGGCAGCAGCGCCCGCGGCTATCAGTTGACGATGGGCTCCTTCTGCTGCACCAGTGTCGTCTTCTTCCTGATTGCCTTTGCTGTAACCAAGGAACGCATCCAACCCGATCCGAAGCAGGAGACTTCCGTTCTGCGGGACCTCGGCGATTTGATGAAGAACGGCCCCTGGATCGCGCTCTTCCTGGCCACGACCTTCTACTTCATCGGGCTCATGATTCGCGGCAGCATCATGCTGCCCTTCTTCAAATACTGCGCAGGCAACTCGATCATCTTCAGTTGGTTCAACGGCTTCGGATTGACCGCGCTGCTGATCGGCGTCGCCTGCTCGACGGCCCTGACCAAGCGTATTGGAAAGCGCCTTCTGTTTCTCTTGAGCATGGTGCTGACAGGATCTTTGTGCATCGTGCTGTTCTTTGTTCCGGCAACGGCCACCGTGCCGATCATCATCCTGGAAGTTCTGCGCCAGTTCGCCTTCGGCTGCTCAGGCCCGGTGCTTTGGTCCATGATGGGCGACGTTGCCGACTTCGGAGAGTGGAAGATGGGACGTCGAGCCACAGGCACGGTCACCTCGGCAGTGGTGTTTGCGCTGTGGATTGGCCTGGCTCTGGGCGGCGCTATCGCCGGTTGGCTGCTCTCGCTCTATGGATATGTGGCCAATGTCGAGCAGAGCGCGCATGCCCTGCTGGGCATTCGCATGATCGCCTCGGTTTGGGCGGGCGCCGCATTCCTTGCTTGTGCTGTTTGCCTGCTCTTCTACGGCATCAGCATGAAACTCAACATGACCATCTCGCACGATCTCTCCGAGCGGCGCAAGAGCTTCTCGCAGGAGAAGATCTGACCAGCTGTCTCCACCGGCCGCAGCCGTCTCATTGGCTGCGGCCACTTTTTTGTTCATCCATTCTGTCTTCATTCTTCCGCTTGCTTATCGCTGGGAAATGCCCACGAACCCGGAATTTCCGGTACCGAAAAACACAAGGAGTACCGATTCATGTTTCATTCTCGCCTTATGGTTCTCTCCGCACTAATGGCCGCATCGGTTACCCTTGCGGCGCAAGGCCCGGCAACTCTCAAGGACGCTTACAAGGGCGCGTTTTATATAGGCGTCGCCATCAACTCCGCACAGATTACCGGCGCGGATGCCGCTGGAGATGCTGTTATCGCCCAGCAGTTCGATTCCATCTCTCCTGAGAATGCGATGAAGTGGGAGGTCATTCACCCGCGTCCCGACGCCTATAACTTCACACTCGCCGACAAGTACGTCGAGTTTGGTCAGAAGCATCACATGTTCATCGTCGGCCACAATCTGTGCTGGCACGCGCAGACGCCCGAGTGGGTCTTCAAGGACGCTGCCGGCAAGCCCCTCACCCGCGATGTCCTCTTGCAGCGCCTGCACGACCATATCTTCACCGTGGTGGGTCGTTACAAGGGCAAGATCGACAGCTGGGATGTGGTGAACGAAGCCCTCAACGAAGACGGCACGCTGCGGCATTCAAAGTGGTTCGATATCATCGGCGAAGACTACATCGTCAAGGCGTTTCAGTGGGCGCACGAGGCCGACCCCAAAGCTGAGCTTAACTACAACGACTACAACCTCGAAACCCCGGCCAAGCGCCAGGGGGCCATCGCACTGATCAAAAAGATCCAGGCGGCAGGCGTTCCTATCGCCGTTGTCGGCAGCCAGGGCCACCTACATATGGATTGGCCCTCCACCGAGGACGAAGAAGCCACGGTTACCGAACTGGCCGCCACCGGCGTCAAGGTCGCCATCACCGAGCTCGATATCGACGTGCTCCCGCGGGTTGCGCCCAACACGGCCGATGTCTCCCTCAATATCAAGGCCGATCCGAAACTGAATCCCTATGCCACGGGCTTGCCCGCGGAGGTGCAGCAGGCGCTCACAAAGCGCTATGCCGGCCTCTTCGCGGTTTACCTCAAGCATCGCGACGTCATGAGCCGGGTCACGCTCTGGGGGCTGAGCGACGCAGATTCCTGGCTCAACGATTGGCCGGTCAGGGGACGCGCTTCGTACCCGCTGCTCTTCGATCGCAACAACAAGCCCAAACCTGCGTTCGATGCGGTGCTGCGCGTCGCGGCCCACGCAACGAAGAATTGACGCTCGCGGCGCGATGAATGCCGGGTGCCCCAGGTCCCGCTTCCGGGACCTGGGAACCGGTCATTGCAATTCGTCCGCCTGCTCTTCCATGCCTTGCAGAATCGATTGCAGTTTTACGAACTCGGGATCCCCGTGCAGAGGCCGCAGGCGCGGATCGGCGAGCATCTGGAAGAACCATGGGCAGCGCATTTCGGCAGAGATCTTCAATTCGGCCAGCGCGGATGGATGATCGCCAAGCGCGACGTGAACCGCGGGAATGAAGGAATTCAGCACGAAGCGTTCCCGGCTTAGCCATTGCAGCCGCTCCAAGATAATCCGCGCCTCCTCAGCCTTTCCCGTGCACACCAGCGTGTACGCATGCACCGCGGTGCCCAGGTCGAAATAGGCATAGCGATGGGTCAGCTCGTGCGCCAGCCTGGTCGCCTCTTCCGCTTCGCCGTTGAACGCCAGAATCAGAGAACCATAAAAACAGGACCCCTCATGATGGGGAAACAGACGGATCGTGCGCCGGATCTGTTCCACGCTCAGCGATGCCTCGCCGGCAAGATGGCGCGCCCAGGCCAGCCGCGCATGAAGCCAGGGAGAATACGGATCATCCTCAAGAGCCGAGGTCATCACAGAAATGGCTTCGCCAAAACGCTGGCGGCTCAGCGCGAACATCGCGCGCAGGTGGGTCGTCCACACGTCATGCGGCAGATGCGCCGAGTGAGTGAAAGCGGCAAGAGCACCGCGCAGGTCGCGGTCATAGTGAAAGCTTACCCACCCCAGCGCGGGCAGAACCCCTTCCGCGCGCAACGGAAGCTTGCCGGCAGAAGCGGCGGTACCGCGAATGAAATTGACCGCTACGCTGGGGGCCATGAACCCATAAAGCGCCTGCGCCGCGCACACGTTCACCACGTCCACCTGCGCCGCAACCAGCGCCGGATCCAACTCCGTCGCCTTGATCAGATGCTGCAACGCGTCCTGCATGCGATGCCTTTCCATCGTTTGCCACTCGTGGTGGCCGCGTAGAAAGAGCTCGTAGGCCTCCCGGTTTGAGGGCACATCGCCGGGGGCACCGTTCCCTGGATGCGCCTCGGCCGAAGCCGAAATCGAGACCGCTTCTGCCGCTTCTCCATCCCCCAAGCGAAGCAGGAGCCTGTCGAGCAGTTCCGATTCCAGACCGGCAATGCGGCTTTGCGGCACCAGCATGTCTTCAACCCAGATCTGGGTCCCGTCTTCCACCTGGATCATCTCGGCCCGCAGACGGAAATGCGAAGCGACGGCACGCAGGGTTCCGGTCAGAACCAAGTCCGCCTTGAGCTTCGAGCCTACTTGCAGTGCGGTGAGCCCCTGCTCGCTCAAAGCAAATACCGAGTCCCGCGCCAACACGGCGGCAATCGGGCGACGCAAGCCGGTCAACCGGGCAATCGTCTCTTCGGCAATGCTTGAGCCAAGATGCTCCGGCACCGAGTACCCGGTTGCGAAGGGCATGATTGCCAGCCGTGGAAGAGCTTGCGCCGACTCGGTTCCGCGATCGCGAATCTCCGTTGAAAACCGGTAGCCCCGTTTGTAGACGGTTTGAATGCAATCCTCTGGCTCAAGCTTCGCGCGCAAGGATGAGAGGCATTTGGGCAGGCTGTCCGCCGACACGTTCACATCGCCCCATAGTTCGTTGCGGAGTTGGAGGGGCGTTACGACGTGAGGGGCATGCCCGATGAGCAGGCGCAGCGCCGCAAGCTCCTTGGGCGGCAGATGGACAATCTTCCGATCTTGCCAAAGAGTTCCGTCCGCATCCAGCCGGAATGGGCCAAAGGAGATTCCCTCATCAGGTGTGCCGTACGACGACGAGGCAGGCGCTTTCATCCAAAACAACGCATTTCTTCGGAGTCCCATTCGAGAGTCCCGCATGTTCGCTTATTGTTATGCGAAGATGCGAAGGCCGCTGAAGAACTCAGGGACCACAGGGATCCGACAACAGGGAAAATGAACGGCAGCAGCGCCGATTTGCTCGAGGGCCAAACTTTTACGGCATTTGGATAACCGTCGCGGCTGTCAAAATTGCCGCGCTTGCCGATTCTTTTTGGACGCCTCGCGCTTGCAAGGCGCTACTCATTCGCAGGCAAGGCCGCGGGGCTGTGAGACAGCCCCGTGAACCTCACGGTTGAACAGGTCCTCTTGCTGGATTTCCTCTGTCCCCCCTGCAGGATGCTCCGATTTCCGAAAGTGTAATTGACCGTAATCATAGAGAAACATCCCTCCTATAACAAAGTGGCTAAAGTAACCCGAATTTCAATTGCATTGGTAATGCATCGCCTCCGATTGCGGCAATTTCATACAATCGGGGACCCAGAGCTTCAGAAAAACTTCAGAAAAACATCCCGAATGTGAACGATCCCTCCTGCCAAGCTAAAGATGGAAAAGCCCGCCGCATTGTTCTCCACGGAATGATCCGGTAGGGAAGTCTCCCGGAGAACCGATGGCCAAGACTGTTTCTTACGCGCAGTGGACCCTTGAGTCGTACTGCATTGGAATGAAATTGCGCTCTCTGCGGACGCAGAAGCGGCTTACGCTCTCGCGGCTCGCCGCAGAGACGGGGCTCTCCACGGCGCTGCTGTCGAAGCTGGAGACCGACCGGATGACCCCGACGCTTCCCACCTTGGCCACCATCAGCCGGGTCTACGGCGTTGGAATGAGCTACTTCTTCTCCGAGCCGGCCAAGCACAAGCTCTCCATCACCCGCAAAGCGCATCTGCAAAGTGCCGGGCGCGGCATGGAGTCGGTCAAGATCACTCCGTTGAGCGCCGTCTCGGCAGATGCGAGGCTCGTTGCGCAGATGATTGAGTTTCCTCCCGGCGGCGCATCCTGCGCGGCGGAATTTCTGGACGACTCGCGCGGAGATACGCACCAGGCGACCAACTGCCTGGTCTACGTGCTCGAAGGCAAACTGCAACTGGAGGCGGGCGGCATGCACGAAGTACTCGAAGCCGGCGATTGCGCTTACATGGAAAGCGAGATGGCGCTCGCCATGAGCGCGGCAGGCAAGCATCGCTGCAGAATCATCTCGGTGAACCCGGCAGGCGGGCAAAGATAGCCCGAGCCCAACCTTGCCTGTCCTTTCGAGCGAAGCGCAGCGGAATCGAAAAACCGCGCATCGCTTGTTCGCGGAGAGGGTGGGCAGCTTGCGCCACCCACTACAGTGGCCGAATTTCTTACCGCGCTACCGCCAGTTTCTTTTCCAACTCGATCGCCAGCGGAAACAGCAGGTTGTTTTCCAGGTGTACGTGACGGTGCAGGTCGCGCTCAAACGCATCCAGTCCGTCCAGCAGACCAACGGTGGTGGGGCATGCGCCCTCGGGCGGCGTAAAGTTTGCGGTCGCGTTGCGCATGGAATCCAGCAGCGCCCCGGCGTTCTCATGCTCGCTCATCATTGCGCCGATCGGGCTTTCCACGGTGTTGAAACACGCGCGCGGAGCGTCTCCCTCACCGTTGCGGAAGCGGTCCAGAGCTTCGATATACGGGAACAGAATCAACTCTTCCTTGGTCAGGTGATTCGTCAGTTCGGTGGCAAGCGCCTGCAGTTGGTGCTGTATCTGTGCGAATTCGGGATGAACCGGGCCATGTTTCGCGGCTACTTTGGCAGCCATCGGCAACAGCCTTGGCAGCTCGGCCTTCACGTATGCGTGATGGGCGCCGACGATGTGGCGGATCAGCTCGGTCGGCGTCGCCTTCGCGAAGTCCTCAGCCGGCGCTGGAACCGCTGTGGCCTCCTCGATGGCCGCCAGCACTTCGTTCGCGTCGATGCCTTTTTCGTCGCAGGCTTGCGCCAGCGGACGGCTGCCACCGCAGCAATAATCCAGATGAAAGCGCTCAAACACACGAATGGTAGCGGGTTGGGAAAGGGCGATGGACCTGAGTGGGGATTGTGCAGTAGCCATTGTGAAGAACCTCCCGATGTTCCGAGATTAGGCCTGTCTTTGGGCCGCATCAGCGACTTTAGTCACGCCGGGGCAAGATTCCGATAGAATCGGTCCGATATAGGGGAAGCGAAGGCAATCGGCAGTCAGCCAAACCGCTCATCAAGGGCAAATCGAGAATTTCACCCCAGGATTGCGGCCTCTCGCTCAACATCTGTACGATATGTCTTTGCTTTTCTGCGGAGTCCGATCGATGCGACCTAACCTGAACCTGATGAAGGCAACTTTGACCGGCGCTTTGGGCGGTCTGCTTTTCGGCTTTGATACTGTCGTGATCTCCGGGATCATCGACTCTGTCGTCAAGCTCTACGGCCTCAGCGACTACGGCAAGGGCTGGACAGTGGCCATCGCCCTCATCGGAACGGTCGTGGGCTCGTTCAGCGCCGGCGTCGTCGGCCAGAAGCTCGGCGGGCGCGAAACGCTGCGCCTCACCGCCGTGCTCTATGTGCTTTCAGCCATCGGCAGCGGACTGGCCTGGAGCTGGCCTTCGCTCATGGTCTTCCGCTTCATCGGCGGACTGGGCATCGGCGCTTCTTCGGTGCTGGGGCCGGTCTATATCGCCGAACTCGCCCCCGCCAAGTGGCGCGGCCGGCTGGTTGGGGCATTCCAGTTCAACGTGGTCTTCGGCATCCTGGTCGCCTACACCTCGAATTACCTGATCCGCCTGCTCCATCTGGGCGCAGCCGAATGGCGCTGGCAGGTCGGGGTCGCAGCGCTTCCCGCAGTCGGCTTTCTGGTCCTCCTCTTCGGCATTCCCCGCAGTCCGCGCTGGAGCGCTTCCCGCAACCGTATCGACGAGGCGCTGTCCGTGCTCAAACTGATGGGCGAACCCGACCCCGAGGCCGAACTCGCCGACATCCGCGCCGCTCTCGCCGAGGAACACACCTCGGCTCATGAGCCGGTTTTCCGCTGGAAATATCGCTACCCGCTTTTCCTCGCCATCTCCATCGGCGCATTCAACCAGCTGGCGGGAATCAACGCCATTCTTTACTACCTCAACAGCATTTTCTCTGCCGCCGGATTCAGCCAGGTCTCCGGCGACCAACAGGCGATCGCCATCGGGTTCACGAACCTGATCTTCACCATGGTGGGCATGAGCCTTATCGACAAGATCGGCAGAAAAACCCTGCTTCTGGTCGGCGCGGCGGGCACCGCCAGCTGTCTGGCCGGAGTGGCGTGGATCTTTACCACCAACTCGCATCCCGGCGCGCTGGTCTGGCTGCTGGTGGTTTACATCGCGTTCTTCGCGCTCTCTCAGGGCGCGGTCATCTGGGTTTACATCGGCGAAGTGTTTCCGAACCATGTGCGCTCCAAGGGGCAGGGCGTGGGCAACGCCAGCCACTGGATCATGAACACCGCCATCGCCCTCACTTTTCCGGTGATCGCCACCACCATGGGACGCGGCGCGCCCTTTATTTTCTTCGCGGCGATGACGGCGCTGCAGTTTGTCGTGGTGCTGCTGGCCTTCCCGGAGACCAAGGGCCAAACGCTGGAGCAGTTGCAGCGGCGACTGGTCCGCGCGGATTGACGGTTCGCTGAGATGCACTGATTTGGGCCTTTTGATAGGACGCGGCAGTAGCCGCGACGGATCGCGTCCGCTCAATCCCGCTTCTTTCGAAGGGTGCGCGCGAGCCCGTATCCTTCAAAAGAGCTTTGAATCGGGAGACTGCTGAACCGTGATCGAAGTCACCGTGTGAAATTCATGGCCGCCCAGTATGGTATCAATGGGGCAGACGGGCTGAAACCCGATAAAATCGGGGTATCCTGACAATCGGGATCCTTGAAGCAGAGCAAAGACGCGAGGTCAAAGATGGGGCAAACAGCCATTGCGGTTCCACACCAGGTGAGGGAAGTGGTCGAAGCGGTCGTCGCAGCGCTCGGTGAGGCAAAGCCGGAGAGTTCGCCTGCGGTTGTTGCGGCCTCGTTTGAGGCGGATGCACTCAAAGCGGAGATCATCCGTGTCGGTCGCAAGTTGTGGCAGCGGCAATATGTCGACGGCAACGGCGGCAACATCAGCGCGCGCATCGGCGCGAGTTATGTCCTCTGCACTCCCACTCTGCTCAGCAAGGGCGACCTGGAGCCGACGGACATTTGCCTCGCCGATCTGGACGGGAACATCCTCGCCGGCGACCGCTCGCGTACCAGCGAACTCCTCCTCCATCTGGAGATCTACAAGGCCAATCCCAAGGCGCGAGCCGTCGTCCACTGCCATCCGCCCTACGCCACGGCCTATGCCATCACCGGCACCATTCCGCCCAATAACCTGATTCCCGAATACGAGGTCTTCATTGGGCCGGCTGCGGTCGCGCCTTATGAGACTCCCGGTACCCAGGCCTTTGCCGAGACGGTGCTGCCCTTTGTGGAGAAGCACAACACCATCCTGCTGCAGAACCACGGCATCGTCTGCTGGTCCGACACTGTCACCCATGCCGAATACCTGGCCGAGATCATCGACACTTATTGCAAGACCTACCTGATCGCCAAGCAGATCGGCGTGCCGCTGACCACGATTCCGGATGACAAGATTCAGGAGATTCTTGCCCTCAAGCGCCGCATGGGTTTGCCCGACGCGCGCCTCGGCGACGAGCTGGAGGCTGTCACCCCGGGCGCCGATTTGGAGCAGCTTGTAGCCCGCGTCCAGGCGCGCCTCGAAGAGCAGTCCTAAGCATCCGACGGCTTATCCGACTTGCGTTGGATGCTTTGCCTTTGCGGGAGACGCAGGGGCGTTCGCAGGCTGCGGAAAAAGGCTGCATTTCGTGAAGGACTCAAAAGCACGCCGTGCAGGGGCTAAAGCCCGTCAGTCATTCTATGAGCTCTATCGGCACGACTTAAGTCGTGCCCTGACGCTTCTTGCTTTCCCGATGGTGTTTTTCCGCGGCCTGTAAAGCTCCGTACATTCTGTG
>CAZQPY010000032.1:0-38647 GCA_964595345.1 uncultured Occallatibacter sp.
GTTGCCTGCTGACATTCAAGCACTTAACCACTTTTCAGCCGGGAAGTTCCGTCGGAATACACGTAGACTTTTTGAGATCTGTGAAATGTGGCTTTTTCTTGAGGAAAAAGCCACTTGGGTGTGTGCTTTCGGTCTACACCAATTCCGAAAATGCTATAGGCGCCGGTCCACTTTACTGCTTGCAGTGTCCACAAACAAGATATTGCTGGCTTCGGCCTGCGAAATCAGCGCTTCTGCATCTTTCTTCAACAAGAAGCGATGATTAACAAGATCATTCGCGGCGTTTCGCACGACGCACAAATATCCCCTTTGAGTGCCATATCGTTCCTGCAGAGAAAGTCGGGTGTCGCGGGCCGCAAGACGTTCGATTTTCGTTGCGGAGCATATGCGAGAAGGCCGGGACATTCGCACTCGAGCGCTTCGTTCCGGAGCGAAATCATCCGGCATGTTCCCGCCTTTCTCTCGTCAAAAGGGCCTTCTATTGGATCACCAAAGTGACAAGCCCCGAGCTTGTCACTTGAGTAACAAGTCCCAAGCTCGTCCCTTGCGTTGTATTGGAAGATGTTCCCGTTGCATTTCCACCGCAGCCCACGGCGATAAACGATCCAGCCAGCAGGATCAACCCCAGGCAAGCCGAGAACCAGGCTCCCCGCGACTTCAGATGCTTTCGTACGAGAAGCAAAGGCAACAGAAGTATCGGCAGTAGAATGCCTGCTGTGGACGCTGTCGTTACAGCTTGTGTAAAGAGGATCGTGACCTGATAGCTTCCTGCCAGCGTGGCCGAGGATGTGGTGATTGTGACTGCATTCGCCGTCGAGGAATAGCTGCAACTCGCCCCAGCGGGCAGATTCAAGCAGGTTACTGTCACGCTGTTTCCTGCTGTCGGGAGCGTGACTGGATAAGTGGCCGCCGTTCCCGCCGTTACCGTTACCGTGGTGGCGGCGAAGGTTGGTGCGGTGGCCGAAGCCGTATCAATGGCAAACCCGAGAGCGTTGGAGAAGCTGCCATCCGACGCCAGCACGGAGACAATGACGATTCCCTCCGAAGCGATCTGCGCAGCGGTGACGGCGGCGGTCAGTTGGGTCGCGCTTACGTAATTGGTCGTCAGCGCCGTCGAACCCCAATAGACTGTGTCGCCCGAGTTGAAATTCGTGCCAGTCACCGTCAGGCTGAATGCCGCCCCACTTGCGCTGACATACGCTGGCGAGAGACTGCCGATGATGGCCGTTGCAGGATTCACGGTGAGCGAAACGCTGTCGGTAGCGTCGACAAAGTCCGTTGTATCGGTCGGTATAAGGGTTGCCGTCAACGTGTATGTGCCGGAAGTTAGGACGCTGCCAGTGTTTATCGTTGTGGCGCTGCCTCCGGCCGGCGTTGCGGTGTAGGTTATGCTCCCTGCGACGCTCGCCGCTGCATCAAGCTCGACCGCGCTCAGCGGCGTGCCGTGAATGATGGCGGCGGGTGCGGCCCAGGTGATGGTCGGGATGGCCTGATTCACGGTTATCGTGTAGCTGGCCGCGGTCGCCGCCGCGTAGTCGGTGTTGCCCGCCTGGCTTGCGGTCACCGTGCAGGTTCCGGCCGAAGTGTAACTCAGCGAGCTTCCCGCAACGGCACATGCGCCGCTTGCGGAAAAGCTGATGGGCAGCCCCGAACTTGCCGACGCGCTCAGCGTTGTCGCCGACGCGCCGTAGATCACTGGCGTTGTGGGTTTCGTGAAGGCGATGTTTTGAGACGCGAGCCCGACCGTTACCGCGCCGGCAACATAGCCGATGCTATAGTTGGCGGCAACCGCACCAGAGCACGTAGTCGGATACACTCCTTCGGCGCTGGTGGTTGTATAGGTTGTTCCGCAGGAGGCCGCCGTAGTAAGAACACTCAGCGTATCGCCGTTAACCAAGCCCGAGTAAACCGCCGTGATGGTTGGAACGGCCGCGCCGTAGGCTACGCTGGCGCTCGACGCAGTCACGGTCAGCGGTGCTTGATTCACCGTGATCGTCACCGATGACGACGCCGGCGTTTTGTAGTCGATTGCATCTGTGGGCGTGCAGGTTGACGTCAGCGTCTGAATTCCGGCGCTCGGAACGGTTCCCGCGGCAGGCGAGTATGTGCAGCTTCCCGCCACGCTCAGCGCGGCGTCAAGTTGCGTCGTGCTCAATGCCGTGCCGTAGTTGATGGCGGTGGGCGCGGCCCAGGTGATCGCCGGTGTGGCCTGATTCACGGTCACCGTGTAGCTGACCGCGGTCGCCGGCGCGTAGTCGGCGTTGCCCGCCTGGCTGGCGGTTACCGTGCAGGTTCCGGCCGAAGTGTAACTCAGCGAGTTTCCCGTAACCGTGCAGGCGCCGCTGGCGGAGAAGCTGACCGTCAGACCCGAGTTTGCCGACGCACTCAGCGTTGTCGCCGACGAGCCGTAGGTCACCGGCGTCGTGGGTTTTGTGAAGGTGATGGTTTGTGGAGCGAGACCGACGGTAACCGAGCCGGCAACATAGCCGATGCTGTAGTTGTTGGCCACCGCGCCTGAGCATGTGCTCGGATACACTCCTTCGGCGCTGGTGGTTGTATAGGTTGTCGTACAGGTGGGGGCCGTCGTAAGAACGATCGGAAGGTCGCCGTTTACCAAGCCCGAATAACTCGCCGTGATGGTTGGAACGGCGTTGCCGTAAGTTACGCTGGCGCTCGACGCCGTCGCTGTCAGCGGCGCTTGATTCACCGTAATCGTCACCGATGACGACGCCGGCGTTTTGTAGTCGGTTGTATCGCTGGGCGTGCAGGTTGCCGTTAACGTCTGAATTCCTGCGCTCAGTACGGCTCCCGCGGCAGGCAGGTAGGTGCAGCTACCCGTCACGCTCAGCGCGGCGTCAAGTTGCGTCGCGCTTACCGGCGTGCCGTAAGTGATGGCAGAGGGCGCGGCCCAGGCGATCGTCGGAGTGGCCTGATTCACAGTTACCGTGTAGCTAACCGCGGTCGCCGCCGCGTAGTCGGTGTTGCCCGCCTGGCTTGCGGTCACCGTGCAGGTTCCGGCCGAAGTGTAACTCAGCGAGCTTCCGGCAGCGGCGCATGCGCCGTTTGCGGAAAAACTGATGGGTAGGCCTGAGTTTGCCGACGCGCTCAGTGTTGTCGCCGGCGCGCCGTAGATCACCGGCGTCGTGGGTTTTGTGAAGGTGATTGTCTGCGACGCCAGACTGACCAATACGCTGCCGGCGACATAGCCGATGCTGTAGTTGTTGGCCACTGCGCCTGAGCATGCCGTCGGATAGACTCCAGCGGCGCTGGTGGTTGTATAGGTTGTCGCGCAGGAGGCCGCTGTCGTAAGAACGCTCGGCGTGTCGCCGTTTACCCAGCCGGAATAACTCGCCGTAATGGTTGGGATGGCGGCGCCGTAGGTTACGCTGGCGCTCGACGGCGTTACTGTCAGCGGCGCTTGATTCACCGTGATCGTCACCGATGACGACGCCGGCGTTTTGTAGTCGGTTGCATCTGTGGGCGTGCAGGTTGCCGTCAGCGTCTGAATTCCGGCGCTCAGAACCGCTCCCGTGGCAGGCAGGTAGGTGCAGCTTCCCGCCACGCTGAGCGCGGCATCAAGTTGCGTTGCGCTCAAGGCCGTGCCGTAAGAGATGGCAGCGGGCGCGGTCCAGCCGATTGTCGGCGTAGCCTGATTCACAGTTACCGTGTAGCTAACCGCGGTCGCCGCCGCGTAGTCGGTGTTGCCCGCCTGGCTGGCGGTCACCGTGCAGGTTCCGGCCGAAGTGAAGCTCAGCGAGCTTCCGGTAACGGCGCAGGCGCCGCTTGCGGAAAAGCCGATGGGCAGGCCCGAGCTGGCCGTCGCGGTCAGCGTTGCCGTCGACGCGCCGTAGATCACCGGAGTCGTTGGTTTTGTGAAGGTGATGTTTTGAGACGCTAGCCCGACCATTATGCTGCCGCCGGCATAGCCGATGTTATAGTTGGCGGCCACCGCGCCGGAGCATGTCGTCGGATAGGCTCCAGCGGCGCTGGTGGTTGTATAGGTTGTCGTGCAGGAGGGCGCTGTCGTAAGAACGCTTGGCATGTCGCCGTTAACCAAGCCCGAATAGATCGGCGTGATGGCTGGAACGGCGTTGCCGTAGGTTACACTCGCGCTCGACGCAGTCACTGTCAGCGGCGCTTGATTCACTGTGATGGTCACCGATGACGACGCCGGCGTTTTGTAGTCGGTTGTATCGCTGGGCGTGCAGGTTGCCGTCAGCGTCTGCATGCCAGCGCTCGGAACGGCTCCCGCGGCAGGCAAGTAGGTGCAGCTGCCCGTCACGCTCAGCGCGGCATCAAGTTGCGTTGCGCTCAAGGCCGTGCCGTAGGTGATGGCCGCGGGCGTCGCCCACGTAATCGCCGGAGTAGCCTGATTGACGGTGACGCTTTGCTGCACTCCTGCGGCGGGCCCGTAGCTGGCGTTGCCTGCCTGATTCGCGGCAATCGCAATTGTGCCGGCGCCAGTCACCGTCAGCACGTTTCCGGTAATCGTTCCCGGTCCAGAGAGCACGCTGAAGGTCACCGTGAGATTTGACGTTGCAGAGGCAATCAGCGTGATGGGCGAGCTGCCATAAGTCACTGGAGAAGCCGGCGTAGTAAAGCTGATTGACTGCGATTTCAGCGTCGCGCCGTAGAGGGCAAGTGTCTGTGTCAGGCCGGCGTTCAAATTGTTATCGGTAAGCACCAGCGAACCGTTGAGACGGTCCGCCGTAGCCGGATAGAAGTCCGGAGAGAAGTTCACCAGATAGGTGCAAGAGGTTCCCGCGGCCACCCTGCCCGCCAAAGTGGAAGAGCTGCCGAGTTCCGGACAGGTGCCGGTATTCCCCAGTGTGAAACCGCTGGAGATACTTGCGTTATTTCCCACCGAAGGAATGGGAAAAGTCAAATCTGCGTTGCCGATATTGCTCACGGTCACCGTTTGCGGGCTATCGGCACTGGTCGAGCCGACCTCCGTCGGCGCAAAAACCAGTTGCGGCGCATCGGCATAATCCGTTCGCAGCACCTGGTCGTTGACGGTATCCACCTCGAAGACGTTCCCGCTTGCGTCTGTCGCCTGGAGCACGGGATAAGTGAAACTTCCGCCCAGCGTGTTGACCGTCGTGTATCCGCCAGCGGCCAGAATCTCCTTGACTGCACCGTTGCCGGCGTCGTTGACAATGATGTTGCCATTCTGGTCTACCGCAACGCCCGTGGGCGCGCTGAATCCGCTGCCCAGTGTGTTGATGGTGGGCGAGGCCGGGATGACTCCATTCGCCGCTACAATTTCCTTCACCGCATTGTTGCCGGTGTCGGCGACAAACACGTTGGCCGCCCCATCCACCGCTACCCCTTGTGGCTCGTTGAAACCGCTGCCCAGCGTCCTGACTGTGTTTGCCGAGATTTCCTTCACTGCGCTGTTGCCGGTATCGCCCACAAAGACGTTCCCGCTTCCATCCACGGCCACCCCTTGGGGCACGTTGAAACCACTGCCCACCGTGCTCTGCACACCGGGAGCAAACGCGATCTGCGGCCCCAATCCAGTCCCGTATACCGGCGCCGTCACAATCGCCACACCTGAACTGTTCAACAACTGGATTGCCCCATACCGGGTTCCGGCATGCTGCGGCGTAAAGGTCACGTTGACGGTGCAGGTTTCATCGACGTTGTAGACATAGCTGGTCCCATTGGTCGTACACGTTCCGGTTCCCGCATCGGTAAAATCCGCGCCCGCCGCCCCCTGCGTCAACACCGCCGGCGCCTCAATCGTCCCCCCCGCGGTGAACATGAACTCATATGCGAACGTCGGCGGCGTCCCTGTACCAACCGAAACCGTCCCGAAATTGCCCGCCGCGCTCCCCGACGGAATCTCCACCACCGCGCTGTGGCCGGTATCGGCGACGAAGACGTTTCCGTTCGCGTCCACCGCCACGCCTTGCGGCTGGCTGAATCCGCTGCCTACGGGGATGATCGTGCTGTATCCGCTGGTCGCCAGCGTTTCCTTCACCGCATTGTTGCCGGTGTCGGCCACGAAGATGTTCTCGTGTGTGTCCACCGCCAAACCCGAGGAATTAGTGAATAGACCGGCCCCAATTTCAATGCCATAGTTGTAGTTAGGCGCCGGAATCTCGAGCACGGATGATGAAGCGCCGATAAAGACGTTGCCGCTCCCGTCTGTCGCCATGCCAGGAGTGGGGTCGGTAGAGCTCGTTGAAAACGCAATGGGATTCGTAACATAGCCGCTCAGCCCTAAAAACTCAAAGAACGCAACGATTGGAGAGGTGAACGGGCCGGTGACCCACAGGTTCCCGTCCCGGTCAAGCGCTACGCCTGTGGGAGCAACGCCGCTCAGAGCGCCGGACGACACTACCGTTGAGACTGTGGTATAGCCGCTGGTCGCCGAGATCACTTTCACCGCACCGTTGCCGGTATCGGCGACAAAGATGTCTCCGTACGCGTCGATCGCCACACTTTGGGGACTGCTGAAAGATCCGCTGACAAGGTTGTTGACCGTGGTATAGCCGCCCGCCGCCAGAATCTCCTTGACCGCATTGTTCCCTGTATCGGCTACAAAGATGTTTCCATCCTTGTCGACCGCCACGCCCCCGGGATGGAGAAATCCGCTGCCCAGCGTGATCTGCGAACCGCTGGTCAAGTATGCCGTCTGCGCCGCCAGTTGAACGACAGCAAACCCCACAAGTATCGCGAGGCACGCAAAACGAACCGACACCTTCCGGGCAGAACACCGCACCCCGGTGTCACGCCGGGAAGTGCACAGGAAAGATGGGGAAGAAAAACTCTGGAACAGACAGACGCTTGGGGAAGTCATTGATCGTATGTCCTTTCAATAGTACTTTCATCTTTTTGGTTAACCTATAAGTTGAAGCGGCGACTCTCGCCGGTTTTTAGTGCAATGGTCGGGGCCAAAGGGCGCGCATTACGGTATCCCTCGTCGCGTATTCCGTGTTCCGGTTTCCAGCGATGCTGTGCGCGTCACTCTCTACGCCCATTCGACCGATCCATTCAGGCACAACTGATCGTGCGGCCAACCGCGATACTCCGTGGAGTCGCCAATGGCGCACTGCCCATAGGGTCAATAAAATGCCGTATTCTCCATCCACGTGCCAAGACAGGGCAAAACCGCCGACGGCTGCAGAAGTTAACTTGGGAAGGCAGGGTCGGACCAAAATGCCATTGTAATCTTGGCGGGCCAATAAGATGATCTGTACAAATTGTCACTATTATGCAGGAACTCTTGCTCAGAGCAAAAAACAAATTCGCAGGCTGTGCTGCGAAATGGCGGTCGAGCCGGCCTGGCCTGAACTTTCGTTCTGCATAGCCGGTTTTGCGTAGGATTGGTCACCAGAACCAACGAGGGCCCGGAATCGAGGAGGTTTCTGGATAGACGGCAAGTTGGAGCGCGCGTCCCTCGGTTGGCAGACGGTCCGACCCAGAACTGGGTAGGGGAAGAGGACCGGTCAAACGAACATTAAAAGAAAGCTTGGACTTCATCAGCATTTCAGCCGAGCTTAGATGAATTAGAGTCGAGGGTGCCAGCCGACGGGAAATGGAAGCCGAGAACATTTCGCTGGTCTTCGCAACTCATACCATCATAAGCTAGAAACGATGATTCGCCGGATGAAAATCGAGGGCGGAACGATCGATGATTGTACGGCCGGCCTGAGAGCAGACGATGAACAAACCAGATTATTCCCCTGACACGCGATTTGCGACTGAAGCCAGCAGCGGACCAGAGGACCCAACATCCCAGTCGCCATGGCGACTTTACGTTCCTTATCTGCGGTCGATGAGTGCTTTATGCCGATTGGGCGCACATCGAGATTCGTGCGTCTGTCCTGAGGGGCCAATCCCCTTTGTGAGCGCTGCCATCGGTTACACCTACACATATGCAGTTCCTGAAAGAGCAGCAGACCTTCCAGCCATGCCCCGCTCCACAAGGCTCACAAATTGAGCTTCGACCTTTGCCGGACTGTCTCCACGTTCAAAGCGACGAAGGGCCTCCGCGTGAGCGCATATCCAGGTTGACACCAGCATTGTGGCAGCCAGGCGGGCCTCGGCATCAGGTTCGGTCTGTCCCGCCGCCTTGGCAAGCATTCTGGCTAAGTTATCGGAGAATTCGTCGCCCAGCTCACGGGCACGCGCGGACAATGCCTTACTGTTTCCGACGGTGCGCCAGAACTGAGCGATGCCCATCGTGAAAGACACGAAGGAGTGCCCGGTCTTCATCAATTCCCTAAAGAGATTACGCAGCGAGACCGATAAAGCTTCTCCGTCAGGACGGTTGGCCAAAGCCGCCTCTATCGGAGATTCCCCTTCTCCTTTGAGATCAAAAAAGAGTTCTTCTTTGCGCGGGAAGTAGTTGAACACAGTCAGGCGCGAGGCGGGAGACCGTGCGCAGCCAAAGTGGCATCATCGGCCGACGAAGGATCGAATCCCGCCGGAGGAAAGGGAAAAGTTGTTGCCGTCGCGCCCTTGGGAAACCTAAATGTCGCCATTCGAATTACCCCACCAAAGCTTTAGCAGGAATCGGATGAAATAAAGTAGCAGATTTCGCAGGAAAACAAGTCGTCGAACAACGATAGGATAGTAGATTTCCTAGAAGCCATCTCATAAACCGGTTTTGAAAGGGCACGGCTTTAGCCGTGCCGCAAAATGCCCAATAAAACTCGGAGGGCTTTAGCCCCGGAGGCGCATTTTCGGGCTCTTTGCATTTTTGAGATGGCTTCTAGACAATTCACAGGCGAAGTTGGCCGAGCGGGAGCATGTCCTGCCCCGCGTTCATCTGGTCATATCGCATCTCAAGCGATGATTACATGGCACACATCAAGGCGCAGTCGGGTACGACCATCTGGAGGATTATCTGAACGAGTTTACCTTTCGCTTCAACCGCCGCAAATCAGCCTCACGTGGGAAGCTTTTTTACCGGTTGGCTCAACAGGCGGTGCAAATAGAACCGGTTCCGTTCGCTTCGCCAATCAAACCACAACAGATAGTACCCGGCCGCGTCAAGTAAATACCCAGATAGCAGAATGTGCTCGCTCCGTGACAAACTTAGGCTAGCTCTCCACCCCAACTCCCGATCCCGCGCCTTATCGCTGGCGCGGGCCAGCCGAAGGCGTCTGCCGCACCGCAGGTGCCCGCTAACGCCCCAGCTGCTTCGCAAACGCGTAAAAGAAATCCAGCGACTTCCAATACGAATCCACGGGCAGCCGCTCGTCCTGCCCGTGCGCGCGCTCGTCTTCCTTCTCCAGCGCGATGGCCGAAAAACCATAGCTGGGAATTCCGGCCTGCGCATAGAAGATCGAGTCGCTCGCGCCGTTTTCCATCACCGGCGTCACTGGCGTTCCCGGCCAGATCGCCTGCGTCAGCCGTGTCAGCGGCTCAAAGACCTCGGCAATCGGATCCGGCGGCGTCATCGCCTTCCGTTCCGGAGCCGTCTCCGACACTTCGCCCGCATCCGACACGTATTTCACCGTCAGCTTCGGGTCGCCGAACAACGCAATCAGCTTCTGCCGGATCTCCTCCGGCGAATGACCGGGAAAAATCCTGCAATTCACATTGGCCTGCGCCGTCTGCGGAAGCGCGTTGTTGGCGTGCCCGGCCGTCAAGCGCGTTGCCACGCAGGTAGTGCGGAAATTGGAATTGATGCTGGGCTCCGCGCTCAGCCGACGCGCCGCCTCCATGTCCGGCGGAGTGGCCAGAATCGCCCGCATATCCGCTGACCTCTGTCCGGCCTCCTGCGAACCCAGATTCTTGAAGTAAGTGCGCGTCACCCCATTCATCTCGAACGGAAAGGTGTACTCCGCAAGCTTGTTCAGCGCCGCCATCAGCTCATAGATCGCATTGTCCGGACGGGGCAGGGAACTGTGCCCGCCGCGATTGGTCGCCGTCACCTGAAAATCCGAATACACCTTCTCCGTCGCCTCCACGTCTGCCACCACCGCGCGCCCGTGGTCCAACTCCACCCCGCCCGAGTCGGGATTGATCACATACGCCGCGTCCACCAACTCGCGGTGCTTCTGCACCAGCCACGCTGCGCCGTTGAACTTGCCGCCCTCCTCGTCCGCCGTCAGCGCCAGGATCAAGTCCCGCTTGGGCCGGTAGCCCTCGCGATGCAGCCGCAGGAAGGTCCACACCAGCGCCGCGTCGCTGTTCTTCATGTCCTGCGTGCCCCGCCCGTAGTAATAGCCGTCCTTCTCCACAAACTCGAACGGATCTGTATGCCAGTCCGACCGCAGTGCCACCACGACATCCATGTGGCACAGGAACAGCACCGGCTTCGCTGTCGGCGTGCCCTCGGCCCGCATTCGGACGACTAAATTCATCTTGCGCGGGTCCGGCCCCAACAGCAGCACATCCTCGGCCGGGAAGCCCGCATCGAGGAACCGCTTCTGCATCGCCGCCGTTGCCGTGGTCACGTTGCCTGCCAGCGTGTCCGTGGTGTCGATCTCGATCAGTTCCTTGAAGATCTCCCGCGCCAGTGCCCGGTCCGCCGCCGATGCAGTGGGCAGCGTGCTCTGTGCCCGCGCCTGCTCTCCGGCGACCACGGTCATGGCCAGGACAATCAGCGCCAAGGTTGCCGCTGTATACCCAGCACCGCGCCGCCAACAGAAGCCAGAAAAGTCATTTTTCAACATGCAGGAATTGTACGAGTATTCCAGCGGCCGGCCGGCATTACCAGCCCACGCGCAGCAGTTCGCTCGACCTGTGCGCAGCATCGCCCTCCGCGCAGGAGTTTTCCGCATTTCCACTGCCTGTCCCTACTTTTCCGGCCTAGTTCCCGCCCGCCAACCCGCCTAGACTCGAGAACACATGGCATCTCTTCCTTCACTGACGCTCGACATGGGCCTGCCCGCCAACATCGACGCCGAAAGAACCATCCTCGGCGCCATCCTGCTCGACAATCACGCCCATTCCGAGGCCGCCGAGAAGATCACCCCGGACGACTTCTCGCTCGACTCCCACCAGCGCATCTTCATGCGTATGAGCGAGTTGATCGACGCCCAGCGCCCCGTCGACATGATCACCCTGGCCGCCGAGCTGGACCGCTACAAGGAGCGCGAGGCGGTGGGCGGCGTCGCCTACCTCGCGTCGCTCACCGAGGGCCTGCCGCGCCGCCCGGTCATCGAAGAGTACATCAAGATCGTCAAGAACAAGGCCACCGCTCGCAAGCTCATGGCCATCTGTTCGGCGGCCATTGCCGAGGCGGCCGATCAAAGCGAAGACCCGCTGCTCACCCTGGGTAGCATCGAGACCCGCCTGCAGCAGGTCGGCGAGCAGTCCATCACCGGCGGTTTCCAGAGTCTGGACCAGATCGTCGCCGGCTCCTTCGGGTCGATTGACAACCTCTACAAGCAGTCCCGCGAAGTCACCGGCGTCGCCACCCACTTCATCGAGCTCGACCGCATGACCAGCGGCCTGCAGAAGGGCGAGCTCTTCATTCTTGCCGCCCGCCCGTCGATGGGCAAAACCGCCTTCGCCATCAACATGGCGCAGAACGCCGCCGTCCTCAGCAACGCCATCGTCGCCGTCTTCAGCCTGGAAATGAGCAAGGAGTCGCTGCTGCGCCGTATGCTCGCCAGCCAGGCCTGGGTCGACCAGCGCAAGCTGCAAACCGGCTTCCTGGGCCGCGAAGATCACGACAAGCTGCAGAACGCCCTCGGTCAACTCGTCGAGTCGCGTCTCTTCATCGACGACACCGCCGGCATCTCTCTGGCCGAAATGCGCGCCAAGGTGCGCCGCCTCAAGATGCAGAACGGCGGCCTCGACCTCATCGTCATCGACTACCTGCAGCTGATGACCGCTACCGTCCCCGGCGCAAAGAAAGGCTACGAGAACCGCACCCAGGAAGTCTCGGCCATCTCCCGCGGCCTCAAGGCCCTGGCCAAGGAGATGGATGTGCCGGTCATCGCCCTCTCCCAGCTCTCCCGCGCCAGCGAGCGCCGTGGCGACGACAAGCGCCCCCTGCTCAGCGATCTCCGCGAATCCGGCTCCATCGAACAGGACGCCGACGTGGTCGCCTTCATCCATCGCGAGGCCTATTACAACCGCGACGAGGAGCAGTCCGAAGCCGACAAGGCTAAGTCAGAAATTATTCTCGCCAAGCAGCGTAACGGCCCCACCGGAACCGTCTATTTGAACTTTATTAGCCGCTTCACCCGCTTCGACAACCCCGACACTATCCACGAGGGGTAATTTTGTAAGTCATCTGAGTTTGGCGAATGGGTCGAGCTCAGGTGGGATCAATGCGGCCCTCGGCGTGCTTCGGATCGTTTCTTGCGGAATGGTTGCTCGCTTGTACTTTTTCACCCTATCGGGAGGAATGCCTGGTATCAGGATTCATCTGCACATTAGTCACTCAAGGGAGGCAGGGAGATGAAGGTGGAGTTTCACGAGCAGGCCACTGCGCGATTCGCGGAATTGGCGCAGGATGTCCTAACAAAGGTCGGATCTTTCGACAGAGTCACATCACCTACGCCTAGACCGACCGGTATCCATCCGGTTGCGAGAGTTTCCGAGGGAGACGTTATTGGCCCTATCAGTTGGAAAGAAGAATCTGTAAACGGACTTGGCCAAACGACCGGAAGGTATTGGGAGTCAGGCGGCTATCGCGTTGGATGGGCAGGTGAAGGTTATGAGGCTGTCAAGAGCCTCGCAGCCAAGATAGAGAAATGCGATCCGCTGAGAGGTCGGGTTTCGTCTCAGTTCGTTCTCGAAGAAGTCTTCACCTGGTTGCGCGAAACCCTGGAAGGGAAGCGAAATGACGCGTTGACGGATTTCATTGCCGGGAAATGCTCAAAAGAGATCAGGCATTACGAAATATGGGTCCCCATCTATAGAACATATTCGAGCAGGGAATTCTCTATTGGGGAGGTTCTATTCCGCACTATCTCACAATCGATGATGGATAAATGGTACTCGCGTATTCCCGAAGAGCATCGAAGGAGCGATCCAGGATTCGCTGTTTTCCTAAACCGAGAGCGCTCAACTCTACAGGGAGCCATAGCCGCTTGCGTATGCATAGACGCCGAAAAGGTTAAGGCATCGGAGACCGCGCATTCCGCCGCTGACGAAGCGGTAGCTCTGCTGAGGTTTTTGTCGAATGTCAATTGGACCTGCCGGATTACAAGTCACTGCCTCCCCATCGGTAAAGAAAACACCCGGACAACAATGGACCTTGTCGTTGAAGAGGGCAATATACGAAGCATCGGAAAAGCAACGATGGAGCAGGGACCATCCGCTTGGAACGTTGATGAAGCACGTTATTCTCCTTTGTGTCCCGGGCTTCTGGAAGCGCTAAATGATTTGGCATCAAGCAGAACTGAGACCCCTTTCCGAGTCGACCTTTACGGAGCGTTGCAGTTGCACGCCCGACATTCGATTGCTACAGAGGTCGCGCACAAAATTGTCTTTGTTGTTGCCGCCGCAGAATCGGTCTTTCTCAAAAACTCGAGCGAGCCAATTCAAAAGAATTTGGGCGAGCGAATGGCCTTTCTTGTAGGGGCGACCATTGAAGAACGTAGAAAGGTCATCCAGAACGTGGATGCGTTTTACGGTATTCGATCAGGGCTAATCCATCATGGGAGAGACGTCCAAGGGGAACAAAAGGACATCATCGACGAGTTTTTCTTCAACGTCTGGTTTAGCTTCACAAGATTGCTAAGCAAGATGGACGAATGGAGGTCCAGAGATGATATGTTCACAGCTCTGGAGAACAAGAAACTCTCTTAAAAGTCGTTACACACGTGCCGGGCGGCCCGGGTCCATCCTTTTGGACATCGGAGAGTACATTTTGATCGCACAATTCTGTTAGTGTCGAGCAAGGAGCGGAAATGGAAAAGGAAGAGATTGCGCTCTTGGTGGCAGGAATAGGTGCCGCGGCCAGCCTTCTGACGTTCTGGCTCACAAAATCATCACAGGAAGGCAAGGAGCAGCGCGAGGAGAGACGAAAGGAATACCGTGAATTAGTGAGTACGCTGACCCAGAGCTACATGCGGATTGTCTCCCCATATGATCCGCCGATACCAGTGGTCGACGAACAACTGCAGCGCCAAATTACGGAGGCAAAGCTCGAATCCTTCAGGGTTTTGCAAGATCGGATCGCAATCGCAGAGGAGTTATCAGAGACCGACCTATTAGACGTGTGGACCGAAGCGATTGTGACCCTTGAGAGGAATGGGGATTCGGTCCGATTTGCTAAGAAGTTCAGGCCGTTGAGGGAGCGGATAGTACGAATGGCGAACCGCCCTGCACCCAAGAAAAGAAGGCTGCGCTCTCTTTTCTATCGAATCCGATACTTCAAGGAGATTCGGGATTTCAAGAAGAGACACATTGGCACCTGATGCAACCATATGAACACCTTTTCGGACTCAGGGCGGGGTGTCCCCGGTCTCGGTTTGAGACATTGGAATCCACGAATTCCCAATCTGCAAAAAGATCTGGACATTTTCCGGTATCCGCCGCATGATTTGTAGGTGTTCAGAAGCCATGGACACCCGACGAACCTGACGCTGGACTTGAATTGCGTTACCCAGGCGGACTCGTCACCCGTTACGAGCGGCCGCTCCTAGAGCGGCCCTTTTCGTCGATTGGGCTTGTGGTTCATGTCCCCTCGGGGAACCACGGAGAATAACTCGGCCAGTGGCGACGCGCTCCATTCCAAGGTCAGTTCATCCCTGGCCCCGCACCCATAAACACTTCCATAGGTATCTGGACCTGACTCATCAAAGGGCTACCGGATGTGGTCACCCAAACCCTGCAAATGGGAAACGCCAACGAACGCGGCTTGCCGAGCCAATCGAAAGCGCCATCTTCCGGGCAATCTGCACGTTATAACTTATGTTAGAATAAGCAGCAAGAGGAGGCCCTCCATGGCCACCACCGCCAAAATCATTGCCATCGGCAACTCGGCAGGCATCATTCTGCCCAAGGAGACGCTGGCCCGGCTCAATGTGCGGAAGGGCGATACGCTCTACATCACCGAGGGTCCGCAGGGCATTCGCCTGCTGCCTCTCGACACCGAATTCGCGGCCCAGATGGAGGCGGCGCGGGAGGTGATGCGCGAAAACCGCGACGTCCTTCAGAGGCTCGCTGAATGAAAGAGCCGGTCTGGATCCGGCTGGACGTCGTCCTCCGCATGCATGAGGAGGTGCTGATGCTCCACGGCGGCCCGGAAGGCGTGCGCGATCCCGGTCTGCTGGAGTCCGCCCTGGCGCGTCCCCGGAATCTCTTCGCATACGCCGAGCAAGACGCCTCCATCGCCAGGTTTGCGGCCGCTTACGCCAAGGGGATCATCGCCAATCATCCGTTTGTGGATGGCAATAAACGCACCGCATTCACCGTTGCCCTCACCTTTCTGAAGCTGAACGGCCTCCAGGTGACCGCGACGAAAGAGGATCGAGTTCTCACCTTCTGGAGCCTGGCGGCGGGCGACCTCTCCGAGGAGCAGCTTGTCCGGTGGTTTGAGCGCAACACAGCCCCCACTGACCAACGCCTCTAAGCCACAGCCTCTCCCGGTTCGCATCTCGCGAACTCGCAGGCAGGGAGTAATATCTGCCCAAGGGAATGAAGCCTTGCAGCCCTTCCGATCCCCATCAACAAAGGACTCCCATGCTGGATCACGTGTTCATCTCGGTTGCCCACCTCGACCGCTCCATCGCCTTCTACACCGCCGCGCTGGCTCCCCTCGGCATCACCAAGCGCGTGGACTACGACGGCAAAAACGGACCGCCCGGCCATCCCGACCTGAAGGGCTTCGGGGCCAACGGCCGCATCTTCCTCTGGCTCAGGCAGGGCAGCGTGGACGCCCGCGCGGCGCACGTCGGTTTCGTGGCCAACAGCCAGGCCGAAGTGGACGCCGCCTATGTCGCCGCCATGGCTGCGGGAGCCACCGATAACGGCGCGCCCGGCTTCCGCCTCTACTACGACCCGCGCTACTACGCGGCCAATGTTTTCGACCCGGACGGCTACAGCCTCGAATTCGTCTACAAGAGTTGGCAGCACTAGAGCCCTGCTTGGCAGCAATGAGCCTTGATGGATGAAGACAAAGTCGTGCGTCCCAGGTCCCGCTTCCGGGCCCCGGAAACCGCAACGGCGACCCCCTAAGGATACGACAAGACACATCAACTCAGGATTCGCCTTACAGAAGCCCCGTGATCGCCTCGTTCTCCATCCCAGCGCTTTTGCCGGCAAACAGGAACGCCCACGACGGGTCGAGATACAGCCAGCGCTGCGCGCCAAACCAGCTGGTGGGCAGGCTGGGAACATGCAGCAACGCATGCCCGCCCATGCACATCATCTCCGTGCCGTTCCAGGCCAGGAAGGTTCTGGATGCTTGCCCCACCTGGGCCGGATGCGTCACTCTGCGCAGGCACACCGGGCAGCGTTGACGCTGATCCTTGAGCACCCAGCGCATTCCGAACAGGCACATCGAAAAAGCCGAGAACAGTTGCACAAGGCCGGCCTGTTCGCGGCCGAGCGCCGTGCACCCATAAGCCAGGTCGAGCGACAGGAAGTAGACGATGGGCAGAGTCAGCGCGATCTTGAAGGTCAGGAAACTCCAGCGCCGCAGTCTGCCCAGCCACGAGGTCTGTTGCAGGCAGGGGCTCGATTCGCCCAAGGACACCGAGGTGATCGCGGGCAGCGATAGTAACGCAAGGAAAATGCCAAACAGGTAAAGGTCTTGCGGCGCCGGCCTCCAATCATCCACGGAAACGCCCATCAGGTCGTACTCGGATTGGTCCGGGCCGCGCGCGGTAATGTGTACACACGAGGCCCACATTTCTGCCGAGCCCGCGGGTGTGAGATGCGCAATCACGTAACCGCTGCCGCCCGGTCCGCTCTCGGCATTGGGATCGAGCAACCACACATCCGGATGCCCCGGCAGCCCCAGAGAACCATCGGGCGCAACTCCGGCAACGCGGGCCGTATGCAAGCCGAAACGCACCACAGCTCCGGCAACGCGCGGGTCCGCATCAAATTCGCTTTTCCAAACCCTCTCGCTCAGAATCACCGCAGGAAGGCCGCTGTCAGGCATTCCGCCCGCCTCGCCAAACTGTACCGGCATGCCCAACAGCGCAAACAGATTCGCGCTCGCTCGCGCCACTCCCCACTGAGCTTTGGATCGAGATTTGGATACAGATCCGGTCTGGGCTCCGCGGGACGCAGACCCGGAAACTACGTCCTCCTGCGTGACCCGATAAAAAGCAAATCCATCGAAGTACCTTTGCTTGCGTCCCTCCCAGCTCTCGAGCTGTTGCGGGGAAACGGTCGCCTGCGATCGATCGCCGTCGAATTGCTGAATCAGCACCAGATCCGGACTCACTTTGCGCGACCACAGACTGCGCTCCGCACGCACGCCGGGCAACAGCATCGAGATGGCATAACTTGCGGCCAGCAGAGCAACGAAAGCCAGCGTGCACTGCCGGACGGTTCCGTCCATCGCGGCAAAGGGATGCTTTTCTTGACGGCGTTCTTGCCGGCCTGTCCGCCGGATGCAGAGCGCATCCTGAAACGCGCCCAGGCAGAACGCGGTCACTTCGCGTTCTCCTGGCCACGAAACCGCACCCGCAGGCGAGCGCTCCTGCCGCACGTGCCAAAGTTCCGCACGCCACTCGCGACCCCACTCCGCCCGCTGCCGAGCTGGTACCAGCCGGGATGCGCAGCGCAGCAATCCGGATTGCAGCAGACGGTTCGCTCGTTCCAGCGCGGGCTTCATACGGTCGCCTCTCCGGTTGGAATCAGTCGTTCCAGCAGCGGATAGCGCTTGCGCGAGGCTTCCAGCGTCGTCTTTCCCGCAGGCGTCAACTTGTAGTATTTGCGCGCCGGCCTCTGTTCGGCGTCGGCAATCGCCTGCCGCTCCCAATTCGAGCGGATCAGCTCATCGCCCTCCAGCCGCCGCATCGCCGGGTACACGGTGCCGCTGGGCAGCCCGGTCATCTCCATGATGCTGAAGCCGTAAACGAAGCCGGCATCCAGCGCCTGCAGGATGAGCGCGGCGGTATGCGACAGTTTCACTTCCGTCGATTTGCCTTCCCGGGCCATGGCGCATTTTACCTATGTAGCAATCTACTTGACAACCCCATATGCTGATTGCTACATAGGGTAGGCAAGGCAATTCCGCGAAATGGGCCTCCAGCCCTCCGCGACGCCCTGCAAACGAGGTTGCCCACATGCTTGAGCTCCAACACCTCTACCGAAGCTATCGCGGAATTCCCGCCATCGAGGATGTCAGCTTCCGGATGGCGCCCGGCGAGATTGTCGGCTTTCTCGGCCCCAACGGCGCAGGCAAATCCACCACCGTGAAGATCATCACCGGACTTCTCCGTCCCAACGAAGGCCGCGTTCTGTTTGAAGGCCGGGACATCGCGAGGGACATGCCAGGCTTCCGCGCCAGCTTCGGCTATGTTCCGGAAGAAGCGCATCTCTACAACTACATGTCCGGTCTCGAGTACCTGCAATTGGTGGGCAGGTTGCGCGGCCTCGGCGAAGCGCTCATCGAAGCCAAGGCGACCCGCCTGCTCAAGCTGTTGAATCTGGAGTCGTGGCAGCATTCGCCCATTTCCAGTTACTCCAAGGGCATGCGCCAGCGGGTGCTGATTGCCGCGGCCCTTTTGCACGACCCCAAACTGCTCATCTTCGATGAACCGCTCTCCGGATTGGATGTTGTTTCCGGGCGGCTGTTCAAGGACCTGCTCGAATTGCTGGCGGCTGAAGGCAAAGCGATTCTGTATATCTCGCATGTGCTGGAGGTGGTCGAGCAAGTCTGCAACCGCGTGATCGTAATTGCCAAGGGAAGAGTGCTGGCCGACGCGCGGCCTGGCGATCTGACCAAACTCATGAGTCTTCCCAATCTCGAGCGAGTCTTTGCGCAGTTGGTGGAGCAACAGGATACGCGCACAATCGCACAGCAAATGGTGGACGTGATGCAAACGTCCCATGCCTGAGGAGAGCCATGAACGGTGAATTCCAGCGTCTCGTCATGATGGCAGGGCCGGAGGTCCTCTCGTTGAACGCGCAGGCCGACTTGGGCCCGGTGCTTGCGCCGCAGCGCAGTCAGTTCGCGCTGCTGGTGCGCCACTTCCTCGAGCGGTTCTTCAACCACGAAACCGCTTCGCCGGACGGAGACGCCAAGGGCCGTCTTATCCTCCTCGGCATGACCACCGGCATTCCTCCCTTCATGGTCGCCTTATATCTATGGCCTGTCTACCACCCCTTCCCTGGATGGCCGCCGGGCCGGGCCTTGAATATCGACCCTCCGCCCTATTGGTTGCAGGTCAACCATCACTTCTTCTTTGTCCTCTATTCCTTCGTGGCTATGGGCATCGTCACTGTCTTCGAGTGGGATTTGTTCTTTCCCGATCTGCTCGACGTATTTGTGCTTTCCACCTTGCCTATTCACGATCGAAAGCTCTTCCAGGCGCGCGTTGCTGCCATCTCCATCTTCATCGCCGGATTCCTGTTCAACGCCAACTTCCTCGCGCCCCTGGTTCTTCCCGCGGCGATCGATCCGCCGAGTGTCTCGCGGTTGTTCGCAGGCCACGTCGCCGCGGTCTTTGCCAGCGGACTTTTCTCCGCCACATTCATACTGGCGCTGCAAAGCGTGTTGCTTTCGGTTCTCGGTGAGCGGATGTTTCGCCGCCTCGCACTTATTCTGCAGGGGCTTTCCATCACTTTGTTATTAATGATCCTCTTCCTGTTTCCCGCACTCTCCGGCGCGGTTCGGGTTCTCCTGCAATTGGGCAACCCCCTGGTGTTTTACTGTCCTCCCTTCTGGTTCCTCGGCATCTACCAGCGGCTCCTCGAAGGTCCTGCGGCGCTGCCCATCTACGGCCGTCTCGCGGTGACCGGATGCGCGGTTCTGTTCGCGACTATCACGCTCGCCACGTTCGCATATCCCCTCGCTTATCTGCGCCGGGTGCGCCAGCTAGTCCTAGGCCCCAGCGCGCGGGCCAAGCGTAACTGGGTCGCGCGTCCTCTGGATGGATTACTCCATCGAACGCTGCTTTGCCAGCCCGTAGGCCGTGCCGTCTTCCACTTCATCGGTGCGACCTTGCTGCGCGTGCAGCGTTATCGCATCTATCTGGTTCTCTATGGAGGAGTCGGCCTCTCTGTCGTGGTGGCCGGCATATTGCGGCTCAGTGTCACGCAGGGCCGGGTCGGCATCGAGGTCTTCGCGGACGGCATCCGCTCTGGGGTCGCCATTGTTGCCTTCTGGACCATCGCCGGCTTGCGCATGGCCTTCGTGTCTCCAGGAAACCGTCAGGGCGGCTGGGTCTTCCGCGTCGTTCATGGCCGGCCCGCGCCTTTCGACACAGCGATCGAGCAGTTGCGCGCCGCGCGACTCTGCGCGCTCATCTGGGCCGTTCTCGCCACCTTCGGTGCCTGCCTTTTGTTCCGCGTTGTGGCTCCGGAGGAACTGCGCAGCTGGCCCGCAACCGCGAGCCTGCTGCCGATCGCCGCCGGCATGTGCCTGCTTCTCAGCGATATCTTTTTCCTCAATGTCCGGACAGTCGCATTCACCGGCGAGCAGGAAAGAGAGCAGCACAGCCTCGCCATGACGCTCTTGAAGTTCTTCACATTCTTTCCCGTTGTTGTGTGGATACCGGTAGCTCTCGATCCATGGATAGAAACAGGCGTCGGGCATTTCCTGATAACCGTCGCAGTCATCGCCGGTGCTCACCTGGCGCTCCGTGCAGCTCACCGGCGGATCGTCCGGGAACACTGCAACACGCCAGGCCTGGAGGACGACGAGGAAGATTTTCCCATGAAGCTGGGTCTTCGCTATTGAGGCGCGACAATCGCGGCTCGTTGTGAGAATTTGGTTAATTTGTAAATTCGCGTAGGGCATCCAATCCCCCACGCACACCTTCGTTTCGCTTTTGACAATCCCAATATTTTGGCGATTTCGCGTCCGGGCCGCAAGAGCATTTCCCTCCGTTGAACAGATCATGTTCCGCTGGCCCTTTGCGTCCGTCACGGCGCAAAGTTCGCCCTCGGGAGTATCATGGCACCGCCGGGCGCGGAACCGTCGATTGCGCTCGGGAGGCGGGCATCGGAAAGGACCGAAGCCAATGGTTACCTCGCAGCAAGTTTGTCCATTCCTCCTCAGTCTTGACAGCCCTGAAGCGACACTCGCGCGAGCGGGCGGCAAAGGTGCATCGCTGGCGCGCCTGAAGGCTGCCGGCCTTCCTGTTCCTCCGGGATTCCACATCGCAACCGACGCCTACGACCGCTTCGTGGAGGCGAACCATCTTGTGGATGGCATTCTGTCTGCCGCGTCTCAGGCGCAGGCCGGCGACCCCGCCACGCCCGCTGCTTCCGCCGTGCTCGACCGCGCCTCGGAGCAGATCCAGACGCTCATTGCCCAGGGCACGATGCCCGCCGATATGGAAGAAATGATCCGCCAGCGGTATGCCGATTTGGGCCCCGACGTTCCTGTAGCCGTGCGCTCCTCGGCGACTGCGGAAGATTTGCCGGACATGTCGTTCGCGGGCCAGCTCGAAACCTATTTGAATATCCGCGGCGGCGACGATGTGATCGGCGCCGTCAAGCGCTGTTGGGCTTCCTTGTGGACCGCTCGCGCCATCGGCTATCGACTGCGCCAGGGGATCCCGCCGCAGGAAGTCAGCATTGCCGTCGTCGTCCAGCAGTTAGTCGCGGCCCAAAGCGCCGGAGTGCTCTTCACGGTGAATCCAGTGACCGGTGCGCGCGACGAGCTGATCGTCAACGCCGCATGGGGCCTGGGCGAGGCCATCGTCAGTGGCCGGGTCACACCCGACACGATGGTCATCGACAAGAAGACGGGCGTCATTCGATCGCAGCAAATTGCCCGCAAGGAAGTGATGACCGTACGGCATGAATCGGAGGGGGTGTCGGGTACCCGCGAAGAACCCGTTCCCGACTCAATGCAACAGCAGGCAGCGTTGCAGCCGGTCCAGGCCACCGAACTGGGGCGGCTGGCCGTCAAGATTGAGCAACTCTACGGCCAGCCAATGGATATCGAGTGGGCCATGTGCGATGGGCAGATCTACATTCTGCAGGCGCGCCCCGTAACCGCGTTGCCCCCGCCGCGGGTGGTGCTCGATTGGTCGGTCCCGCGCAAGGGAGCGCGCTACTTCCGGACCAGCGTGGCGGAGATCCTGCCCGAGCCGCTTTCTCCGTTGTTCGAGACGCTGGCTCTTCCGCTGTGGGACCGCGCGACCCAGAAGGTGATGGCCGAGTCGAAGCTGCTGCGGCCCGGCGAGTTCAGCCTGCTCACCATCCACGGCTATGCCTTTTACGAAATGGCGTTGACCACCTCGCAAACCGTGCGGATGCTGTTGAACCTCGCGCTGCATGCCCGGCCATTGGTCGCTATGTTACGCAAGGCGCGGGAACAGTGGGCCGATGGAACCCGCCCGCGCTATGCGAATGTCGCCGCGGAATGGGCCGGGCGCGACCTGGCCGCGAAGCCCACCGTCGATCTGCTCGCCGGAGCGCAGCAGATTGTGGAGGCTGCGGCCAGCTACTATGTGAGCATTCAAATGGTGCTCGCGGTGGCCAACCTGAGCGAGGCCATCTTCAACGGCGTATACAACCACCTCATCAAGCGTAAAAACGACCTAGCCGCGCTGACGTTTCTTCTCGGATTCGACAGCGCGCCGATCCGTGCGGAGAAGTCACTCTACGATCTGGCCCAGTGGGCTAGCCTCAATGACGAACTGGCCGAATATCTTGCAGATATAAGCGGCAAGGACTTTGCAGCGGCATACCAAGCGCAATCGGCTCCTATATCTGGAAGAGATATTTGGACCGAATTCTCCGTGCGCCTCGCCGAACACCTCAACCAGTTTGGCCACGCCGTGTATAACCTCGACTTCGCCGAAAGCGTCCCCGCCGAAGCTCCTGCATTGCTGCTGGAGACGCTTAAGTACTTTGTTTCCGGAAAGGGGAACAATCCCGGCGAGCGCCAGGCGGAAGCCGCGGCGGTGCGGGAGCGTGCGGCCGCGTCGTTGCTCGCGCGCCTCAGAGGACCGCGCTTGCGCTTGTTCAAGCGCGTGCTCGACTGGGCCCAGCGCTCGGCGCCGATGCGCGAAGACGCCCTGGCCGACGTCGGCCTGGGATGGCCGGTGCTACGCCGCATGCTGCGCGAAGTTGGCCGCCGCATGGTTGCGTGCGGCGCAATCGCGGAGCCCGACGACGTGTTCTGGTTGCAAGGGGAAGAACTGCAAGCGGCGGCGCGCCTGCTCGATGCCGGTCAGCCGCTACCAGACAATCAACTCGCGATCGCCGAGCGCCGCGCGGCCCAGCAAGCCAAGCACGGAGCAACGCCGCCTTCGATGCTTCCTGTCAAAGGTGGTAGCAGAATCCTCGGTTTCGAATTCGGCAGCATGATGCCCGCCCGCGTTGACCAGGCGGCCGGCAGCACCTTCAAGGGAATCGGCGCCAGTCCGGGCAGGGTTACCGGCCCGGCTTGTGTCCTGCATGGTCCGGAGGAATTCGAGCGGATGAAGCCCGGCGATATCCTCGTTGCCAGCATCACCACGCCGGCCTGGACGCCGCTTTTTGCCATGGCTTCCGGTATTGTCACGAATGTGGGCGGCCCGCTCAGTCACAGCTCGATTGTGGCGCGTGAATACGGTGTGCCCGCCGTGCTGGGAACCGGTGTCGCCACCCAGCGCATTCACAGCGGTCAGCACATCACGGTAGACGGGGACGCCGGAATTGTGACGCTGTGCGATTGAACCGGCACCGAGTGAACTGAATCGTGAACTGAAACTTGATGTCCGCGGCCGGGAAGCCAGGGCCTGTTCATACTACCTCGGTCGGTAGCCGGGGGTAGTGTGAACAGACCCTGGACAAAGTGCCCCAGTTTCTTTCATGGCGAGCAAAGGAGCATGGGCCATCCGCCCATGCTTCTAACTCCCCCCAGCAAGTACTGTCCAATACCATTTCTTTCGATTTTGAAAACCGTGCCAAAGCTAGCAGTTTATAATTCTCCCGACTTTCAACAGCCAGATCTCCTGCGCCGGCCGATACAGCGGTTCCAGAATTACTGTGCCCAGGAAACCCCTTTCGAAGCACCACAGACAGCATGAGGATGATGGGCCAGCTCTACGACAGAGTTAGTAAGAAGGAAAGATAGATGCCAGGAATCGCAGGTATTCTCGCCGCCGGAAGTCATCCGGGTGCGCCACAACAGCTTGAATCGATGCTACAAAGCATGATGCATGAGCCGTTCTATACGCGGCAATCTCATCTGGACACGGAACATGGCTGGTATACAGGCCGTGTTTCGATCGCTGGAAGCTACTCCGATAGAGCGCCGGTCTCGAATCCAGGGGGCCGCGTGGTTCTGTTGGCGGCTGGCGAATGCTTCCTGGATTCGGCAACCAAATCCGCGCTGCGAAATGGCGGACCTCCGATCGACACGGCGGGAGCAAGTTCCTTGGCCCATTTATATGAGAAGGAAGGCGTCGGCTTCGCGGCAAAGATCAATGGGCTTTGCAGCGGCATCCTGCTCGATAGCAGTCGCGGCAAAGCAGTGCTGTTCAACGACCGCTTCGGATTGCAGAGAATCTATTGGCACGAGAACGCAAGTGGATTCTATTTCGCGTCCGAGGCAAAAGCTCTGCTGGCGGCTTTGCCGCATCTCAGGGAAGCAAACGTCAAGAGCATCGCCGAGTATCTTTGTTTCGATTGCATTGTGGACGAAAAGAGTTTCTTCAAGGATGTGCAGGTTCTTCCCGCGGGGTCGTTGTGGGTCCATGCGAACGGGCACATGGAAAGAGGGCTCCATTTCGATGCAAGCAAGTTTGAAGGCCAGTCGCCGTTGGATGAGGAGGAGTTTTCCGGCCGTTTGTCGGCGGCATTTCAAGAAGCGATACTTCGCCGGACAGCGGGCGTCCCGGTCGGTCTAGCACTCACAGGAGGCCTGGACACCCGGCTGATCGCGGCCTGTTTGCCTCGGGGTTTCCACAATGTGACGCCCTACACCTTTGGGGGCATCTATGGCGACAGCGCGGATGTTCTGGCGGCGCGCAAGATCTGCAAAGGATTCGGGGTTCCGCACCATACATTGCGTATCGACAGCGCATTTCTTGCCCATTATCGAAGTCATGCGGCAAGGGCCACCTATGTGACGGATGGTCTTGCGGACGCCATGAGCGCGGATAGCATGTACTTGAACGGACGGGCAAGAGAACTTGCATCGGTCAAGATCACGGGGGCCTTCGGAAGCCAGGTGCTGGGCAGGGTCAAGCGGTCCCTCCGCTATAGGCTGCCGTCCCGCCGGCTTGTCGCCGAGGAATTCCTCCCCTTGTTGGAAGGCGCGGCGGAGGGCTTGACGCCTTGGCGCGGCGAGCACGCTCTTACCTTTTGCCTGAAGCGGGAGATTCCGGCCTATTGGTCCCGGTTCATCGGATGCGAATTGTCGCAGGTATCGCTGCGCCTGCCATTTCTGGACAATGATTTTGTCGAGTTGCTGTATCGCGCGCCGAGCGGCGGCTACGACGGATCGCAGTTTGAAATTGCCGCCATCACGCGGCTCAAGGGCGAACTTCTCGCCTTCCGTACCAACAAGGGCGCGCTTGGCTCCGGGCCGCTTTTTGTCAAGGCCGCCTTCAAGAAAGCTGCCCGTGTCCGCACGCTGGTGGAAGGGGCCTTGGTTTGGGATTCGCTGCCGCATTCGCTCCATCATGTCGCGGCAAGAATGGATGCCTCCGTACTGACTCCACTTCGGCTGAACAAACTCATTCTTGGCAGCGAGTATTTCAGACATTACAGTCATTGGTTCCGGAATGAGTTGGCGCCCTTCCTCAAGGAAGTTATACTCGATCCGGTTACGCTGGCGCGGCCCTACTGGAACCCCGTCTACGTAACCAGCCTGGTGAGCGATCACGTCAGCGGCCGCCGTAACAACATGGGGGAGATACGCAAGGTCCTCGCCATAGAAGGGATTCATCGCGAGTTACTGAGTCACCGCGGATAAACAAAGTATCGGCGGGGGAATGAACCGCCGGCAGCCCTGCCGTGCGCTCCTTCGCTACGGCTTCTTGTGCCGTGTCCAACTGTATCCAAGGGGCCTCGGCTCTCCGCGACATGTAATCGCAAGGCGGCCGGAGGACATGCACCCGCCCCGTCGTTACTCCTCTTGCAACGACCGGACGGTCATCACCGTCTTGGTGAGGCGAGCTTCGCGGAGGCGCCGGGTGAGCTTGTCGGGCGGTGTGAAGATATGTTCGATCCGCTCCACGCGGTATGCGCCCGGTACGTGCTCCGGCTCCTGGTCGGCTCCATACTTCAGGCCGGCTTGTCGGTTCCTGCTTGTCGCGCCGCTGCCGTCGCCCGGCAACAGCACCACGTCCCCCGGCTTGGGAATGCTGTGAAGCGTCTCCAGCGGAATCAGGTTGATGCAAGATCCACCCCGATCCACGAACTCCAGGCAATTCATGCTGTGCAACTCGCCTTCGCGCGCCGCCTTTGCCTCCTGCCGGGTCTTGAAGATCTGGTAATAGGTGGCCAACGCGGTTGGCAATCCAATCATGAAGCCGATGAGGCTCGTGTAAGGTGAGATCTCTTGAACGGAAAAAAGCATGGGGTGTCAACCTCGGGGAATGTCTCAAATGCCTGTTCAACAACTATGACACGCCCTTGCATCCTACCGCTCATAAGTTATCGATCGTTCAATCCTTTTCCATCGAGAATCAGCTGCATGCATTTCTCCACCCTCGACGCCCGGGTCTTGGCCTGTTTGGGTGCAGAAAAATGAAGGATGTAAGCTCTCTGCCGTCCTGGCGTCAACGCCTCAAACGCGGTTTTCAAAACGGGGAGTTCATCCAATTTGTTCTGGAGTTCTTCTGGGACGATGTATTCCGAATGCTTTCTCAATGTTACTTTCAAGCCGAGCTTCTCCACCTCGATGGCTTCATAAATATAGGTCTTCAAGGTATTTTCCATGGCCACAATCTCTCGAAGATGGGTGAACCGGATTTGGCGTCCCGCCTGCACGCTTCCGGGCGCAACCAGGATGCCATTCGGATCGCTCATCAAGGCGCCTTTGAAAAACAGGAGCGAGCAATACTCTTTAAAGCCACCGATCAGAACTATGTTCTTTCCATGAATCGTGTAACAAGGCTCACCCCATTTCAGCTCTTCGGTCAGCGGACAGTCGAGAAGGATTCTTCTCAGCTCTTCCGATTCCTCCTGCCACTTTTTGGCTTTACGCAAGAACGCATCCACCTTGGGATTCATGCGGACTCTCCTCTTCGGTCGTGGGCTACGGCTCGATGCTACCGTCCCCGAAAGAGATTGCCAAGCCAGTGCCGCCCGGCAAGATCTGGGACCTGGAAAAGCACCTAAATTCGCGCAATTATCCCGCTCCTACGTCTCATTCACAATCAGCACCACACGCCCCGTCACCAGGTCGCTCGGCCGCTGGTCCGGATCAACCTCGATCAGGTTCACCGGGCAGGCAATGTTGTGCGGCCGCAGCACCAGCCGCCTATGAATGCTCTCCACATAACGCAGCACCAGGCGCGATTCAAGCTTCATCGCGTAAATATTGGGGCGGCTCGTGCGATACGGCATCAGCGAGTTGTAGTGCCGATCGATGACCACAATTGCATCCGGCAACACCACCGGGTCCATCGCCATGGCGTCCGCGGCCGAAATCCGCACTGCCACAAACCGCTGCCACCTCTGCTGCGCGTGAGTTACCCGCGACCTGGTCGACTGCAGAAGGTTGGTCGGAACGTGCAACATGGCCTGCACCGCCGACGGCCGCACCAGCGGCTCAAACAGCGCCGTCGCATGCGAGACAATCGGCACCCTGTCGCTCAGTTCCCCCTCCGGATCGAAGCCCGCCCGGTCCGGTGAGGGCAGCAGGTCGGCCCCGGTCAGGTGCTGCGCCTTCAGAATGCGGTCCATGGCCTCCAGCGATAGCTGCCGCCGCGTGTGCAGAAAGTTCGACAGATGCGCCTGTCCGAAGCCGGTTTGGCGGCTCAGCAATGAAACGCTCAACGTCCCCCGCTGGACCCGCCGGAGCAGTTCCAGCCGCAACCGTTCATGCATCTGCGTTATGTTCATGTGGAAATTTTGCCGCCGGCAATAGTACGAACTCAGCAACCATTTCCATAGGAAACACTGGATCGGTGAGTTGGCCTTCATTCTCAGCGCTTGCGGCTCGATTGAAAAGCATTCAAAAGAGAAAGCTGAGTTGATAATTGACGTAAATAAGCCATCTCACTAAAGTGTGTTCACTTATTCTCGTGGTGGTCTGTGGGAATCGCGTCATTGCCGGCAGGCACAACGGGCCGTCTTTTTGCCTTCTTCAATGATTCACAAAATCGCCGGAAGTGTGCAGTCCTTCCGGCGATTCTGTCCCTCCAGCCTTCGTGTTCCGATGGGCGGTTCAAGGCGTGCCAAACGAGAGATTTCCAGACTCTGTGCGCATTGGCATGACTCAGAAACGCGCGAGCACGAACGGCGATCTCACATCAGGGCAAAGAATCCTGAGTCGCCGCGCCTGTTCCGCCTGGCCCCGTCGTTGATTCAGGGCAATCCGTAAAGCGGTTCTCCATCTGGCGCGCAGGAAACCCAATGCAGTTGAGTGGCCTTTTTCGACCCTCCCGGGGTCCCCGCGGACAGGTCTTCGTCCGTGGGGTGGTCTCCGGGGTCCCCGCGGACAGGTCTTCGTTCGTGGGGTGGTCTCCGGGGTCCCCGCGGACAGGTCTTCGTCCGTGGGGTGGAGGTGAAAGCCGCCCTGCACAATGCAAGGTCGCCAACTCAACTGGAGAACCGCTCTCTGGCCGGCGGGTGGAATCGCGAATACGGAGAATCCATGATGGAATTGCGCGTGCATTTGAAAGTTTGCGAAGGGTGCGGCTGTCTCTGGTACCGCCCCCAGACGATCGAGGATGTGTACTGCAAGGCCTGTGAATCCAAGCTGAGGGACTTTCCCTCACCTGAAAGCCGCAAGCGCCGCGGCCGGCCGGTGCGCAGAAGCTCCGTCCGCAATAACCCCGTGAGCAGCATTCTGGACCGAGTCTGGGCCGTAGCCACTGAAGCCGGCGGTGCCCAATGAGCGCGGCGTGGCAGTTGCCCATGCCATGGGGGGACGACCCTCCCCGCTTCGGATTTCATCAGGTCAGCCTCGTATCGAGAAAGCTCGAGGCGTCCGCCGGTCGGCTGTGTCCGGTCCGGACTGCGCATCAGGTTGCAGCTCCGGCACAGGCGTCCGCGACCTCCGCAAAGACCGCTGCCGAGCCGCTGGCCAGCCTCGGCTTCTACCGCAAGCATACCGAAAACATGCTGCGCCGCTATCTCTACGCCTCCATGCAGGTGGGCCGGGCGCCCTCCATCCTTAGCGATCCTGTCGGCAGGGGATGGGTATCGAGCCGCCCTGTCAAAACCTTCGAGGACGCAGTCATCTTCGTTCTCGACGTGGAAATGTGCCTCGATAGGCTCGATGCGCTGGATCGCGAAATGCTCAACCGGATCGTCCTCCAGGAGTACACCCAGGCCGAAGCGGCCAGCCTTCTGGGGATGAGCCCCCGCAGCGTCTCCTACAAATACCCTCAGGCCCTCGACCGGCTCACGGAAAGACTGCTTGAATCGGGTCTTCTCATTCTTCCGGATTGAACCTTCGTTGCAGCCGTCGGCGATGCACCGGGGAGCGCGAGCTCCCCAGTGCCGAGTACTCATCCCAAGGAACTCTTTTCGGCGCACGAGCAGATTTGCTGCAACTGTCCATCTTGCGCTACCGTCTCTGTGCAACAGAAGCAGCGGCTCACAGCGAAACCAAAGTGGCTGTATCCCGAAACCGCAACGTTCAAGTCGACGCGACCCCAAGGGAGTGGCGACCTTGCACGGAACCCGCCGGGGCACACAAACTCTGGTTTCGCTCTTCGCCCGCTCTCAAATCTTTTGTCCAAGGAAGCCAACCCCGATGCGCCTGTTCTTTCGCTTTTCTGCCTGTTCCGTGTTGCTCGCCGGCGCCACGCTGGTGGCCCAGCAGCCCGTGCCCCCCACCACCGCCGCCGAAGCGCCCAGCCGCGATACGAGCTTCATAGACGCTCAGGGAACCGCGCACGTCACCCGCGTAGTCCCGGTGCCCACCACCGTCAGCCCGGAGGCGCAGAAGTCAATCAGCCGCGCCGAACCCGACCAGGGCGCGCCCGAGCCGCTCTCGCTCCGCCGCAGCCGCACCGACGCCTGGGCCATCACCGCCGCCGCTGCCTGGAGCAAGCTCTGCCCCAACCAGCTCGTCAATACCAGCATCGCCGGTGTCCCGGTGCGCATCGTCACGCCCAACGGAATGCCGGAAGCCAATCGCGACAAGGTTCTGCTCAATCTTCATGGCGGCGGTTTCAACTCCGACTCCGGCTCCTACACCGAGTCGATCCCGCTCGCCGGATACAGCAAGATCAAGGTCGTCGCCGTGCTCTATCGCCTCGCGCCGGAGCACCCGTTCCCCGCCGCCATCGACGACTCCATCGCCGTCTACAAGGAACTGCTCAAGACCTACAAGCCGCAGCACATCGTCATTTACGGGACCTCGGCCGGAGCCATCCTCACCGGCGAAGTCGCCGTCAAGATCAAGCAGCTCGGACTGCCCCTGCCGGCCGCCTTGGGCATCTTCAGCGGCATGGGCGACTTTGCCCGCAATGGCGATTCCATCTCCCTTTATGCGCTGCGCGGTTTCTCCGGTCATCTCGACCCGCCCACCCCCGCCGTCCACGACTCCGAATACCTGAATGGAGTCGATCCCCGCGATCCCGTCGCCTCGCCCATCTACGCCGACCTGCACGGAATGCCGCCGTCTCTGTTCATCACCAGCGGCCGCGATCTGCTGCTCAGCGGCACCGCGAACTTGCACCGCGCCTTCCTCAATGCCGGAGTCGACGCCCGCCTGGTGGTCTACGACGCACTGCCGCACGCCTTCTGGTATGACCCAAGGCTCCCCGAAGCTATTGAAGCAAATCACCTGATGGCCGACTTCTTCGTTAGTCAGCTCGGCAAGTAATCGGAGTATTGGAATCCGGGATGTATCCGTATTTTCATCTGTAACTCAAAAACTAGCGGTAGGCCGGTGCTTTCCCGCGGCAATCCTTGCGGTGTCAGCAGTGATGGGTGCCCCAGTTCCCTCGCTTTGAGGACCTGGGAAACCACGAACACCAAGGCAGATTTCATCCGGCCGGGTCTTGAAAGGGCGCGGCTTTAGCCGTGCCGCATGACGCCCAAATGGGACTCAGGGCTTTAGCCCCCAAGGGCAGTAACTCGGAAGGTCTGACCTTTCCGGCAGGTGTATCATGGATCAACTCGGAGGCTGCGAATGCTCACGTTCCGAACAGCCAAATTCGTGAATGGGATCTTTATGGCAGTGGGACTAGCCCTGTTCGCAGCAGATCTCTTCGCATGGTGGCACTTGCGCGGAGCGCACACATTTTTGGAAGCTTCGAGCCGAGGAGCTCACCTCAGCCTGGCATCTTGGCTCCTTGGGCTCTGGGGGTTCGCTTATATGCTTTGGAATCGACGGAACCACACCCGGAAGACCGGCAAAAGGTAGCACGCCCCATCCTTTCAGCATGACATCGCGGAAAGGATAGGGCGCTGTTCTTACTGCGTCTCCTTATCGCCGCTTGGCAAAACATTCGGCTCTTGCAGCACCTGCTTCATCTTCAGATAGGCGCTGTTGGTCCATCCAAAACCGATCACGTTGGTCTTGTAGCCGGTCTTGACCTGCACGTCCGAGTTCCCTGAAACCACGTTGTACTTCTCGCGAATCGTTCCGTCCTTGGCATAGCCCGCATCGATGGTTGCCATGAAGTCTTTGGAGATGCGCTTGGCGTCCGTGCGAAACCCCTCCGCATCCAGCCCGGCCACCGCAATCCAACTCGTCGGTGCCCATCCGAACGGCTCGTCCCACTGCAGCCCGGTGTCCGTATTGCTCATCGAGATCCCGCCCGGCCGCTCGAACAGGTTGATCTTGGCCACCATCTTCTGCGCTTCTTCCCTCGTCGCCACGCCCGCCCACAGCGGGTACAGCGAGGTGATGTACGCATAACTCGAAGTTCGCGCGTGCGTGAAATCGAAGTCGGCGAAGACACCCTCCTGGGCGCGCCACAGATAGCGATGCATGTTGATGTTGCGGGCTTTCGCCTTGAGATCCCAGCGATGCGCTTCCGCCGGCCGCGCCATGATGTGCGCCATGTGCTCCAGGTCGCGCTCGTAGCGATACAGCAGGCTGTTCAGGCAGACCGGGGCATAGTGATGCGTCGCTCCCGAAAACGGCCCGAAGCGGTTGCTCGGGTCAAAGCCCGACTCGCGCATCGCCCGGTCGCCCACATAGAAATCGCGGCTCAGCCGATAACCCACCGCCCACGCCTTCTCGCACACCATGCTCTTCTGCACATCGCAACTCGACGTCTTCAGGCGCGCCGCCTCAGCCGCGTCGGGATGCTCCGATCCCTTGACCAGGAAACCCTCGCCTTCATGCGGGTGAGCCACCAGCCAGCGAATGACGTCCGCATAATACGTGCTGTCGTCGGCCATCTCCGGCACCGGCCCGGTCCCGAAATCGAAATACCTCGCCAGTCCCGTTGTCCCCGCCTTGTGCTCCGGTAGCGTCCAGATCGAGTAATCCTTCTGCGCCAGGGTATAGGCGCGTTCCAGCCACTTTCGCGCTTCCGTGCGGCCCGTCGGGTTGGCTGGGAAACTCGCCGGATTCTCATACACCGCGCGAATCATCGAGGTCAGGAACGGCGGTTGCGAGCGCGTCAGATAATACGTCCGGTTCGCGTTCAGCACGCCGCCGTAATGCTCGATCTCGAAGAGGAAGTTATCCACCATGTTCTTGGCCATTGTTTCGCGATGATCCGCCTCCAGCCCCAGAACAATGAAATAACTGTCCCATCCATACATTTCGTTGAAACGCCCGCCCGGAACCACATAGGGGTAGGGTAAGTACAGCAGTCCGGGAGCGGCCAACTCCTCGGGCCTGATATCGGCGATCTTCTCGATGCGCCGTGGCAGATGCGCCACCTTCACATGGCACTTCTCTTCCACCGCCGCAACTTCCGGCGGAGTTGCCACCTCGGCCGGCAGATACAAAGTCGGGTTGGTTGTCACCTTGATGTCCACCAGCGAATGGCAGTCGGTCATCGAGCGGGTCAGCGTATCCCACGTTGCGTGAATGTAATTGAGGGTGGCCTCGGGGTTGGGGGTGGACTGCACGGCCGGCGTCGGGCTCGTTCCAACATCCTGCGCCCAGGCCCATGGATTTGCGATTGCGGCGAAAACAAGAAAAAACAAGCACTTCAGTTTCATTGGAACTCCATCGTGCACAGCACAGGATTTTTCCTGACCGTAAGGAGTGTACCGCACACCCTCCGCATTCCGCTCGTCTGTTCATGCCAGCAACCAAACCCACCGGGAAAGTACAAACGTCCGCAGTCTCGCTGCGATTCAGCCCTCAACGCCGGGTGCCCCGTGTCCCTCGCTTTTGGGGTCCCGGGAAAGCACAACTCTTCCCCGGACATTGGTACTCGCAGCCGCTCCCATGCCCGATCCCGCGCGTCCTAAGAGCGCGGAGCGACCGAAGGGGCTGCCGCACCGCAGGTGCCGGGAACTCTTTTTCGATCGGCGGTGTCTACACAATCACAGTGGTTCCGATTGCGATGAACGGATGGCCATGAAGCTCCGCTCCCCGCGCACAGACTGCGCGCGGAGAGTCTGAGTTCCCCTGCGTTTGCAGAGGCCGTCCAGCGTCCAACCGGCGCGGCTGATCCGATCGCAGGGAGGCAGGCCATGTTCGAAGATGCCACGTTCGATTCCACATGCAGCATCCGCACCCACAGCCGCAACTGGATGGTTGCAACATTCAGCCTCAACGGATCGTTCCTGCTGGCGCTGGTTCTGATTCCGCTGATCAATCCACAGTCGCTGCCGCGGATGGCGCTGCCGTTTCACGTCGCTGTCCCGCCGGCGCCCGCGCAGAACTTGCCGCGGCAGCCCGTCCACGCAACCCCCGCGCCCACACAGGCCGTCGATGGCCATTTCCTGGCCCCGCGCGCCATTCCCATATCAATCCTCATGGTCCCCGGCCCAGAGCCACGCATCGATATCTCTTCCACTGGCCTTGTTCCCGACACCGGAGTGGTTGGCGCAACGGGATCCGCTCTGCATGGCCCTGCGCTGCCCAGAGTTGTGCATCCACCAGTCAGCGGGCCGGTGCGCGTCACGTCTTCGGTGGTGAACGGACTCCTGCTTCGCAAGACCGTGCCCATCTATCCGCCGCTGGCCAAAGCCATGCACATGGAGGGAACCGTATCCCTGGCAGCCACCATCTCCAAAGCCGGAACCATTGAGAACCTGCGCGTGGTCGGTGGACCGCCCGTCCTTCAACTTGCTGCCGTCGATGCCGTCAAAACCTGGCTCTATCGCCCCTACCTGCTTAACGGCGATCCCGTGGAGGTGGAAACCACCGTCGACGTGATCTTCACCTTGGCGCGATGATTTGGCGCCCTCGCTGCCGGGCAAGCGAGCGACCCGGCAGCGAGTATTTATGGAGTTGTATCTGCCAAACCCGCGCGCAATTCGGGCGCGGGCCGAGTCGAAGGCATCTGCAGGCATCGCCAAAACGGTACGGGTGCCCCTGGTCCCTCGCTTTTGGGGACCAGGGAAAGCACAAATTACCCAGCAGGGTTCTAATTGCTGGCGAGCTTTTCCCGCGTCAACTCGTTCCAGTTGGCCATGGCTTCGGGCATGGCCGGGCTCCGGGTGCCGGGGGAGACAACTTCGATCACGCTTTGCGGGTCGACGATCCCGTTCGAGTTGCGCAGCGCGCCTTTCACCCATCCCACGGCGGCCAGCCCTGTTTTGCCGGTAAAGGTCTGCTCAATATAGAACCAGCGGTCGTCCCAGCACACCAGCTTGGAGGCGATTTCGAACCGGGCGAACAGCGGCAGCGAGCGCCGATAAGTCACCCACACCGCGCCCACCAAGGGCTGCCAGCGCGAGCGGACGATATGTTCCAACAGCCGTGTCCGCGCCAGCAGATGGGTGCGGGCATAGTCCATTTGGCTCAGGTAGCGTGCGTTGTTGAGGTGGAAGTTGAGGTCGATGTCGTTGGGCAGCACGCGCATCCTGATCCGGTCTTCCTCCAAAACCCCGAGCGGCGGCAGCGGACGCAGATGCTGGCGGATCGCCAGCGCGGGAATACGAACAAAACTGATGAAGTGCGACAAGCGTGATCCTCGGAACTCGCTCCAAGTGTAAGCGATACAACGGGCGGCTTCAGTGACCCGCGACATCGGGGATGCGGTCTCTGCACCCGCTGGCGTCCGCCGCCCCCCATCGGCGACAATCAATCGCATCATGACCCAGATCAATCGCCGCGCTTTCCTTTGCACCGCCTCCGCTTCCGCCCTGGTCTCCGCACTTGCCGTATCTGACGCAACTCGCCTGCTGGCGGCTCCTTCCGCAGGCAAACAGCGTGTCCTCGTCGGTTCGGGAACGGTCGCTGGCGTCCTTTCTTTCGCATGGGACTCGGCCAAGGGCGAATTGACCGCCGAAGGCAGCGTTGCGGCTCTGCCCAACGCCACCTGGCTCGCCTTTTCCGCGGACCACAAAGTACTCTTCGTCGCCACCGAGGCGGACGCGTTCCACGGCAAGCCTGCCGGCGGCCTCAGCAGCTTCCGCATCGCCGAAGGCAAGCTTGCGCCGATCTCCGCCGTGAACTCCGCCGGCCCTGGCACCTGCCATTGCGCGCTCGACCACTCCGGCCGCGTGCTCCTTTCGGCCGACTACGGCGGCGGCAGCGCTGCGAGTTTTCTGGTCTCCAACGGCCAGCTCAGCCCCGCCGTCTGGACCGAGCACTACACCGGTCACGGCCCCAACACGGACCGCCAGCAAACGGCCCATGCCCACTTCACGTCTTTCTCGCCCGACAACCGTTTCGCCTACATCAACGACCTGGGCGGCGACTGCATTCACATATACGGCCTCAACTCCACCACCGCCGCGCTCACACCCGCCGGCGTCTACCGCTCCCATCCCGGCGCAGGACCGCGTACCCTGCACTTTCACCCCAACGGCCACACTGCCTACGTGGTCAACGAACTCAATTCGACTGTGGATGTTGTGGAGTGGAAACCCACCGACGGCAGCCTCGCCTTCGTCAGCCGCATCGCCCTGCTACCCGACGGCTACACCGGCCCCACCCGTGCCTGCGACACCGTAATCACCAAGGACGGCCGCTTCGTCTACTTCGCCAATCGGGACAACGACTTTCTCTACAGCTTCCGCGCCGACCCGAAAAGCGGCGCGCTCACGCCCATGGGCCGCACCCCGTGTGGGGGAAAGATTCCCCGCAACTTTACCCTCGACCCCACCGAGCGCTGGATGCTAGTCGCAAATCAGGACTCCAGCCTGGTCAGTGTCTTCGCGCGCAATCCTCTCGACGGCACACTGGCTCGCGAAGGCAAGAGCATCGCGGCACCCGCGCCCATGTGCATCCTGTTTGTCTGATCTGTCTGTACTTGTTCGGCGGGGCGTCAGTCTTGCTTTGGTGCGGCCAGCATCCCACTCACCAAACCCAGCACCGCGCCTGCCATCACACCCAGCAGAAGGACCCCTTCGACGGGCACCATCGACAGCAGAATCTGCGCCGTCGTGGGACCGCTGCTCCCTAACGCGTCGGACTGCCTCAGCGATTCGCCCAACCCGATGTTGGCAATCGCCGGAACCATGCGGGCCAGCGAGAACGTCGACGCCATCAGGCAGCCGGTCAACGCGCTCCACATGCCCGCAAACAGACCCATCCCGCCGTGTTTGGCAGCCCTTGCGCCGCGTCCGCCGGCGATTGCCCAAAGCACCCCGGCTCCCGCCCACAGACCATAGCTCACCACTCCCAACTGTCCATCGCCCGTCTGTCCCTGGAGCGCGATCTGGGCCACCAGAAGCAAACCTGAAAGCGGCCCCAAATAGGTCCCCTCGGCAAGCGCCAGATTGTATCTCGACCGATGATTGCCCGTAATCCACCAGGCAATCCAGGCATATGCAGGCAAAATCAGCGCCAGGTCGAAGGCCGGATTCTCGTTGCCCGGAACAAGAAGCGCGGCGCTCCAAGGTCTCAGTTGGCTTCCAAGAAGGAAGAGATCGCCAACAGCCAGCAGCATCAACGGGATGCGCAAATAGCTATGGGCTCCACGGCGCTGGCTCATCTTTCTCCTGACTTTCGTGGGGAAGATTCTGGGTGGAATTTGAATTGAATACAAGAATCGGAAATCGGGAGGTACAACAACCTCCGCATTTCTGCGGGCCCTCAATTTCCAGCCTGCAATTCACTTCCCACCCCGCTACTCTTGCTCCATCTTACGCGCCGGCCAGCACCGGAGCGGGCAGGATTTCCGCCGTCAGTATCCGCGGCGTTATTTCCACCGCGCCAACCGGAACGTGCGCCAGCTCCCAGGCCGACCGGTCCTTCAACAGCCGTGCCACCAGGGCGGTGTGCATGGCGTGCCCAGCGCGTTCGGCCACTACCCGGCCCTCGATCCGCTTGCCGGCTAGGGCAAGGTCTCCGATGAGGTCCAGAATCTTGTGCCGAACATACTCGTCGCGGAAACGCAGCGGACCATTTTCCGGGCCCTTCGGCGTGAGAATAATCGCGCTCTCCGGACCGGCTCCGCGGATCAATCCCATGTCGCGCAGTTTCTTCTCGTCCGCCTTGTAGCCGAAAGTCCGCGCTGCGGCAATCAGCGCTCCATAGTTCTCCGCAGCAAGGTCCACATAGGCCGTCTGGTGCCCAATCGGGGCAGGGAAGTCGATCGAATATTGGATGCTGTATCCGGTGCCGGGGTACACCCCGATGAACTTGTTCCCTTCGCGCACTTCCACCGCGCGCAGCACGCGGATGGTCTCTCGCCGTCTCCGTTGCGTGCGGATACCCACATTCAGGATTGCCTGCACATACGGCAACGCGCTTCCGTCCAGAATCGGCAACTCCAGGTTGTCCAACTCCACGATGACGTTGTCCACGCCCATCCCCACCAGGGCCGAAAGCAGGTGCTCGGTGGTCGAGATCAGAACGCCCTGGCGCATCAGGCTGGTGGCATAGCTCACCTTCGCCACATTGCGCCCGTTGGCGGCAATTTCGAAGTTGTCCAGATCGGTGCGGCGGAAGACGATTCCCGACCCAGCCGGCGCAGGCAGCAACCGCATTGTGACTGGCGCACCCGAGTGCAGTCCCACTCCGGAGAATTCGAGCGCTTCCGTAATCGTCTGTTCCAAGTGCGCTAGTCTAGCCAAACTTTTGATTCTCCTGCGCTGCAATACTCTATGCAGTGGATAGATTAGACGTGAGACGCGATCCCCGTCCTGTGGCATTCTTACCACAAAATGCTCGGATTAGACCGCTTTTTCACCCGAATTGAGCGCTGCCGGCGACTTTTCACAAGTGACCCATAAAGATAAGCCCATCCGCCCTCTTCGCGATCCACCCTCCCGCGCGTATTTTGAGCGCGGGCCAAGCCGAAGGCGTCTGCCGCACCGCAGGTGCCCTTCGCCACCGATCCACCCTCCCGCGCGTTTTTTGAGCGCGGGCCAAGCCGAAGGCGCCTGCCGCACCGCAGGTGCCCTTCGCCACCGATCCACCCTCCCGCGCGTTTTTTGA
>CAZQPY010000032.1:38747-55409 GCA_964595345.1 uncultured Occallatibacter sp.
GTGCGGGCCAAGCCGAAGGCGTCTGCCGCACCGCAGGTGCCCGCACGGCAGAGGAAGTGATACATTGAGAAACCACAGAGGTACTTATGGCGGCGAGCATCGAGCTTCCCGGAAACAGCGAAACCATTCATTTGCAGCAGCAGGTGGCGCGGCTGCAGGCGCTACTGGAGGCCTCCCGGCAGGTGCACTCCACCATCCACGAGGAAGAGGTCCTCGACCGCGTTCTGCGTATCGTGGTCCGCGAGTTGGAGATGGCCGGCGCAGCCTTCCCCGATGCGGGTATGGAATATGGGGATGCGCCGGCTTTCTCCGCCGGCGAAGCCGCCGAGGGAGAATTGGGCCTGCGCAACGCTTGCCTGCGCTTTCCCCTGGAAGACCGCGAAGGCCGGCGCATGGTCGAGTTGCTCGTTGCGCCTCCTGAAGATCGCGAACTCACGCTCTACGAGGCAGATTTCATCGAGGGCCTGGCCCTGCAAGCCGCCGTCGCTCTAGAGAACGCCCGCAACCACAAGCGCAACCTGGAATTCGCACGCGTCCAGCAAGATCTCGACGCCGCCCGCAACATCCAGCGCTCGCTGCTGCCCCAAAAGCTGCCGGATATTCCCGGCTACTCTCTGGCCTTCCGCTCCGCCACCTGTTACGAAGTCGGCGGAGACTATCTGGATATCGTCGCTCAGCCCGACGGCAGTCTGCTCATCGCGGTGGCCGATGTGGCCGGCAAGGGACTCGCCTCGGCCATCTGGTCCACCAGCTTCCGCTCCGCCTTCCGGGCCATGGCAGCATCCGGAATGCCCCTCGCCGAGCTGGCGACGCGCGTCGGCCAGCACCACTGGACCGAGGGCGAAGAGGCACGCCGCCGCTACGTCACCGCCATCTTCGTGCGCCTGCATCCCGAGGTGGGCGAAATCGAGGTCGTCAATGCCGGGCACAATCCCGGTTTTCTGGTATGGTTCGAACCAGACGGCTTCAGTTCAGCGTCCGCGGAACTCAAAAGCCGCCTTTTCGAAGCCTCCGGAACGCCCCTCGGCTTGCTCCCCGGCATGACCTACACCAGCGAACGTTGCCCTTTCCCCCCCGGCGCGCGTCTATTGTTTTATACGGATGGCCTCACCGAGTCCTTCCAGGGGGATGAAGAATTTGGTCCAGAGCGATTACTTGCGCAGTTTTCTAAATGTCCGCCGCATAAGGCCGATGCTATTCTCGATGCATTGTGGGCCGCCGTGGAGGATTTCTCCAAAGGCACCCCACAGGGAGACGATATGACCGCTCTGGCGCTTTCTCGCGCTTCCCAGGAGACCGTCGCATGAGCAAGCAGGCACTCGTCGGCGCGTCCAAGTCCACCTGCGTTGAAGTCCGCCTGCCCTCGCGCATGGGATACGAAAAGGTTGCCATGAGCACCGCGGCAGCCGTTGCCAAACTGATGGGCTTCCGCGACGACCGCGTGGAAGACCTCAAAACCGCCGTCTCCGAGGCCTGTATCAATGCCATTGAGCACGGTAACCGCCTCAACGAGGGGCTCTCGGTCGGCGTGGTTCTCTCCGCTGTCGACGACTGCCTCGAAGTCAAGGTCATCGACGACGGCAAAGGGATGAAAAACCTGCCCCCCAAACCCGATATCGATATGAAGATCCACGGCGATCAGGACCCCCGCGGCATGGGCATGTTCCTCATTCAGGCCCTGGTCGACGAGGCCGAATGGGTGGCCGGCGTCAACGGCAAAAGCAGTTACGTTCGCCTGGTAATTCGCCTTGACAAAGAAGCAGCCTGACGAGGAAGCCGCCCGATCCCCGATTGCGTTCTAAGTAGTACGGGCTGTTCCTAAGCTGCATTGAATTTGTATTGAAGTTGCACCTACCGAAAATGGAGACGATCGATCGTGCAAAGCGAAACCAAATCGCGTGTTGACCAGCTCACTTCCCCCGCAGGCCATCCGGTAACTGTTCTTCGCTTCGAGGGAGACATCGCCAGCACCTCCAAAGACGCCGTCCTGGGAACCTACAAGGAGCTGTCCAAGGAGAAGGTGAAGCTCATCCTGCTCGACTTCACCAAGGTGGATTACATCAACTCCAGCGGCATCGCGCTGGTGATCCAGTTGCTGATCGACGCCACCAACTCCGGCCAGAAGATCTGCGCCTTCGGCCTCTCGGCGCATTTCAACAAGGTCTTCACCATGGTCGGAATTCCCAAGTACGCCGGCCTATTTCCCGGCCAAGCGGAAGCGTTGGCCGGTTTGTAAAGCAGCAATCCCAAAAAGGTTGAGCGCTCGACCAAAAAGGGTTGAACCGCCAAACAGAAAGGCTCTGGCGTTTGTTGGGAACCGGTTGTGAGCTACGATAAACCTATGAGCTCTTCGGTGACCGATCACGGCAAACTGGTTTTGGACTACGCTCATGCCGAATTGGGCAAGGCAACTATTCTTCATGCCGATTGCCTGGAGTGGATGGGCCGGATTCCCGCTGGCTCGATTCATGGAATCGTCACCGACCCGCCGTATGGCGTGAAAGAGTACGAATTCGATCAGATTGAAAAGCGGGCGAATGGAAACGGCGGAATCTGGCGTATTCCGCCCTCTTTCGATGGATCTAACCGCCAACCTCTTCCTCGCTTTACCGCGCTGAACGAAAAGGAACGCAAGCAGCTCTTCCGTTTTTTTACTGAATGGTCAAAGGTAGCGGCTCACGCTCTCTTGCCAGGGGGACATGTCGTCCTTGCCTGCAACTCCTTCCTGGCGCAGTTGGTCTATTCAGCGATTGTCGAGGGCGGACTTGAGTTTCGAGGGCAAGTTGTCCGTATCGTTCGGACCTTCCGCGGCGGCGACCGGCCCAAAAACGCCGAAGAGGAATTTCCCGGCGTTTGTTCGCTTCCACGCGGAGGCTATGAACCTTGGGGTATCTTCCGTAAACCGATGGCTCCCGGCATGACCGTTAGCGAATGCCTCCGCCAATTTGGAACAGGTGGCCTGCGCCGTTTGCCCGATGGCATGCCTTTTTCGGACGTTCTCGAATTTGGTCGCACTCCAAGAAACGAAAAGGAGATTGCGCCGCATCCAAGCCTGAAGCCGCAGGCTCTCCTTCGCGAGCTTGTCTGGTCCATCCTGCCTTTGGGCGAGGGTGTAGTTTGCGATCCGTTTATGGGGTCGGGATCAACGATTGCGGCGGCTGAAGCCATTGGCTATCGCAGCATCGGAGTCGAAAAGGCAAAATCCTATTATCAGTTGGCTTGCGATGCCATCAGGCCGCTTTCCAAAGTCTCCGTTGCTCGGGATCAAATTGATTTAGAGTTTACCGATTGATTTGGGCACGCGATAAATCCAGTTCTTCTCCATTTTCTCGAAACCGGACGGACGGACCGAGGCTGTAATGGTTCGTCTGCTCGTCTCACTTCGTCCCGAGTATTGCCAATCGGACTTTTCCAGCTGAGCGCCGTAGACGGCCAAGAAACGAAATCGAGCCATCTCCTTTGCCTTCTGTTTGTCCGAAGGACGCCCGCCCTCAAATACAAAAACCATGAGCCACACGTCTTCCGGATTGTGTCCCTGCCAGCCCTTTCCATAACGAGAGGCTTTTACCTCGATTCCGTCCGATCCAACGTGTTGCGCCGCATCTCCCGGATATTTGCCTGCCGGAAGCAAGTCGGGGTGCCCATTGTGATAAGCATTCTTTACGATGGTTGGACAGTGCCTGGGAAGGTTGCTGGTAATAAACTCTCCGACCATGCTGCTAAAGTTTGCTGGCATCAACATATCTTCGAGCCGAGCCATGTTCTTTCGCACAAGTTCGGCGTCTACGGTCTGTAGGAAATCGGTGAAATCCACCATCGCCTGAAAAGGATGTTCTGTTTTCACGCCGAACGGAATTTGAGCCAACGGATTGCAGTAATCTTGCGTGGGGGCTTCAGGAACGCAGTATTCCAGGTTGACTTGCTTCTCTTGCACCACAGGAAAGCTCCAAGTTGCGGGTATTTTTAGTAAGTCAAGAATGGCTCCTGAAAATCAAGGAATCAAGGTCAAACTATACGGGGGTACTTGATCCCGCAACATCAATGAGAGAATCCAACGCAATTCATTGAGGGGTTATCATCGCCTTCATGAACCCTGATCTCACCAAGGTGGACTACATCAACTCCAGCGGCATCGCGCTGGTGATCCAGTTGCTGATCGACGCCACCAACTCCGGCCAGAAGATCTGCGCCTTCGGCCTCTCGGCGCATTTCAACAAGGTCTTTACCATGGTCGGAATTCCCAAGTACGCCGGTCTCTTTCCCGGCCAAGCGGAAGCATTGGCAGGTTTGTAAGCCGCTGGGGAACTTTCTCGCAAGCTCCTCCGTACATCCCCGTGTGCGGAGTACAGCGATGAAAGCAATCGTCTACGATCGGTACGGCCCGCCGGACGTCCTGCAGTATGAAGAAGTCGAAACCCCTGTTCCTGCGGCCGATCGGGTGCTTATCCGGGTGCGCGCGTCCTCGGTCAACCCCTACGATTGGCACTTCATCCGCGGCATACCCTCCTTCATTCGGCTGTTCACAGGCCTGCGTGCGCCGAAATCGAGACGGCTGGGCGCCGACGTAGCCGGAGTGGTCCAGGCGACCGGCTCCAATGTCACAAAATTCAAAGCCGGCGACGCAGTCTTTGGCACTGCCCAGGGCTCCTTCGCGGAATACGCCTGCGCGCTCCAGTCGACGCTGGCTCTGAAGCCGGAAAACCTCTCCTGGGAACAAGCCGCATCGGTGCCCATCGCGGGCATCACTGCTTTGCAGGGCTTGCGCGATAAAGGCGGAATCCGAGCCGGCCAGCAGATCCTCATCAACGGCGCATCCGGCGGCGTGGGAACTTTCGCCGTGCAGATCGCCAAATCCTTCGGGGCCCGCGTCACCGCGGTTTGCAGTACCAGGAACATCGAGCTGGTCCAGTCTCTAGGCGCAGACCGTGTCATCGACTACACACGTGAGGATTTCGCCCGCGCGGGGCAGCGTCAACCGGGAGGGAGTTATGACGTGCTCTTCGACCTGGTGGGGAACCGTCCCCTAGCGGACTGCCTGCGCGCCCTCCATCCCAAAGGAATCTATATCGGATGCGGCGGCGGAGGCCCGAACCGGAGTTCCGCAGAACTCATGGGCTCCATCCTCTATAGCCTTGTGCGCGGCCTCTTCACCTCCCGGAAGATGCCCGGCTTGCTCGCAAAAGTCAACACCGCAGATTTGGAGATCCTGGCCGGTCTCCTGCGTTCCGCAAAGGTCACTCCTGCGCTCGACAGAACCTACAACCTCTGCGAAACAGCGGAAGCGATCCGCTATCTGGAGCAAGGGCACGTGCGTGGCAAGGTGGCCATCACGGTTCCCTGACGGGCGCGCATTCGGTCGTCGTATCATTCCTTCATGAATCTCGAAGCAATCCAGGCCGCTCTCCGCGAGGCCGGCCACGACGGCTGGCTCTTCTACGATCACCATCACCGCGATCCCATCGCCGGGCGCATCCTCGGCCTCGACCCCAAGGCCCACGTCACCCGCCGCTGGTACTACTTCATTCCCGCTGTCGGCGAGCCGCGCAAGCTGGTCCACCGCATCGAGCAGTTTCGCCTTGACTTCCTGCCCGGCAGCAAGGCCCTCTACTCCAGCTGGCAGGAGCTCGCCGCCGGCCTCGACGCCCTGCTTGCCGGCAGCACCTGTATCGCCATGCAGTACTCGCCCAACAACGCCATCATGTACGTCTCCATGGTCGATGCCGGCACCGTCGAGTTCCTCCGCTCCCTGGGCAAAACCATCGTCAGTTCCGCGGATCTGATTGGCCAGTTTGAAGCCGTGCTCACCGCCGACCAGGTGGCCAGCCACTTCGTCGCCCAGCGCGCCATCGACGACCTGCTCGCCGAGGGATGGCAGCAGATCGCCCGCCGTCTGCGCCCGGCCAACGGCAGCCCCGTCCGCTACACCGAGTTCGACCACGTGCAGTGGCTTTGCGAGGCCATGCGCCGCGCTGGAATCGTCTGGGACAGCGGCCCCAACGTCAGCGTCAACGCCAACTGCTCCGACTCCCACTACGAGCCCACCGCCGAGTACGCCTCCCCCATCCGCGAAGGCGATTTCCTCCTGATCGACATCTGGGGACGTCCCGACAAGCCCGCCAGCATCTACTACGACATCACCTGGACCGGCGTCGTCGGCCGCGAGCCCTCCCCGCGCGAGCAGCTGGTCTTCGAGACCGTCCGCAACGCCCGCGACGCCGCCATCTCGGTCGTCGAGCAAGCCTTTGCGGCCGACCGTCCCATCTGTGGATTCGAAGCCGACGACGCCGCCCGGCAAGTCATCCAGACGGCAGGCTTCGGCGAGTTCTACACCCACCGCACCGGCCACAACATCGCTCAAGAGGTCCACGGCCCTGGCGCGCATCTCGACAACCTGGAAACCCACGACGTGCGCCGCCTGCTGCCCAACACCTGCTTCAGCGTCGAGCCCGGAATCTATTTGCCAGAGTTCGGCGTCCGCAGCGAAATCGACATGATGACCGCCCCAGGCAAAGCCTGGGTCACCGGCAAAATCCAGCGCGAACTGGTGAGGATTTAGGGAACAGGGAATAGGGAACAGGGAACAGAGAACAAAAAACGCCGGCTTGCCTTGATCCACCGTCAACAAAGCGCTGCGCGGCCGGCGCGAGTCATCCAAACCGCACGAGTACCCGCCCTATTGGAGAAATTGAATGGACCAATCAATGCCGTTTCCCTATGAAACCCGCCTGAACATTCTCCGCGGCGCGCTGGAGGTCATCGATGTGAAGGGCCTGGCCGACAACTGCGAGTTCAAGTGGTTCAATCAAACTCTCTGCAAAGTCAACGAATCGGTCGTCCGGGTGGGGGTGTTCGAGGGCGAATACCACTGGCACAAGCATGACAACGACGACGAATTCTTCTATGTTATCGAGGGTGCGCTCCTGATTGACGTGAAGGACCCGATGCTTGAAGGCAACGTGCTCGACGAGCGAATCGTCGAGCTATCGCCGGGAGCGGGGTTCGTCGTTCCTAGGGGCACGATGCACCGCACCCGAGCTCTTCGCCGCACCGTTGTATTGATGGTCGAGAACGCCGGAATCATTCCGACCGGAAACTGACCCGCGACTTCCATTCCACCATGATGGAACAGATCGATGCTCCCGTGCGTTATAGTCAGAGAGAAATGGGAACTCCAGAAAACAAGATCGCCCCGGCTGCGCAAACGTCGGGATTCGTCTATCTGCCCCTCCTCGCCGGATGGCTGGTCCCCGGCGCGGGGCATTTTCTTATTGGCAAATGGAAGCGCGGCGCGCTGCTCTCAGCCTCCATCGTCGGCATGTTCGGGCTCGGCCTCGCCATGCAGGGCCACATCTATACCGGCGCGCACGACATCCTCGAGATCCTCGGCCTGGTCGGCGACCTCGGCAACGGCTTGCTCTTCCTCGCCTGCCGCGCCCTCGACCTCGGCGCCGATCAGGTGCAGATGACCACCGCCGACTACGGCACCCGCTTCATCGTCGTCGCCGGCCTGCTCAATGTCATCGCCGCCGTCGACGCGCACAACCTGCGGACCGGGAGGAAGAGCTAATGTTCAAGCCCTCTCACTTTGCCGCGGTTGTTCTTTTTGCCCTCTTCACTTCGGTGGTCTTCGCCATCACTCAGCGCGACACGCCCCGCCGGATGGTCAATTACGGCATCTACTGCTTTGCCCTCTTCGTGGGCTCGGCGATCGTACTCAGCTGGCTCATGTTCCTCATCGCCCGCTAGTTCGCTCATCCGAGATCCGGATCCCGACCCGTACCGGCGCCGAAAAGCGTGTCCTCATCGAGGCCCAGGCTGCTGCGCTGGTCCATCCATTTTCCGATCAGAAAACTCTCTTCCGGAGTGGAAACTCCGCTCACTTCCACCGAACTCCGCAGCAGCTTCCGGCGAACTTCCGCTGCCCGCTCCTGGGCAATCTGGTTTTGTGCCGCAGCCGAAGAAGAAATGTTCAGCGCACTGAACTGCGCCATGTTCCCGTGAATGTGCATTCGTCCCTCCTAGCGGTGGTAACAGCGCAATTCGGGGTCCAGAAACACGAAGCAAACCTAAGAAAGCATTCATTTAGCGATTGGGATGCCCCTATTCATCCGGTTGACTTCTCACACTGGACTAAGCATACTTAGTCCATGGACTACACCGTTCACCAGGCGAAAACCCACTTCTCCCGACTGCTGAAGGAAGCAGAAGCGGGTCAAGAGGTCATCGTTCTGCGCGGTTCCAAGCCCGTCGCTCGCATCGTTCCCATCCATGAGCCTCAGCTTCCCAGCCGCCGCACCGGGGGCAAGTTCGAAGGCTTGATCCAGGTTGACGACGCCGTCTTCGATCCGCTCAGCGACCAACAGTTGGTGGATTATGGGTTTGGTTTCATGCTCGACGGCAAGCTGCTGACCGAACTCGACAATCCCGCGCCGGAATCCCCCAGCAAATGAAATTCCTGCTCGACACCCACACATGGCTTTGGTGGAACGTCGATTTGAAAAAGCTTTCCGGCCGCGTCCGTGAGCTGATCTCAGATCCCGCCAACGAACTTCTCCTCTCCGTGGTCACCCCATGGGAACTGGCCATCAAGATGAATGCCGGCAAACTGGATGTACGTCGCTTGCTGGAGAACTTTGAGGCTCGCGAGTCAGCAGCCGGGTTTACCGTTCTCCGCCCTTCGGCAGCCCAGGTGATTCGCTCCGGCCTGCTGCCGCTGCACCACAAAGATCCGTTCGACCGGCTGTTGGCCGCCCAGGCGTTGGATCTGGACGCAACGTTCCTCAGCCGCGACGCGATCTTCGATCTCTATGGTGTCAAACGAATCTGGAACTGATCGTCTGCGGAAGGGTGCCTCAAGCCCGAAAGCTTCCGCAACCGTAAGTAGTCCGGACACGGCATCCGTCGTGCGCAACGCGCGCACGATCGCAAGATGCCTGTTCAAATCTTGCCGCCGTTCCGCGGAACGCGGCTGTAGCCCTCGATAAGTGATTCGAGGTTTCGCCCCTCAAACGGGCGGAAATGAAAGTGAGTCCGCTGTGCCCAGGTATCACAAGTCCGTCGTCCCCACCAAAAACGATGTGGGTTCCGTTCCCCTGGTGGCCATTGTCGGCCGCCCCAACGTGGGCAAGTCCACGCTCTTCAACCGGCTCACCAAGAGCCGCCGCTCCATTGTTGGAGATGAGCCGGGCATTACCCGCGACCGCATCTATGGCGACTACGAGTGGGGCGGACGTCAGTTCCGCCTGGTTGACACCGGCGGTATGGTCCCCGACGACGCCGAGCTGATTCCCACCGAGATCTACGCCCAGGCCCAGGTCGCCATCGAAGAAGCCGATGCGATCATCATGGTGGTCGACGTGCGCACCGAACTGGCCAGCCCCGACTACGATCTCGCCCGCATGATGCTGCGCAGCGGCAAGCCGCTCTTCCTGGCCGTCAACAAGGTCGAGGGAGAGGTGATGGGCTATGCGGCGGAGAACTTCCGCGAACTGGGCATCCAGGAACTCTACGCCATCAGCTCCGAGCACGCCCTCGGCATCGGCGATCTGCTTGAAGCTGTAGCCGATGCGCTCCCCGCACCCGAGCCCGTTGCCGGGAAAGAAGCCGATACTGAAGAGACCACGGCAATCGAATATGCCCCGGATCCCGACGAGGATACGGACGAGGATGCCGACGACGATTCAGATTTTGAAGATTCCGGCGATTCAGACGATCCCGAAGGTTTTGGTCCCGCCGACCGCGTAGGTCCCGCTGGCCGCGCAGGCCCCGCCGGCCGCGTAGGCCCGGGCCGCACCATCGGCACCACGCATGGCGAGTACGAGCAGCACGAAACCTCCATCGCCATCATCGGCCGCCCCAATGTCGGCAAGTCTACCCTGCTCAACGCCATCACCGGCACCCAGCGGGCCATTGTCTCTCCCATCGCCGGAACCACCCGCGATGCTGTCGACGAAGTGATCGAGTTCGAGGGGCAGCGCCTGCGCTTCATCGATACCGCCGGCATTCGTCGCAAGGGCAAAACCCACCTGATGGCGGAAAAGCTCAGCGTCGTCATGGCTCGTCGCCATCTAGAGGCTGCCGACGTTGCCCTGCTGATCATCGATGCCACCGAGGGCGTCACCGGCGCGGACGCCAACATCGGCGGATATGCCCACGAAAGCGGCCGCAGCGTCATCGTCGTCGTCAACAAGTGGGACGCGGTCACCCACGCCCGCACCGACGGCAAGCCTCAAGCCGACCGCATGGTCTACGAGGAGCAGCTTCGCCGCGCCCTCAAGTACCTGAACTACGCCTCCGTCATCTTCCTCTCCGCCTTGGAAGGCTCCGGAGTTCAGCGAGTTTTGCACGAAGTCAAGGCTGTCGCCGCCGAGCGACGCAAGCGCGTCACGACCGGGCAGATGAACCGCTTCCTGGAGAAGATCGACTTCCAGCGCGCCCCTGTTCCCATGAACAAGCGCCTGCGCATCTTCTACATGACCCAGGCCGCGGTGGCCCCGCCCACTTTCGTCCTCTTCACCGACCGCGATATCGAGCTGCACTTCAGCTTCCAGCGCTTCCTCGAAAACCAGATCCGCGACGCCTTCGGCTTCAAGGGCACACCCATCTGGTTCAAGGTCGTCCCGCGCAACAAGAAGAAAGACGAGTAGCCGTTCAGCCGTTTCATCCAGCGGCGGAAAGACTCAAGCCTGCCTGGCTTTTGTAACGGGGCACGACGTCATCCGTGCCGATAAAGCTAATAAAATGAATGGGCCTTAGCCGCTGTTAGGGCCCATTTCAACGCTTCATTCGAATGCAGGACTAATACCGCTGCGTCTTTCTTTCCGCCCATCACAATGGACAAAAGAGCATTAGAATCAAAGAGAAAAGCTCTGGCGCGCCTCTGTGCGCCGGAAAGGCTCTCTATGCCCACTGATCTCCCCGTTCCCATGCGCGCCCTTCTGGCCGGCGCACGCCGCAAGCAGGACGCCCTCGTCGATCTGACCCGCAAGCTGGTCCTCGCCGAATCCCCATCAGGCGACAAGGCCGCCGTCGATGCCTGCATTGCGCTGGCTGCCGACCACGCCAAGTCTCTCGGTGGCCGGGTCAAGCTGCATCGCCAGCGCGCCTGGGGAGACATCCTCGAAGCCCGTTTCGGTCCGCGCCCCCGCAAGACGGCTGTCAACGCCCCCGGGCGCATTCTGCTGCTCGGCCATCTGGACACAGTCTGGCCCATCGGAACCCTCAAGGCCATGCCTTGCCGCATCGCCGACGGCCGCCTCTGGGGCCCGGGCACGATCGACATGAAGGCCGGCGTCGCAATGGCCTTCACTGCTCTCGAAATGCTCGACGAGGCCAAACTCCTCAACCGCGAAATCGTCCTGCTTCTCAACAGCGACGAGGAGGTCGGCAGCCCCGTCTCCCGCCCCATCACGGAAAAGCTGGCAGCCGAATGCTCCGCGGTCTATGTTCTGGAAGCGGCGCAAGGCCTGGCTTACAAGACCGCCCGCAAGGGAACCGGCGTCTGGCGCATCGACGTCCAAGGCAAAGCCGCTCACTCTGGGGTCGATTTCGAAAAAGGCGCGTCGGCCGTCCTCGAACTAGCCCGCATCCTCCAGACTGTCAGCGGCTGGACCGATCTCGAGCGCGGTCTCACCGTCAATCCCGGCGTCATCGGCGGCGGATCCAAATCCAACGTCATCCCCGCCGAGGCGTGGGCCGAAATCGATGTCCGCATCGCCCGCAAATCCGACGGCCCGCGCATCGCGCGCAAGTTTGCAGCCCTCAAACCCTCCGACAAGCGCTGCGCATTGATGATCGCCGGTGGCCTCAACCGCCCGCCCATGGAGCGCACCCGCGCCACTGTCCGGCTCTTCCGCCAGGCGCGCGCCCTGGCCGACGGCCTCGGCTTTGTGCTCGACGAAGCTTCCACCGGAGGCGCGTCCGACGGCAACTTCACCTCCGCCCTCGGCATTCCCACCCTCGACGGCATGGGAGCGGTCGGCGAAGGTGCGCATGCGGCGCACGAGTCGGTCCTACTGGAGCATCTTGCCCCCCGCACGGCTCTGTTGGCCGGCATGCTGCCCGCGCGGTGAGCGAAAACATCCATTCGCGCGTCTTTCTTCAGGCGCGCGCCGCGCGAAGCGGCCGCCGCACCGCAGGTGCCCGCACCGCAGGTACGTGCGAACTGATAAACTCCCGAAAAGAAAAGCTGGAGACCAAAACCGCAATGAGACCGACCTTCGCACTCCTCCTGATGGCGGCAGCCACCATTACCGCCAGCGCCCAAACTGCGGCAAAACCTGCCGCTCCCTCGGCGACAGCCCCCAAAGCGGTCGCCACCGCAGCCAAACCTGGCACAACAGCCGCCGCCACAGGCATCAAGCTGCCCCCAGGCATTCCACCCGTCAAGGGGCCCCGCAAGACCGCCTTTGTGCTGCAATATCAGGACATCAAGATCGGCACCGGCCCGGACGCCGAGCCCGGCAAGCTCTACAAGGTCCTCTACACGGGCTGGCGAGCCGCCGATGGCGTCAAATTTGACGCTTCCGCCGATCACCGCCAGCCCCTCCGCGACAAGGACGGCAAGCCGATCATGGGCGAAGATGGCAAGCCCAAGCTCGACGTCGAACAGCCGATGCCTTTCCCGCAGGGGATGGGCCGCGTCATCCCCGGCTTCGATCAGGGCTTTGGAGGCATGAAGGTCGGTGGCAAGCGCCGCCTTTTCATCCCCTGGCAGTTGGCGTATGGAATCCGCGCCATTCCCGATCGTCCGGATCACCCCGGAATCCCCGCCAAGTCCGACCTCATCTTCGACCTGGAACTGGTGGATGTCTCGGAGATGCCCGCTGCCCCGATGCATCCGGGAATGGGTGGAATGAATGGAGCGCCCGGCCATGGCGCGCCGATGCCGCCTAACCACCCCGGAGCTCCTGCAACTCCCGGCGCTCCAACTGCAGTGCCCACGCCCAACGCGGCTCCTGCAGCGGCAAAGCCGGCTACTCCGGCAGCACCGTCCACGCCCGGAACACCGGCCACCGCGCCCGCTCCTGCGGCTCCGGCAACTCCTGTGACACCAGCCGCGCCGTCGTCCAAGTAGGTCTATACCCTGGGTGGTTTTCCGTTCGGGGCTAACCTGTAAACGCCCCACCGTTGCGACAGATTGTTCTTGTCGAAGCGGTGGGGCGTTTTATGTTCGCCAGTTCCTATTTCGCGCTCTGAACAGGTTCATGCCCATCCCTTTCGAAGCCTCACAGCGAGAATGGTGGGAAAGCACCGGGTTCAATCGGCAAACCTTGATCCGCCCAACTTCATGCCAACTCCACCCCAGGCGTGGGCAGCTCTGGCGTCGCCGCCAACAGCCTCTTCGTATACGCCTCGCGCGGAGCGGAGCACAGCGCCTCCGCCTCGCCGATCTCCACCAGCCGCCCGCGCTCCATCACTGCAATCCGCGCGCACAGGTAACGAACCAGTGGCATCGAGTGGCTGATGAACAGGTACGTCAGCCCGTGCTCGCGCTGCAGATCCCGCAGCAGATTCACAATCTGCGCGCCCACGCTCACGTCCAGCGCGCTCACCGGCTCATCCAGAATCAGCAGCTTGGGCCGCAGCGCCAGCGCCCTCGCAATGTTGATCCGCTGCCTTTGCCCGCCGCTGAACTCGTGGGGATACCGTCCAAGCGCCGACTCGTCCAGCCCCACCTGCCCCAGCAGATCCACTGCCGCAACGCGCAGCGCCGCAGCTCCTTTGGGGGCCGGCCACTCCTGATCCACATCCCGCGCGTCTTTCGAGCGCGGGCCGCGCGAAGCGTCCGCCCCCACGGCCAGTGGGCGCGGGCCGCGCGAAGCATCCGCCGCACCGAAGGTGTTGTGAATGACCCAGGGTTCCGTCACGATCTCAAACACCTTCATCCGTGGGTTCAGTGCGGCATAGGGATCCTGAAACACCGGCTGCATCTCCCGCCGCAGCGCCTTCAGCTCCGCACGAGAAGCCCGCGCCACATCCACACCGTCCACCCGCACCGTGCCCTGTGTAGGCTTCACCAGCCCCAGGATCATCCGCGCCACGGTCGTCTTGCCCGAGCCCGACTCGCCCACCAGCCCCAGCGTCTCGCCCGCCTCGATCGAGAACGACACATCCTCCACCACGGCGCGCTGCGCCAACCGCAACCCGGCCCGCATCCCCCCTCGTCGCGGATAACTCTTCCCGACCGCCTCGACCTCTACCAGTGCCATGCACTTAGCCTAAATGCAGTTGCGGAATCACCGTTGCTTCCCCAAAAAGGCCAGCCGCATTTCTGCGAGCTCGATCCGATTTACACCCGCCACCACGCTCGGATCCGCCTCCGCAATCGCCCGCGCTTCCGCCTCGGTGACCGCGCGGATCGCAAGCACTCCGTAGACCCCTTTCGGATCCAGCACCGGCCCGCCAAACAGGCACACGCCCTTGTCGAACTGCCCCTTCCAGTAAACGAAGTGCTCTTCCATCAGCTTTTGCTCGTGGGCGGTCATGTCCTTGTCAAAGGTCGGCCGGGGAGGAATCAGGCGCACGAACCAGGTCTTCGCCAGCGGCGTCAGCGGTGCGTCCTGCGAAGCCCGGCTGGTGATGGGGAGCTGGACAATCGTCGTCCCCTGTTGCCCCGCAGCGCCCGCGCAGCAGGCAGCCATCAGCAGGATGTAAAGCAGAAGTCTTTTCATCCCCCGGAGCATAGCACAGGGCCACTGGCACAGGGCATTTGCAATTAAGCCCGCTCCCGCGCATCTTTTCTATGCGCGGGCCACGCGAAGCAGCGCGCCGCACCGCAGGTGCCGCCCACCGCGCAGGTGCGGGACCCAACCCCGCTAACCCCGCTAACCCCGCCAACCCCGCAAACCCCGCAAACCCCGCTAACTCCGCTATTTCGCTGCCGCCGTCACCCGCAGCGCATACGCATACTTGCAGCCCGCGTCCGCCGGCAGCGTCACCACCAGCGCATCCGCCTTCTGCGTCCACGCAACCTTCTCCGTCGAGCCCAGCAGCTCAACCGAAGCCACCGGCAGCGAAGCCCCCTCATGCGCCCAGCCCATCGAGTGGATCGTCGCCTTCCCGTCCTTCGGGCAGCCCATCCCGACCGCGTACACCGTCGTCCCCTTTGCCGTGAAGCGGAAGTCCTCCGTCGTATACGGCTTGGTGTCCGCGTCGGAGAAGGTGCCCGCCTTCACCTGCGTCGGCCCCTCACCAAAGGTGACCCACGGAGTCGTCCCATAGATCGCCTCGCCGTTCACCTTCAGCCATCCGCCCATCTCGCGCAGCGTCGACTGCACTTCCTCCGGAATCGTCCCGTCCGCGCGCGGCCCGAAGTTCAGCAGCAGGTTGCCGTTCTTGCTCACAATGTCCACCAGTTCGTGCACCAGGAACTCCGGCGTCTTGAACGTATCGTGCTCCACGTAGCCCCAGCTGGCGTTGCTGATCGAGGTATCCGTCTGCCAGTGCTCGGGCAGAATCCGGTCCAGCCCGCCGCGCTCAAAGTCCCGCGCCCCCGCCACCCAGCGCAGGTCGTTGTCCTTGATGTCGATCACGCCCGTATACCCGTGCGCCACGGCAAAGTTGTAATAGAACGCCGTGAACTTGGTGATGTTCTGCCGGTATCCCGGAGCTCCCGCCCACCAGTCGAAATACACCACCTCGGGCTTGTACTTCTCCACCAGTTCCGTCGCCCGCGCCAGCCAGTCGGCTGCAAACGCCGGACTCAGATACGTCCAGTCGTCCTGCATCTTCTGCACCGGAGAGCTGATCCACTCGTGCGCCGGCCCATACAGCGAGGCATACTTGGGGTCGTTCACGTCCGACCGGAAAGTCCTTCCGCCGTCATAGAACCAGTTATGCTCCGCCCGGTGCGAGCTCAGCCCGAAGTGCAGTCCCTCCGCGCGAATCGCCGTCGAAAGCTCCAGCAGCGTATCCCGCTTCGGACCCATCTTCACTTCGGTCCAGTCGCTCAGCCCCGAGTCGTACATCGAGAATCCGTCATGATGCTCGGCCACCGGAATCACATACTGCGCGCCCGCTTCCTTGAACAGCGCCGCCCACGCCTTGGCGTCGAACTTCTCCGCCTTGAACAGCGGAATCAGATCCTTGTAGCCCTTGCTGTCCTTCGGCTCCGGATCCCGCGCCGCGTAGCGCGCCTGAAAGTCCTTGTACGCGCCTTCGGACTTCTGGTACACATTGCGCGGATACCATTCGTTCTCCGCCGCCGGAACCGCATACACCCCCCAGTGGATGAAGATGCCGAATTTGGCGTCCTTGTACCACTGTGGCTGGCTGTAGCTGTTGAAGGTGGCCCAGTCGGCGCGATACGGCCCGTCGTTCTCCTGCTTCTCTTCGACCGCCAGCAGGCGCGCCCGCTCGGCGTCGTACTTGGATACCGACTGCTGCCATTCCTTGTCGATTTCGACAGCGGACTTGGTCGCCCGCGTTGGAGCGAGGGGGTCGGGCTTGGTCGCCTGCGCAAAACCCAGAGGCGCGGTTAGCAATAGTACACAAGGCAGAAAGGAGAGCAGGAAACGCAAGGAGGTCTTCATAATCACGCAGCATAAACCGATTGAGCAACGCCCGGCAAACGTTTTCATTCTGTTTCTGGGAACAGGGGCCTTGAGGCCCCTGGAGTTTCTACATTTTTTAGGCTGCAGCTGCGGCAACGAGACTGTGGGA
>CAZQPY010000033.1:0-53922 GCA_964595345.1 uncultured Occallatibacter sp.
ACGACGACTTCCTCCACCGGTTATTGGAGATGTTTTGAAATGCGTTTGCCCTGGGCCTCACCGATCATTGCAGACAGCACTTCTTGTACTTCTTTCCGCTGCCGCAAGGGCAGGGATCGTTCCTGCCAATTTTTGGTCCCTCACGCCGAATCGGCTTTTCTCCCCACCCATGATCGAATGCAAAAGAAGAGGGACGCCGCGGTTCTTCCAACTTCTTCTGGTTTTCCTCGAAGCTGTGCCACCAATGCATTTCCTTCACGGTATCCGTGACCAACTGACCGTGAGGATCGGCAGCCAATTGAGCCAGCACCGCTTCTTTCCCCTTGGCGAAGTCTCGCTGCACATCCCTCAAACCAATGCTGCTTTCGTCAACCAGGCCCTCCGCGTAGGCCTGCCGGATGTCGTCGAGCAATTCCTCGGGATAAAGGTCGGAACTGTTGGCCACAAGCTGTGCCCAAACCACCTCGTTCCTGGTCTCACGCACCAGCTTTCCCCGAAACAGCGTGGCGAAGTACTCTACGATCTCTTCTCGGCTCTTCAAACCGGCGCCAACCATCGTCGTCAGGGTGCCCATCGCCGCTCCGCGGACCCACTCATCGACATCTTCGTTCTCGATAATGGATTGAATCCCGGCGAGGTCTCCATCGCAGACCGAAGCGAGAACCTGACTCAGGTTTTCTGTAACGAAGTCTCCGAAAAGCGAATCCACGAGCTCGCCAGGCAGTTGAGCTATGCGGACCATCAACGGATAAGCACGGGCTTCGCGAAACTGCGCCAGCAAAAAGCTGGCGTAGAGGTGCGCCATGCGATCATCCGCGGGGTCAAATTCGTCTGGATTGTCGGCAAGATCCTCAAGAATCCGCAACAACGCTGGCGTGATCTCCTCGCGTTGAGCGACAGCCGCCTCGACGGCCTCACGCTCGAATCTTCCCGAGATTCGATCAATCCTGCTGAGAATTTCCGCGACGTCCATTTCCTAATCCTGTTGTGAGTATGTGCACCTTGAAGAAAGCAAGCGCGATGAGTCGCAATCTTGTTCTGCCTGTATTTATTGCTTGAGCGTGACCGTGATCTTGCGCGCTTCGCCGCCAGTGGAGACAATCACAATCTCGCCGGTAGCCTTCTTCTGGATGCTTTTGAACTTCTCGCCCCACTCCACCAGCACCAGCGCGTCGGGGGTCAGCAGTTCGTCCAGTCCCAGGGTCTCCAGTTGCCGCTCGCCTTCCAGGCGATAGACATCGAGGTGAAAGAGCTTCACCGGCTTGCCTTCCCATGTGCCGTCGTACTCGTGCAGCAGGGTGAATGTCGGGCTGGTCACTTCGTCGGCGTCGGCGGCGTCCAGGGCCTGCGCAATGCCCTTCACCAGCGTCGTCTTGCCTGCTCCCAGGTCGCCGCGCAAGATCAGCAGTTGCGGTGTCTTCAGCAAAGCGGCCAGCTGGCCGCCCACCGCAATGGTCTCCGCTCCGCTCTGGCTCGTGAATTCGTGAATGCGGCCTTCGGCGGCGTCAACTGCGGGACTCATAGGCTTGCCTCGACGGGGGATGCGGCCTGCCATCCTCCCTGTAACCAAACATACCGGTTCGGACCCCCTGCCGAAAAGCAAAAAGCCCGGAAAGCCTGCCCCAGGTCCGCCAGGCAGTCGGTCGCCAGCAGCGTATGTTCATCCAAACGCTGCACGGCCAGATCGGCAGCCAGTCCGTGTAAATAAACGGCCGCTTCCACCGCCCGCTCCATCTCTTCCGGGTGTTGCGCCATCAGGCCCGCGATCAGCCCCGCCAGCACATCGCCGCTTCCTCCCTTGGCCATTCCGGGATTCCCGGTCGTATTCACCGCGGCCCGTCCGTCCGGATGCGCAATCACGGTTCGCGCTCCTTTCAGCACCAGCGTCACGCCCACCCGCTGCGCAAACTCCCGCGCCACCGCTAGCCGGTTGGCCTGCACCTCGGCCGTCGAAATCCCCGCCAGGCGCGCCATCTCGCCCGGATGGGGCGTCAGCACGAGCCTCTGCCCCCTGGCAAGCTTGGCAAGGAGAACCGGCTTGGCCGCCAGAATGTTCAATCCATCCGCATCGATCACTGTGGGAACCTTGGTTGCCGAGAGCAAACCGGCGACAAACTGTGCCGTCTCCGCCGCCTGTCCCAGTCCCGGTCCCAGGGCCAGTACCGTCTTGCCAGCCAGCAGCTCCGCCAGCGGCTCCGCCGCAAGATTCTCAGCGTTCACCTGCCCCGCCCGGTTGGTTGCCAGCGGCCAGGTCATCAGCTCCGGGGCCACGCTGCCCACCAGCGCCAGCGCCGCCTCCGGAACCGCAGCCGTCACCAGTCCCGCCCCGGCCCGCATCGCTGCCAGAGCAGCCATCGCCGGAGCTCCCGCCTTGCCCCCAGCCGGTCCAAACGTCCCGCCCACCACCAGCACATGTCCGAAGCTTCCCTTGTTGGCCCGCGCATCCCGCGGAGCCTGCGCCACGGCCATGGACGATCCGGCCCAACCGATTCCCGGCCCATCCTTCGCCAGCGCCGTCTCCACCGCCTGCGGCGGCGATCCGATCTGCGCAATCACTACCGGCTGATCCCAGCGCCGGGTCAGATGTCCGAAAACGTGAGCCGCCTTGGGCGCTGTGAAGGTCACCACCGCATCCGCCGCAAACACCGGCCCCTCAGCCTTGGCCCCCGTCTCATCCGCGCCCCATCCGGAGGGTAAGTCAATCGCCAGCACTGGCGTCGGCTCCGGACCCGCATCCGCTTTGGCCCGCGCCCACTCCAGCGCCGCCAGCGCCAGCCCTTTCAGCGGCGGCTTGAAGCCCGTGCCTACCACTGCGTCCACCAGCAGGTCTGTTTGCAGCACGTGATCCAGGTGCGCCAGTTCCTCCGCCGCGCGCACCACGTGCGCCATTCCGCAGGCCGGGCTGGTCAGCTCCTTCCATGCTTCCGCTGCGTCGCCTTTCAAACCATCCGGAGCGCCGAGCAGCAGCGTTGTCACTTCCAGGCCAGCCTTGGCCAGCAGGCGCGCCACCATCATTCCGTCGCCGCCGTTGTTGCCCCGCCCGCACAGCACGGTTACCCGTCGCGCACGCGGAAACTGCTGCCGCGCAAACCCCGCCACCGCAGCCGATGCCGCCCGCATCAATTCTATCGACGGAACGCCGTATCGCTCGGTGGTGATGCGATCGCAGGTCTGCATCTCGGCAGCTGTCAATACGTACATGGCAACCATGGTACGACAGGTCTCGCACTCGGCGAGGCAACTTCTTCAAACAGCGAGGGCCGCGCAATGCGCAGCCCTCGCTGTTTGTGTTGTTTTCCGGCTCAGGCGTGCGCCTTTTCCCGAACGTGCTCCCGAACCTGCTGTGGCGCCTTCGCTGCCAGATCGGGGCTGGTCCCCACTCCGGAAATCTGCTGCTGCGCCGCCCAGGTTGTTCCGTTGAAGCTGGAGTACCAGATGCCCTGATCGCCGCCTTCGCCCTTCCAAATCGCAAAGAGCTTGTTGGCGAACACGGCCAGCCCTGCGCCGACGCTCGTCCCCACACCGGCAATCTGTTGCTGTGCCGTCCAGGCCGTCCCGTTGAAGGTGTTGTAGAACAGCCGCTGATCGTTATACTCACCCTTCCAAACCGCGTACAGAAGGTTGTTGAACACCGCCAGCGACGGCCCCAGGCTGGTTCCGACCCCGGCAATGTTCTTCTGCGCCGCCCAGCTTGTGCCATTGAAGCTGGAGTAGTAGATCCCGGCATCGCCGTAGATCCCCTTCCACACCGCGTAAAGGGTGTTGTTGAACGACGCGAGCGCCGGGCCGATGCTGCTGGCGACGCCCGGAATCTGCTGCTGTGCCGTCCAAGCCGTCCCGCTGTACATCGAGTAGAACAGCCGCTGATCGCCCTCCACGCCCTTCCACGCCATATACAGCTTGCCTGCGTTCACCGCCAGTCGCGGCCCGGTACTGGTGCCGACCCCGCCAACCAGCTGCTGCGCCGCCCAGGTGGTTCCGTTGGCGCTGGTCGAGTAGTAGATGCCCTGATCCGCGCCCTCGCCTTTCCAGGCCGCAAAGAGCGTATTGCCCATCACCGCCAGCGCCACGCCGGAGCTGCTCGCTACGCCCGGAATCTGCATCTGCGGGGTCCAACTGGTTCCGTTGAAACTGTTGGTGAAGATCCGGTCGTCCCGCTCCATCCCCTTCCACGCCGCGTGCAGCGCGTTGTTGAAGTCGGCAATGGCGACCGGCAGCCCCACTCCTTCGAGGGCGTACCACAATGCCGTGCCGTTCACGCTGCCGAAGCCGGTACAGGCGTCCCAGCCCGGCCCCGACTTGTATCCCGGCGCGCCATTGCTGGCGTTGCTGATCCCGTCGTTGATGTCACGATAGACGTTGCTTCCCGCAAACGAGTAAAGGTTGTTGTTGAGATATCCCACCGGCTCGCCCATATTCGCGTTCAGCAGTGCCACCAGCGCAGCATACAGCGGAGCGACAGCGCTTGTGCCGCCCCACGGGCCGTTCGGCGATCCATACAGAATCAGCTCATAACCGCTGCTCGGGTCCGCGTTGCCCGCAATGTCTGGAATGCCTCTGCCGATATGTCCGCCGGGGTTGGCCGAAACAGGGATGTTGGCCCAGGTTTGCCACGTCGGCTTGGGGAAGATCACGCTGATGCCGCCACCGGTCGAGGCCCAGGTGTCTTCGGTGAAGGTTGTGCCCGAAACGTTGCTGATGGTCGTTCCGCCGCATGCCGTCAGATTGGGGTCCGAGCCCGGATACAGAACGTGGGCCACGCCGTCACCCTGCCCGCAGTTGGAGCCGTAGTCACCCGTCGCCGCAAACACCGTGATGCCCAGCATCGCCGCGTCCTGGAAGGTCGCGCTCACCGCGTCGATGGCCGCCTGCGACCAGGTCAGCCCGCCGAAGGTTTCCATCTCCGGCCAGCCCCAGCTGATCGACAGCACCGAGGGGTGATTCGTCGCATCGTGAATCGCGGTGGTCACCGCGTCTACCCAGCCTTGTTCTGTCCATGGCGCAAAGTACACCGCGATCTTGGCGCCCGTCGCCACCGAACCCGCCACGCTGATGTCCAGCGCGACTTCTGTGTCGTCTCCGTTCGGACTGGACGCGCTGCCCGGCGAATTCGTCACCCCGTCGATTCCCACCGCGGTCAACGTGGGAGTGGGCAGGCTCAGCCCGTTGAAATACTTCTGCACATCGCTCTGGATGTACCCGCCGCCGAATTCCAGCAGTCCGATCGTCTGCCCGGTGGCGTTCGTCGTGGTGGGGAAGTTATACAGCTTTGCCACCTGCGGCGGCGTCAGGGGTGTGGTGGCCGCTGAAGGCCCGCGCACCCCGGCTGCCCGCGCCATGCGGCGGTTGTCCAGGCCAAACACGCCTTCCACGATCCCTGCCAGCTCCGTCGGGATATGCAGAGTGCCTTCGCGCCCGCGATAGTTCCCGTCCGGCGACTCGTATTGACCCAGGTTGGCGCCGAAGACGCGGTTGAATTGCGCCACCGTGCCCTTTACCACCATCGTGCGGCGGGGTATGCTGCTCTCCACAATCTGCAGCGAATTGCTGCGCGCAAACTGCGCCATCTCTTCCAGATCGGCCGGGTCTGCGCCATACGTGCGGGCAAATTCCTCCCGCGAAAGAATCGGGCCGCTCCACGGCCTCGATGCGCCTGCCTGTTGCGCGTCCGGAAGCGCTGGGGCGTCGGGACGCCTGCGCACACGGATGCTTACCGATAACGTCTCCTGCGGATCTGCTAGGCCGACGCGGTGGGCGCCACGCGCCACGCGCCGTTCTGTCTTCACCAGTGGGCTGTAATTTGGGGGAATTGCAGACATAATCGGATCTCCATTCTCGTGTTGAGGGAGACAGACAACTCAGCACCACGAACAGCTCAAGTAGCCTGTCCTGTTTCCTGCAGCCGACGATCCCCGCACGCGCTGTGCGGCGCAGTCAGCTGGCTCCAATCGCCTTCGATCGAGCGTGCTTGCCGAATTGGAGTGATAGGGAAGTGCGTTCCACCTTCATGGCCACCTTCACGCCATCTGGAACGCGTCACAAGTATCTGCCTTTTTTTCCACAAGTCAAGCTCTAAAAAACCGTATTTACCCAATAATTACGGGGTGTATTGACGAAAAAATCGCCAACGGAAAATGGGATGTTTTTCCTTTTGACGCTTCTTTGCCATCCCCGACGAACAGAGAAACGGGCGGGATCGGCAAGCCCCATGAGATGGCCTCTTCGCCAGGTGCGATCAGTGGTGGGACGAGGCCCGCCCGGGATTGCACGGTGCCGTGACTGATGTCACCGCATTGAGAATAAAGGCACTGTTACGCTTCCCTGCTTTTAAGGGAGGTTATCCCGGTGTTTCGTAGACTAGCTTGCTGGATTGCCCCGATAGGTCTTGCGCTGCCACTGCTGGCACAAACAGCGGCTCCGAGCGCGAACCCTCCCACACCCGCACTGAAAGTCAGCAGCCGGGCCGTATTGGTGGATGTGGTTGTAACCGATCGAAAAGGGAAGCCGGTCACCGGGCTGAAGCAGGATGCCTTCACCGTGACGGAACAGGGCAAGCCGCAGAGGATCTCGTTCTTTGAGGAGAATGGGAAAACTCAGCCTACAGCGTCGGTGGAGATGCCGAAGCTGCCGCCGGACGTGTTCTCGAACTTCTCGCCGTTTCCGCAGCCGCCGGCGGTGAATGTCTTTTTGCTCGACTCGCTGAACACCCCCATGGAGAACCAGAGCTACGTCCACAGTCAGGCGTTGAAGTTCCTGCAGAGCGCAAAGCCTGGCACGCGTGCAGCCGTTTTTACCATGGGTCAGGTGCTCCGTTTTATCCAAGGGTTTACCGACGATCCCTCTCTCCTGGTGGCAGCGCTCAACAGCAGAAAGAACAACGAGGTGGAGCTTCCGACGTTGATGAAGTCAGGGTATGAAGCAGAAGCGCTGAAGAGGCTGTTGAGGATGATGAATGAGACGGTCGACAGCCACGGCACCACAGCCGCATCCCCTGGGATGGTTGGCGATTTGAGGCAATTCTCTTCGGAGAACGATACTTCGATCGCCTATGATCGCATGCTGATCACGCTGGCCAACCTGCAGCGGCTGGCGGCTTTTCTCGAAGGATTTCCGGGCCGTAAAAACATCATCTGGTTTGCGGAAAAGGTGCCATTTGGCTTTGTGAACGGGGATAACGGTGTGGACTCGGGCAACCCGGCGATCGACGATGAAATCAGGAAGACGCTGGCGATGCTTGCAACAGCGCGAGCGGCGATCTATCCCGTGAATCCGGGGGCGTGGGATAACCTCGATTTGTTGAGCGCACAGATCCTGGCCGAGCAGGCGGGGGGGCAGGCGTTCCCGAGCACCAACCGCCTCTCCGATGTGATCGACAAGATCACATCGAACAGCAGCTATTTTTATACTCTTTCCTATTCGCCGGCCAATGCAAGGATGGACGGGAGTTTTCGCAAGATCGGCGTGAAGGTCAGCGGAGGGAAGTACAGCCTTGCATACCGCCGCGGATACTTCGCGGTGGATGCGGGCCTTCCCGGCAGTGCGATGAGAGTCAGGGGCGAGAAAGTGCATAAGCTGGCCGATCAGAACCCTGGAGCGGTCGATCCACTGCTCCCGTTCATGGACCTGGGAATGCCGCAAAGCGAACAGATTCTTTACAAGGTTCGCATTGTGCCGGGTGCGGCGGGGCAGACTGAGCCTGCCGAGCAAAAGGACAAGAATCAATATACGGTTGATTTCGCGATCGACTTGAAGGACCTGAAGCTGGACTTCGACGTGGACGGGAATCACAAAGGCAAACTAAATCTTTCGCTGATTGTCTACGACCGTTACGAAAACGTCATCAGCCGCGAAGATCAGGTGATCGGACTGGACATCAAGCCCGATGCGTACACGGTCTTCCAAAGCACCGGTGTGCAGATTCATGCGGTACTGGCGGTGCCGAAAGGCAATTACTGGCTGCGAACCGGCGTATTTGACCAGGGATCGCGCAAGGTCGGAACGATGGAAGTTGCGCTGAGTTCCGTGGTGCCGTTGCTGGCGTCAGCGAAGTAACAAGATGCTCTGTTTGGGGCGTTTTCGGCCAGCGTGTGCCAGGGGAAGTCTCGCTGTAAAACAAACTGCGGATCAGGCTTTCCCCTGCAGCATCAGTATCAGGAACCATCCGTTCAGTCCCGCGATCAACGCCGCCACCGTCCACGCCGTAACTTGCAATCCTCGCCCGTTCACCAGTTCGCCCATCATCTTGCGGCTGCCGGTGAACAGCACCAGCGGGACGACGGCGAAACTGAGTTGCAGCGACAGGATCACCTGGCTCAGAATCAAGAGCTTCTCGGTTCCCTCTTCGCCGGTAAACGCGATCACGATCAGCGTCGGAATAATCGCCAGCGAGCGCGTGATCAGCCGCCGCAACCACGGCGAAATCTTCAGGTGGATGAAGCCTTCCATCACCACCTGCCCGGCCATGGTTCCGGTGATCGACGAGTTCTGTCCGCTGGCCAACAGCGCCACCGCAAACAGCGTGCTCGCCCCGGCCGCGCCCACCACCGGACTCAGCAGCTTGTAGGCGTCCTGAATCGCCGCCACATCGAAATAACCGTGCCGGTTGAAGACCGCCGCCGCCACCACCAGAATCGCCGCGTTCACAAACAGCGCCAGGGTCAGCGCCAATGCCGAATCCACGTTCGCCATCTTCACCGCTTCCCGCTTGCCCTCCCGGGTGCGGTCGTACTTGCGCGTCTGCACAATCGACGAGTGTAGGTACAGATTGTGCGGCATCACCGTCGCCCCCAGCATCCCGATGGCGATGAACAGCATGGTGGGATTGATCAGGATTTGCTTCGACGGGATAAAAAGGTTCGTGAATGCAGGCAAATAATCGGGCCGCGAAAGAAGCAATTGAATGCCGAACAGCACGCAGATGGTTCCGATCAGGGTGATCACCAGCGCCTCGACATAACGCAGCCCCCAACGCTGCAAAATCAAGATCAGAAGCACGTCCGTGCCCGTAATCAGCGCACCCCAGAACAGCGGAATGTGAAACAGCAGTTCCAGCGCGATCGCCGACCCGATCACCTCCGCCAGGTCGCAGGCCGCAATCGCAATCTCGGCAAAGATCCACAGCACAAAACTGACCCGGCGGCCGTAGGTCTCGTGGCAAAGCTGCGCCAGGTCGCGGTCCGTGGCTACGCCCAGTTTCAGGCTCAAGCTCTGCAGCAGTACCGCCATCAGGTTCGAGGCCATGATGACGAAGAGCAGGGTGTAACCAAACCTGGCCCCGCCCGCGATGTCCGTCGCCCAGTTCCCCGGGTCCATGTAGCCCACCGAGATCATGAATCCCGGACCGATGAACCCCAGCAGACGCCGCCAGTACTGCGGCGCATGGGAAATCCCCACGCTTGCATGAACCTCGGGCAGCGAGGGTTCCGCGGCAATAACCACGGATTCCGTCAACAGCGGTGTCGGAGACAGGCTCATGGTGCTCATATTGACGAGTATGCCACAGCTAGTTAACTATGGTTAACACTTTTTCTTACTTTTAATTATCTTCAGATGACTGGACGCAGCCAAACCGCCTCCGCGGCCATTCTTCCCAGAATCGATACCCCTGTAGACATCTCAATCGAAACGGTTTGATCGTAATTCTGGCTCACCACCCGCAGGCCCTTCCCCGGCCCGATCCCGGCCCGGTGCAGAAATTGCAGCAGCTTGTGGTCCCGTTCCTGCAGGCTCACGACCGCGTATTGAGCGCCCGTGTCGGCTTCCGCCAGCGAGACCTCACCGCACTCCCGGTGTTGCGCCGGGCTGGCCGGCAGCACCGAGTTCCCGTGGGGACACGCTCCCGTCGACCCCAGCTTCTCTGCCAGCTTGGCCTCGAAGGCCGGCGAAACCGCGTGCTCCAGCCGTTCCGCCTCCTCGTGAATCTCGTGCCACTCCATTCCGAAGATCTCGCTCAGCATCCGTTCGATCAGATGATGCCGTAGCGCTGTCCTGTAGGCAATCTCCCGGCCCGCCTCGGTCAGGCGCACAATCCCGTCTTTGCCCACCTCGACCAGCCCGTCGCGCTTCAGGCGCTTCAGCGCCATGGTCACCGCCGGGGCCGATACCTCCAACCAATGCGCCAGCAACGCCGGAATCACCTGGTTCCCTTCGGCTTCCGCCTCGAGGATGGCCTTCAGGTAGTTCTCTTTCGAAGTGTGTATCGTATCTTTCATCGGCTCGCCTGAACCAGTCTACTCGGATTTCCCGCCGCGCTTCCGGCGGCTGCAAAACCTGCCGTCGAACGGTCGTCGAACACCCGCAGAGACAAAAAGACCGGGTCGGCATCGTCGCCGGCCCGGTCCATTCGAAATCCAATGAACCCGTTTACTTAACCATCACCTTGGGCTCAACCGAAAGTCCCGGCCGCAGCACATGGCTGGGGTCTTCTGTCGCCAGGTTGTCGAAGTCGATGCGCACCGGGACCCTCTGCACCACCTTCACGTAGTTTCCGGTCGCGTTTTCCGGCGGAAAGAGCGAGAGCACCGAGCCGGTAGCACCACCAATCTGCGTCACCTTGCCGTGGTAGGTTTTCCCAGTCGAGTCCACTTCGATCTCGGCCGTCTGTCCGTTGGCCATGTGCTTCAACTGTGTCTCCTTGAAGTTGGCCGTCACCCACAGGCCCTCCAGCGAAACCAGCGTCAGCAGATTCTGACCGGTTGCGACATTCTGGTTGATCTCCACGCTCTTGCGGGTGATGATTCCCGCCACCGGGGCCACGATTTTTGTATAACTCAGGTTGAGCTTGGCCTGGTCCAACTGGGCCTGGGCCTGCTGCACCTGCGCCAATGCCTGCTTGGCTCGCGCGCTCTGCGCCGCCACTTGCTGCGGGCCGGTCTCGGCGTACTTTTCAAGCGCCTGGGCTTGCGCCGCGCGTTCGTGGGCAACCTTGACGCCGTCTTCGGCGGCGCGCTCGCTGGCGCGGGCATCGGAGAGAGCAGCCTTGGCGGCATCGGCTGCGGCCACCGCGGCGTCAAACTGCTGCTTGCTGATCACGTCCTTTTCCACCAGCGGCTTGTAGCGCTCCAGATCGGCCTGGGCCTTGACGTTGTTGGCCTTGGCCTGACTGACGCGATCCTTGGCGGCTTCCACCTGGTTTTCCGCCTGGGCCACGCCGGCTTCGCTTCCCGTTACGTCCGCATTGGCCGAGCGCAGGTTGCTGCCGGTGTTCACGGTCAGCAGCGGAACGGCCACATTGGCGGCGGCGGCATTGGCCTGGGCGCTGGCAACAGCCGCCTCGGCATTCTCCACGGCCACCTGGTAATCGCGCGGGTCCAACTCGGCAATCACGTCGCCCGCTTTCACCAGCTGGTTCTCGTCCACATACACCTTGGCCACCTGGCCGCCGATGCGCGAGCTCACCTGGATCAGGTGCCCGTTGATCTGCGCGTCGTCGGTATCTTCGCTGAAGGTCGAGTGCCACCACAGGCCCGCAGCCGCGGCTGCCAGAACCACCAGCACGACGATCACAATGCCTCTGCGGCGGGACTGCGGCTGAGCGACCTCGGTCGTCTCGTCGAGATTGGCTTGCTCTGCCTGTCCAGCCTGTCCGGCTTGGTTTGGTCTTGTATCCGCCACGTCTACTTTCCTCCCAGATACTTCTTGTAATCCTGCCCCGCGCCCAGAGCCCTGGCCAGGCTCAGCTTGGCCACATTGTGCCGGTACAGGCTCCCCACGTACTGGTCGTTCGCCTGTGCCACCGATTGCTCCGCCTGGCTCACCGCCAGATTGTCGCTCACGCCGTTCTTGTATCTCTGCTGCGCTTCGCTCAGAACTTCGTTAGCCAGCTCCACGCTTGAGCGCGCCACTTCCACCAGCTTTTGGGCTGTCGCAATATCCAGCAGCGCGTCCCGCACATCCGCGTCCACCTGCGCCTGCTTGTCGCTCAGTTGGGCACGTTGCGTGTCCAGTTGCGCCTGCGCCTGCTGCGCTGTGCCGCGCAATTCGTACTCCCTGAACAGTGGCGCGCTCACTGTGCCCGTCGCGTCTCCGGTTCCATGCGAAGTCTTCAGGTTCACGCCGATGTCGCCGTAATCCCCATCAAACTGAAGCGTTGGCAGACGCTCTGCCGTGGCTCCCTTGCGCTGTTCTTCCACGGCCTTGGTCAGTTCCGTCATCGCCGCCAGGTCCTTGCGGTCCCGGTGCGCCTGGCGAATCGCCGTCTCTACGTCCATCCCGTCGAACTCCGCGTAGGGAGCCTTGTCGGCCAGCGTAAAGCTCTGCGCCAGCGGCATTCCGATCGCTCGCGCCAACGCCAGCTTGTCCTTCTCGTAAGCGTTTTGCGCCACGATCAGTTGTTGTTGCAGCGACTGGTAGTCCACCCGTGCCCTCAACTCGTCCAGCAGCGGAGCCGTGCCGGCCTGGTGGTTGGCAACCGCCTGATCGAGAGATATTTTGGCTGTCGCCACCTGCGCGTCCACGCTGCTGATGCGGGTCTCGTCGGCCAGCGCAAGCAGGTAGGCATTTCCCACCGTCAGCACCACCAGGTCGCGCGCGTCTTGCGCCGTCAATTCAGCCGCATTGAAGTTGTGCCGCGCCGCCAGATAGTTCCGCAGCGACGACACATCCACCAGCGACCAGCTCAGCGAAGCCCGCACGTCAGTAAACCCGAAAGGCCCGATGATGGTTGGGAAGCCCTTGATGCGCAGGCCCTCCGCCGGCAGGTCGGACTGCATTACGGTCTCTTTCAGGCTCGCATCCACGGCCGGAAGCAGCGTCTGCAACTGGCTCAGCCGCTGCGCGCGCGCCGCCGCGGTCTGCGTCCCGCTCAGCACCACCCCAAGATTGTTTCGGAGGCCCCGCCCGATCGCCTCATCCAGCGTCAGATTCACCGGCTGGGCCGAGACTTCGCCCGCCACCACGCTGCCCTGAAAAGGAGAGCCGGATTGCGCCGCCAACCCAACCGCCGAGGTCGCCGCTGCCAGCACCGAAAGGCCCACCAGATGCACGCCGGCACGCAGCCGATTCATTCGGGAATTTGTTTTTCTCAAGAGCTTCAATGGTCTCTAACTCGCAGCGAAGCGCATCGCCTGTGAATACTTCGCTTAGGAATGGATGCACAACACAGGCGCAACGTTCCTCTATTCAGTGTATCGGACTGCGCAAGACCGGCCGCGCCCAGGCCGAAACCTACCATTCCGATTTGCCAAACTGATTTGCTAGCCCGATTTCCTTGCCCGACGCGGAAAGCAATGCACTCTTCTTCAGACGCTTAGGTGCGGCAATTTGACGCACCCACGCCGGACCGCACGTAGCTCAACGCTACACCGCAAAACCGACCGGCACGCTCTGCGGATCTCAGCCAATCAGATGTTTGAAATGTTTGAAAGGACATTTTGAAAGGGCACAACCAGGCTGTGCCAAATGGGCTCTTTCCGCAGCCTGATGGATCCCGAAGAACGTTCTTCCATGGAGGGAAGAACCTACCGCACCGCTGCGTGAATCAGCTGCGAAGCCAGCGAGCACAGCCCCTGCCGGAAGTGCTCGCGTACCCCGTCCGGAGTCCATCCTGCCGCCTGCGGACCGCCCAGTTCTGCCAGGACGCCGGCTGTCTCCGCCCCGCTCATGCCCGCCACTGCCCGCAGCACAAACACCGTCCGCACCGCCATCGGCAGTCCTTCCAGCCAGTTCTTCACCCGAACCCGGTCCGGTCCGCTCATCATCCGTTCCAGTTCCTCGCGCGAAACTCCGGCTGCGCTCAGATCGTCGTCTTCGATGCAGGTCGCCTCGCCCACTATGCCATCCGGTGCATTCAGGCCGCCCGGATTCCGCTCCGCAATGGCCGCAACCGCCGCCCGGCACAGCGCTTGCCGGCTCTTCTCGCGGGCCACAACCGGATCCTGGCAAACCGAGACCTCCGCCGTTTCAATGGCGGTCTCCACCAGGTTCACGCTCTCTTCGCTTTCGCCCACCAGCATCGACGCAAGGTTATACAAGCCTGCCGCGATTTGGTCGAACATCTCATCCCAGCCCGCCGGCTCCCGTGTCGCTGCTTCCGCCCCGCTCACCGGGCCTTCTTTGGTCGAATCCATCTTCTGCGGCATATAGCGGGCTCCTTTTGCAGGGACCAGGCGAGACTCCCCATTCCTATCCTCGCTCCAGCGAGCCGCGCCGTCAATCCGGCACAGCTCGAAGGCTGCCAGCGCGCCCTCTAGCGCCCAGGATTTCCCTCCAGCAGGCTGTTCACCTTGGCCACCAGGTCGTCCTTGCGGTACGGCTTGGCGATAAAGTTCCCCGCCACCAGTATCTTGCCCGATACCCGCAGCGCCGCTTCCGAGAATCCCGACGAGAAAAGCACCTTCAGATCCGGTAGAGTCCCCCGCAGTTCCTGTGCCAGCTCAATCCCGTTCAACCCCCTTGTCAGAATGATGTCCGTAAACAGCAAGTCGAACTTCGCGCCGCTCTTCAGAATCGCCAGCGCTTCGTCGGCGCTGGTTGCCTCGGCCGTCACAAAGCCCGCATCGCTCAGCACCCGGTTTGCGCTCTTTGCCAGATCAAGGTTGTCTTCCACAATCAGGATGCGCGCCCCCTTCGTCTTGGCACTGCTCTGCAAGTCCTGCTCTGGCGTGGCCGCGGCTGGTTCGCCGTTGGCACGCGGCAAATAAAGGCAAACCGTCGTCCCCTGCCCCAATTCGCTGTAGATGCGCACATGTCCGCCCGACTGCTTCACAAATCCGAAGACCATGCTGAGGCCCAGACCGGTTCCCTCGCCAGGCGGCTTGGTGGTAAAGAACGGATCGAAAGCCCGCTCCACTGTCTCCGGAGTCATGCCCTTGCCCGTGTCGGTTACGGAAACCACCACGTACTCGCCCGCGTTCAGTTCCTCGAATTGCTGCGCATAGTCGGCGTCCAGCACCGTATTTCCCGTCTGGATCATCAGCCTGCCCCCGCGCTGCATCGCGTCGCGGGCGTTGGTAGCAAGATTGACCACGGCGGTCTGCAGTTGCACCCGGTCGGCAATCGCCGGCCAAACTCGCGGTTCCAGCTCCAAAACGATTTCAATCTGTTCGCCCAGCGACCGCGCCAGCAGGTTCATCATGCCCTTCACCAGCTGGTTCACGTCAATCCGCTGCGAATCAAGATTCTGCTTCCGCGAGAAAGCCAGGATCTGCTTCACCAGCTCCGCCCCGTGCAGCCCCGCCGCCAGCGCCATGTCGCTCAGTTCCCGGTCTTCCGACTCCGGCTCCAGTTTCTCCTGAAGCAGTTCCAGGTTGCAGATGACGATGCTGAGCAGATTGTTGAAGTCGTGGGCAATGCCGCCCGTCAACTGCCCCACCGCCTCCATCTTCTGAGACTGGCGTAGCTGCTGTTCGATCGTCCGCCGAGCAGTCACATCGTCGACCAGGAACACAAACCCGGAATTCCCCCCGTTGGCGTCGTGAAAGGGGGCGGAACTCAAGCTGATGTCCACCACCTTGCCGTTCTTCCGCCGCTGGGTCACCAGGATGTTCCGCAGTTCCCGGCCTTCGCTCACCGCCGCCCGCACCTCGGCTGCCCGCACTTCCGAAGGAGATGGATCGCCCTCCTCCTCGATCCCCTCGTGCAGTTCCCAGATGCTGGACCCGATCGCCGCTTCCGCCGTATGCCCGTAGATCCGCTCCGCGGCGCTGTTCCAGCGGTCGATGATGCCTTCCTGCGTGGCCGTGACAATCCCCAGCGGCGAAGCTTCAAAGATGGCCCGCAGCGCCTCGTTTCGGTCCGCCAAAAGCTGTGCGGCGCGCGCCCGCTCTTCCAGCAGTTCTTTCTGCCGCAGGCTCTCCTGGCGTTCCGCCTCCATTCGCTTTCGCTCTGAGATGTCACGAATAGCCGCCAGCGCGTACACCGAATCCAAAACCCGATAAGGTCCCAGGCTGATCTCCACCGGGAACTCCGTCCCGTCCGACCGCCGTGCCGAAAGCTCCAGCCCGGTCCCCATCGCTCGCACCGTCGGCGCTTGGAAATAGCTGTCCAGGTGTTTGCCATGGGTGGCGCGAAAACGCTCGGGAAGTAATTGTTCTACCCGCTGCCCGGTCAGTTCGCCATCGCGATACCCAAACAGGGCATAGGTGTGCGGGTTAGCCAGCACGATCTTTCCCATCCCGTCCACCAGGACCATCGGGTCGGGAACCAGCGGAAACACCTTCGCGACATCTTCCAAACTCGCCATGCGCGTCCCCTCGCCCCGGATCGATCAGCCCCTGCATCCTCTTTGCCCACCCTTGCGACCTTCCTGGGCGTGTCGCAAGGGTGGGAAACAATCATCTTCAAGAGGCCGCAAATCCATGCCGCCGCCCGTCCTCAACTCCACTCATCCCTTACCTGGCTGGCATACTCTTCAAACCACTTCTCCACCAGGTTCGGCGGCATCGACTTGCTGATGTGAAATCCCTGGGCGATATCGCACGACCACGCGTCAAGCTGCCGCATGGTCCGTTCGTTCTCCACCCCTTCGGCCACCACCCGCTTATTCAGGCTGTGCCCAAGGTCGATCATCGCCTGCACCAGGATGCTGCTTCGCTGATTGCCGATGCAGTTCTCCACAAACGACTTGTCGATCTTCAGCTCCGCGCAGGGCAATTCGTGCAGTTTGATCAACGACGAGAACCCGGTCCCGAAATCGTCAATCGATACTTGCGCGCCCAGCTTGTGCAGCCTCTCCAGGCAGGAGGCAATCTGCCCGGTGTTCTCAACCGCCGCCGACTCTGTCACCTCGATGGTGATGCGGCTGATGTCGATTCCCGTCTCCAAGCATTTCTTTTCCACGATCTCGTCGATGTGCAGTTTGCTGAAGTTGGCCGCCGATACGTTGATGGAAATCCGCACGTTCAAATCCTGCCACTTCCGCGCGTCCTGCATCGCCAGATCGAGCACGTGGAGCGTGAAGTCGTTGATGATTTCGTGGGCTTCCAGATCGGGAATGAAGACCGCCGGCGGAATCGGCCCGTGCAATGGATGGTCCCACCGCGCCAGCGCCTCAAATCCAATCACGATCCCGCTGCGCATGTCGATCTGCGGCTGGTACTCCAGGCGGATCTCCCGGTTCTCCAGTGCCTTGGAGAGATCCTGGGGTGAGAGGATGCCGGCGGCGACATAGATCTCCCGCAGCACCGCGCGGAGACCCTCCACCCGCAGCGGCTTCTGGATACTGCCCGCGATGCTGAGGCCGAGGCCGCGCCCGAACTGCTCGGCCTCGCGCAGCAACTCCTGCTCGCGCCCGCTCACAATCAGGATCCGCGCCTTGCATAGGTGTTCAGCCAGCCAGGTCATCATCTGGTGGCCGTCCATCTGAGGCATGTTCAGGTCGAGCACGATCACCGACGGATTCCACGACTGGACCCTGGCGCGGGAGTCGTCCGCGTCCGTTGTGATAATTGTGTCGTAGCCGCAACCGCGTGCGATCCGCCCAATGGTCGCGGAACTGGCTGGCATATCGTCTATCACCAGAAGTCGATTTGATGCCACTCATGCACCCCGTTAGATCTCAACAAAGCAATGACAGGGATCCCATGGATTCCTCAAAGGGAAAGGTGTTCCGCCCGACGACAGAAACTGGCACCAAGTGCAGGAAGGACCCTGTGCACCGGGCAGCGTAGCATCTTGGGGAAGTCCGCCGACCCGTATTGCACGTAACCGTTAGACGTGCAGAATAGGTCAGATGTCGCTTTTTGTAAAGTCCCGCAAGACACCCTTGCTCTTTCGACATCACTGCCCCTGAATAATCCGGTCTGCAAATGCGCGCGGCCCGCGCCGCACCCTCCCCTGTCATTCTGAGCAGCCGACTCGCCGCGTCGAGTTACGGCTGAAATGAACAATGGGCGCAACCCGCAAAGGCCGCCAACTCGCCAACTTGCTATCGCGGCGAAGCCGCGGCCAACTTGCTGATTCTATATAACCCTATTTTTTGTTCATAGGGAGCGAAGCGCAGCGGAGTCGAAGAACCTGCGGTTTGTTCATAAGCGACGCGCAGCGAAGTCGAAAGTCTGGCCCGAGCGAAGACCAACGGAACCTGATTCTTTGCGGTGAGGGCAGGCGCCCCATCGCACAATGCAAGTGCCGAACCAATGCGGGGAGAATTCCCTTTTTCGAACCAGACCCCTTAACTGGATTCTTTCCCGTTCATTCCCGCTCCTCGCCAAGGTATCCTTGCTGCAAAGCCGGAGATCCGGCAACAGCGGTTCCAGAGTTGTCCTGTCCAGGAAACGATGCACGATCCAAGCAGGGGCACTCAAACCATGGAACCGCTCGATGGGAAGGGGTAAGCGATGGGAGACGAGCGCGAGCGCAGACGCCAGCACGAGAACGCAATATTTCGTCCGGCGGGGACACATTTCAGGTTCAAGAACGAGTGGGGCGTCAGCATCGAAGAAAGCGATCCGAACACCATTGAGCTTTTCGAGGTTCGTGTTTACACCAGCGCTTACAACACCTTGACCTTCGGCCCCACCGGCGCCGCCGTCCTGCACAAGGTCAGCGCCGACCAACTCGCCCAGTTGCTCGCCAAGGTCAGTTCCTTCTACCCGGGCACCACCAACGAACAGGCCTCCGACTCCATCGCCGCACTCTTCACCCGGCCCAACTGACCTGCGCCTCCGGCCCACTGCTGGGCATCACTGGACACCCACCCTCGCGACGTCATTCTGAGCGAAGCGCAGCGGAGTCGAAGAACCTGCGTTTTGTCTCCTGTCTCAAGGGTGGGAAGCTACTTACCCAGTTGAGTGGCCCATTCAATTCCCTCGCCTCGCGCAGAAATTCGCTTCGCCTTAACACCGTCCGCTCCGCTCATCCTGTATCCATTACAAGATAGGGTGCTCAAGGGGGTGCATTTCCTTTTGTCCCAGCCACTTTCGCCTGCCCATTCTCTGTAGAAACGCTGTAGACTGCCAACACGGCGCACTGGAAAACCACACGATGGCTCGAGCGAACCAAAAAATGATCCAAAAACAGATGCTCTTCAGCGGCCGGGATCAATCCTGGATGCAGTTCAATCGGCGCGTCCTGGAAGAAGCCGAGGACCCCGGCAATCCCCTCCTGGAACGCGTTAAGTTCCTATCGATCACCGGCTCCAACCTCGACGAGTACGTCGAAGTTCGGCAGGCCGGCCTCTTGCAGCGCATCGAAGACGGCTACCGCGAGCCCGGTTTCGACGGCCTCCGCCCCGAGGAGTCCCTCGCCGCGCTGACCGCCGACATCCATAGTTTCGTAGAGGCCCAGTACCGCTGCTGGAACGATCAGCTCCTCCCCGATTTACGCCGCGCCGGCATCCGCCTCCTCGACTGGGACGAGCTCTCCGAAGAGAACCGCGCCTTCGCTCAGGACTTCTTCTTGCGCGAAGTCGATCCGCTGCTCACCCCCATCGCCATCGATCCCGCGCACCCCTTTCCTCGCGTCCTGAACAAGGCTCTCTGCCTGGCTCTGCTGCTCCGCCGCAAACGTAAAAGTTCTGGCCCGCTGGTCCTCGGGGTGGTCACCGTCCCCCGCGCGCTGCCTCGTTTCGTGCGCCTGCCCTCCGCGCCCGGCGGTTTCGACTACGTCCTGCTCCACGACCTGATCGCCCAGAACCTCGGCGCAATGTACCGCGGCTACGAAGTCATGGCCCGCACCGCCTTTCGCGTAACCCGCAACTCCAACCTCTACTTCGAAGAAGAAGAGGCGCGCTCGCTGCTGGAAACCATCCGCGTCGAACTGCATAACCGCCGCAAGGGCGATGCCGTGCGCCTTGAAATCGAGCAGGGCGCGGACCCCGAAATCGTGGAGCGCCTGCGGGTTAACTTCGAGCTGGACGATGACCAGGTCTACCGCAGCGACGGTCCCGTGAATCTGTCTCGAATCATGTTCTTTTACGGCGACGTGCGCCGCGCCGACCTCAAGTTCGCGCCCTTCACCCCCAAGGCGCTCCACCTGAGCCGCAAATCGGCCAACCTTTTCGAGGAGCTGCGCCAGCGCGACATCCTGCTGCACCACCCCTATGACTCCTACGACCCGGTGGTCGATTTCATCCGCCAGGGCGCGCAGGACCCCGGCGTCGTCTCCATCAAGCAGACCCTCTATCGCACCAGCCACGATTCGCCCATGTTCGAGGCCCTCATCGAGGCCGCCACCACCAAGGAAACCACCTTGGTCGTCGAGCTGATGGCCCGCTTTGACGAAGCCTCCAACATCCGCTGGGCGCGCAACATGGAGGACGCCGGCGTGCAGGTCTTCCACGGCGTAGTCGGACTCAAGACCCACTGCAAGCTGGCCATGCTTGTCCGCCGCGACGAAGACGGCGTCACCCGCCGCTACTGCCATCTCGGTACCGGAAACTACAACCCCGTCACCGCCCGCTTCTATACCGACCTCAGCCTGTTGACCAGCGACCCGCAGATTACTGAAAAGGTCCATATGGTCTTCAACTACCTGACCGCGCACGCCGAAATCGACGACTACCGTCCCTTGCTGGTTGCCCCGCTGACCATGGCCGAAAGCTTCCTGGGCCTCATCCGCCGCGAAACCGAGCACGCGCAGGCCGGACGCCCCGCCCACATTGTGGCCAAGATGAATTCCCTGCTCGAGCCGTCGGTCATCGAAGCTCTCTATACGGCTTCGCAGGCCGGCGTCGATGTGGACCTCGTCATCCGCGGACTCTGCATTCTTCGGCCCGGCGTCAAGGGAATGTCGGAACGCATCCGCGTCCGCTCCATCGTCGGCCGCTTCCTGGAGCACTCCCGCATCTTCCACTTCGCCAATGGCGGCAACGACGAAATCTACCTGGGCTCCGCCGACTGGATGCCCCGCAACCTCTTCGAGCGCTGCGAAGTCGTCTTCCCGGTCCGCGATCCCGCCGCCAAGGCCCGCATCCACGACGAGATCCTGCCCGCCATCCTCGCCGACACCGCCAAGGCCCGCATCCAGCAGCCCGACGGCAGTTACGTCCGCGCCAGCAAGACCCTCAAGGACATCAAGCCTTTCTCCTGCCAGGACTTCCTCATGCAGCTCGCCGAAGGCAAAGCGGACATCTCCGTCATCCCGACGCTGCCCGCGCCAAGGACCGTGCCCCGGCCCGCTGCAAAGCCCGTCCGGCGCGCCGCTGCCAGCAAAGCCACCGCCGCCGACTAACGGAACAGAGGGCATGGGCGATGCCTCCGCACAAAATCAGCTACTGCGACAAAATCAGCGAGTTATCCGGCCTCCTCGGTTTCAGCCATGAGAATCGCTTGAAGAAAATTCTCGTCACATCGAGAACGACCACATGTCATCGTGAAGATCAAGGCTTGAAAACCGAATTCGTTCCTGCCAGCCTTTACTGCTATACCGTCGGGCACAACATTATCAACTCAAAAGATTTCCTGTCGGTCTGAGACCAGGCCCAAAGGCCACGCAGGAAGAGTCCGTTGATGCCGATTGAAGTTCGCAGCAAAGGCGCCACCTTTTTGGCTGAAGGGGTACCGTCGTCTACCCTGTCAATTCTCCAGAGAATGGAATTGCAGATGAAAATGAACCTACCACTCGTGTTTGCAGGAATCACGACAGACCAGTTTGCACAGCTTGCCGCCAAAGCCCGCGCCAACGGTATCGACATCAACGGCAACACCGGCTACGCAAGCCAGTTCGGCGTAGAAGTCTCCTGGGACTACGTCCCGCTAACTTGCTGACATGCTGCAATCGGTACAATCGACTGCATGACCCACTGGTACCGGCGGGTGTTCCTGCTCGCGATTCCTCTCATCCTCACCAACCTGACCCAGCCGCTGCTGTCGACCGTGGACACAGTGCTGAGCGGGCATTTGCCCGGCGCGGCGGCGCTGGGCGGAGTTGCCTTGGGCGGCATCTTTTTCAACGCCGTCTTCTGGACCTTTGGCTTTCTGCGCATGGGCACTACCGGGCTGGTGGCGCAGGCCTATGGGGCGCGCGATCCGCATGCTCTTAGGTTGCACTTTTTGCGTGGGCTGCTATCGGCGATGGCCATTGGGGCGGCGATCCTGGCGGTGCGTGGCCCCCTGGTTTCAATTGCCGTCAACCTGCTGGGCGCCAGTGGCGCGGTGCGGGAGAATGCGCTCGTCTATTGCCGGATCCGTATCTGGTCGGCTCCGGCGGCGCTGGCCAGCTATGTGATCTTGGGCTCGCTGCTGGGTAGGCAAAGAGCTCATGCCGCGCTGGCGCTGCAGGCGGCAATCAATATTGTGAACGTAGCTGTGGCGCTGGGTCTGGTGATCGGACTGCACTGGGGCGTGGCCGGAATTGCCACCGCAACCTTGTGTGCGGACTGGGTGGGGTGCGGGCTGGGCCTCGCGCTGCTGGTCTGGACTCCTCGCGGGATCGATGCCCAACATGGCCATGCTGCCCTGCGTTGGCGGGAGTTGGCGGACGGCCCGAGCCTGCGTGCGTTGTTTGCGCTCAACCGGGACATTTTCTTGCGCACTCTGGGTTTGGTGGCAGCGTATTCCTGGTTCACGCGCACCGGAGCGAGGGCGGGAGACGCGATCCTGGCGGCGAACGCCGTGTTGCTGAATCTGCATATGATTGCCTCCTACGGGCTCGACGGATTCGCCAACGCCACCGAGGCGCTGGTGGGCGAGGCCATCGGCGCGCGGCGCAAAGAGGATTACCACGCGATTTTGCGGACCTCGAGCATTTGCGCCTTCAGCGTGGCGGCGTTGATTTCGCTGTTTTATCTGGGATTCGGCGCGCGCATCGTGGGCCTTTACAGCAACCAGGAACCGGTGCGGATGCTGGCGCTGCGCTTTCTGCCTTGGGCTGTGGTCATGCCGGTGATCGCGGTGGCCGGCTTCCAACTGGACGGAGTGTTCATCGGTGCGACCAGGGCGCGCGAGTTGCGCGACTCCATGCTGATTTCGTTTGCGGGCTATTGGCTGCTGGCGCTGGTGCTGACGCCCCGCTTCGGCAACAACGGACTGTGGTGTGCGTTTGTCTGCTTCATGATTCTGCGCGGAGGAAACTTGGCATTACGGCTGCCGCAGATCGAGAAGGGGTTCGAAATGGGGCTCGATGAGCCCATTCCTGTATCCTAACAACAGTGCGGGGTTCCTGAAGTCGATGCGGAACCGGCTCGCAAGTGCGGAATTCCCGCACTCTCCCCCGGATTCTTCCGGTTCCCGAAAACTACTGCTGACTGACTGAAGCGCTTACACGCTGACTGGCTGTTCCGCTGATTGGCTCGAACGATGCGCTACACGACACAATTCATGCTTTCGGCGATGGCTGCGGAGCAGTTTCCCAGCGCGGATGTGCCGGAGATCGCGTTTCTTGGCCGCTCCAACGTGGGCAAAAGTAGCCTGCTGAACAAGCTGGTGGGCGAAAAGGCCGCCAAGGTCTCACAAACCCCGGGGCGGACCCGGGCGATCAACTTCTTTGCCCTGCTCGACCCCAGCCAGCGGCGGAAACTGGTTTTTGCCGACTTGCCGGGATACGGTTACGCCAAGATCTCGCGGTCCATTTCATCCACTTGGCCGGCATTCATTGAACCTTATTTGGCCAACCGCGAGGTGCTCGGGCTGTGCATCTGTTTGGTGGACTCGAATGTGCCTCCGCAGGAAAGCGACATGCAGCTGATTGAGTGGCTGCGGGCGGCGCAGCGGGAGTTTGCCGTGGTGGCCACCAAAGTGGACCGGCTGAGCGGCAACGAGCGTACGCGCAACCTGGCGGCGCTGAAGAGCGGGCTGGAGCTGGAGCATCTGATCGCCGTGTCGTCGAAGACCGGGTACGGGGTGAACGCGTTGTGGACGCGGATCGGCGCAGCCTGCGGTACGGAAGCCTAGCGCCGGCCGGTGTCTCGGGATCGGAGAGAGGGATTTTGGCCGTGCCCCCCTCACCTTGACGCCAGCGTAAGAGGGCAACCGAAGAAGGTGGGGCACCGGAACTTGCGGGAAAGCGTAGAGCCCTTCTACCAGGATGAGTAGGGCTGGCCGTCGGAGCCATTATCCTGTGAGCCGGAGTGGATGTCGTCGATGCCAGGGTCGGTTTGATCGAGCGAACGCAGGGCGTCTCCGGTATCCGTGACCCAGGTTTCCTTGCTGCGCGTCATCGGGTCTTCGGGGATTGCCTTGAGATAGCCTTCCTGAATCAAGTCGTCGAGCGATTGCGGGGCCTTTTGCTTGTCCATGGTGTAAGAGTCGATCGCCGAGCGCAGGACGTGGAGATCTTCCTTGAGCACGGCCTCCCTGGCCATCCTGAGAGAAGTGACAAAACTGGGAATAGCCACCACGGCCAGAATTCCGATGATGGCCATCACGATCATCAGTTCGATCAGGGTGAAACCGGCGTCCTGTCTACTGTTCCTGCGCCGAGGGAGCGGAGCTGGCGGGGTTAGCGGAGTTAGCCGCTCTTCGCGCGCGTTAGCAAAGTCCATTTTTCCGTTCTCCTGCTCACTCAGTTCACAACGCCAAGAAAGCTTTGTTCAGGTTCGGCTGAACATTCAAGCCGCTCCTCGGGGGCTAAAGCCCCGTTCGTTCTGCTGCCATTATCGGCACGGCTAAAGCCGCGCCCTTTCAAAACCTCGACCGATTCAGAGCTTCCGTTTCCCGCCAACACCGCCGGCAACGCGAGCTCCACTACCGCCCTACCAGTCGGAGTATTTCGTTCCGTCCAGGGCAGTGCCAGTGGACTTGGAATACACATCGAAGACGCTTTGGCCGCCGTAGGAGTCGGATTTCGGGTCGTCCTGCATGGAGTGCAATCCCCATTCCGCCTGCCCGGTCATGGGATCCACCGGAATACGGCGGAGAAACTTCACCTTTTTGCTTTGCACGTCTACACCCTTGACCAGAGTCTCCAGGTCGGGCGGGTAGTTCTGACTGTCGAGCTTGGTCTGGAACGCGCCTTTGTCGGCGGCGTCCTTGTAGTGATCGATGGCATCGCGCATCTCCCACAGATCGCGCCGCAGTTCTCGCTCCTTTTCGCGTTTTACCTTGAAGCGGGCAATGGGAACGGCGGCGCCGGCCAGGATGGAGAGAATCGTGATGGTCACGATCAACTCGACCAGCGTGAGGCCTTGCTCGCCCCTCCGGCGGCGCGAAGGACTCTTGGCGATTTGTCGGTCGTTCTTGTTTCCCGGTTCTAAATCCATGGCTTCAACCTTCTGCCGCACACGAAGCTATTGCACCTGAATGGCAATACGCCCGCCGGATGCCGGAAGTTGCTGTTGAGCGCTGCTCAAAGCCGTGGGGCGGGTGATGACCACGCTGGTTTCGCCCGCAGCCTTGGCTTGAAATCCAATGACGCAGACCACGCCTGCGCCACTCATGCCCGCTGCCCCTGGGGGACGGGAAACATTGAGTGTGATGAGACCGGGTCCTTCGTCGCGATGGACAACGGCTACCGCCTGACCATCGCGCGACAAGAAGTCGCCTCCACTGACATTAACCAGCGACAGTTTTGAGGGATCGTAAGTAATCTGCATCGGGACAGCTGCAATGTCGGCCCCTCCCTCAACGGTTATCGGGAGTTGGAAGGCCGATCCCACCTTCACCGGGTTGGGCTGAGGAATGAAAGCGAGACGGATGCCCGGGCTTGGCTGAGCCTGAGGTGGTGTTTGGGACTGACTTTGCGGCAGCGGCGGAGCAGCCGGTGCTTTAGGCTGGCGATTGGGGGCATCCGCATCGGCGCGCATTTGAGCCAGTGCCGCCGGGCCAGCGGTCTCCACGTTGGTGCCTGGAACCGTGCCGAACTGCGATCGTGCCGCGGGGCGCGTGGCAGCAGCGGGGGGTGAAGCGGGTGAGGGAGCGGCGCTTGGGGTCGGGCTTGCATCATGACGCAAATCGATGTTGGTGCCAACTCCGGTATCGACCGTGCGCAGGTTCGCCGGGCCCAGATCCTGGGAGCGGACAATGTGCGGGATCAGCAGGAAGACGATCTCATCGTCGGTAATCGTATGATCCTTGGATCCGAACAGGTACTTGATGCCGGGGATCGCACTGAGCCCCGGAATTCCACCCCAGCTCACGGTGTCCGTTTTGTTCAAAATGCCGCTCAGAACGCTGGCTTCGCCTTCGCGCAGGCGGATCACCTGCTCGCTGGTCTTCTGGGCGATGATCGGCTCGGTGACGCCGCTGATGGTGCTGGTGCCGTTCTCGGAGCTGACCTCGATCTTCATCTTGAGCGTGACATCGTGGTCGTAATGCACCGTGGGGGTCATCTCGATGTTCACCCCCACGTCGATGTATTGGAACTGCGTATTGACGGTGCCCACACCGCCCAGCGCGCTACCCACACCACCCGTTCCGACGCCGCCCACACCATACGATCCAGTGGCAATGGGGATGCGTTCGCCGATCTTCATGGTGGCCTTCTGCGAGTCGGTGCAGCGGATGCGGGGATTCTGCAGGATCTTGGTGTTGGAGTCGGTCAGCAGCAAGTTGGCGGTGGCCGAACCAATGGTCACCGCAAGATCATTGGCATTCAGGTGGGCCAGGTTGTAAATCGTGGGGGTGCTGGTGCTGGTGGAAGGGGTGCAGGTGGTCGAGCCCGTAGGGCATGTCGTTGAGGAGGAGGTGGTGCTCGTCTGCAGGGCGACGCTGGCGCTGCTGGGCCAGCTGAGGCCGATGTTGCGCTCCCAGTTCTTGCTGACTTCGAGAACCGCGATGTCCACCACGACTTCCGGCCGCGCCTTGTCCAGATCGTCGATCAGCTTTTGCGCCAGCAGCAGCTCGTCCGGAGTGCCGCGCATCACGATGGCATTCTGGCTCGGGACGGCAAAGACCTTGGCAGTGGTCATCACATTGCGCACCGCCTGTGAGACGTCGTTGAGGTCGTTCTGCTGCCAGGCGTTGGTCAGGTAAAAGGTTTGAACCGCCTGCTCGTCGAGTTCCGTGCGCTTGGCGTGCGTATTCTGCGCCACGAAGAGCGTATTGGCGGTGACCGCCCGCCAGAACGTGTTCGAAATGGTGCCCACGATACGCAATGCATCGAGCAAGGTGACGCTATTCAAATCCACCTGAATGCGCTTGGAGGTGTAATCGGGGTCAAAAAGCACGTTGACCCCCGCAGCCTTGCCAATGGCTTGATAGATGACCTTGCTGTCTTCGGTCATATGCAGGGTCAAGGGTTCGTTGGAGACCGGCTTGAGCTGGGCGGGCGCGCCGATCGATTCGATCTCTTCGTGCTTCTCCGCACTTTCGGGCAGGCTTGTGTCGGAGGTGAGGGGGGCCTCCCCCTGCTTTTCGCGTACGTGCGCCATTTCCTGCTGTGCAGCCTCGTTGGCGGGATCGATTTCGGCCGCGCGGAGCAACTCGACCATTGCGCCCTGGGTGTCACCGGCCTGCAAGAGCTTGCGCCCCTTGGTCACGTGCAGCGAAGATGCCACAACGCGAATGCGGTAGAAGGCAGCCTTGTAGCGGAGGTCCTTCGGTACCAGTGCGTAAGCTTTCTGATAGTCGTTGACCGCGGCATCGTAGTCCTCGCGGGCCTCGGCGCTTTCGCCGTGCTTGTAGAGAGAGGCGGCAGATTCGGCGTGGGCTGGCAGGCACGCCAGGCCAAAGCCTGCCGACGCGGCAAAAAGGGCAATCCAGAAGGCGGATCTCGATAGAACGGCTTGGAAGGCAGCCGGAGCAACAAAGCAGCGGTTCATCGAACTCCCAGGCGTCTCTTCCGGACCGCCCGAAGGGGCGATCCTTTCTGGGCCGCCTTGGCCGCCCTGGACGCAGTGCTTGACGCTGGTGTTCCTAGTGATTTTGCACAACCAACGATGTTCCATTTTAGCAAAACCCTTCTGCGGCAAGGAGAAAACCCGCGTCAATGCTAGGATAAAGAAGCAAGGACTCTTCCCGATGGCCCGCCAAACCAGTCACGTAATCGTTCCGCAAGCCGCGACCGGCCCGCAAAAGAAGGCAGTTCCGCGCGACCCAGTGGCCAGTGGCGAGCGCGACGCGGCCTATAATCGCGCCGCCAGCCACAACTACTTTTTGCTGGAAAGATTTGAGGCGGGCGTCTCTCTGCGGGGAACCGAAGTGAAGTCGATCCGCGAGGGGAAGGCCAACCTGCGCGACGCTTACGGGTTGATCAAGGATGGCGAAGCGTTTCTGCTGAATGTTCATATCGGTCCGTATTCTCACGGCAACATCGCCAATCACGACGAAACCCGCACGCGCAGGCTTTTGCTCCATCGCGAAGAAGTTCGCAAGCTACTCTCCAAGACGCAGATCAAGGGGCATACGCTCATTCCCACCCGGCTCTACTTCAAGAACGGGCGGGTCAAATGCGAACTGGCGGTGGCCAAGGGTAAGCAGGACTGGGACAAACGCGAGACCGAGCGCAGTCGGGAAGCCGATCGCGAAGCCCGCTCCGCCATCAATGCCAACAAACACCGGATGGGGCGGTAGACGGATCTCGATTCCGTAAATGAGTTGTCCCCGGCAGCTTGCTTAGAGCGGAACCAGAGTAACCATGGCCTCCCACACAACCTTGAGGGTGCCCTTTATTTCCACCCCACGGACGTGGACCTGTCCGCGGGGACCCCGGTTAAGGAAAACGGCACTTGGCGGGCGTGCCTCCGGGATACATCTACTCTGGTTCCGCTGTAGCCGAATCGCCTCCGCCCGCGCCTTTTCTAGGGCACGGAGTGAACCGAAGGCGTCTGCCCCACCGCAGGTGGTGAAATAATAGGCGGCATGCAGACGAAACTTTCCTATGCGCCCCTTGCCGGAATCGAAACCGAAATCCTGGCCGTTCTGGCCGCCGACACCCAAACCGCCAAAGGCCCGGAAGCCAAGGCGCAGCCAGTGCTTTTGACCAGCGATCATGCGGTGAAGTCAGCTGCAGCTGCAGTACTGGCCAGCGGAGAATACAAGGCCGGCGCGAACGAGATGCTACTGTTGCATGCCCCGGCCGGGCTTGCCGCCAAGCGCCTGTTGATTGTCGGCTTGGGAAAGCAGTGCAAAGCCGAGGTGGGCAAAGTTCGCAATGCCGCCGGCGCCGCAGTGCGTTTCACCAAGCCGCGCGGGATTCGCGAGCTGGTGTTTGCCTTGCCGGAACTCGAATCGCTGGCTGCCGCACGCTGTGCGCGGGCGGTAGTCGAAGGCGCTTTGGTGGGCGATTACGACCCCGACACCTACCGCAGCGATCGCGAAGACAAGAGCGTGCAGTCGTTCACGCTGGTGGCCGCCGCGGGCGTCGACAAAGCGGCCGTGGGAGGCGCTTTTGCCGAGGGCGTCATCATTGGCGAGAGCCAGAATTTCACGCGGGTGCTGGTAAACGAGCCGGGCAACAAACTGACTCCGACAATGATGGGTCAGCGCGCCGGCGCGATGGCCTCCGAAGTAGGACTGGGATGGGAAGTCCACTCCACCGAGAAGCTGCATGAGTTGAAGATGGGCGCATTTTGGAGCGTCGCGCAGGGCAGCGAAGAACCGCCCGCGCTGATCGTGCTGCGCTATCAGCCGGAAGGCGTCACGGAAGGCCCAGTGCTCGGCCTGGTCGGCAAGGGCGTGACCTTTGACTCGGGAGGCATCTCGATCAAACCCGCGCAGGACATGGAGAAGATGAAATACGACATGGCGGGCGGGGCAGCCATGCTGGGCGCGATGCGGGCGATTGCCCTGCTGAAACCGAAAGTTCGTGTCATTTGCGTGGTGTGCGCAACGGAGAACCTGCCCGACGGCAAGGCGCAGAAGCCGGGCGACCTGCAGACAGCCATGCCTTTCAGCGCAGACAAGCCGGGCAAGACCATCGAGATCATCAATACCGACGCCGAAGGCCGGCTGGTGCTGGCCGATGGATTGACCTATGCGCGGCAACTGGGCGCGACGCACCTGATCGATGCGGCGACGCTGACCGGGGCGTGCGTAGTGGCACTGGGGATGGTGAATGCGGGCGCATTCTCGAACGACGAGGATGCGTATGCGAAGTTCAATGCCGCGCTCGAAACGTCCGGGGAAAAGTTCTGGCGAATGCCTCTCGGCGATGAGTACGCCGATTTGATCAAGAGCGACATCGGCGATATCAAGAACACCGGCGGGCGCTATGGTGGCGCCTCGACGGCGGCGGAGTTCCTGAAGGTGTTCGCCGACGAGACGCCGTGGATTCACCTGGATATCGCCGGCATGGCCTGGGTGGAAGACGCGCGTCCGTACATCGCCAAAGGCCCGAGCGGCGTGGGTGTGCGCTCGATTCTGGAATGGGTGCGGAGCTACTAAAGGCAGCTTCTAGCTTTTAGCTTCTAGCTTTTCAGCTCATGGCCTGTTTACGCGTCGATCAAAAAACATCGCCCCATCTTCGAACGAGGATGGGGCGATGCCTTTCGGATGCGTCGAAAAGCCGGCAAACAAACTCTAGAAGCTGGCAGCTAAAAGCTAACGGCTGCTTTTACATCGCCTCCGGGCTTTCGATGCCCAGCCAGCTGAGGACCTCGACCAGCTCGCGCAGGGCGACGGCGGCGGTGGCGAGGAGAAACGTCTTCTTTGCCGGATCCTCTTCGTTGAGGATGTGGTGGTGGTGGTAGAAGTTGCTGAACTCCTGCGCCAACTGGAAGGCGTGCTTGGCGAGGCAGGCAGGCTCGGAGGTCACGATGCACTGCTCCAGCACCATCGAACGGCGCGCGGCGCGAAGCCACAGCGCCCAGATATCCTGATTCTCCTGGCCCGCCAGGTAACCGCCGAACTCGCCCAACTGCGCGAACTCGGCTACCTTCGCGAATTCACCGAGCACCGCTTCGGGTGTTGTTCCGGCCTTGCGGAAGATGTTGCGAATGCGGACCACCGCGTATTGGCAATAGGGGCCGGTTTCGCCTTCGAAGCTGAGCGCATCTTTGAAATCAAAAGCAATGACCGAGTTGCGCGAGAACTTGAGCATGAAGTAACGCAGCGCCCCGATGGCGATTTGGTGGGCGATCGTCTGCCGCTCGGCATCGGCTTGATCGCCCGTTCCGCCGGTTTGGCGGGATTCGACCTCGGCACAGGTGGCGGCGATGAGCTTGTCGATCAGGTCGTCGGCCTTGACGCCGAAGCCCTTGCGGCCGCTGACTTCGATGTACGGGCGGACCTTGTCTTCGTCGGAGACGGCGTAGCCAAGTTCCTCCGCGCAACGCGGAGTGAGCGCGACCATCTCGTAGCTGAAGTGCGTATAGCGGTTGGCCTGATCGACGTGGCCCATGCCGCGCAGAGCCTGGATGACATTGGCCTGCGGGTCGCTCTGGCGCGAGTCGATGACGTTATAGATGGCGTTTGCGCCGCCGAAATGTGGATGCGGCTCGACGCCCTCGACAGTCGAGATCCAGCACTCGCGATTCGGATAGGCATAGAAAGGCTTGTAGCCGAAGTCCTTGCCCAGCAGGCCGAACTTCCACAGATGGTAAGCGATGTCTTTGCCCACGTAAGTTACTGTCCCGTTGGAGCGGACAATGACCTTGGCATCCTCATCTGTTGCGCCGTCGGCAACTTCAGCGCCCGGCCGCGTCATCACCCAGCAGCCCTTGTTCTTGCCTTCGGTCTCGAAGTAGAGCACGCCGGTATGCTTCAACTGCTCAAAGGCCAGCGCCCAGAAGTTGAGGTGCAGAATCTCGCTCTCGCGGGGCAGGAAATCGTATTCGATGCCCAGGCGCTGCATGGTTTCCAGATGGCGGCGCAAAACGGCAGTCGAAATGAGTTCGGCGATCTCCGCCGTTTCGTGGCCGCCGTGCTCGATTGCGTGCAACGTGTCATAGCGCAACTTCTTGCGGGCGGCGTTCTCTTCTTCGCTGCCGCTGGTGTACCACTGCGACGTGCGGGCATAGACGTCCCAGCAGAGGTAATCGAACGCGGCCGACTTATCCTTTGCGGCTGCCGTGCGCGCTTCGCATTCGGCAATGATCGCGCGGACTTCGGCAACCGATTTGCCCTCCAAATGCAGGAAGCCGACCACAACATCGGCGACTTGAACGCCGGTGTTGTCGATATAGTTCTGCACGTCGACCTTTTGCCCGGCGGCGCGCAGCACGCGGACGAAGGTGTCGCCGAGAATGGCGTTGCGCAGGTGGCCGATGTGCGCGGCCTTGTTGGGATTGATGCTGGTGTGCTCGACGAGAGAATGCTCGCGAGGGAAGGACCTGCCCAAAAGCCTCCTGGTGGATGCCTCCAGCTCTACTGCAACATTGCGCACCGCGAATGCGCGGTCGAGGCGGGCGTTGATGTATCCCGCTCCGGCGATCTCAAAAGAGGCGAACCCCGGAAGCGGGCCGATGGCGGCGACGATCTCGGTGGCGATGATCTTGGGCGCTTTGCGCAGCTTGCGAGCCAGCTCAAACGCGATCGGCGTGGCCAGTTCGCCGAACTGGAGGTCGGGCGGAATCTCGATGGCGATGCTGGCGATGTCGAGATCGTAGTTTTCTTTGAGCAGCTGCCGCAGCCGTACACCAAGCCGTTTTTGTGCTTCCAGATACACGTGGAAATCCTCGAAAATCCTTGATTTTCAAGGCTGATTCTAACAGAAGGGAAGTTTGCGGCAGGGGCGGAAGGGGTTCCGGAGCGGTGCCCGAAGAAATCCGAAATCCATCGAAAACGTACCGGCAGGTGAGATTTTGCATTGTTTTTCACCACAAGTGGTGCAGAAATCCGGGAGATATGCACAGGCGAAATTTGACGGGTTCGGCATGGGAAGCGCGGTTTTGGCTGGAAAAGGGGGCTGTTTCACAGGTCGGCGGAATGCCGCGCAAGGGTTTTCGGGGGCAAAGTGGAGGGGGGTGGGGGGTACGCATTTCTCTTCTATCTGTATTTATTTCAATGATATGCACGATAAAAAGGTGGCATTTAGTGACATTTGAGCGCATTTTCGTGTTGTTCGCGGTTGGAAAGGCCATTGCCGACTCCACGGACATTTTCGGGATATATGCAGGCTTTATTGGAGTTGTGAAGGGTGTCTTCTTCTTAAGGAAAGAGCCACTTGGGTGTGCGCCTCCGGTTTACACCCATTCCGAAAATGCCATGGAGCGATTGTGCGCCAGAAGGAGGGAATGATGTGCAAACGGATGACGGATTGGCGAGAGGCCGGCCTTGGATGAGAGACGGAGGGGGTACTTGGGGGAAGCGGAGTTTGCCGGGATTTCCGGAGTTGCAAACTGGCCGCGAGCGACGGCGAGGAGTGAGTTGGGTCGTTGGCTTGAACGGAGAATTCCGAGAAGGCCGATTCGCGAACGCTGGGCGACATTCCGGGATTAATCTTTGTTGACTGGGGATTTCGATCTATCCCAGGTCTCAAAATCCAGACCCGTCCGCCCGGAAGTTGGTCGAGGTTTGTGCGCTCCCACCCTTCGCAAGATGCGCGAAGGATGGGGCACCCTTTTTGTGAGTCAAGGGTAGGCCACCCGCCCGTAACGCCGTGCACGCGGGCTATGCCCGGAATAAGTATCCGGAAACGCCGTAGACAGGAGCGATGATGGGTTCATGTACGATTCGGTCTTTGCGGCACGGAGCGGAAGACGTGGCTCAGGGGTTGAAACCCCTGTTCCGAAGGGATGGCGAGTTGCGTGGGACGAATCCCCGGCCTACCGCATTCACCCGCGCCCGAGAATCTGCGCATTCACCCGCGGACGAGAATCTGGGTGTTGGGAGGTCCGGCCGGGTTGGTGCTTTCTCCGGTACGCAATCCGGAAATAGGGAAGGCCGCGGGGTTCGTGCTTTCCCAGGCGGCCAAGAGCGAGGTTCCTGGAGCAGCCGGCACCCGGCTAACTTGACCGAACTCGCGGCCGCTCGAGCACTCGGCGCCGACAGATTTGCAAGAGCGGCGCGGAAAGCTCCGGGATTGCAGATGCCGTAAGATGGAGGATGAGCGCAACTTCCGCCCAGACTCTCTTTGCGGGCGGTGCGCGCTACAGCTTCAGAGCAAAGCAAACACTCCATGAGCAAATCGAATACAGAACGCTTTTATGTGACAACGCCCATCTACTACGTGAATGCGCGGCCGCACCTGGGGCATGCGTACTCGACGATTGTGTGCGACGCGATTGCCAGGCGCAAACGGGCGCTGGGCATCGAGACTTTTTTCCTGACCGGCACAGACGAGCACGGGCAGAAGATCGAGCGCTCGGCGGAGCTGGCCGGACGCACGCCGATGGATTTTGCGACGGCCATTTCGGGCGAGTTCCGCGGCTTGTGGGACCAGCTGGGGATGAGCTACGACGACTTCATCCGGACCACATCGGAGCGGCACAAGCGCGGCGTGCAAAAGCTGTTTGCGACGCTTCAGGAGCGGGGATTCATCTACAAGGGCTCGTACAGCGGCCAGTACTGCGTCAGCGACGAGCTGTATGTGGACGGGCCTCCGGGAACGGTTTGCCCGGACTGCGGACGCGTGACCGAGACAGTGAGCGAGGAGAATTTCTTCTTCAAGCTGTCGGCATTCGAGCGCAAGCTGCTGGAGTTCTACGAGGCCAATCCGGGATTCATGGGGCCGGAGTCGACGCGGCGCGAGGTGATCTCGTTTGTGCGCGGCGGACTGAAGGATTTGTCGGTGAGCCGGACCAGCTTCTCGTGGGGGATTCCGGTTCCGGGCGACGAAAAGCACGTGGTGTATGTGTGGCTGGATGCGCTGGCCAACTACATTACGGCGCTGGGCTACGGCTCGGACGCGCCCGAGGATCAGGAAAGGTTTAAGAAGTTCTGGCCGGCGGATCTGCACCTGATCGGCAAGGAGATCAGCCGCTTCCACTGCGTGTACTGGCCGGCGTTCTTGATGGCCGCGGGGATTCCGCTGCCGCGCTCGGTGCGGGCCAACGGGTGGCTGCTGTTCGACCAGGGCAAGATGTCCAAGTCCAAGGGGAATATTGTGCGCGCCGAGACTGTCCAGGCGGTTCTGGGAGCCGACGCGCTGCGCTACTACCTGCTGCGCGAGGTTCCTTTCGGGCAGGACGGGACCTTCAGCTTCGAGGCGCTGGTGCAGCGCTACAACAGCGATCTGGCCAACGGCTACGGGAACCTGGTGAGCCGCGTGGTCAACATGGTGCACAAGTATTTTTCGGGGATTGTGCCGGAAGCTGGCGCCGAGACTCCTGCCGAGACGGCCCTGCGCGAGAGTGCGGTTCGCACGATTGCGGCATTCGGCCCGGCGTTCGAGGAGATGAACTTCTCCGATGCGCTGAAGGGACTTTGGACGCTGGTGGCGGAGACGGACGGGTACCTGACGGCGAACGCACCGTGGAAGAAGCCGGTTGACCGGTCCGACGCGGATCATGCTGCGCTGCAGGCGCGGGTGCTGGCGACGGCAGCGGAGGCGATCCGGGTGATTACGGCACTGGTGTACCCGGTGCTGCCGGATGCGGCGGGCAAGGTTTGGCGGCAACTGGGACAAGGCGAGATCGCCGATGCCGCAAAAAATGCATTTTTGACTGACATCGCGTGGGGCGGACTGCAGGCGGGGACCCGGCTGGGCGAGCCTGCGCCGCTGTTCCCGCGCGCGGAAAAGGACGCAGTGGAGCGTATGCAGACTATCGAGGAGCAGAACAGCAAATCGGTGATTGAAGCTGCCGGTGGCTCTGCCGTCCAATCACAGTCGGCAACCTCGGCCCCAGCGGCCAAAGCAGCAAAAGGAGCAGCAGTGAGCGAGATTGTGAAGACCCTGAGTTCAGAAGCAGCCGTGCCGGTGGATTCCGTGGGCGTGGACGCCGCGGAGGAAGCCAAGGCTTATGACGCGGTGGCAGCGGCGACTACGGCTGCGGCCAAAGAGCAAGCGGATTACGTCCCCACTTCGGTGGAACTGAACGCTGTTGCGCCGCAATCCCCTGGCGAGCCGGTTGCGGCTGCACCGGCTGTTGCTTTGGCTGCGGAGCAGCCGCCTGCCTCACCGGTGATCTCCATCGACGACGTGATGAAGCTGGACCTGCGCGTGGCGCAGATTCTGGTCGCCGAGCGGGTTCCCAAGGCCGACAAGCTGCTGCGCCTCGAAGTGGACCTGGGCTACGAAAAGCGGCAGATTTTGGCTGGGATCGCCCAGTACTACGAGCCGGAGAAGCTGGTGGGGCGGAAGATCGTGATTGTGGCGAATCTGGCTCCGCGGAAGATGCGCGGCCTGGAGTCGAACGGCATGCTGCTGGCGGCGTCCCTCGAAGGCGGCGCTCCGGTGCTGGCAGGCTTCCTGGAAGAAGTGCCGCTCGGTTCCCGCCTGAAGTAAGCACCACCTGCGGTGGGGCAGACGCTCGCTTTTCGCTCGCAGAAAGTTGGTGGCTCCCCACCCTTGCGCCAGAAAAAACGCGCAAGGGTGGGCCACCCGGCCGAGTGGGCTGAGGAATTGCTATGGCACTCTCTTCGCAATCAGGACTGGGCCGGTACGATTAGACCCATGTAGATCGCCGCTTTGATCTATGGTGAAGTAGAGTCCATTGTAGCCATCCAATTGAAAGTACTTGGGGCCGTCTTTTGAAGTGGCGAGCTTCAGCTCAGAGGTTAAATACTTTTCGCTAAACGGCATGTAAGTGTTCTTGTAGTATTTGCCATTACTTTTATAGAACACAACCTGAAGGCTTCTCCACTCCGGTCCATACTGCCAGCGCCCTATCAGCTCTTCGCCAGGGGCGAGCGTGTAGAAATGGTCGTTACTCGATTGTTGCTCCGTTGGTTGAGCCGCAGGAGTGGCATTGCCGCGAAGCCCCGAATCGTTTTCTTTCGTCAGCATGTTGCTTGTGACCCAGCATGCCTGGCCACCCAAGGTATGAACCTTATACCCGCTAAAGCTCTCATCTACGACCTTGACGCTCTGTCCCTTGCGCAGAGTAGTCACTCCCTCCGACACGAACAGCTCACTCATCTCGTCGTAGGCGTTCTTGGCAGAAAGTTCGATCAGCTTCCCCAGGGCTTCCTTGGATTCCATGCACCAGATGTCATCTTTAACATTCGCATATTCGTTAATCGTTACTGCGTTCGCCGGGCCGCTGGAGCAGGCACGGATTAAACCGATAGCGACGAGCGCTGGGACGCCACACACGATCAGCAAAGCGACTACTACGCCGAGATTCCATTTCATGGTCGTTCTGCCTTCCGTTAGCTTCGGTTTCCTTTGCCCCAACTTTGTTCTGTTCCTCCGCAAATAATTGGGTTACCCGACTCATCTTTGAGTGGCTCCCGCGTCCGCGGGTCGCATTTTGGCAGCTTTTTCAAATGGCGGCGAAAGCCTCTACCAGTCATGTCCTGTGCAAAGCCACTGCCGCAGTCCGGACATTTTTCATCAACTAATTGATCGATTTCCTGATTCGAAGCCATCCCACTTTCCTCCGAGCTGTGCGGACGCAGAGATTCACATATAACTTTGGGTGTTCCTCCCCGGCCAGCTTTTGAAACCGAGGAAGGCTGAAACTTCAATCCGTAAAATAATACTCCCGACAAATCGGACGGCTGGCGCACCCTGAAAAGCCGCCTACCCCATCGTTTCCACAGTTTCATCGTGGAAAGGCTGGGAAACCCAACTCTCAACCAGCGTGTCTTTCTGATCCCTGATCTCTGACCCCTGTTCCCTGCTTGCCCATACACATAAACCGCGCTATCCTTACACATCGGGAGGCCCGCCCATGCGTACCAACATCGAGATCGACGACGAATTGATGGCGAAAGCCATGGCCGCGACCGGGACCACCACCAAGAAGGCGGCGGTTGAGGCTGCTCTCACTGAGGTTGTGCAGCTCAGGCAGCAGGGCCGCGTGCGAAAGATCTTTGGCATTGGAGGCTGGGAGGGGAATCTGCAAGCCATGCGGGCGGGCCAATTGCCCGAATGGGAAGCGGCGCAGACCCAGCCTCCCCAAGCTACTCCCACAAAATCGGAAGAAGCCCCTGCGCGCTGACTGGATCTCTCATGGTGATCGTCGACAGTTCGGTTTGGATCGATGCGATTAACGGAATCCCATCCCCAGAGGCAATTTGGCTGCATCAGTGGCTGAACCGGGAGGAGATTGGATTGACCAGTCTCATCCTCTGCGAAGTTCTCCAGGGAATGCGGCATGAAACGCGATTCCGCACGGTGCGAGACGAGTTGCGAACCCTGCCGGTTTATACGAATCATTCCGTCGATCTGGCCATCAAGGCCGCGGAGAATTATCGATTTTTGCGTTCGCGCGGTATCACCGTTCGAACCACCATTGACTGCCTGATTGCCACCCTTTGCATTGAGCGCGGATTTCAACTGCTGCATCGCGACAGCGATTTCGATCCGTTTGTGTCCCATTTGGGCCTCTCGATTCTTGATCCGGCCATTGGCGCAATAAACTAGTAAAAACCTTCCCCGAGGTCTCCTTTGCTGATCGATTCGCATGCACATCTGGATAGTGAACGGTATTCGGACGACCGCGAGGCGATGCTGCGGCGCGCCTGGGAGGCGGGCGTGGGCACGGTGCTGTCGATCGGCATTGGCGAGCAGGCTGCCGGGATGGGGCGGGCGCTGGAAATCTGCCGGGAGTTCAATGGGCGGCCCGAGAGCGGGATCGGGATTCCGCGGCTTTATGCCAGCGCCGGGGTCTATCCGCACACCACGCCGGAAGCCGACGCGGAGGTCTTGGACCAGCTTGACCGGTTGTTGGCAGAGCCCGAGGTGATCGCCTGCGGGGAGATCGGGCTGGACTACTTCCATGAAGGGGCCGCGCACACGGTGCAGCGGGAGAAGCTGATTGCACAGCTGGAGATTGCGGCCAGCCGCAAGCGGCCGATCCTGATCCACTGCCGGCCCAAGGATGGGACGAACGACGCGTGGGACGAGCTGTTCCCGATTCTTGAGGAGCACTGGCGGAGCACCGGCCTGGGCGGAGTGATGCACTGCTTCGGAGGGGGCTGGGAAGAGGCGCGGCGGTCGCTGGATATGGGGTTTCTGTGCTCGTTTGCGGGGAATTTGACCTATCCCAAGGCGCAGCCCTTGCGCGATGTGGCGGCGCGGGTTCCAATCGAGGGGCTGCTGGTGGAGACCGACGCGCCGTGGCTTGCGCCGTTGCCGAACCGCGGCAAACGGAATGAGCCGGGCTGGGTGGCTCACACAGCGGGCGCGATGGCGGAGCTGAAGAATGTTTCTCCGCAAGAAATTGCCGCGGAAACGACGAAAAACTTTTTGCGGCTGTTTCGCCTTCACCCCGGCGTGGGAAACTGTTAAAGGCGCTGCGCAGGTTGAGACTGCGCGCAGAAGGCTTTTCGAGTTGAGGACAGATTGAGGACAGGGAAAAATGGCGCAAGAGAATTCGTTCGACATCGTCAGCAAGGTGGATATCCAGGAAGTCCGCAACGCCGTCGATCAGGCACTGAAAGAGATCAAGCAGCGGTTTGACCTGAAGGACTCGCACTCGGAGATCACCTTGGGAGAAGGCGACAAGGAGATTCAGCTGGCTTCGGCAAACGAGTACAAGCTGGAAGCAGTGAAGGAGATTCTGGGCCAGAAGCTGGTGAAGCGCGGCGTTTCACTGAAGAATATGAAGTACGAGAAGCTGGAGCAGGCGTCGGGCCAAAGCGTGCGCCAGAAGATCACGCTGCAGCAAGGGATTCCCACCGAGAAGGCCAAGGAAATCGTGCGCCTGGTGAAGGACTCGAAAAAGAAGGCGCAAGCCAGTATTCAGGGCGATACTGTGAGAGTAACCAGCAAGGACCGCGACGAGTTGCAGGGGATTATCGCCTTGCTTCGCGGCAAAGACCTCGGCGTCGAATTGCAGTTCACCAACTACCGCTCGAATTAAAGCGGTTGCAGAGTTTCCGTGCCCTTGCTGGAATCGTGCAAGGTGCCATTTTCTTAAGGAAAATGCCACTTTAGAGCATTGTTTCCTGTGCACCGCAACCCTGGAACCGCTGTAGGCGGGTGCTTCTCAGAGGCTGGCGCATCCGATAGCGAGGGTGCTTATCGCCAACCCAGCAGAACCGATCACGTGGATGAGAACCGGAGTACTTTGAGTACATTGGCGATAGCGACGGCGAGAGAAGTATTCGATCTGCTGCGGGACGACCTTGTAGCGATCGAGCAGGAGTTGGGCCGCGACGCCGCCTCCGGCGTTAGCACCATCACGGAGATCGCCGAATACCTGCGGGAGGGCGGCGGCAAGCGGATCCGCCCGTCGCTGCTGCTGCTGGCGGCGCACGCGCTGGGCTTTTCCGGGCCGGGCGCAGTCCGGTTGGGCGCCGTTGTCGAGATGGTGCACACCGCGACGCTGGTGCACGACGACATCATCGACGGCGCAAACATGAGGCGTGGTCGTCCTTCCGCAAATACCACCTGGGGCAACGAGAAGTGCGTGCTGGCAGGCGACTGGCTCTACATGCAGGCGTTCAAAGTGGCGCTGGAAGAGAAGAACCTGCGCGTGCTGGATCTGCTGATCGGGCTGACGCAGAAGATGGTCGAGGGCGAACTGCTGCAGATTCAGAAACTGGGCAAAGCCGTTTCCGAGGCCGAGTACTTCGACCTGATCTTCCGCAAGACGGCCTGCCTGTTCGCAGTTTCAATGCGCCTGGGCGCGGCGCTGGCAGGGGCGACCGAAGAAGAAGAGAACGCGTTAGCCGCCTATGGACGCGCGGTAGGGCTCGCTTTCCAGATCGTGGACGACGTGCTGGACCTGACCGCGACCGAAGAGGTTCTGGGCAAGCCGGTGGCCAGCGATCTGCGCGAAGGCAAGGCGACGTTGTCGGTGATTCACTCAATGGACCACGGAACCGCCGCAGATCGCCAGGCGATCCAGCGGGTTCTAGCCGATCGCAGCTTTGAACGGACCAGCCGCGAGCAGATTCAGCAGATTCTCGTGAAAAACGGCTCGGTGGAGTACGCGATGGCCGCCGCAGACCGCTACGCCGAACAGGGGCGGCAGGCGCTGGCTTCCCTGCCCGAATCGGAGTTCAAGCGGGCCCTGCTGTGGGTTCCGGACTTCGTGGTGGCGCGAGAGAAGTAGTTTTGGAATAGATGAGGCTAGAGATGGCTGTTCCTGAGACATCCCGTTTTCAAGAATTGACCATTCACGGCTTCCGCCGTCTCTACGATGTTCAGCTTCCTATGCGTCCACTTTCCGTGATGATCGGGGCAAATGGGACGGGTAAAACCTCAGTTCTGGATGTGTTTTCGGTCCTTGCGAAGTCCGCGCAAGGCAAGCTGAGCGAGTCCATTTCTGAGTTGTCAGGGTTGTCGAGCATCTTGACCTATGACCGTGCGGAGGAATTGCGGCTTGGGATTTCAATGACGGTCCCGAAGCATGAAGTTCCGCTGGATTACTTATTAAATCTCAAGTCGCAAACCGTTGGTTATCTGATCAACGAAGAACGGCTCAGCGAAAGGCGAAACGGTTCACCATATCCGTTTTTGCATATAGATTCCCACGGCCCGGACATCAGGTATTCTCCAGATTCCAGCACTGAAAGCCCTGGTTTTTTGGCGGCGTATGTTGAAGGTGTAAGTCGAAGTCATAAAATGAGCTTCTTGCACCCGAATTGGAAACATCAGCCATTTGAGACCTCGCTATCTCAGGTGCCAAAGATGTTTCAGCAGCCAGAGGAGTTTCGCAATCGGCTAGCATCTTCCACTTTCTATCATGTCTTGAATGTGGACCCGCGTTCACCGGTCCGCTTGCCCCAGTCCATGCAGCCCGCAACGCTTCCTGGGCGCAATGGCGAGGAGTTAGTTTCATGCCTCTTTTATCTTAGGGAGACGGATAGAGATCGGTTTGACGCAATCGAAGATGCGTTGCGAGCCGCCTTTCCAGGTTTCGATCGGCTGGATTTTCCACCTGTCGCCGCCGGAACGCTCGCCTTGGCTTGGCGGGAGAAGGGATTCTCCAAGCCGCTTTATATGCATCAGCTTTCCGAAGGGACGCTTCGCTTCCTATGGCTGGCGACGCTATTGCAAAGCCCTGGCCTTACCGCGCTGACGCTACTTGACGAGCCGGAAGTCAGCCTGCATCCGGAGTTGCTCAGTCTGCTGGCCGATCTGATGCGTGAGGCCTCCAACCGGACGCAACTTGTCGTGGCCACACACTCGGATCGTCTCATCCGGTTCCTCCAGCCGAAGGAGATCGTAGTGATGGATGCGGACGACGACGGGATGACTACGATGAAATGGGCCGACGATCTCGATCTGGACGCGTGGTTGAAGGATTTCTCTCTCGACGAACTCTGGAGCAATGGCACACTTGGAGCGCGCTCTTGAAGATCGCTATCTTGGTCGAGGGGAATACCGAAAAGGCATTTTTGCCCCACATGCGATCGTTTCTTGCGGGGCGGCTTGCAGACAGAATGCCGCGTCTCATCTTGAGGAAATACGACGGGCGGATTCCGAAAGATAGAAAACTTCGCGCGACGGTTGAGAATTTACTCAACGGGCAGGATCAGGCGGATGCGGTGATTGCCCTGACCGACGTATATACAGGCACAAACGACTTCACAGACGCCGTCGATGCCAAAGCCAAAATGCGTGCCTGGGTGGGACAGAACGGCCGTTTCTACCCACATGCTGCACAGCACGATTTCGAAGCGTGGCTCTTACCCTACTGGAGCGAGATTCAGAGGGTTGCCGGGCACAACCGCAATGCGCCACCAGGCCCACCAGAATCCGTGAATCACAACCGGCCTCCGTCTTATCACATCAAGGAGATCTTTGAGATTGGCAGGCGCAGGGACAGCTATAGCAAAGTGCGCGACGCAAGTCTTATCTTGTGCAACCAGGACTTGGCCATCGCCGCTGCGGCCTGTCCTGAACTAAAGGCATTCCTCAATACGATTCTCACTTTGAGTGGTGGCCAGCAGCTCTGAGGCTCAACTCTATCGAAGCTGGGTTTCCTGTTCTTCCGGCTTCGCTCTCCAATTACTCGTCGTTCATCAGGCTGCGCAGGGCGGCTTCGTGTTCCTTGGGCAGGGGCTTTTTGTTGAGCTGGTCGTCGCAGACCACGTGAACCGTTTCGCCCTCGGCAAGGAGCTTCCGCTCATCCCCCGGTTGAATTGCTTTTCTCCAGATCCGATAGGCGAACTTGATAACCGACCCGCGCAGCAGGGCGGGACGCGTCTCAATTTGAATTTGATCGTCGTAGCGGGCCGGCGAGCGGTAGCGGCAGCTTGCCTCGACCACCGGCAGGATGCACAGGTGGTCCTTTTCCAACTGGCTATAGCTCAGGCCAAGGGACCGCAAAAGCTCCACGCGGCCAATTTCGAACCAGACCAGGTAGTTGGCGTAGTAAACGATGCCCATCTGATCGGTTTCGGCGTAACGGACCCTGACTTCGTGGGTGACCGGCATGGGGAGGGCTCTCTAAACAGGGAACAGGGAACAGGGAACAGGGAACAGGGAACAGGGATCAGGGATTGAGGGACTAGTCACTATTCCCTTAGTCCCTCCGTCCCTGGCCTACGGCTTGAGTTGGGTGAAGAACGACAGCTTGGAAACGTCGTTGAAGATCACAAAGGCGAAGAAAGCCATGAGCATGACGAAAGCGGCCTGGTAGATACGCTCTTTGACGTTCATGCTAATGTCCCGGCGAATGGTGCATTCGATGAGAAGAAGCAGAATCATGCCGCCATCCAAGATCGGGAAGGGCAGCAGATTGATGATGCCCAGGTTGATGCTGATGCCGGCGGCAAGGACGAATTTGGGATACCAGTAGCGGGTCTTGGCGGCTTGCCCGGCAGCGACGGCGATGCCGACCGGGCCGGAAAGCTGCTTGACAGAAACCTGGTGGGTGACCAGCTTCTGCAGAACCTCGAGGATCATCACGAAGTTTTCGGAACTGAAATTCCCCGACTCATGGACGGCGTCGGCGAAGGAGAGCGGCTTGACGCGCACCGGCGGATCGTCGGGCCGGAGGGGCTTAAAACCGAGCCGCCATTCGGAGTCCTGGATGGAGGGATGTACCACGATCGGAACGGGCACCGCGCCTTTGCGGGCAACCATGAGAGTGATCGGCCTGCCCTTGCCGACTTGCAGATAGTCCAGCAGCGTTTCGACGGTATGGAAAACGTGGCCGTCCGCGTTGAGGATGGAGTCGCCAGCCTTGAGGCCGGCCTGTTCGGCGGGGGATCCGGCAACCACTTCGTCCACGTCGATGGGGCTGTTGACGAGCTGAACGAAGATGCCGCCGGTGGTTACATCGAATTCCTTGCCGCCGTCGCGGGCCGGCATGTGAACGGCTGTCCGAATCAGCTGTCCATTGCGATCGACCGTGATGGGGACTGTCCGGTCCTGATTCTCGCGGGCCAAGTCGTGGAAGGTTTCCCAGTCGGGATGGGCTACGGAGCCAAACTGCTGCACGATGTCGCCCGGACGCAGACCGGCCTGGTCGGCCAGCGAATTCGGAGTCACCCATTCGAGGGTGGTGGTCTTGATGTCCGGGACTTCGTTGATCCAGCCGAAGTAGAAGATCATCAGAACGAAAGCGAGGACGAAGTTGGCAGCCGGACCCGCAACGCCGATCAGCATGCGCTGCCAGCGGGGATGAGAAGTGAATGCCCCTGGGTCGTCCACGGGCTCTTCCCCGGGGTTTTCGCCGGTCATCTTGACAAAGCCGCCGAGGGGGAGCAGGCAGACCTTGTAGTCGGTGTCGCCGTATTTATAGCCGAAAAGGCGCGGTCCGAAGCCGAACGAAAAGGCCTCGACGCGCACCTTGAAAAACTTGGCGACGGCGAAATGCCCGAATTCGTGGACCACAACCATGACGCCGACCAGCACAACGAAGGCGGCGGCAGCGATCAGAAAATCATGCATAGATGGACGGTCTCAACCTCAAAGAAACACACTTGAAAAGAAGCATATTCAGCCCGCAGGCCTCGCGCCGATCTCAATTGAGCAAAGCACAAGCCTTTTGACGAGCCTCCCGATCAGATGCGAGCACTTCGGCAATGGTCGCAGGATGCGCTTCCGATGTAGACGCGAGCACCTTCTCAATTGTACGCGGGATTCCCATAAAGGGGATTTTCCGATCCAGGAACGCCTCGACGGCCACCTCGTCGGCGGCATTAAGGGCGATACAGTGGGCTCCGCCCTTTTCGGCAGCCTCAAAGGAAAGGCGCAGGCAGGGGAAACGTTCCAGGTCGGGCTGCTCGAAGTCGAGATGCTTGAGGGCGGCGAGGTCGAAGGTCATATTGGACGCCGGGCGCTCCGGGAAGGCCAGCGCATAGAGGATCGGCAGACGCATATCGGTGACCGAAATTTGGGCGAGGATGGAGCCGTCGACGTATTCGACCAGCGAATGGACGGTGGACTGGGGATGGACGGTGACTCTGACCTGGGACGGAGGCACATCGAAGAGGCGGCAGGCCTCAATGACTTCCAGCCCCTTGTTGAGCATGGACGCCGAGTCGATGGTAATGCGGCGGCCCATGACCCAGGTGGGATGCTTGAGAGCCTGCTCGGGGGTGATGTTGGCGAACTGCTCCAGTGGCATCTGGCGGAACGGGCCACCGGAGGCGGTGAGCCAGATCTGCTTGACTTCGCGATGCTCGCCGACGCGCATGCACTGGTGCACGGCGTTGTGCTCGCTATCGATGGGCAGGATGGGCACGTTGTGCTGGCGCGCGGCGGCAGTGAGGATCTCGCCAGCGGCGACCATGCATTCCTTGTTGGCCAATCCAATGGGCTTTCCGGCGAGGATGGCGGCGTGGGTCGCTTCAAGGCCGGCGACGCCGACAATGGCGGAGACGACGAAATCGGCTTCCGGATGGGTGGCGCAGCGGACGGTGCCTTCGGTGCCGTAGACCACTTCCGTGCCGGTGACCCCGGCATGGCGCAGCAATTGGGTCATCTGGCCAGCCAGCTCTTCGGTGGCCATGGAGACGACGCAGGGTCGCCAGCGGAGGGTCTGCTGCAGAGCTTCGTTGAGGTTGCGCCCGGCGGCCAGGGTGGCCACCCGATAGCGCTCGGGGAACTGTTCAACGATGGAGAGGGTGCTTTGTCCGATGGAGCCGGTGGAGCCGAGAATCGCGAGTCTTTTCAAAGGAATCTTCGATTTCTGTGGATTTTTGGGCGGTCCCCGGCAAAAGAAGCCGCGTCAGATCCGCAGGTGAATATGAGCGTACCACAGCACCGGAGCGGCAAATAGGAGGGCGTCGATGCGGTCGAGGACACCGCCATGACCGGGAAGCAGGTTTCCGGAGTCTTTGACTCCGGCGGACCGCTTGAGCGCCGACTCGGCCAGATCGCCGATTTGGGCCGACCCGTTGACCAACACGGCCAGACTCATCCAGTACCAAATGTCTTCGGGGTAGGAGAGCTTTGCGGAATCCCACTGCGTCTGCAAAAGATGAGCCAGTCCGATCAGTGCGCCGGCAACCAGCATGCTGCCAAAAACGGAGCCGATGGCGCCTTCCCAGGTCTTGTTGGGACTGAGTGAGGGCGCAAGCTTGTGGCGGCCAAAAGCGCGGCCAATATAGAGGGCTGCAATATCGCCAGCCCAAACCGTGCAGAGCAGGAAGGTTACCAGCGACGGGCCGTTGGTGGCTTCGCGCAGAAGCGGCAGGGCAACCAAAGTGAGGCCGACATAGAGCAGGCAAAATACTGCCGTAGCCGCGTTGGGCAGGGACATTTCGACCGGTTGAAAAAAGGTGCAATAGGCAAGAAGACTCAGGCTGAGCACGCCAACGATGGCGGCGATCTGGTCGGGCCACTGGTAATTGCAGAGAAACAGGGTTCCGATGGCGACCAGGACGGCAATGCGAGGAGGATTCGCACCGGTTTTCTCAGCCAGGCCGAGAAACTCCCAAGCAGCCAGCGCGGCAACCCCTGCGACAGCCAAAGAAACCATCAACTCCGGTCCCTGGAAGACCAGGAGAAGCACTAACGGGATCAGAATCAGAGCAGTAAGAATGCGTTTCATTCAGGGATGAGGATACACCGCCGGGGGTGGTCTCGTACCGCGGGGGACGGGTGCGAGGTGATCCGAAGGTCCGAAAGAGCGGGAGAAAGCGGCGGAAGGGCGGTGCTAAATGTTTGAAGATAAAGACATTTGTTTTCTGGCTGGGACTATTCTCCTGACGCCCCACCGCGCGGAGGATGGGGATGGGATTCGCGCTTTCCCAGGTCCCCAAATGCGAGGGACCTCCACCCCACGGACGAAGACCAGTCCGTGGGGACCCCGGACCTGGGGCACCCAGCATTGTTCAGATACAGGGTGAGAAGGCCCTCGGCGCACCGTCACTCCGAGCGTAGCCAGAAGGCCAAGGCCCCGGAACTGCCGTTCTGGTCGAGTTCCGCGCGGAGGCGAATTTTCAACAATTCCGTCAAGCGCTTCACGCGGGCAGCCGGGTCCTCTGGCAACGCCTCGAGCTGTGGATTCGACGCCGGTATTGTCTCCAGTTTCGGCTCTGCGACAGGGCTCTTCATACTGTTGCTATCGGCGGAAAAGGAGGAAAGGGCAATGGCGGGGTCAAAATGACGACGAATTCGCGAGAACTTAGGTAATCACCCGGCGACGATCTGGGCATGTTCGGTTTCTTCGTCCACCTTGCCCGAGTTTTCGCCCAGGCCGCCATAACGCCGCTCACGGCGCTGGAAGTCGGCGATGGCTTCCAGCAAGTGCACTCCGCGGAAGTCGGGCCACAGGCGATCGGTGACGAAGATCTCCGAATAGGCAATCTGCCAGAGGAGGTAGTTGGAGATGCGCATTTCCCCAGAGGTGCGAATCAGCAGGTCGGGGTCGGGCATGTGCGCCGTATAGAGATGGCGGTGGATGTCCTCTTCGGTGATGCGCTCCGGGGCGATGCTCTTTGCCTTCATTTCCATCGACAGGGCACGGAAGGCGTCGACCATCTCGGACCGGCCACCGTAATTGAGGGCCAGGGTGAGGGTGGTGCCAGTGTTTCGAGCGGTGGTTTCGGAAGCCCAGTGCATCTTGTCCTGCACCTCGGCGGGTAGTTCGTGGATCCGCCCGATATAGCGGATGCGGACGTTGTTGTCCATCATGCGCGTCATGTTGCTTTCCAGATAGCTCTTGAGGAGGCGCATGAGGAAATTGACTTCGGCGCGCGGGCGGCGAAGACTGTTTTCCAGTGAAAAGGCGTAGAGAGTCAACCAGGGAAGGCCAATCCGCGAGGCCGTTTCGGTGACCAGTTGCACGCTCTTTGCGCCCTGCTGGTGGCCGAGGAAGCGCTTCAAGGAGCGGTGGCCGGCCCATCGTCCATTGCCGTCCATGATGATGGCTACATGCTCAGGCAAGCGCTCCGGCTTGAGCGTTGCATAGACGGCGCTCTCTTCGGCCGTCAGCTCATGGATGCGCAAGGTGCCGGATGAATTGCCCAATGGGGACACAGGGACACGCCTCTTCATGATTCTACGGCCTCCGGAACGATTGCGGGGTTCCGGAGGGGCAACGAATGAGACGAAGCCGCTTATGCCGTGCGCCGGCGTCCCATGGCCGTATCGCGCACCGCCCCAGAGAAGAGGGTACGCTGCAGCGAATCCAGGGACGGAAGCAGCGCGGCGATCTCAGCGAGGAAAGGATCGGCCAGGATGGCGCAAACTTCCTCGTCGCGGACACTGCGCGAGTCGCGCACCAACTGCGAGAGGTTGATTTCGAGCGCAGTGGCGAGCCGCTCCAGTGAGCCGAGAGTCGGAATGGCCTTGCCATTTTCAATTTTGGAGATATAAGTGCGAGGCACTTCCATGCGGGCGGCCAACTGGCGCTGGCTCAGGTGTCGAGAGCGACGAATTTCACGCACCTGCACAGAAACTTGCAGGCCCGCTTCGGTTGCCGCTTCAACGACCGGCGCGGTGACGAGCTGCGGCGCCAAGACGATGGTCTCTTCAACGTCCAGGGGTTTGTGGCATTTTCTGCAAAGGGAGTTGCTGGTTCTGAATTGCACCATGCGGCAAAATTCACAACGCACTACTTCGCGCGTTTCCACGCTGACAAGTGTGGTAGCCATAGGCTTAATGCGGAGCGCCAGAGCGGGGCCTCCGGGGTGCTTTTTTGCACCTCGATATTTTGTACTCTCAGCCGAGTGAACCATAATTGTCAAGTAGAAACTTAGGAACAAACCGAAGACTCACCTATGATATCCCGAGAAACCGGAAGAAACGCGAACCAAATGAATCAACAGAGGGGCGAAAATAAATGAGCAACCAGTTCGGGCGAGACGCAGCTTGGAAACTGTTGTGCGAGTGGACCAAAGGGGAGAGCCTGCGCAAGCACGCGCTGGCAGTGGAAGTCTGCGTGACCGCCTGTGGCGAGGCCGAGGCTGATTGGCAAGGGTTGAGCGGGAATGTTCGTGCAGCGTTTGTGGAGCTTTATACGACCACCGGGCTGCTGCACGATTTCGATTACGAAAAACACCCGACGGCTGCGGAGCATCCATTCGTGGGGGTGCGGGAGTTGGAGCGGTTGGGCTGGCCGGAGGAGCTGCGTACGGCGATTCTGGGCCATGCGGGGTACTCCGGCGTGGCGCGGGTGACACATCTGGATAAGGCGTTGTTTGCCTGTGACGAGCTGGCCGGGTTTCTTACTGCGTGTGCGCTGGTAAAACCGACCAAGGCCATCGCCGACGTGGAAGTGGCCGGGGTGCGCAAGAAGATGAAGGACAAAGCCTTCGCGCGGGCCGTCAGTCGCGAGGATATTCGAATGGGCGCGGAGGAACTGGGCGTGGATTTGGATGCGCATATCGGCTTTTGCCTGGAGGCGATGAAGAAGAGGGCAGGAGAACTGGGCCTCTAAGGACGGAAGCGTGCTCCGGGCATGGGAAAGTCCGAGCCCGAAGCGTAAGCGCATTCTGTTGATGGAAGACGACCTTCCACTCGATGGAAAGAATCGTTTTGGGAGCCGGCGATTCAGTTTCAATTTCGATGTGTTCAATATCACCATGCTTTCGACCGAATTCCGCAGTAGTATGTGAATTCAAAGCCGGGGATGCATCGTTTCCGGCATGGGGAGATTGTCATGGCAAGGTTCGAGCACATCATCGTTCAATCCGCCAACGGGGTTAAGAATGTCACCCTGAACCGTCCGGACAAGCGCAACGCACTGACCCCAGCGCTGATCGAAGAGCTGACGAGGGCCTTGCATGAGGCCGAGGAATGCGAGTGCCGGGTGCTAATTCTGACCGGCGCCGGATCGGCATTCTGCGCCGGGCTGGATGTGGAGCACCTGGAGAGCATTACCGCGGGCACCACCGAGGAGCACCGCCGCGACTCGGAGAGGCTATCCCATGTGCTGCGCACGCTCTATGACTTTCCGAAACCGGTGATTGCCGCCGTCAACGGACCGGCGATTGCCGGAGGAATGAGCCTGGCCACGATTCCGGATTTCACGCTGGCAACGCCCGAGGCGAAATTCGGCTTCAACGAGGTGCGCGTAGGTTTTGTGCCGGCCATTGCGGCTTCGTTTCTGTTGCGCCAGGTGGGCGAGAAACGCACTCGCGAATTGCTGCTGACCGGGAAGCTGCTGAAGGCGGAAGAAGCGTATGCGATGGGACTGGTGACGGAAATCGTTCCCGCCGAAGAGATGATGAAGTCGGCATGCGCGCTGGCGCAGGCGCTGCTGCAGAACAGTCCGCAGGCCATGGGGGCGGTGAAGGCTCTGCTGTCGCGGCATAGCTCGCGCAGGCTCGACGAAGAGCTGGAAGACGCCATCGAGGCCAATGCCCAGCAGCGGGCGAGCGAGGACTTCTCGGAAGGGGTCCACGCATTCCTGCAGCGACGCCGGGCGAACTGGCCCAGCCTGAAGGTAAAAGTCGGGGCCTGAGCAGCGCCTCTTGCGCATGACCTTTCGCAGGTGCGGGAGGGCGATGCCGGGTGCAGCCCCGATTTCAAGATTCCTTTGATTCAGCCATGTTTTCATGGTCACGGCGATCCTCCGCGCCGATAATCGGGTCTGCGCCGACCGTGACTGCGGTCACCGTTCGCAACGAAGCGACCCTGCGACCCTGAAATTGATCGCTTTTTTGTCGAAATGAGAACTCATACATGAGAAATCTTGCAGTTTTGACCAGTGGCGGCGACGCTCCGGGCATGAACGCCGCCATCCGCGCGGTCATCCGCACCGGCCATTCGCTCGGCGCCAGCACCTGGGGCGTTTACCAGGGCTACTCGGGTCTCATCGAAGGCAACTTCAAGCGGCTTGGACCTCGGGACGTGGGCAGCATCATCCAGCGCGGCGGCACGGTGCTGGGATCGGCGCGGTGCCCGGAGTTCCATACCGAAGAGGGCGTGGAACTGGCCATTCGCCGCATGAAGGGCGCGGGAATCGACGGCCTGGTGGTGATTGGCGGCAACGGCTCGCAGACCGGGGCGGATGCACTGCACAAGTTGGGGTTCCCGGTGGTTGGAGTGGCGTCTACGATTGACAACGACCTGTATGGATCGGACATCACGATCGGTGTGGACACGGCGCTGAACGTGGCGCTGAACGCCATCGACAATCTGAAGGTGACGGCCAGCTCGCACCGGCGCGCCCTGCTGGTGGAAGTCATGGGGCGCAAATGCGGCTACCTGGCACTGATGGCGGGGATCGCCGGCGGCGCGGAAGCCATCGTCATCCCGGAAGTGGATGTGGTGCCGGAGCAACTTGCCGAGCGCATTCAGGATGTGTACGAGCGGGGCAAGCCGCACGCCATCGTGGTGGTGGCCGAGGGCTCGACGTACAACGCCGAGGGGCTTTGCCACTACTTCAACGAGCATGGACTGCTGCGCGGATACGAGTTTCGCTCGACGGTTCTGGGTTACGTGCAGAGGGGCGCGGTTCCCACCTGCAGCGACCGGCTGCTGGGAACGCGGCTCGGCTCGGAGGCCGCCGAACAGATGTTCGCCGGCAACCACGGCGTGCTGGTTGGGATGCACAAGGGCGACGTGATCACTACACCTTACGAAGAGGTGATTGTGGGCAAAAAGCCGTTGGATCCGTGGTTCTTGAAGGCCGCGGAGATGCTGGCACGCTAGGCACTGGCCGTCTCATGGGGCGAGAACTTCATCCCGCACGAAATGCAGACGAATCGTCTTGGGAGAGAGTGCTGGATCATCGAAATAGCAGCGGACGGCGTCTCTGACCATCGCGCGCAGCTCTTCGAGGGTTTCCCCCTGGGTGTGAATTCCGTGTCCCAAGGCAGAGGCTGTAAAGCCTCCGTCGATCTCGTCCTCGCGCACCTCAAAGATGATCTCGCTCATGGGTACTCGCTCGCTGGGAAAATGCTAGCACTGGTTGAGTTTTGCAACAGGTAAAGCAAAAGGGAAGATTGAGGTCCGTGCTCTCCCACCCTTCCGCAAAAAACGCGGAAGGGTGGGGCACCCGCAACAAGCGAGTCACCTGGAAAGCCCAGGCCAGGCTTGCCTTACTGCTTATCGCTGGCTGGTGGGGTGGTTGCGCCGAAGATGCCGTTGAGGAGCGCGCCGGGATCGATGGGGGCGGCGGGCGGCTTGCCGGAGGGCTTCCAGTCTGTTTGGGCTACCGTCAAGCGCACGTTATCGACATCCGAATCTCCCAGAAGAACATCGGTTGTGTCCGAGCCATATTTACGCAGGATCTCCGGGTTGGGGAGGTTCATTCCCATGAAGCCGGCGGTCGGGGCAGCGCTGTTCTTGCCGTCCGCAGCGCCCTCCACCGTGAGTGTGTAGTTAACTCCGGCGGGAAGATAGTCAAAGTGAAAACTGCCGTCATCGCGGACGGCCGCCATCTGGTGAAGTGTCGGGTCGCTTTTACTGGACAGGTTGACCGCACCCACGTTGAGCGTGTGGGCATCGGACTTTGCGTACACATGGCCGACAATGCTGTGGAGCGAGTGGTCGGGAATGGTAATGTCCGCGCCGGAGTGCTCTTCGCCCGCGGTAACGGAGATGGTTTTGGCATCGGCGCGGTTGAAGGTGTTGCCGCTATAAACGGCCAGGTTGATGCCTGTGCCGCCGTCGCCGATGTTCTTGGCGGTGATGCCAATGGACGGGGCAGCCAGGGTTGCGCGCACTGCGTAGTCAGAGGCAGACAGGCCGGTGATGCGGAAATGACCAAGATCGTCGCTCTTGGCAACTTGGGCCGCGCCGCTCATGGCGAGCGCCTGATTCATTTTGAGCGATGCCGCTTCGGCATCGCTATCGTGCGTGCCGGGCTTGATGACGGTGAGGATCCAGCCGGCGGCGGGACTGCCATCTTCGTACAGAAGGGTTCCGCTGATGGCCGCACCGCGGTCGAGTCGAAGCTCGGCATGCGCAGAATCCGAACCAGTGACGGTGATCGTAGGAATCTGCGCGATGCGGGCCCGCATGGCTGGATCGGTACTGGCAAAGTCCTCGTCGGTGAACTGGTCGAGGGGATCGATGTACCCGGCGTAGATGGCATGTACGTAGTAAGTGCCGGCCTTGACGCCGGCAAATCGAAACTCTCCATTGAGGCCCACGGTGGACGCATTCATCATGTCCATGGCCTGCGAAAAGCCCTTGGATGCGGTGGCCAACGCCTTCTTCTTGTCGTCGGTAAGTGGCTTGGCCGCAGGTGCTGCCTCGCCGCTGTTGGCCGCCATTTTCTTTATGTTGTCTTGCAGTCGCTTCATGAATTCGTCTCCGCTGTGGTCCGGCTCGGTGGACTTGAGCAGCACCTTGGCGAAGCGGGCGGGAGCGTTGGAGTCGGCACAGAAGACGTGACCGGTCACCGTGCTGCCGACAACGTACGGCGTCTGCTGCGCGTTAAGCTGGCCGCAAGATAGCAGGGCAATTGCGAGAAAAGGAAAAGCAGGTAGAGAAAGAACGCGCATAAGTTTGGCCTCCGGCATGGTATGGATAGGTAAATTGCAAATCCGCGACGTATAGATGCTTCTTTTCAAGACGACGAAAGTTTATCACCGGCCGATTGGAAGGATGTTTATGAACCATCCACCAACCAGGTCAGTCGCATTTGAAATTGCAATCATGAACCGCAGCGGCTTTGAAAAGGCACCGCTTTAGCCGTGCCGCAAGAGTGCGCAAATCGACGGGGCTTTAGCCCCTCGTGGAGGCATGCTGCCGCGTTCTAAAAACATCCCTCAGGGGCTGAAGCCCCAATCTTTCTCTTTCGCCTGCCTCGGCACGGCTAAAGCCGTGCCCTGGAGTTTCTACATTTTTTAGGCTGCAGCTGCGGCAACGAGACTG
>CAZQPY010000034.1:0-53813 GCA_964595345.1 uncultured Occallatibacter sp.
CAATCGCCCTTCGCTAACCAGCTGAATCTATTCGACATCTAACCGGACACTAGTGCGAGAATTCCTCTCATCACTTGACTTTGACGGGAAGTCAAAGGCCGCGTGATCCCGGAATTCTCTGAAAGCGCGCTCTTGCCGTCGATCAGCGCGTGTAACGCTCCGGTATCCAGCCAGACCTCGCCGTTCGCAACCTGACGAATCGCTGTCAGCAATTGTTCCAAACTACTGTGCTTGAGAAATACCCCTGACGCGCCGGCCTCCATCACCCTCATCGTCGCCAGGTCCGACATGCCCGCCGTAACCATCAACACTTTCACTTCAATGCGACGCCTTTTCAACTCGGCAAAGAAGCTGAATCCCTGTTCTTCCCCGAGATCGAAATCGAGCAAAACCAGATCTACGCTGGCCTCTGACAATAACGCCATCGACTCCGGGATGGTGGCGCATTGTCCGGCAACCTCGAAGTCGGAAGTCGATTGCAGGAGTCTGCCGAGGCTTTCGCGAAAGAGGCTATGATCGTCCACCATCAAGATCCGAATTTTCTTCATTGCGCTTCCTGTTCCGAAAAAGCGGCCGATTTCAACTTCACGATAAAACAGGCGCCAACGTCCTGAGGACTATAACTCAAATCGCCGCCAAACGAGTGCACAAATGCGCGCGACAGGTAGAGCCCAAGTCCCGTTGCCTCGGCGCCCGCCTGGAATGGACGAAACAAATGCTCTGGGTGAGCCACACCGCCGCCATTGTCGGAGACCTCGACTAGGACTCGATCGCCAATGCTCCTCGCGGCGATCGACAGCAGCGCCTCGTCCCTCTTGGACAACGCTCTCGTGCTGTTGGTGACAAGGTTGAGAAACACCTGCATTAAACTTGGCCGATCCGCCCAAACCATCGGAAGGCCCGGCTCAATTGCCCATTTCACGAGGATGCATTCCTCCTGCAGCGAAGGTGTGACCACAATCTTCAATTCATCGAGCAGGACCGTGAGATCTACCTCGGTCGGGAGTGTAGCGGATTGCCGCACATTCACACTCGCAATACGTTCAAGTGCTACAGCCAGACTACCAAGAGCTTCGAAATCCTTGTTCCCCGCGAGTGCGCCACCATTGTCCAGATTCTTATGAACCACCCGAATGGCGCCACATACGTTTCGAATTTCATGGAAGGCAGCCGCGACCGCTATTCTCGATCCGGAAAGCAGTTGATGCAATCCGGAAACTTCGTGGGTGCGGAGATCCTCCGATGCATCCATCACAATCGCGGTCAGGCGAGCTCCGGCTGTTGTGGCGTAAGTTGAGAAACAAATTTCGGCGAGGAATGTTTCCCCATCTTCCTGCTGCCCGCGCGCTTGCATCACTGCGCGAATTAATTGCTCTCGAGAATCGTGCAATGAAACATTGGTAAGAGACGGAAGATATCGATAAATAATACGGCCGGGAAGCTCTCCCTGCGCAACCCCGAGCATTCGGTGCGCAGCCTCATTGGCCATGACAACACAACCATCGTGATCGGTTGTAATGATCGCGATGGGACTGGTCTCGATCAGAACCTGCAATTGCTCTTCGGCTTCGCGCCGGGCATCTCTCTGATGCTCGATCTGATGGATATAATCCATGGTCGCCGCGCGATTGCGGGTGATCTCGCGAACAAACAAACCAGCACCCACAAATGCTGCAAAACAGAGTACGTCGCGGGATATGCCGGTTCTCGGGTCCCATGCAAGATCGCTGAAGATCTCGGCAAGGACGGTGCAGAGGGCGGCGACAACACAGATCTGGCGGCGGCCCAGCACGCTGCCGACCATAAGCATCGGCACCAGGTAGAGAAAGCCAAGCAGAATCTCTCCAACCACCAGCCAATCCAGAATCGCAATGAGTGCAATCAGGACTCCAGCGCGGAGCATAACAGTTCGTCGATTTCCCTGAAACAATGCTGCGTACATATTCACCTGCCATGCAAAGACCGGCGGCGTCGTGCAACTCGAATCATTATAGACGCCAACTGGAAACATAACTCCTGCGCGCAGCGCTGACTCCGTCGCCGATTGTGAACTGAAACAGGCAATGGCCGAAAGATAGCCTTCCCGAAGCCAAAAGATAGCCATTGCTGGCCAAAAGATTGGTCCTGTCCCTCGTCCCAGCAACCTATTCTGAAACTGCCCACAGCCATTTCATGTCGTCCCGGCAGTCCACAGCACCAATTCGTTCGCCAAATGGAGTTGAAATCGAAGATGAGAGTTCTGAATATCTTACGCGGAGCCCTTCGTGGTGTTGGCTTTCTTGCGCTGCTCCCCGTTCTTGCACAACCGCTTGTCGGTCAACAGGCTCTCAGCTGGGAAGAGGTCAAGGCCAAATTCGAAGCAGTGAATCCCACCCTCCAGGCGGACGAGATCAATGTTCAAGAGATGAAGGCCGAGGAAATCACGGCATTCTTGCGTCCCAATCCTGGTATCGGATTGTCGAGTGATGGGCTTCAAATCGCTCCTCACACAACTCCGGGTTTGGGAACTCATTGGTTGCCCCTCACCGGAACTCAACTTGTTCCAAGCATCAACTACCTGCACGAACGGCAAAACAAGCGGGAACTCCGTCTCGAAACCGCCAAGGAAGGGACGCGGATCGCGGGATCGCAACACGAAGATCTTGAACGCAATCTGCTCTTCAACCTGCGAACGGTGTTTATTCAGACGCTCCAGGCGAAGGCCGTTCTTGAACTCGCTAAAGCCGACCTCGAATACTACGACAAGATCGTTGAGATCAGCCGTAGCCGTTTTGCGGCAGGCGACATCGCCAAAATCGATCTGGCCAGAATTGAACTCCTGCGTGTCCAGTATGAAGCGGAGATTGAAACCGCGATAGTGAACCTGCGCACGTCGAAGATTCAGCTATTGCAGCTGCTGGACGATCGCACTCCGGTCGATCTGTTCGATGTGACCGGCGTATTCGACTGGAATGAAACGCTTCAGACGCTTGGCGATTATCACCGGATTGCCCTCGATAACCGGCCCGATCTGAGGGCAGCCATTGAGTCGATCGAGCAATCCAAAACAAATCATAAGCTGGCAGTCGCGAACGGATCCACCGACCCGACATACAGTACCTGGTACTCTTATAACCCCGCGTTCAACAACGCATTCGGGCGCTACACATTGGGCGCGAGTGTGAACATCCCGTTGCGCATCTTCGATCGCAATCAAGGCGAAAAGGCGCGCACTCTTCTCGACATTGACCGGAATGAGAAGACCGCGGACGCGGCCAAGGCTCAGGTCTTCAGCGATGTGGATGCTTCGTACGAGCAGTTACGCAGCAGCATCGCGCTGCTGAAGCCCTACAAGGAGAAGTACAGAGACCAGGCCCTCTATGTGCGGGACACGGTCACCTATTCTTACCAGCAAGGTGGAGCTTCGCTGATGGACTTCCTAAACGCACAGAGCGACTACCGCGTTGTTCAGTTGGCCTATCTGCAGTTGATCGGTTCATATATGACATTTGCAGGCCAGATGAATCTTGCCGTGGGGCGCGAGGTGATCCAATGAAGAACTACCAGATGCCGATGCTCGCTTTAACAATGATCGCGTGCTCATCCTTTTCAGCGTGCAAGAAAGACTTCGCGCCGGCCGATGGCGCGCCGCCTACGCCACAGGTCGCGCAAGCCGGCGATATGAGCCTGGTAACCGTCGATAACCCCAGTCAGTTCACCCTCGCGATTGCGGAAAAGAGAGAAGCCTTTTCGGAGTTGTCTGTGACCGGATCGGTCCTGCCCGACGTTTCGCGAGAGATCCCGGTCATCTCTCTCGCGAATGGCCGCGTGGTCGATATCGAGGCGCGTCTTGACGATCATGTGAAAAGGGGCGACCTGCTGTTGAAGGTTCAAAGCCCGGATGTTGCTGGCGCTTTTGATATCTATCAAAAGGCATCGAACGATCAGAAGCTGGCCAGCAAAGCGTTTGAACGGGCTCGGAATCTGTATGAACATGGGGCCATCGCACAATCCGTGCTCGAACAAGCTGAAGACACTGCCAACGACGCCAAAGCCGATCTCACGGCCGCTGAAGAGCAGTTGAGAACCCTTGGTGTGGACAAGAACCATCCGAGTGGCGTCGTGAATGTCTATGCTCCCATCTCGGGCGTCATCATTGCGCAGAATGTAACCCAGGCTTCCGCTGCCGGCGTGAGCCTCTCTGGATCCGCAACAACTTTCACCATCGCCGATCTCTCTACCGTCTGGGTGGTTTGCGATGTCTATGAGAACGACATACCAAAGATCACGCTTGGGCAGTCCGCCGAGCTTCATCTCAACGCATATCCCGATCGTGTACTGACGGGACGCGTCAGCGATATTGGTCCAGTCCTCGATCCATCGATTCGCACGGCCAAGGTTCGCATTGAAATCCGGAATCCAGGAATCTTGAAACTGGGGATGTTTGTCACGGCTACATTTGCGAGCAAAACGACGGAGACTCACGCCGTGGTTCCCGCGCCTGCCGTGCTGCACCTTCATGATCGGGATTGGGTCTTCGTGCCCGCCGGAGAGAAGCAGTACAGGCGCATCGAAGTACATCCCGGCCTTATGCTGCAAGGCAACAAACAGGAATTGCTCGCGGGCATCGCTCCGGGGCAGCAAGTGGTCTCGAACGTTCTGCAATTGGAAGCCACATTGGAGGCGCAATGATTCAGAGAATCGTCGACTTTGCGCTGAAGAATCGCTTCCTCGTTTTGGCTGCCGTCATCATGGTGCTGATCTGGGGCGGCATCTCATTCCATAATCTCCCCATCGATGCCTATCCCGATGTTGCCGACAATTATGTCAACGTCATTACCCAATGGCCCGGACATTCCGCCGAGGATATCGAAAAACAGATTACTGTTCCGATTGAGATTCAGATGGCCGGAATCCCGGAGATGAAGAATCTCCGCTCGTTCAGCCTTGCCGGCATTTCAAGCCTCATCATGAACTTCACCGACTCTTCCGACAATCGCTGGAATCGAGAGCGGGTTCTTGAGCGGCTCAGTATGGTCGCCTTGCCGAATGGACTTGTGCCCCAGTTGCAAACCGACTGGAGCCCGGTGGGACAGATCTATTGGTACACCATTGAGAGCAAGAATCCGAGTGTCGATGTCATGGAGCAGAAATCGCTCGAAGACTGGACGCTGGAGAAGCAATTCAAAAACATACCCGGCATTGTGGATGTTGCCAGCTTTGGCGGCCTGACCAAGGAGTACCAAATCAGGCTCGATCCGGATAAGCTGGTCAGCTACGGACTGAGCATTGCGCAAGTAGAGCAGCAACTTCAAAACAACAACACCAATGCCGGCGGCAGCTTCATCGTGGCTGGAGCGCAGCAGATCAACGTTCAGGCGCAAGGTCTTTACGAGACGATTCAACAGATTGAAGATACCCTGATCAAGACGCAGAGCGGAACGCCGATCCGCATCAAGGATATTGCCGAGGTAGACCAGGGGCCCAAGATTCGGCTGGGCCAGATATCGAGAACCTACAAGGATATCAATGGCAAACTGATCGACAATGCAGACGTTGTTGAAGGCGCATTGCTTCTTCAAAAGGGAGATGACGCCGACCCTGTTCTCAAGGCCATCGAAGCAAAGGTCAAGGAGATCAACGATCGCATTCTTCCTAGGGGCGTGAAAGTTGTGCCCTTTCTCAACCGCAGCGACCTGGTTCATCTGACGACTCACACGGTGCTGCACAATCTTTCAGAGGGGATCATCCTTGTTGCGATCATCCTCATCTTCTTCCTCGGCAATGTTCGAGGCGCGATCATCGTTGCGTTAACGATTCCGTTTTCACTTCTGTTCGCTTCCATCTGTCTTGATCTTCAGCACATCCCGGCAAATCTCCTGTCGCTCGGGGCGCTCGACTTCGGCATGGTCGTGGATGGTGCAGTGGTAATGGTTGAAAACATCGTTCGCCATCTTTCGCATCAGGATGACACTCGAACAGCACAGCAGAAGATTAGAGACGCCGCGCACGAGGTGCAGCGGCCTGTCTTCTACGCCATTGCGATCATTATCACCGCTTATCTTCCCATCTTTACGTTGCAGTCAGTCGAAGGCCGTCTCTTCAAGCCCCTGGCATGGACGGTGGCATTCGCGCTGTTGGGCGCTTTGGTGTTTTCCGTTGTGGCTGCCCCTGTTTTATCGAGCCTACTCTTCAGAAACGGTGCTAAGGAGTGGCGCAATCCCTTGATGGAATTCCTGGTTGCACGTTACAGAAATGGCGTTGCCTGGGCCATTCACCACCGGGCAATCACGTTGGGAGTAAGTATTGCCGGGGTTGCATTATCAATTTATCTTCTCGGGAATGTGATTGGTTCCGAGTTTCTTCCCCATCTGGATGAAGGCGCACTGTGGGTCCGCGGCACGCTTGCTCCATCGACAGGTCCGGATGAGAGCCTGGCAATCTCCAACAGGGCGCGCATTGCGTTGGCCAGCTTTCCAGAGGTCAACCAGGTCGTCGACCAGATCGGCCGCCCGGATGATGGCACCGATTGGACGGGATTCTTCAACACAGAGTATTTCGTCGATCTGAAGCCCAAGGAGCAGTGGCGTCCTGTGTTTCACCAGGACAAGGACGCGCTGATTGCCTCGATGAATCTGCAACTGGAAAAGATTCCCGGCGTGATCTGGGGATTCTCGCAGCCCATTGAAGACAACATGGAGGAAGCGGTGAGCGGTGTCAAGGGCGAGTTATCCGTCAAGATTTATGGAGACGACTTCAAGGTTCTGGAGGAGAAGGGCGCCGAGGTTGTGAATGCAATGGGCAAGGTTCCAGGCGTCGCGGATCTAGGCCTGTTCCGCATCATCGGCCAACCCAACCTGACCTTCACAGTGAACCGGCAGGCCGCAGCGCGCTTTGGGATCAACGTCAGCGATATTCAAGATGCGATTCAGACCGCGGTTGGCGGCAATGTCCTGAGTGAAATTCTCAAAGGCGAGGCGAGATACGATCTCGTGCTCAGGTATCAGAAATCCTTTCGCGACACCAAAGAAGCGATCGAGAATGTTCGCCTGCTGTCTCCTTCCGGCGAACGAGTATCGTTGGCCCAATTGACAACGGTTGGCACCACAGACGGCGCTGAAGAGATCTACCGCGAACATGAAGAGCGCTATATTCCGATCAAATACAGCGTGCGCGGGCGCGACCTTGGCGGCACGGTTGAAGACGCCATCGCCACCGTCAACAAAACGGTTCCTCTGCCCAAGGGCTATCACTATGTGTGGGCAGGCGAATATGAAAGCAAGCAGCGGGCCGATAAGCGGTTAGCCATGATCGTCCCGTTAACGGTGATCTTGATTGCAGTGATCCTTTATTCGATGTTCAAGTCCTTCAAGTGGGCTGGCCTGATCCTGGTGAACGTGGCCCTTGCTCCCGTCGGGGGAGCGCTGGCGCTGCTGATTACGCACACCAACATCAGCGTGTCGTCGAGCGTTGGCTTCCTTGCATTGTTCGGCGTCTCGGTGCAAACGGGGGTAATCATGCTGGAGTACATCAACCAGTTGCGCGCGGGCGGCCACACGGTTGAAGGCGCGGCAATTGAAGGAGCAGTGCTGCGTCTCCGTCCGATCATGATGACCATGCTGGTTGCCACGCTAGGGCTTTTGCCCGCGGCACTCTCGCATGGCATCGGCTCCGATTCTCAGCGCCCCTTTGCCATCGTCATCGTAGGTGGTCTGGTGGTCGATCTGGTCCTGAGCATCTTCCTTCTGCCTACGCTTTACGTGTGGATTGCTCGCGAAAACGATGTCCTACCGCCTTCCTCATCGGAGTGGGTGAGCGAGTAATGGGTCGCGATACAGCCTTCTCTGGACGCGCTGTGTTTCATCGGTCATGTGCGCAACATGACCGTTTGAATGAAGGCGATATCGCAGCGACGAAGGACGCGACCTTGCTGCTCTGCCTGCCGCATTCGTTGCTCACTCCACTACGGAAGAACGATTGTACGGTCTCGTCTGCACTTACCAATCCTCACTGGAGATTCTATGGCTGCATCCAAGTTGGGTATCAGGCACATGAGAAGACAATCGGGCCCAACCCGGTTCTTCCGAATCGCGAACCTCTTCGGGCTTGGGTTCATCCTGGCTTGCTTGATGACGCTATTCTGGTTGGTTCTGCACGAATTCTGCCATGACGTCTTGCGTCTTTGACTCTTTATTGATTTTGACTCTTTATTGATATCGTCTGCATCTTCACGATCGCCAATCCGGGAGCCATGACGCCAAGATCGCCGAGGTGTGCTGCGATGCAAGATCGGGAAAGGAAGGTCGCCTTATCGCAAGTCATTTGGTCTTCGTGCAATTCCCGTAGCTGCGGCAATACCAGCGCAAATCGTCCTCGCGCGTTGGCCTATATCTCGAAAACCAATATTCCAAGTGTTGATCTCTCCGAGAATCGCATCGGACAGGTTAGGTGGTCACGCGCGAAAGCGTTACGAATCTTCGCGCACGCGCGAGCTGACTGGAAACGAGCGCGGCTTCACTCGCGTAAGCCAGAAAATCCCCCGGATTATCTATCACGAAAGCTGGCGGTTACCACGCCAGGATCACGATGGCCGCCGATGATCCATTCGTTGAACGGGCGCTGTTCTCTACAATCGAGGCACGTCGCGGTGGCGAACTGTGCCGCGCAATGCGGGCAGACGCCGCCGCTCTGGAAGGTGTCGAAGGGCTGCGCGCAGTGACCGCATTGCCAGTACACTCCCACCGGCGGCGCGGTCCGGCAGCTCGGGCAGGCAAAACCGTCCCGACGCGGCAATCTCGCCAGGCGCAAAAGTTCCTGGGCGTGCTTCAACCCGCTCCAGCAGTTCATCAGCATAAAAGCCGCCATCGCCGCGAACCAGATAGACCTGACCCACAGTGCGAGGCCGATGAATCCAACAATGCCTATCAAGCCCAGAACCGTCGCCACCATCAGGCTGCGCGCGCGCCCCAGCACGAACCATAGCAACGACCGAAGAATCTGTCCGCCATCGAGGGGATAGATGGGCAGTATGTTGAAGGCAAGCAGGGACACATTGATCCAAAGGATGGCCCGCAACAACTGGTAGACGTCGGGCATGGTGCTCGTCCATCCCATCGATCGGGTCATCGTTACAGCTGTGAACAGAATGGGCAGAAGCGCCACGTTGACCAGAGGACCCGCCGCGATGCTCCAAAGAGTCGCGCCCGGCCTCTGCGGCGGGTTTACGTATGCGACGCCGCCAAGCGGCCAGAGCACAATCTGGTCCGCGGTTCCACCGGTTTGCCGGCACGCCAGGGAGTGGCCCAGCTCATGCATCAGCACGATCAGGAACAGCGCCACGTACTCGAACAGATTCCATAGGACAGAGCTGTACCTGCCTTGGCGGCTCTGGATTTCGTAGGCAGCCACCAGAAACCAGGACCAGTGGAGGAAGAGATCAACCCCGGCGAAACGGAACAAGTGGATGGAACCTTGGCGAATACTTGGCATTTGGACAGATTACCTGATGAAGCCGGCCTTGCCGAGTGACCCCCAAAACATCTTCATTCAGTAGCACCGCGCGGTTTGTTGCCGCCTGCAGATGGACGAGGATTAACGAACTGAAAGGCGGGCGGAATCGTCAGCTCAATCCTCGACCTCAAGCGTTCATAATTATTTATTCTCGATAACCGAACTTTCAGCGGTCCCAACACCTCTCTCAAGCATGGACACCCGAACTCAAGCGAAGGAGCCCGCGACGCTCGACCAAACCCTGATGGTCCTTCTCGCTCAAACCGGCGACCGGGCCGCACTGGAGCAACTTTTGCGTGACGTCTATGCACCGCTGCTCCGCTACATCCGGGGTCTCGTTGGCACAGCCCTCGCCGACGACATTCTCCAAGAAACTTCGCTCCAGATCTTCCGCAAACTCCCGTTCCTTCGCGAGCCCGCCGTCTTCCGCCCCTGGACCTTCCGGATCGCTTCGCGGATCGCCTTTTCGCATCTCAAACACGCCCGCCGCTGGCATCCCCTCGACGACGCGCCCCCTGAACACCTCACTGACTTCAACCCCGGTCTTGGCGAGCCGCCCGACGAGGCCTTCATGACCCTCATCGACCGCGTCTCGCCCGCCAGCCGAGCCATGCTCCTGCTCCGCTACCAGCACGACCTAACGCTTGAGGAAAGCGCCGCCATCCTCGACATTCCGATCGGCACCGCTAAGTCGCGCCTCCATTACGGAGTCAGCACCCTTCGCAAATACCTAACCTCCGAAAGGAAACCAGAATGAGCCCCGAATACCAGCAGCCCAACTCCGAAAATGCCAACGCCGAACTCGCCTTCGTCCAGCAGGCTCTCGCAGCCGCCGACAGGTCCGAACGCACCTCCCGCATGATTGTGGGCGTTCTCGCCATCCTTGCCGTCGTCGTGTTTGTCTGGATGCACCTTCACCTGTCCCCGCCGGAAACCCTAGGCGGGCTGTTGCACTCGCTCCTTCGCGTCGACCTTTTCTTTCTGGTCCTCCTGTTCGCCATCACCATGTACCTTCGTCAGGAGATGAACAAGAATACCCGCACAATCCTTCGCGCACTTGCCAACACCCGCCAGCATTGACTGGATCGCAAACAAAAAGCGGGCCGCCAAGGCCCGCCTTCTTCACGTGCTTTTCTATCATGAAAAACTATCGAAGAGCGTGGGTGGCTTCCCTGCGACTGTTAGTAGGCCAACATCTAATCGGGGATATAGGAGGCAGATTCCGGAGCTTCGGTCGCTTTCACCACATTCCGTCACCGGCCCGGAATCCTTCATTCCAGATGCATCAGGTGGCCCAAATTCTCATTGGGGAAGGGTGGGCGAAGATCCAGCCGCAACGACGATTCCCCGCGCATTGGCGGCGGCAGGCGATTACCACTGCAAGCCCTATCTGCTGAACTACGCACCGCTTGTAGTGAGAACGGTAGTAACCATCCCGGTTGACCGCCTTTCCATACCGGCCAAGCATCATTCTGTTGCAACGCATGAATTACGGCAAGGTCAATTCCGTGAGCCTTCCCAACTTGGCGAGGCTTGAGCGCTGGTACGCATACACTCGGCTTGGGGTTTACTCCCGTCCTCGCCCATCGCATTGCATCGATGAAACTCAGGATTCCGTTGCCCAGATTCCTTGCGGGATGTGACTTCCGCCGCCTGCGACGGCATTACTCCCCGGCCATCGCTCGTACGAATTCACTTGCTGGTTCCTGTGGCTCTTCTTCCTCCAGCCAACGCCTCAACCATGACTTCTTTGCAAGTTTCCACCAGCCCCAGCATGGTGGGGGTGGTGATGGCTACCATTCCTTCCCGCCTACCGACAGACCGCGCAAACGGCTTCAGAGGTAACTAGCGAGCTGGAATAGCGGGACGACCGCGTTCGAAGCGCATGTCGATCACGGACCCGGCACTCAGCAAAAATCCAGTAATCGTGCCGTTGCTGTCGCGCGTGAAGCGGGCCTGGCCGCCATTGAGTGTGAAGTAGTCGCGAGTAACCGGTTGCAGTGGGGCGGGTTCGCTTTTTAAAAAGTGCATCACAAGGCGATCGTTGCCACCTTGACCGGATTCGACTTTCAGCTCATAGAGCGGATCGATCTCACGGCTGCTGTAGATGCCGGCATATTCGGCGAGTTGGTCGCGGGATGGCGCGAAGGCCGGGACCGCGGAGTAGGTGTCGATCTTGCCGTCAACCTGCTTCAGCATGAACTTGAGCGGCGCGCCGGTCTGAGCAGGAAGAAAGGTGAAGTCAACGTGCTCACGGTCGCCAACCTGGAAGTTGTTTTCGCCGATCGCCGTCACAAAGTAGGTTTGATCGTTGCCGATATCGCCCACCTGTAACTTTCCGTCCTTGACCGCCCATCGAACCAGATCCCCCGGATCTTTTACGTTGACATAGATGCCGGCCTTGGCCTGCATCTGTTCGGGAGTAAGGGTGATGGCATTCGGGTCGTTGTTGACAGGAGCAGTCTCTTCCGGCTGCATCTGGGAACCGAGATAGACTTCGGCGACCTTCTGCGCCAGCTCGCTGGGATTTGCGGAGGCTAGATTGCAGAGGCAGGCCACGGTGAAATGCTGATCGGGGAAGCGGATCATGTCGGAGCGATAGCCCGCATCGGCGCCGCTGTGGTCGACCGTATTGAGGTTGCGGAACTTGCCGAGTTCGAGACCGGCAGCGTAGTCGAGCTGCGTTCCTTCGTTGAGTTTTCCGCGCTCCTGCAGTTGCTGCAATAGCGTGGGCCCGCCGACGCGAGGCGTATAGAAATTCTCGTCCCAGAGAGCCAGGTCTTCCACGGTGGTCAGCAAGCTGGTGGCGCCCACGGTATCGAAATTGGTGACGTTCAGGCGGTAAGTATCGCCGGATGATACGTAGCCGTAGGCCATATTCTTGACGATTTCGTCGAAATCGTCGCGGAAGTGCGTGCTCTTCATGCCGAGTGGAACAAAGATGCGCTCGGTGGTGAAGCTGCGAAACGACTGGCCGCTGACGCGGGCCACGATCTGCGCCAAGAGCGTGTACCCGGTGTTGCTGTATAGGAATTGAGTATTGGGTGGAAAGTTGAGGTCGCGCTGATGCGAGACAACATAGAGTACGTCGGCATCTGTGATGAGATCGTGCGAATAGCGCCATCCGGATAGATGCAGCAGCTCCCACTGGTCGCGCAAACCGCTGGTGTGGTGCAGCAGTTCGCGAATCGTGATCGGTGTGCCGAAGTCGGGTAGTTCGGGGATATATTTGCGCACCGGGTCGTCGAGCGAGAGCTTACCCTGCTGCGCCAGCAGCAGAATCGATGCGGCCGTGAATTGCTTCGACATGGATGCGACGTGAAAAACAGTAGCAGGTGTGATGGGGATGTTGTGGTCGAGATCGGCCATGCCGTAGCCGCGTTCGTAAATGATCTTGTGGTCACGGATAACGGAGAGCGCGCAGCCGGGAGAAACGCTCGTGTTCATCTTCTGAAAGAGCGCATCGATCCTGGTCTCGGGTTTGTCGGCCAAAGCGGGCGCGGACTGCGCGACGCATGAAGAAGTGAGCAGGCAAAACAGGGCGGATGCGAGAAACCGGTATGCCATCGATGACAATCTCCCTCATAGCAAAGGAATAGATGTAGCCGTCCGAAAATCAGTGTAATGCTTGCAAGCGTGAAATGGAGTAACTGGTTGCATGCCGCATCGAGACCCTGCACTGTATCACCGGCCGTGAGCGGTGGTCGCGGCTGTGTAACCGGCTGCCTTTCCCCTATGTCGCTTGAGTCCTCCCGATTCTCTGAAAGTGGTCGTGTCCGGACTGTCGACGATCCGGCCGAAAAACGGAAATTAAGCATGGCTTCGGGACGCAATATCAACTAGAATCCAGACCTGCCGTCAATCACCACCAGTGAGTAAATGGGCCTTGGTACGGAAGCGTCATCAAGAAAACAGCTTCATTGCCGATGATGGATGGTGTACTTGGAACTTCTTCGGAAATGCTCTGATCTTCAGGACGCGGCGGGATCCTGGCATCCTGGGAATCATGACGGCTTGAGGAGCTTGTCCTTTAGCCACTTTATCTTAGAGGTTGCGACTGGGCCTGGCGAGAGGCGCAGCCGTCCTTCTGGGACAAGAAGGAATCGGGTTGAATGCGCATTCCGGTCTGTATCGAATCCATGCAGGAGAGACGCGATTTCCGCGCGCTAAGGGTTCTTCGTTTCCTTTTTCTTCCTCTCCTCCTTCTTCCCTCCTTCGTCTTATCCCATGCCGGTAATGCCCCCGGGAAAGCGCGTGTGTTGCGCACGATCGCGGCTGTTTACTCCACCAGCCCCGACGACGCCCGGAAGGGAATCCCCGTGGAACTGGACGCGGTGGTGACTTATGCGGATGCCGAGTGGGGCCTGCTGTTTGTCCATGACTCTACCGGTTACATGTTTCTCGACATTCACGGACGCAAGACACCCCTCAGCGCAGGCTCCCGGATCGCCGTAACCGGTTCAACGGGCGGCGGAGGCGATGGGAAGTCCTTGACTCATACCAACATCCGCGTGACGGGAAACGCCCCCCTCCCCGTGCCCGAGCCGTTTAATGTCGCCGAGTTGAACAAAGGCGCCGGAGAAAGCCATTTGGTCAACACCACTGGCGTGCTGCAGAGTTGCGACACAAGTTGGGACCGCATCTGCTATCGGATAACCGACGGGACCGCAACCGCGTGGGTAGTGATCCCCAAGCCGAAGAACCAGCGTTCGGAAAACCTGATTGGTGCGAAGGTCAGGGTGAAGGGCATTTCCGGCAGTCATCTCGACGCATCGGGCAAGCGGTCGTCTGCGCAAATCTTTGCCAATAGCCTGGACGACATCGCTCCGTTTACACCCGTTGCACCGGCGCAAGGGAACACTCAGGTTTCGTACGAATCGCGCACCATTCAGCAGATTCACACCATGAGCATGGTCGATGCCGCGCGTGCCCACCCGGTCGAATTGAAGGGAGTGGTGATCTATTCCGATCCGGAATGGGGCTTGTTGTTCATCGATGACCCGAGCGGCTCTATTTATGTAAATGTTCACGGCTCCTCCACCGTCTACCCTCTCGGCGCAGTGGTACGGGTGGATGCGGTTACCGCTGCGGGAGATACTGCCCCGATTGTGACCAATGCGAAAGTGACCGTTGTGGGTCGCAGCGCGCCCCCCAACGCGCAGCAGTTAAGCATCGCACAACTGAATGCCGGTGTAGCCGACAGCAGTTGGGTCAGTACCGTGGGAGTTCTACGCCCCTGCGACGAGGTCAAGACGCGTATCTGCTTCCGGGCTTTCGATGGCAAATCGTCGAGCTGGGTCATCATTCCCCAACCGAACGACCCAAAGGCTACTCGCCTGATCGGGGCCACTGTTCGTATCAAAGGCGTCAGCGGCATTCACCTGGATGCCTCCAACAAGCCGGCGGGAGCACAGCTCTTCGTTAACCGCCTGGAGGATCTGGAAGTGCAGGGCGCTCCTTTGCCGGAGCCCTTCGCGCTTCCTCTTACTCCCATCGGAAAACTCGGCGTTGCGGAAGCGAACCAGCGTTTCGTAAAACAAGTTCATGTGCGCGGACTCATTACTTGGAATAGTGCCGGAAGGTTGATTGTGCAGGATGCTTCCGGGGCGCTCAGTGTGATGAATCCCGATACCGGATCCCTTCTTTTGGGACAGCTTGTGGACGTGGTCGGCTTTCCCAGCCAGGGAGAGCTGACCACGGTGATGCTCTCGGATTCGATGGTGCGTGTGGCTCCGAACAGCACCAACGCCTCTATCGCGCCTTTGGAGGTGAGCGCATCCCAGGTCCTTGAACGCGGCCTGAGCGGGATGCGGGTCCGTTTAAGCGCCCAATTGGTCGGCCAGAGCACGAATGCGACGGAGTTTGTCTTTTTTCTCGATGACGGCAAGCAGCGCTTCAGCGCTCGCCTTCCCCGCAATGAAATTACCCGCGAGATTGTCGGTCTGCCCGAAGGCGCGTTTCTGAAGCTGACCGGTGTTGCGGTGATTCGTAAAGTTAAATCGCAGTGGCCCGAATCGTTTCAACTCCTTGTCCCATCGCCCTCGGAAATCGTCCTGGATAATACTGGATGGTTCACCGTCAGGCATGTCTTGGGCGTACTGGGGATCGCTGCTTTCGTGGTTGTTGCCGTTCTGATCTGGGTGGGGATGCTGCGGCGAACCGTGCGCAAGCAGACCGCCTTGATTCGCTCCACGATGGAGAACGAACTGCAGATGGCGACGCAATACCAGCGGCTCTTTGAGCGCAATCTGGCTGCGGTTTTCCGCTGGCGTCCAGACGGCTCGATCCTCGACTTCAATATGGCCTTCGTCAAACTGATTGGCCTGGAGTCGCGCGAACAGCTGGAGGGTCGATGCTATTGGGATTTCGAGGTCGATGCGGAGGAGCGCGAGAAACTGCGTCAGGCCTTGCTGCGGGAAGAAGCGCAGAGCAATCGTAACTCGACCTTGCGCCGCGACGACGGCAGGCAGGTTTACGTACTCATGAATATCACCCCTGTGGATTCCGCAAAGGGCATGTTGTATGAGACCACGGCGATCGACATCTCCCAACTGCGCCGCCATCAGGCAGAATTGCAGACGGCCAAGGATGCGGCGGTTCACGAATCCCTGAACGATGCTCTGACCGGCCTGCCCAACCGCAAGATGCTCGCGTTGAAGCTTGATGAGCTGCTCGAAGAGGTCCGTTGCGACGGCTCGATGCTCGCCATGCTCTACATCGATCTGGATGGATTCAAAGCCATCAACGACAGCTTGGGACACGCCATTGGCGATGGCCTTTTGGTTGCGGTGGCTGCGCGCCTCCGTTCCCGTATACGCCAGCAGGACATTCTGGCGCGGATGGGAGGCGATGAGTTCGTGGTGATCCTGGATAGCATTCAGGCAAAAGACGAGTCCGCGTTGGTGGGCGGCAACTTGCTCAGCGCGCTTTCCAATCCATTTTCCGTAGACGGCCACGAGGTTTCCGTAGGCGCCAGCGTCGGCATCTCCATTTTTCCCGATAGTGCCATCGGCTCCGAGGAGCTTATCAAAGAAGCGGACAGTGCCATGTACGTGGCCAAACGGGAAGGCAAGGGCCGGATGACATTCTTCACCCCGGAAATCGGGGCCAGAGTACAGGAACGATTGAGCCTGGAGAAGGATTTGCGCGGTGCTTTGCAGCGCAACGAGATTACTCTGCACTACCAGCCGGAGTTTGAATTGCTCGACAATCGCCTCATCCGCTTCGAGGCGCTGGCACGCTGGACGCATCCGACCCTGGGCTCCATTCCACCCGGCAAATTCATCCCCATCGCCGAAGAGAGCGGGTTGATTGTCTCTTTGGGCAATTTCATCATGGAACAGGCCTGTATCGAGGCCGCCAAGTGGCAGGGACTTCTCGCTCACCCTCTCCAGATCGCAGTGAATGTCTCCAGTATCCAGTTCCGTCGCAAAGGGTTTGTCGAAGAAGTTCTCGCCATCCTGGAGAAGACCGGGCTAGCGCCCTCAATCCTGCAAATCGAACTCACCGAATCGGTGATGATGGGCGATCTCATCAGTGCTGCCGAGATCATGCAGCAACTACGCAACCTTGGAATCAGCTTGGCCATCGACGATTTTGGCACTGGCTTTTCTTCGATGAGCAATCTGCGATCGCTGCCCTTCGACACCATGAAGATCGACTCTTCCTTCGTGAGAGGGCTGGGCACGGAGCCCGAAAGCGAATCGATGGTTGACACTCTCATCGTCTTGGCGCATAGCTTTTCCATGCGCGTCATCGTGGAAGGCGTGGAAACGGCCTCCCAGTTGAAGATCATCGAAGCCCTTGGAGCCGACGAGGTACAGGGGTATTTCACCGGACGCCCCAATGCCACTCCCCTCGCGACGTTTATTCTGCCCGCGATGGAAACGAAGGACATCGCATCTTAGAACTGTCCTCCGGCCTCTTGCGAAAGTCCTTGCATGCGGCTCCGATGGCGCGCTGAATCGAGGCAGGAGAACGTGCCTGCCTTGGCCCTCTTGAGCAAATCGAAAATCTCGCATCTTCTTTCGGAAAATGGGGCAGGACCAAATAAGAGAGAGCCGGATGCCGGACCCGCATGAATACCGGGCTCTGGCCCCTCAATAAGACGGTCTGCATAACCTTTGCGCGTCGGGTTGGTCCCGTCTCGTGCTTGCTCGCCTTACCCGAACTTGGCGATCGGCCGGCACACCAGTTAGCCAGTCTCCGCCTTGATCGGCAGATCGGCTTCTGTTGACCTAAGAAAAAAGTCCGCTCTGCTTCACCGTCCGCGGAAGGTGGTTCCGGTCTAACTCGAGGCGCGGAACAATACCCGGTAACCACGCTGGAAAGAGAGCAGATGCGCGCGCATCGCATTGCGTGCTTTACCCGCATTTCGTTGCTTCATCACATCCAGCAGTGCGCGGTGCTGCTTGTAGGCCATGTCCGTTCCAGCGGGCAACAACAGGCTTTTTACAATCAGTTCCTCCAGGGCTTCCCGGATATGCTTCAAAAAATCAATCATTACCTCATTCCGGGTTGCGGCGGCGATTGCCATATGAAAGTTCAGGTCCAGCTTGCTGAACTCTTCGCCCCCTTTTTCAAGCGAGATCTTCATCTCGCGGACAATCTTCTCCAATTCGCCGAAATCCTGCTCGGACGCCCGTTGAGCGCACAAAGCTGCCGTTTCCGCCTCCATCACCAGGCGCGTCTCGCACAGGTCATTGACCTCCTTCTCGGTGTTCAGCACGCCCCTGGAAAGCAGCAGCGGACGCTCCATGTACTTGGAGCGCTCGTCGGCAACGTAGCTGCCTTCCCCGGCGCGCATCCGGATCAAGCCGATGAACGAAAGAGACTTAAGCGCTTCGCGCAAGGTCGACCGGCCCACGTTGAAAACCTTGCAGAGATCCGCTTCCGAGGGAAGCTTTTCTCCCGGAACCCACGTTCCCCCCTCGATTTCCGCGGAAAGCTGCATGGCGACTTGTTCGCTCAGCGTTGTCCTGGAGACGGGCTTCAGTTCGGCGGTGGAGCGAATCACGGTATTCCTCCAAAGTGGAAAAGTATCCTCGGAGGCTGGACAATCCCCTCCGCACTGTTCAGAATAGCAGACAAGCTGTATTGTCATACAATTGCCGGATTCGCAGCAAGCTTGGTTCCGCGCAACAGACCAGGAGGCAACATGAAGGCGCATTTCTCCTTTGGCAAGAGCGGGATCGAAGTGACGGTCCCCGACTCGTACCGCACCCAGATCGTTTACAGCAGAACCGGAGACGCGCTTGCGGATGAAGCGGCTGCACTGCATCTGGCGCTTGAGAAACCCATCGGTTGTGCTTCCTTGAAAGAGTTGGCCGCCGGCAAAAAGACGGCAGCCCTCTCCATCTGCGATATCACCCGGCCCGCGCCCAACCGCGTGACGCTTCCTCCGGTGCTTGAGCATCTTCACGCGGCTGGAATTCCGGTCGAGGGCATCACGATTCTGATTGCAACCGGTCTCCATCGCGCCGCGACCGAGGAGGAGATCCTCACTATCGTCGGCCCTGAAATTGCCACGAAGTACAGGATTGTCAGCCACGACGCCAAAGCGCTTCACGAACACCGTGCTCTGGGCGAGACCCGGCGCGGCACTCCGGTCTACATCGACGAGCGCTTCATGGCGGCCGAACTGCACATCACGCTGGGCTTTATCGAACAGCACCTGATGCTGGGCTTCAGCGGAGGCCGCAAGCTGATCGCGCCAGGCCTGGCCGCACAGGAGACCATCAAAGTCATCCATTCGCCCAGATTCATGCGGGAGCCTATGGCGACCGAAGGATCCATCGCGGACAACCCGCTGCACGCCGAGCTGCTGGAGGTTGCGCGGATGGCGCGCCACGATTTTGCGCTCGATGTCACTCTCACGCAGGATCGGCACATCTCCGGCGTCTTTGCCGGCGAGCCGGTCAAATCCCACGCTGCCGGTGTTGCATTCGTGGAGCGGAGTTGTCTGGAGCGGATGGACGAGCCCGTGGATGCGGTCATCACCAGCGCGGCGGGCTACCCGCTCGATCTCACTTTCTATCAGATCGTCAAGGGGCTCACGGCGGCCACGCATGTGGTCAAGCCTGGCGGGCGCATTCTCACCGTCGCGCAATGCGCGGAAGGTGTCGGCTCGCACGAGTTTGCCCGAAAACTTACCGGCATGAAGGATTTCAAGAGCTTCCTGGCCGAGTTGAAAGTGCTGCCCGTTGAAGTGGACCAGTGGCAATTGGAAAAGCTGGCCCTCGCCGGCGAGGAATACGAGCTTTTCTTTTATACCCCCGGGGTCACCAACGGACAGTTGGGCTCGCTCAGCGACCGCTCCTTCCGCAGCATCGACGAGGCCGTTCTCGCCACGCTCGCGGGGCTGCCGGCCGATGCAAAGGTGGCCATGATTCCGGAGGGCCCCTACACCTTCGTCCGCGCGGAATTGCCAATAGGCGCGCTTGGTTGATCCGGCCGTCGAACTGTGTGCTTGACTTCCCACCCTGACTAGCCACGAAGACAAAAGCGCGGCCAGGGTGGAACCCCCAAGCGGCAATCTTCAAAGACTGGCTCGATGGGGCGAAAGCGAGGGGCGCGCGCCCCGGCCGCGCGGTTGCGCTGCGGACGCGGATCATTCATCTTTATAAGTTATTTAGAATCAATCGACTTCCCATCTTAGAACGGTCCGTGCCCAGGGCGATCAAATTACACTTGTCAGACATGCAGATAATGAGATATGTATACATCTTGCGAATCCCGGAAAACGGGGTAAATTGCTGCGTGGACGATTTCCCGAGATGAGATCCATTCGCCACCCCGTTTTCGGTTCCTATTCGCCGACCCGGCCGTCCCCCTTGCTCTATCTGGGCCATCGGGAACGGAATCAGACTGCTCGCACATGAGGTTTTTCATGGACATCGCTGTTCCTTCCCAACAAGCCGGTTCCGCGCCACCATCGGGCGGAAGTTCGTCCTCCACCAAGACTCTCGCGACTTTTGCCGTGGGAATTATCGCCTTGCTTTCCGGCGCATTTTATCTTCTGAGCACGAATCCAAAGAATGGTACCTGGCTGCAGAGATATGACCCGACCGGCAACTGGTGGCTCTCCACACTGCTTGCAGCGCTGCCGGTTGTGGTGCTGCTGGGCTCGATGGCCATTCTCAAACTGAAAGCTCACGTATCCGCGGTCATTGGCCTCGCCACAGCCTTGACGATTGCCATCTTTGTTTACCAGATGCCCGTACGCCTGGCGATGACCACAACGGTCTACGGAGCGAGTTACGGCCTCTTTCCCATTTGCTGGATTATCCTGCCGGTTATCTTTCTCTACCAACTTACTGTGAAGACAGGACGTTTTGTCGCTCTGCAGGAAAGCCTGACCAACATAACCGAAGACGGGCGGCTGCAACTGCTGTTGATCGCTTTCGCCCTAGGCGCGTTCTTCGAGGGCGCATCGGGCTTCGGCACGCCCGTTGCGGTGTGCGGCGCAATTCTGATCAGCCTCGGATTCAAGCCGATTCAGGCGGCTGGACTCTCACTGATCGCCAACACCGCGCCGGTGGCCTTCGGTGCGCTCGGAATCCCGATCATAACCCTGGCAGCGGTAACCGGCCTGGATGTCCAATTGCTCACCAAGATGACTTCGATCATTCTTGTTCCTTTCTGCATCATGGTGCCCTTCTGGCTGATCTGGGTCTACGCCGGATTCAAGCGCATGATTGAGATATGGCCTGCAATTCTGATCGCCGCGGTCACCTTTTCCGCCGCTCAATACTTCATGGCGTCCAACTTTGGACCATCCCTGGTGGCGATCGTCGCCGCAGCATCTACCATCGTCGTGCTGATTGTCTTTCTGCGCTTTTGGAAGCCGAAGCACGTCCTCAATGCGCAGGGCGAGGACATTACCAGCCACGCTCGTCAGCGCTTCGATCACAGCGCCGGCCACACTTTCAAGGCCTGGCTGCCTTGGCTTATCCTGAGCCTGGTTGTCTTCTGCTGGGGCCTTCCGCAATTCTCAAAGCCGCTGGACAAGCTCACCACCATCGCGCTTCCCGTTGCAGGTCTGCACAACATTGTCCAACGTATTCCTCCCGTAGTGCTCAAGCCAACCATGGAAGCTGCGGTTTACAAGCTCAACTGGGCCGCGGCCACCGGCAGCGGCATTTTTGTGGCCGCGATCATCTCCGGGCTGCTGATGGGACTCCGGCCAAAAGCGCTGTTGGAGACTTTCCTCAAGACGCTGTTCACCATTCGCCTGACAGTGATTACCATCGCCGCCATGCTTGCCCTGGGGTTCATCACGCGCTATTGCGGGCTGGATGCGACCATGGGCCTGGCCTTTGCGCGCAGCGGCGTCTTCTATCCGTTCTTCGGGACGCTGATTGGCTGGCTGGGCACGGCGACCACCGGCTCCGACACTTCGTCGAATGTGCTCTTCGGCAGCCTGCAGAAACTCACGGCTCAGCAGATTGGCATTTCGCCGATTCTGATGGCCTCGGCCAACTCCGCCGGCGGCGTGATGGGTAAGATGATCGACGCACAAAGCATCGTCGTCGCCAGCACCGCAACCCAGCAGTACGGGCAAGAAGGTTCGATTCTGCGCTTCGTCTTTTGGCACAGCCTCGGGCTCGCCAGCCTGGTAGGTGTATTTGTTTACTTGATGGCGTACGTTCTCCCGTTCAGCCATCTCGTAGTTCGTTAACGCAGCGCCCGGCCGCCCATGCATCGCAGTCCACCGTGCATGGGCGGCTCTTACTCATTCGGCAACAAGGAACACTGGAGTCAAGCAATGTCGTCCTCGGTAGCAGCAGAGATCGAAACAGATTCGAAAATTGAAGTTCTCAGTGCGGAAGAAGTTGCCCGGCAGCTGCGTTTGCTGATCGATCCTTCTCACGTTCTTGCTCGCCCGATTGATCGTATTGCCTTTGCTTCCGACGCCAGCTTGTACCATCTTGTCCCGCTTGCCGTGGTGCAGCCAACCACGATGGAAGAAGTGCACAAACTCTTTGGGTACAGCCAGCAGACGAGAATTCCGCTCACCTTTCGCGCAGGCGGAACCAGCCTCTCCGGTCAAGCCATCACCGATGGAATCCTGGTGGACATCGGCCGCCATTGGCGCGGCTCCAAGGTGGAGGCGAACGGCAAGCTGCTTCGTGTGCAGCCCGGACTCATCGGCCAGCAGGCCAATCAGATCCTCAAGCTGTACAGCACCAAGATCGGCCCCGATCCGGCCTCCATCACCGCGGCTCGCCTCGGTGGCATCCTCTCCAACAACGCCAGCGGCATGTGCTGCGGTGTTCTGCAGAATGCCTATCACACGCTGCGCTCCATGACCTTCATGCTGCCGTCGGGGACAGTGATTGACACCGCCGCGCCCGATGCCGACGCCCTCTTCCGCGCCGGCGAACCGCAACTGGCGGCGGGGCTGCTCGATCTCAAGGCCCGGCTGGAGTCCAATGCCGCGCTCTCCGCTCGCATTCGCTCCAAGTACAAAATGAAGAACACCACTGGGTACTCGCTCAACGCATTTCTCGACTTCTCGACGCCGGTCGAGATCTTCAGCCACTTGCTGATCGGAGCCGAGGGAACACTGGCCTTCATCGCCGAAGCTGTCCTCGAGACCGTCCCTGACTTGCCCGTCAAATACACTGGACTGCTCGTATTCCCCGATATTCACGCGGCCTGCGAGGCCATTGTGCCTCTGCGGGAAGCGGGTGCGGCCGCGCTGGAGTTGATGGATCGCGCCTCCATGCGTTCCGTTGAAGACAAGCCCGGAATGCCTGCGCAGATTCTTGGTCTGCCCGAGAGCGCGGCGAGCTTGCTGGTCGAATTCCAAACTTCGGACCTCTCTGCCACGCAACGAATTGCGGCCGGGGCCGAGGCAGCTGTTGCCGGCTTGAAGCTCCTGAGCGAACCATTCTTTACCAGCGACCCCGCCGAGCAGGAGAAGCTCTGGAACATCCGCAAAGGAATGTTTCCTTCCGTGGGCGCGGTACGCGCCGCTGGAACCACCGTGATCATCGAGGATGTTGCGTTCCCCATCGAACACCTCGCCGACGCCGCTGTCGACCTGACCCGGCTCTTCCAGAAGCACGGTTACACCAACGCCATCATCTTCGGCCATGCCAAGGACGGCAACCTGCACTTCGTCATCACCCAGGGCTTCAACACCGACAAGGAGATGGCCCAGTACAGGAATTTCATCGACGATGTCGTAACGCTGGTCGTAAAGAAGTACGACGGCGCGCTCAAGGCCGAGCACGGCACGGGCCGCAACATGGCTCCGTTTGTTGAGACGGAGTGGGGTCCCGACGCATATGCCGTGATGCAAGAGCTCAAGCAGTTGGCCGACCCCGAGAACTTGCTGAATCCCGGCGTCATCATCAACCCCGATCCACAAGCGCACATGGCGGATCTCAAGAAAATGCCCGTCGTGGAGCCGGAGGTGGACAAGTGCATCGAGTGCGGATACTGCGAGCCGAAGTGCCCCAGCCGCGATCTCACGCTCACGCCTCGGCAGCGCATCGTGGTGCGGCGCGAGATGCAGCGGTTGAAAGACGACGGTACGCATGCCGCATACGACGCGCTGAACCGCGACTTCCCGTATATGGCGCTCGACACCTGCGCTGTGGATGGGCTTTGCGCGACGGCGTGTCCTGTCTCCATTGACACCGGCAAGCTGACCAAGCGCTTCCGCCAACTGCGCCACACGGAAGCTGCCAACCGCATTGCACTGCTGCTGGCCAACAACCTGGGGTTGGTGGAGATCGGCGCGCGTTTTGCCATGGGCGCGGGCCATTTGACACAGAAAGTATTTGGCCTTGGCTTCATGCGCGGCGTCACCGGGATCCTCAACAAGGTCTCGCGGCGCGTGATGGACGAGCCATTCTGGCAATGGAGCGCGGAGATGCCGAGACCGAGGCGCGGCGCAGTTCCGGTGCGCGAAATTGCCGAAGCCGATGCCGTCTACTTTCCGGCCTGCATCTCGCGCATCATGGGCGCGCTTCCCGGCGAGCAGCAGGAGACTTCCACCATGCAGGCCCTGTTGAATGTGGCCGACCGCGCCGGTGTAAGGCTGCGCGTTCCAGAAGACACGCGCGGCAACTGCTGCGGCGTTCCGTTTTCATCCAAGGGCTTTGAATCCGCGCACGCAGCCTCGGTCAATCGCACAGTCGCCAACTTTTTCCGCTGGTCGAACGGCGGCGAGTTGGCGGTGGTGGTAGACACCAGCCCCTGCACCTACGGATTGAAAACCTCCCGCCCCTATCTCACGCCTGAGAATCAGGCGAAGTTCGACAAACTGAGGATTCTCGATTCGGTCGAGTTTGCGCACGATGCACTGCTGCCGACATTGCCAATCAAGCGCAAGGTTCACTCGGTTGCGCTTCATCCGGTATGCTCGGCGGTGAAAATGGCGATTGTGCCCAAGTTGGTGAACCTCGCGCATGCCTGCAGCGAGAACGTGCTGGTTCCGCGCGATGCCGGCTGCTGCGCGTTTGCCGGAGACCGGGGCTTCCTGTTTGAAGAGTTGACCGCCTCCGCCACCGCGCCTGAGGCCGCGCAGGCCACAGAAGCGGAACATGAGGGGTATTACTCCAGTAGCCGCACCTGCGAAATCGGCATGACCCGTGCGACCGGCAAGGTCTATCGGTCTTACCTTCATCTGCTCGATTTTGTCTCGCGCCCCTGAGACTTTGGGAAATCTCAGGGCGCGGGCATGCATATTTCGGGGCAAACCCGAATATTTCAGGATTTACCACGAGATTCCAGGAAAAAACGCGAAGACAAAGCCAGCTCAAACACGGGATTCTGCACCAAAGACAGTGCTTTTACATTCTCACTTCGCGCCTCTGAACCCTCGCTCCTCTTGTCGCGTCTAACCTCTGTGGGCTGGCCTCTGAAGGATCGAAAGCCGCGTCACTTCCGCGCCAGACCTCAGCCAAAGGGACAAAACCGGTGGAATCGAATTTGAGAGCGAGAAGAACAGTGCAGACACGGATTGGGATCGCGGCGTTGGTTGCGGCTTGCGCGCTGGCCTTAGCTGTGCCGCGCCTTCCCGCGCAGGACAAGGACAGTTTCACGCCCATGGCCCTCGACTCCGGCTTCGGCCGCATGGACATCACCGAGCCGCCCATTCCGCCCGAGCAGATCATCAAGGAATTCGCCGCCAGGGAGAGCGAATTTCAGCAGGCGCTGAACCACTACACCTTCCGCCGCGTCGCCCGCGTGCAAACCGTCGACGACGACAACAAGGTCAGCGGAGAGTACTACCAGGTGGACGACGTCATCTTCGATCCCGATGGCAAGCGCACCGAGAAGACCGTCTACGCCCCGGAAAGCACGCTCAAAGACATCATGATGACCCCGTCCGACATGCAGGACATCCAGCATGGCTACTCCTTCGTGCTCACCACCGAAGCGATCACCCAGTACAACATCAAGTACGTGGGCCGCCAGCGCGTGGACGAGATCGACTGCTATGTCTTCGACGTCGAGCCCAAGCTCATCGAAAAGAAGAAGCGCTACTTCCTGGGCCGTGTCTGGGTCGATACGACAGACCTGCAGATCGTCGTCACCAATGGCCGCATGGTCCCCGACGACACCCGCAAGAATCAGGAGGATCTGCACCCGCCCTTCATGACCTGGCGTCAGCAGGTCGATGGCCACTACTGGTTTCCTGTTTACACCAAGGGCGAGGGAATTCTGCACTTCTCCGGTGGCCGAGGCTACATGGCGCAGGACGTGCACATCCGCGACATCATCAAGTACTCCGACTACAAGCAGTACGGCGTAACCACCAAGCTGATTTACGAGGGCGAAGCCACGCCGCCGGAGATCAAGAAGCCGGAAGGGAAAACGCAAAAGTAGGGAGTAGGGAGTAGGGAATAGGGAGTAGGGAATAGGAGGGCTGCGCTCACGCGCGCAACTTTCTCATCATCACAACCAGCATGCGGCCAACTTCGTCGGCAAGGTTCACGGCTTGTTGTCGTTGCTCCTCCGAGCCGAAACCGAGCGCTCCCGCGATCACGAGCTGCGTTTCAACTTCGCATTTGGAACCGCGCGCATGCCCGAGAAAAAGGACATACTCGCCCTTTGTAGACCTGCCATATCCTTCTGCAATATTACTGGCGATTGAGACAGACGCCCGCCGTAACTGGTTCGTCAGGCCGAAGCGCTCATCGGTCGGAAACGAAGTAGTGAGCTTGTAAATTGCGACCGTAAGTTCAACCGCGCGTTGCCACGCAACAAGTTCTTTGTACGAAGCGCCCATCGCTCTCTCCTCAATCCGTTCTTGCAGGTACGAATTGGCCCGAGACTTCATGCGCCTCTGCATTGGAAACCTGGCAGTTGCAAGGACATTTGACCGAACCGGCCTTCAGTTCGCAAATCTACATGTTCCCTGTTCCCCACTCCCTACTCCCAACTCCCTACTCCCAACTCCCTACTCCCTATTCCCTATTCCCTATTCCCTACTCCCTCAATAGAACAAGTACTTCCGCCACCGATCGTCTCCGTGGCCCAGCATGCGCATGATCTGCCGGCTGGTGTGCAGCGAGAAGGGACGCGGCTCGCGCAGCAGGGCCATGTCGTCCAGCTCGTGTGGCATGCGATTGGCCTTGCGGCGATTGCAGGAGTGGCAGCAGGCCACCAGGTTCTCCCAGGTGGAGTTGCCTCCGCGCGAGCGCGGAATCACGTGGTCCAGGGTCAGCTCTGTGGCCGGCAATATCACGCCGCAATACTGGCAGGTATTGCGGTCGCGCAGCAGGATGTTCTTCCGCGACAGGGCGCGGGTCTGGTAAGGAATTCGCCGGTATTCCAGCAGGCGGATCACCGACGGCATGGCCATGCGGCTTCGCTGGGCATGGAGCGTCAGGCCATGTTCCTCCTCGGTCCGCGCAACGCCCTTGAGCACCAGCACCAGGGCGCGCCGCGCACCGCAGATGTTGATCGGCTCATAAGAAGCGTTCAGCACCAGAACCGGCATCTGCAGAAGGTGGTTGGACTGAAGGTTGTGTTGCACCGCGGCCGCATCGCCGCCCGCACTTGCGCCTTGCGCGGTGGCTCTGGACATCGACTTCTGCATGCGTGCATGAATCATGGCTTTTCCCAGCGACATCTCTTAACCCCTCGTCAAAAAGATGGTTGGTCGTGCGATGAATGGATGCTTTCTTGGTAAATTGTCTGGCCCGTAGGATGATGTGCAATCCGGCTCAGGGTTGGCGCCGGCGCGGTGCCGGCCATGTAAGTGTCGTCTTTCTCCTCTTCGAAACTCGCCGCGCCCGAACGGAACGCAGTTGCTTTCGTAGCCCGCGCCAGCGTAGCTACCCAAACGGACGCCGCCCCGGCCCGAACCAGTTCCCGGGCCGCTGCGCGCGCCGTGGCCCCAGTGGTAAAAATGTCGTCGATCAGCAGCACGTGCCGCTGCGCCACGGTATCTGGGTCCGCCACCGAAAACGCTCCGCGCACATTCAGCCTGCGCTCGCGGCTGGTGAGCCCGGCCTGGCTTTCGGTCGGGCGCAGACGCATCAGGGTGCTCGGCGCAAGGGTCAGCAGCATTTGGGGATGCGTACGGCGCAGAGCCTCGATGGCATGAACCGCCAGCGACCGCGCCTGGTTGAAGCCACGCTGCGCATATTTGGACCGGTGCAGCGGCACGGGCACCACCAGCATCTTGGCAGGCGCTTCGGCAGCCAGTTGCCCGATTGCCACCGCAAGCAGACGGCCCAGCCGACGCGCCGCCGGGTGCATCCGCTCGTATTTGAGCGCGTGGATGGCGGAACGGAGCGGGTCCCGGTAAGGTCCGTAGGCGACAGCTTTTACAAAAGGCGGGGGAACCATGCGGCAAGCGCGACAAAGCCCGGTACGCGCTGGATCGCCTTCCGGCTTTGCCGGGTCGGGCGCGGGCGAGCCAAGCAGGTCACCGCAGCACAAGCACAGGTTCCCGCTCAGGATGGGGATTTCCATCCAGCAGGCAGCGCAGATTGGCACAGGAGATAGATGCGGCAGAGGGGAGCCGCAAAGCGTACAGAAAGCTGGCAGGAGGGTACAACTCAAAGCGTCCATGGGACTTCGCAGCACGCGGGCAACCGCGCGCCACCGGGTAGTCTCCGATGGTGGAACGTCGAACGTCAGTGAACCGGAGTCCCTGAGGAAGACGCACCTCACTCCCTGGCGGCTAGATAATTTCAGGCTCGCTCTGGATACACACCGCCTTGCCACTCAGTATACGCGCGCCTGACAGCCATTTCCATGAATTTCCCAGGTCCCGGCTGCTTGGGTGCAGGCAGACTGGCTGCCGCCTGCAAGGCCCTTACGGTAGACTTCAAACGGTGGAGGACTCCCGTCGTTGCTTGCATATAAAGTGTTTTCCGGCGTTCTGATTGCTGCTCTTTCGTTTCCTGCCGACAGCCTTGCGCAGCAGGTGTCCGCCGCGCCGAGTCCGCAAGCGCAGCCCCAGACCGCAGCTCAGACCGCGGTCCTCGAACTTCCCGTCCGGCCCGACGCCCCTCAGCCGGCTCCTTCACCGGAGCTTTCGCAAGCTGCCCCCAAGCCGCAATCCGGCCAAAGCGGAGGCCAAAGCGGAGGCATGTCCAGCGGTATCGCCGGCGGCCTCGGCGCAGCCCCGGTCTACGACGAGAACAAGCGCCCCATCACCGCCGGCGGATTTGTCGACTCCGGCCCCATCGTCTTTCAGGATGTGGCAAAGCAGGCCAAACTCACTGGCTGGGTGCACAAGATGGGTGTGCCCGAGAAGCGGTTCATCGTCGAAACCAACGGCTCGGGCGTCGGTCTGCTCGATTACGACAACGACGGCTGGCTCGACATTTACCTGGTCAACGGTTCCACCTTCGACGCGCTCGACGGCAAGGAAGAACCACCCCACGCGGCGTTGTTCCACAACAACCACGACGGGACATTCACGGATGTTGCGGCCCATGCTGGCGTCACCAACGATCGCTGGGGATACGGCGTCAGCGTCGCCGACTTCGACAACGACGGATGGCCCGACATCTACGTCGGCAACTACGGCAAGAACCGCCTGTACCACAACAACCACGACGGCACCTTCACCGACATTGCAGAGAAGGCGGGCGTAGCGCTCGGCAACTGGTCGCCGGGATCCACCTGGGGCGATTACGATGGCGACGGCCTGCTCGATCTCTATGTCACCGGTTACGTGCACTTCGACCGCGACAATCTGCCCATCGCTGGCACCAAGGCCGTCGGTTACGCGCAGTGCCAGTACCGCGGAGCTTCGGTCAACTGCGGCCCGCGCGGCCTGAAGGGCGAGCCCGATCATCTCTTCCGCAACAATGGCGACAACACCTTCACCGACGTCACTGTAAAGGCCGGTGTGGAAGACAAGGACGCCTACTACGGATTCGCCGCCATCTTTGTCGACATCAATAACGACGGCAAGCCGGACCTGGTGGTGGGCAACGACTCCGAGCCCAACTTCCTGTACATCAACAAAGGTGACGGCACCTTCGAGGATGACAGCTATGTCTCCGGTTTCGCCCTCAACAAGGACGGCCGCGAAATCGCTTCCATGGGAATCGCCGCCGGCGACTACGAAAATAACGGCGAGATCGATTTCTTCGTCACCGACTTCGGCGACGACTACAAGGTGCTCTATCACAACGATGGCGACGCCAGTTTCAGCGACGTCAGTTATAAGGCCGGCGTTGCGCAGGTCACAATTCCCTTTGTCGGATGGGGCGACGGCTTTCTCGATTACGACAACGACGGCTGGCTCGATCTGTTCATGGTCAACGGCCACGTCTACCCCGAAGTGGACCAGCACGATTGGGGCACCACCTTTGCCGAGCGCCCGCTGCTCTTCCATAACGTGCCCGACGTGAAGGGGCGCAAGTTCGAATATGTTCCCCCGGTGAAGGGAACCGGCCTGGCCGTGGTGATTCCGGCGCGCGGCGCTGCCTTCGGCGACTTCTTCAACGATGGCAAGATCGGCGTTATCATCAATCCCATCGACGGCCCTCCGGTGCTGCTGCGCAACGTCAATCCCGATCACCACCATTGGGTTGAGATCGGCCTCGTCGGCGGCGTCGATCCCAAAACCGGCAAGAAATCCCCGCGCGACGCCACCTGCGCCACCGTGTATCTGAAGGCCAACGGGATGCGCATGCGTCAGGATGTGCTTTCCAGCGGGAGCTACATTTCCTCCAACGATCGCCGCCTGCACTTTGGCCTGGGCGACGCAACCGACGCCGGAACGGCCGAGATTCACTGGCCCTCCGGAGCCAAGGAGTTCGTCAAGCTCCCCGCCGAAGATCGCATCTTCACCATTACCGAAGGCCACGGAATCACCGGCGCACTTTGCGGCGGCGATCCGTGTGCCGCCACCACTGCAAACACCGGGCCAATTGCCGCACCGGCGGCCGCAGCACCCAAAGCACCCGCAGCACCTGTAACACCAGCAGCAAGCAAATAGCGAATGGCGACCACGTCATCGCAGGTTGATGGGATTGAAAGTCTTTGAGGTAACTTTGTGGCATTCTTCCGCAATCGTATCGATCAACTTGAACCGGCGCACGAATACAAACGCCCCGTGCCCCGTCATCCTGAGGGAGCGAAGCGATTCGAAGGACCTGCGGCTCGTTCCGTCTTTTGCGGTAAGGGTGGGAGAGCAATTGCGTCGTTCAGGGGCAGGATCCATCATTTGCTGACCCGCGGCTTGGCGTTGGCGCTTGTAGCGCCGTTCGCCTTTTCCCAAACCCCCGCACCGCCTCAGCGGGGCGGAATGGGCGGCATAGCTTCCGCTGGCACTTTCGCGCCCGTCTACGACGCGCAGAAGCGCCCCATCACCGCCGGCGGCACGGTCGACACCGGCATCGTGGTTTTCGAAGACGACACCCATGCGTCCGGCCTCGATAAATGGCAACACGTCATGGGGACAAAAGAGAAGAAATACATCCTGGAGACGGACGGCTCCGGCGTGGCGCTCCTCGACTACGACAATGACGGCTGGCTGGATATCTATCTCGTCAACGGTTCCACCTACGACGCAGAGAGCGGCAAGAAGACCCCTCCCCACGCTGCGCTCTTTCACAACAATCACGACGGCACCTTCACCGACGTGGCCGAAAAGGCCGGCGTCACCAACGACCGCTGGGGTTTCGGCGTGGCCATCGGCGACTTCGACAACGACGGCTGGCCCGATATCTTCGTGGCCAATTTCGGCGCCAACCGCCTTTATCGCAACAACCACGATGGCACCTTTACCGATGTGGCGGAAAAGGCCGGCGTCACGCTTGGCAACTGGTCCGACGGCGCAACCTGGGGCGACTACGACGGCGACGGGCGTCTGGATCTCTTCGTCTCCGGATACGTCCACTACGACTTGAAGCATGAGCCCGACCCGAGCGACGGTTCGGTTCCTTTTGCTTTTTGCCAGTTGCGCAGCGTGCAGGTGATGTGCGGCCCGCATGGATTGCCCGGCGAACCGGACCACCTCTTCCACAACAACGGCGACGGAACCTTTACCGATGTCGGCGTCAAGGCCGGAGTCTCCGACCCCAATAACTACTACGGCTTTACCGCCATCTTTGTGGATGTGAACAACGACGGCAAGGTGGATCTGCTGGTCGCCAACGACTCCGAGCCCAACTTCCTTTACATCAACAAGGGCGACGGCACCTTTGAGGACCAGAGCTACGTCTCCGGCTTCGCCTTCAACAAGGACGGCCGCGAGATAGCTTCCATGGGCCTGGCAGTAGGCGATTACCTGAACAACGGCCTCGTCGACATGCTGGTCACCGACTTCTCCGACGACTTCAAGGCCCTCTACCGCAACGACGGCGAAGCGAGCTTCAGCGAAGTTGCCGACCAGGCCGGCATTGTGCAGCAGGCAATCCCATTCGTCGGCTGGGGCGACGGATTCCTCGACTACGACAACGACGGCTGGAAAGACCTGATGATGATCAACGGCCACGTCTACCCGCAGGTCGACCAGCACGATTGGGGAACCACCTTCGCCGAGCGCCCGCTCCTCTTCCACAACAACGGCAAGGGCAAGTTCGACTACGTTCCTCCGGTCAAAGGTTCCGGACTGGCGACCCTCACCTCCGGTCGCGGCGCGGCCTTCGGCGATCTCTTCAACAACGGCAAGATCGATGTGGTGATCAACCCCATCGACGGCCCGCCGGTGCTATTGAAGAACGTCAGCCCCGACAAACACCACTGGGTCGAGTTGAAGCTCATCGGCGGTCCCAAAAGCCCCCGCGATGCAGTGGGAGCAACGGTTTATCTGGACGCCAACGGCATGCGACAGCGCGAGGATGTTCTTAGCGGCGGCAGCTATATCTCTTCCAACGACCAGCGTCCGCATTTCGGCCTGGGAGACGCCACCGATGCCGGGACCGCCGAGATTCACTGGCCGTCGGGAGCCAAAGAAACCGTGAAGTTACCGGCAGAAGACCGCATCTTTACCATCGCAGAGGGGCAAGGCATCACCGGGGTGCTGTGCGCCCGTCAGCCTTGCCTGACCCGCCCACGGCCCGCCGCAAACGCGCCCGCCCGCCAGGTCCCGAAGAAGCCGCAGAAATAACTCTCACCGCCGCCTTGCTCCAAAAGGAAAGTGCCTCCTGACCGCAACCATCTTCGGTCGCAGGCAGGAGGCACGGAACTTCCCTTTCGCGGGCCGGCCGCAACGCAACCGCCCGGTTCACTTCCTTCTAGAAAACACCAGCCAGAAAGACCTCGGAAGCGTGAGCCCTTTCCTTGGCGCCGCACTCGGCTAGCACCACCGGCGACAACGTCATCACCGGACAATGCGCATGCGCCAGCACTTTATACACCACGCCGTGGCGTGTAATCGCGGCGAACGCCGATGCTCCCTGCGCGCCCAGCACGATCAGGTCGGCCTGTTGCGCCTTTTCCTGGTAGAGCAGTTCCTCGGTTGGATCGCCCGGAACCACGATGGCCTGCGCCGAAATCTTGCCTTGCAGCTCCTCGGGCACCAGCGACAGCAGATCATGTTCCACCTGGTCGATGGTCCGGCCCGCCAGCACCTCGGCGCGCTCCTGCGGCCGAATCACATGCTGAAGTACAAGCCGTGCATTGTGTTGCGCCGCGAGTTCCGCGGCAAAGTGGGCCACCACGTAACTGCTTTCCTGCAGGCTGACCGCGCACAGGATGGTGCGGGTTGCAAACTGCCGGAAAGTGCCATCCACCACGTCGGGACCGACGATGTAAACCGGAACCTTGGCGGTGCGCAGCACGGCCTCTGCCACCGAACCAACCAGCAGCTTTCCAATCGGCCCCGGGGAATGCGTGCCCATCACGACCCGGTCAATCTTCCGTTCTCCCAGGAAAGCCAGAATCTGATCGGCTGCCAGTCCCGGTCGCACGATGATCTCGCAGCGAATGCCGGCTCCCCGCACTTTCTCGGCAAGCGGTTCCAGATGTTTGATTTCGGCACGCGCGGCCGCGGCATAGTCGTAATACCGGATCCCCGAGGTCTCCGAAGCGGCCACAACCAGCGTGTCATAAGCATGGAAGAGGATGAGATCCGCGCCAAATTCGGCGGCTTGCGCCAGCGCAAAGGCAAAAGCCTTCTCGTTGGCGGGAATCTCGGAGGCGAACAGAATGGTGGAGGGTTTGCTCCATCCTGGCTTGCTTAGAGCGGCCATGGGAACCTCCTAGAACGTGCGGAATAATCTTTGGCCACTTGCAGTTGGGTTACGGTGCCGGGCGGCACAGATCGGTGTGACGTACAGCACGAGGACAGTGCTAGTCTTCCCGTTTCCGGAAACCGGAATACAGGATCAACCAATCATGACGCGGCCTCGGAGGCGATCATTGATTGGATGAGCGAATTGTGCGCTCATTTCCGGCCCTTGTCCAGTACACCGGGATACCGTCTCACGTTACCTCTGAATCAAGTGATCCATATCACAGCACGTTACACACCAACACTGGTCTTCTTGACTGGAATCGTGGTGCACCAAGCCTTGGCGTTCTGGTCCGTTGATCCCGCTCCGGCGTCTCCATTTCGAAGGCGACCCCTTCCCAGCGAAGCCGTCTCAATGGCCGAGTCCGGGGTTTCCGTGATAAGAGGAGAACTCGCTCGAATCCCCAGGCGCGGACCCCATCTTCGCCCTGCCGCGATTTCACTGGAGGTTTCATGCAACCGATGCATAACATTCCCGCGCGCGGCGGGCTGAATTTTGATGAAACACCTTTCCTGGCCATCTGGGAAGTGACGCAGTCCTGCGATCTGGCTTGCAAGCATTGCCGCGCCGCCGCGCAGCCAATTCCTCATCCTGACGAACTGTCCACCGCCGAAGGCAAGGCGCTCATCGATCAAATCGCCGACATGCATGTGCCCATCTTCGTCTTTACCGGCGGCGACCCGCTCAAGCGCAAGGATGTCTTCGATTTGATTCGTTATGCGTCGGAGAAGGACGTGAAGGTGGCCGTCACCCCCAGCGCGACGCCGCTGCTGACCCGCGAGGCGATCTTCAAGCTCAAGGAAGCGGGAACGGTGCGGTTGGGAATCTCGCTGGACGGGTCCACTCCCGAGATTCACGACAAGTTCCGCGGCCTGCAGGGCGCCTACGCACGCACCATCCAGGCCATTGAATGGGCCAACGAAGCCGGGTTGCCCATCCAGGTGCACACCACCATCAGCCGCCACAATGTTGACGACATGGACAATCTTGTTGCCCTCTTCGAGAAACTGGCCATCGTCATGTGGAATGTCTTCTTCCTCGTCCCGGTGGGTCGCGGACAGTTGGACGATCTGCTCAGCGGAGAGGAATTCGAGCAGGTCTTCGGCAAGATCTACGAGTTGTCGCAGCGCGCGCCCTTCCAGATCAAGACCACCGAAGCCATGCACTACCGGCGTTACCTGCTGCAGCACAATCTGGAAGAGCGCAAGATGGGCCACGGTCATCCAGGCGGCCATCCCGGCGGCCATCCCGTTGCGCTTGCGGAATACGATCCGGGAGCGCCCGCCAGCGCACCGGCCGATCGCAACATGGGCTGGGCCACGCGCCGCGTCAACGACGGCAAGGGTTTCCTCTTCGTCTCCCATGTAGGCAACGTCTATCCCAGCGGATTCCTGCCCATTCATGCCGGCAACGTCAAGCAGACGCCGCTCCAGGAGATCTACCAGACCGCGCCCATTTTCAAGTCTCTGCGCGATACCTCCCAGTTGGAAGGTAAGTGCGGAGCCTGCGAATTCAAGGAGATCTGCGGCGGATCGCGTGCTCGTTCCTATGCGCTGACCGGCGACCCGCTGGCGGCCGAACCCTGTTGCATCTATCAGCCCCGCAACTGGGATCCGGAACTGGAGAGCAAGGCTGCCGCATTCGCCCCGGCCGTCTAATCTGGCCGGCATCAAGGTCGTTGTTCCCGATCCGGTCCGTCTATTCAGATTGGTTGCCCCGCCCTTGCCGCGCTCTTTTCTTCAGGCAAGGGTGGGACAGGACGAACCCAATAGCCCCAATCGTTCTCCGAAACCCTATCGCTTCACTTCCGCATTCTGGCTTGTCGCACACGCGTCAGTTGCCTTGACGTGAACCGGTTACGATGGAAGACGCGGCTCTTTCAGCGCAGCAACCGGAGAATCGCATGTCTCTCACCACGCTCGACCCTGTCACCGCCCTTATCGTGATCGACCTGCAAAAGGGCATCGTCTCTCATCCCACCGCGCAGCCGGTCGGCGAAGTCATTCAGCATGCAGCCGCCCTGGCCGCAGCCTTCCGCCGCCACCGGCTGCCTGTCGTTCTGGTCAACGTCACCGGAGGAGCGCCGGGCCGCGCCGAGCAGCCCCGCCGCGTCGGCCAGATGCCCGCCGACTGGGCCGAACTGGTGCCCGAGCTCGACCGCCAGCCTACGGACCATACCGTCACCAAGCGGACCTGGGGCGCATTTACCAACACCGGCCTCGAAGCCTGGCTCAAGGCGCGGGGCGTCACGCAAGTTGTGGTGGTTGGCGTGTCCACCAGCATCGGGGTCGAGTCCACCGCCCGCCAGGCGTACGAAGCCGGCTTCAACGTCACCCTGGCCCTTGACGCCATGACCGACATGAGCCCCGAGGCGCACGCCCACACCACCACCCGCATCTTTCCCCGCCTCGGCGAAACCGGCTCTACCGCCGAAATCATCGCCCTGCTCGGAGCCACCCGCGCTTGAACGTCCGCGCCGCTCAAATTCCCGCCGGGCGCGTGGCATCCCGCCAACCAACCCTGCCGATCGACGACCTTCTCCCCGCGATCCTCGCATCTCTCCAGCAGAATCCTTCTTTGGTGATCGAAGCGCCGCCGGGCGCGGGCAAAACCACGCGTGTCCCCGCTGCCCTGCTGCAGGCCGTTGCGGGCAACGTGCTGGTGCTTGAGCCGCGCCGCATCGCCGCCCGTCTGGCGGCCCGCCGCGTGGCGTGGGAGCTCGGCGAAGAGCTGGGCGCGACCGTCGGCTACCAGGTTCGCTTCGAGCGCGTTGCAGGCCCCTCGACGCGCCTCCACTTCGTGACCGAGGGAGTGCTGACCCGCCGCCTCTTCTCCGATCCCACGCTGAAGGGCGTCGACGCCGTAATTCTGGACGAGTTCCACGAGCGCCATCTGGATACCGATCTCGCCCTTGCCTTGCTCAAGCGCCTGCGCCGCCAGCGTCCGGAATTGCGGCTCGTCGTCATGTCGGCGACTCTCGACGCCGCTCCAGTCGCGGAATTCCTCGACAACTGCCCGATCGTGCGCTCCGAGGGCCGCCAATTCGAACTCGATATCCGGCACTTGCCCTACTCTCCCGATCCCCTGCACCAGCAGGTCGCCGACGCCTTTGCCAAGCTGCTCAACGAACAGGGCGACGAGCGGTACCAGGGCAACACGCTGGTCTTTCTTCCCGGAGCCGCCGAAATTCGCCGCGCCCAGCGCGCTTGCGAGCCGCTGGCCCGCGCCCATGGAATCCTGGTTCTGCCGCTGCATGGCGACCTCTCGCCCGCCGAGCAGGACCGCGTCGTCGCGCCTTCCGCCGAGCGAAAGCTCATCTTATCCACCAATGTGGCCGAGAGCTCTGTCACCATTGACGGCGTCACTGCGGTCATCGACAGCGGACTGGCCCGCATCGCCTCGCATTCTCCCTGGACCGGTCTGCCCACCCTGCAAATCGGCCGGGTCAGCAAAGCCAGTGCCCGCCAGCGTGCCGGGCGCGCCGGACGCACTGGACCCGGCCGCGTGCTGCGCCTCTACAGTGAGGCCGACTACCAGCAGCGCGCCGATCACGACACCCCGGAGATCCTGCGCAGCGATCTCGCTCAGCTCTGCCTGTCTCTACGCGCGATGGGCATTTCCAATCTAGCCTGGCTCGACGCGCCTCCACCCGTAGCCTTGGAAAATGCCGGCCGTCTGCTCGACCGCCTCGGCGCAACGGGCGCAAGCGCAGCAGCAAAGAATGAGATGGCCCGCAAGCTGGTCGCATTCCCCCTGCCTCCGCGTCTCTCGCGCATGATCGTCGCCGCCGTTGAGCGCGGCGTGGGCGAGGCCGGATGCGTCGCCGCAGCACTGCTTTCTTCCGGAGTTCGTCTCGACGCCAACGACCTGCTGGCCGCCGTCGATGCCCACTTGGACGGGCTTCCCGGCGCGCCCCGCGACGAGCGATTCCTCAAGCAATTACGCCAGCTTCGCCGCCTTTCTCGTCCGACACAGGCCCGCCCGCCTCACCCCGCACACTCTCACAACACCCTCGACGATGAAGCTCTGCTTCAGGCCATTCTCACTGGCTTTCCCGACCGCGTGGCCCGTCTCCGCTCCGGCTCTCAAGTCCTGCTTTCTACGGGTTCATCCGCCGAGATCGCCGGGCAGCCGCCCGTGCACCCGTTTTTCGTCGCGCTCGGCGTCGAAGACCGCGCCGAGAACCCGCAGCCTCTGATTCGCCTGTTCGCCCGCATCGAGCCGGAGTGGCTCATCGACCTCTTTCCCGACCGCGTGCGCGAAGAGACCATCCCCACCTGGAACCGCACTGCCGAACGCGTCGATGCCATCAGCCGCCTGGTCTACGACGAACTTGTGCTGCAGGAATCGACCAACACTGCGCCCGACCCCGAAGCCGCCGCCGCCCTGCTCGCCGAGAAAGCCCTCGAATCCGGCGTCGAGCGGTTTGTCGATCCCGAAGCCCTTGAACAGTGGCTCGGCAGGGTCGAATTTGCCGGATTTTCCGCTCCCCCGCTCCCCGACGCGCTTCGCGACCTCTGCCAGGGCCTGCGCAGTTTCGCCGATCTCAAGGCCGCCGCCCGCGATTTCACCTCCATTCTGGAAGCCCGCCTTCCCCAAGGCCGTTTCAAGGGCCAGCGATTTCAAGAGCTGGCCCCGCTCACCTTGCGCCTGCACGGCGGACGAACAACGAAGGTCCACTACGAGCGCGGCAAGACGCCGTGGATCGCCTCTCGCCTGCAGGATTTCTTCGGCATGACGGAAACGCCCCGCATCGGTCCTGAGCGCACGCCCGTCGTCCTGCATCTGCTGGCTCCCAACCAGCGCGCCGTGCAAACCACCACCGACCTCGCCGGATTCTGGCAGCGCCTCTACCCGCAGGTCCGCCGCGAACTCATGCGCCGCTATCCCCGCCACCAGTGGCCGGAAAACCCCTGCTGCGCGCAGGGCGGGCGTTAACCGCTACGCGAAGGGCGACCGCTGCGCGCCGGGCGCTGCTACGCGCAGGGCAACCGCTGCGGCCAGGGCGAAGAAGACGGAATTCGCCGGATTCGACCGTTCCCTGCAGTCAGGGCCGGGTTGACCCCTGAATACTTGGCGCCCAGGCAGCTATCCGACCGAAACACAGGGTCAAGCCAAGGCTGCGTTTCCGCGGAGCCTGGGGCGTTTTTCGTTACCGACCCAATTTGCGTGCACTGTCCTAGTTGGACTTATCACCCGGTCAGGCCTTTGTGACACAATCGCTCAAGTGAGGGACCTGTCTGGATGCCCGGAGTTTCGAATTCGAGCTAAGCCCTCACGGCAATGTCGACGCTTACGCGAGTAACACCGTACTGAACAACAGTGCCGCAACGCGCACGCGCTGGATCGAAAAGAGCCAAGTTAATTCCATCGCTAACCGAGCTTCGATAGATCACGCCATGATATCCGCATTTTTTGATGAATTCGCAAAGATATTGGCTTGGGGTGTAATCGATAGCTGCGGACTGCGGAACAACTGGCCGTGTAAGTTCATCCCCCAACCGCTCCAGAAAGGGCAGATCGTTTCGGATCTTTCCAACGGCAATATCACCGTCATCTTCCAGCAGAAACGGGAACGGAGACACCATTCTTCGAGGATTTCGCAGATCAATGAGCTTCAGTTTGGGGCGAATCGTGAAATCTGCCACACATGCTCGTTGGCCAGTGTGCGGACGAATCTCCGCTATGGCCGTTACCGGGCTTGACCCTAGGTACAAATACGGGATGCCCGCAGGGTTAGCCCGGCCGTGTGATGCGATCTGCTTGGGAGGGGCGCCCATCTCCCGCACCTTAAAAGGTTTATCACTCGTTTGAATTCGCGCCCGATACCATTGAGTTGGGACTTCGTCGACATCGGGCATCAGTGGCAAAAGAAGCGATTCCAGACGCTTCGGGTCAATAGTCGTCTGGGGAAAATAGCGATTGTGGTACATCAGTTCATCGCGCAGTTTTTCCCATTCACTCAGAGGATCGATAGTGGGATTGCTCGCAGGCACGAATTGCTGCCGGACTATCTCTCCATCATTCAGGATCTCGGCAAGGAGGTCCTTGTCCCGGGGATCATCCATCCTCGGGTGCTGGAACATTCCCCAGTCCTCGCGGAACCATTGAACAAGGAGCTTGCCCGCAGGGTCTGGTCGGTACGCGCTTACAAGCAGCTCAAAGTACTCGGTAAGCTCCCTTGGAGCTATCAGTGCAACTTTATCGGTTCCGCAGTAGGAACATCGTCCTATCGCATTTGAGCGAATAGGAATAATATGCCGGCGTAAGACGCGATCACCAAAACACTCTGCGCAGCAGTTTGTCATGAATTATTCCGTCTTCTGAAAATAGTCGGCCAATGTCTCGATGTGGTGATTCATCGAAAGCTTCTTCACGTACCCCAGACCGGGGAAATGCCTTTGCCTGTGTAACTCCTTGAATTCCCTTACCGCACTGGTTTCAAGGATTTTGGAGTTTGGTTTGTTCAGGACTTTCATCATCTTCGCGAGTGCTTCTGCGAATTTGCCCGCCGGATCGGTGGGCGTATCCTGACGCTCAGACACGAAGTGGTAAATCCACATCGAATCGTCCTGGTCGGGATCGATAAATGTCAGATGGATCGCGACGGCATAAGCTGGTCCCCCAGATTCGATGTAGTCATCTCCGACGATCAGGAAATCTCCGAATCCATCCATTCCTTCGTCTTCGAAGGTGACATGTAGATCTGAGAACGGCTCTAGTAGATCGTAATCCCGATTACGCTTGCGTTCGAAACCGTCTCTGAGAAGAACCCTCTTGGAACCGCTGAAATGCTTTCGGTAGAGCTTGCCACAATCCTTTTCAATAAATACGTGGAATTGTTCTGCGGGTTCCGCTTCCTTCCCCAATTCCTCAGCTAGTTTTTTTGCCTCCCCAAATCCCGCGTGGATCAAGACAGTTGCATAATTTTCATGGTTTCGACAAGTTCTAATTATTTCAGGGATGCTAATACCTTGCTTTAAAAGAACTCCAGCCCATATACATCCAGTGTCGAAATATTCGCTTTTGAGTGCTTCGCTTAGTTTTGCGCTAGAATTGGCCAATTCACCGTGGCGCGGATTAACAATGACAATGGCACGTCCATTGACTTCCATGATCGCATCAAGCGCTCGATTCAGACCACCGAACGCGTCTCTAACCGGTTCAATAATCGGGAGAAATCCGGCTTTCTTGAGAACCGGCGCCATTTCTCGAATGCAAAGAAGGTCGAATTGCTTTCCGCGGAAATAAGGATGATACATTCTTTCAAGCCCACCCCATGGCGTCTTTCAAAGGTGTATTTACTGCATCAACTAAGCGTTGGTGATCCGCTTTGCGCATTGGAACCGAGAGAGCGGCGGTTTGAAGGGAAAGTGGAAGTTGATCGACCAGAGCTGAAAGCGGAAGCAGATTGCGCGTTTGCTTCAAGACACGAACCATTCCTTCATGTGCCTGCGTTGGTTCAAGCTTCACAAACTCTTCGCGTAAAACCGCATAAAGCTCGGTGTTTGGCACGCATGGGACACATACGCCGAACGACGAAAGGATCATGCGCGCTTCTTCCATCCGAATAGAATTGAAGATTGCGCCCGGTGACGTGCGCTCTGGCTGGTTGGCGGCATCCCGCAAGGTCGAAATCTGATGGCGGCTATTGAGGCAAAGTACACCTACAAAATCCGGAACAGTACTGGTCACAGCTCGTATGTGGCTCTCTGCTGCGATGACATAAACCTTGGCAAACACGGTAGCATACGCTGCGATCTGGCGTTCAAGTCTGGTGAGCGAGTCGCGTTCCGACTTCACCTCGTACACAGTCGCGGTTCCATTCAAAATTGCCACATCGGCTTTGCATCCACCCACCCGAAACTCGTTGATCATCGACGCTGTCTGGAGCGAGTGTTTCCCGAGGAGAATCTTATGGGTGAGCGCGGCCTTGTAGATGTACTCGTGCCTGTACCCTTCGCGTTTCAATAATAAAAATGCGGCCTCGAAAAGTGTACACACGCGGTCGGACAACGATATCGAAGGGAGCAATTGCGATTGGGTTACCAACCGTGCGAACAGAGGAGATCTGCCCTTTCGGGACATTTCGCGTACGATACTGGACGAAAAAAGCCTTGAGATCGCGGCTAGCTGATCTGTCGCTAGATTAGCCATATTCTGTCCGTGAACTGCTTTTCTCATCGCAACCAGCCTTTCTCTGATTCTAGCTCAGCCCCCTCTCTCTTGATCCGAATTATTTCAGATAGTGCCTTTAGTTTCAAACAGATATTCCCCATCCTTCTAGATCACTCCCATGATGTCGCCCATCGTCAATCGATCCAGGCCAGCTCGAATGTCAGCTGTTGCATAAAGAAAAATCCGCCCATCGCCTCGGCGTGCAGCCAGTTTGCGGCCCCGTGTGAACCCGTCAACGCCCGGCTCTCGCCAGAAGATTCGAAATCCTCTTGCTCACGGCCAGATACTTGCGCCTCTCGGTCGGGCTCCCGTTTGCGCATAATTCCCTCCCTTTGGCGCACAATCGCTCCAAGGAGTCGGCCATGGCCCTCAACAAAGCAAACAGCGCGAAAGTGCGATTAAGTGCCGGTGAGTGCGCCTTTATTTCCTTCTATCCGATTGAAAATAATGACGATAAGCGAAAAATGCATACCCTCCCCCCCTCCTGCCATCATGCACCGATACCGGTGCGATGTATCCACTCAAACATAAGAAGATGAGCAACATACCTCTTCAAGAAGACAGCTCGAATTCAAGCTGAATACCGGTTTTATGCACCATTTGTGATGCAAAAACGGCGAGATCGGGGCCGATGTATCCCGAATCTGCAGAGCTCGGATCCACGGTTTCAGCCCAGCGATCTCGATACTTGGAAGTGCACGAAAAACAAAAAATGGACGGAGGCGCAAGCGCGCTTCCGTCCATTTTTTCCTTGTTTTCTTTGCTGGTGTCGCCTTACGCCTTGTCCAGCGCCTGCTCCAGGTCGGCAATCAAATCTTCCTTGTCCTCGATGCCGATGGAGAGGCGGATGCGGCCCTGGGTAATCCCCATGGCATCCCGCTGCTCCTGGGTCACCGAGGCGTGCGTGGTCGTCGCTGAGTGCGAAGCCAGCGACTCCACTCCGCCCAGCGACTCGGCGCTGAGGAAGATCTTGATGGCTGCCAGGAAGCGTCCCGCGGCTTCGCGGTCGGCCACTTCGAAGCTCAGCATGGAGCCGAAGCCCTTCTGCTGCCGCATCGCCAATTCATACTGCGGATGGCTCTTCAATCCGGGGTAAGCCAGATTCTTCACCTTGGGATGCTGCGACAAATACTCGGCAATCGCGCGGCCGTTCTTCTCGTGCTCCCACACCCGCAGCGGCAGCGTCTTGATGCCGCGCAACACCAGGAAGCACTCGAAAGGAGACATCACCGCTCCCGCCGCCTTCTGCACCAACAGGAACCGTTCCTTGTGCTCCTGCGTAGACCCAATCAGCGCTCCGCCCAGCCCGTCCGAGTGGCCGTTCAGGTACTTGGTGGTCGAGTGCATCACCACGTCCGCGCCCAGTTCCAGCGGGCTTTGCAGCACCGGGGACATGAAGGTGTTGTCCACGCTGACTTCCGCCCCGGCCGCGTGGGCGATCTTGCAGACCGCCGCGATATCCGTCAGTACCATCAGGGGATTGCTGGGCGTCTCGATGTGCACCAGTTTGGTATTCGGCCGCATCGCCGCTTCCACGGCTTTCAGGTCGCTGGTGTCCACATACTCGATCTGGATGCCGTATCCGCTAACGAAGCGGTCGAAGAGGCGCACCGTGCCCGCATAGACATCCTTGGAGCACACCAGATGGTCGCCCGCGCGCAGATGGGCCACCAGCGCCGAAATCGCCGCCATGCCACTGGTGAAAGCGTGCCCGCTCACTCCGCCTTCCAGCGCGGCCAGGGATTCCTCCAGCCGGTCGCGGGTGGGATTTCCGGCGCGCGAGTAGTCCCAGCCTCGGTCGGTTCCGATGCCGGTCAGCTCAAAGGTCGAGGAAAGGTAAACAGGCACATTCACAGCGCCCGTCTGGGGGTCCGGGTGCTGCCCGGCGTGGATGGCAAGCGTCGAGTACTTGTACGGGGATTTGGACATCGTCGGCGTTTCGCTCCTGTGTTTCTAGCTTATCGTGAGCGGGGTGGAGTCACCCTCCGATGGGGAGCCTGATCTTCAATTCCCGGTGCGCGAGCGGACGGAGTGAAACGGTGATGCGCAGCGGATTGAATCCGCGCGCCAAGAAACTCAGATAGTGGTTTGAACCTGGTTCGGAGCTGCGGATGGAGAAATGCCCTTTGTGGTCGCTGATGGCGAACCCCAAGACCCGGCCAAACGTCGCGTCGCGCTCTTCAACCCTGGTGCCTTCGACCGGTGCCCCGTTCGGGTCCAGAACAACACCGGCGAGCTTTTGGGAATGAAACGGCCTTTCGATCACCACAACCGTATATTCGGCGCGCGCAGGCGGTCCGGAAAGGAGCACGGCTGCACCAAGAACCCAAAAAGCCAGCAAACGACGCACTCTGTCACCCCCGAAAGCGAATGTTCGTTCCCGCCGCTACTTCTGCTCCGTCGCCGGCGCTTTTTTCTGGTTCCGCGGCATCGGGAAGTAACCCGTCCGGGTGCGCACATCCAGCTTTCCTTTGTCCTTGGCTTCGGCCGCCACTTCCACCCGCCGGAAGCCCGGCTCGCTGCTCGGCTTCGTCGAGTGGTAGCCCAGCATGTACTGGCTGCGGATATCCTGCGCCACCTCGGCAGCAATCTGGTCCACCTGTTCGATGTTTTTCGGGAAGAATGCGATGCCGCCCGTCTCCGTGGACAGCATCTCCAGCGCCCGCCGCGCGTGCTTCACTTCGGCGCGCGTCATTTCGTCGCCAAACAGCAATCCGATCGAGTAGATTGTGGGGCCTGAGAGTTGCTGGACTCTGTGGATGGTCTGTTCCAGGTTCAGCGTCGAGGCGTTGTCTTCGCCGTCGGTGATCAGAATCAGAACCTGCTTGGGCCGTTTGGCATCCGCCGCCAGCTTGTCCGCCGAGGCCACCACCGCGTCGTACAACGCCGTGCCACCCCGCGACTCGATATGCGAAAGCCCGTCCCGCAGCTTGTTCACATCCGAAGTGAACTCCTGGTCGATGAACGCCTCGTCCGAGAAATTCACCACGAATGCCTCATCCTGCGCGTTCGACGCCTGGATCAGGTCCAGCGCGCTCTTGTTCACCGAAGGCCGCTTTTTGGCCATCGATCCGCTGTTGTCCACCACCACCGCAATCGACACCGGAACATCGGTGTGCTGAAAGCTGAGCAGCGTCTGCTTCACCCCGTCTTCAAAGACCTTGAAGTTTTCCTTCTTCAGGTCCGGCACCAGCTTGGTCCCGCTCAGCACCGTCGCATTCAGCACCACTTCTTCCACATCCGTGCGCAGAACGTAGCTGTCTCCGCTTTTGCGCAAGGGCGCGGCCGCGGGTTGCGCAGCGCCTTCGGGATCGGGCGAGCGCACCGGATCGCGGTCTTCGGTCAGCGATGGAGCCTGTGAGGCAGGCTGCTGGGTTGGCGCAGGCTGAGTAGCCGCTGTCTGACCAGCCGCGTTGCCCGGCTGCTGCGCCGGCAGCGCCAGCGCCGTCGCCATCAGAAAAGTGACCACAATTAATTTGGAACTAGTGCGCAGGTCAATCGATGGGTGCATGTACCATCCCGTGTGCGTGGGTCAACTTGAGATGAAATTCCTCACCAGATCCCTGACGGGACCAACTGACGGATTCATCTTCACCTTCACTTTACGCCACTTGCCAAAACGCCTTGGTCCGCCTGTCCTTGTTACCGTTACATCCGGGTTACCGTCACCTCAGTGGCTTGAAGTCCGGCCCGTAAGCAGGCAGCGGAGGAACCCGGCTGGCTGCCGAGCCCGGATCGCTGCGCGGATCGAGCAGCAGTTTCAGATCCCCCGGCAAAGGCGAGTGATACGATCCGGCAGGCAGATTGAATACGATCTCCAGACTCTGCGCCGTTGCTCCCGGAGGCAGCCTGTCCAGCGACGCCTGCCAGTACTCCGCAGCCCGCCGGTTGTTGCCCGTAGCCTGTTCAAACCGCGCCGCAAGTCCCAGAATCCTCGCGTCGTTCCCGAATCGTTCCAGCGCCATCCGCAGCCAGGCTTCCGCCTGCGCCCTGTCGCCGGTCGTCAGCGCCGCTCCCACCGCAGCCTGGTAGTCGCCCACCCCCGCTTGCTGCATGGGCAGCGCCTTGAACAGCATCACCGCGTCCGCCGAGCGGCCCACCTTCACATACGCCGCGGCTACTCCCATGCGGATGCTAAGGTTGTCCGGAAACTCCTCCGAGGCCGCCTCCAGGATCTGCACCCCGCGCACGGCGTAGCCTGCGTCCATCGCCCCAAAGGCCCGGCGCACCGCCCAGCTGGTCCAAAGGTTCGCCACTTCCGCCCGCTGCGTCGAAGTCAGGTCGCTGCGGCCGTCCAAACCCAGCAGAACGGGGTACAGCGCTTCCTCGGCCTTGAAGTTATACAAAAGCCACGCATGCTGAATCTCGATCCCCGCCGGTGCAGTGGTCCGGTGCAGTATGTAGTATTCCTCCACCCGCTTCAGGTAGACATCGGCATGCGCCGTATCGTCCAGTGCGCCATAGAGGGTCGCTTCGTCCTGCTCGAACTCGATGTCCGCCTCCAGTTGCTGGCGCACATCCGCGGGAATCGTCTGGATCTCCTTCAGCGCTTCCGCATACTGCTTGTCTTCCATCAGCGACAGGATCAGCCCCTTCCACGCCTCCGAGGCCAGCGAACGAGGCGCATCGGACTGGGGCCTCGCCGGGAGCGCATCCGCCCGCTCGGGCGTCATCGCCCTGCTCAGCGGCGACACTTGCGTGACCGGCGCCGCATTCGCAGGCGCAGCATCCGCAGCGGCCGGCGCCGCAACCGCGATCGGTGTTGCAGCTTGCTCCGCCGCTGGTTGGTTGCCGGGCTCAAGCGCCGGAATGCTCTGCTGGGTAGCCTGTTGCGCGGGAAGCAGTTGCGCTGCGGCAAACAAGAGAACTGCGAGGATCATGTTATTGCAAGGGCGCATAATATCCGGTTCGTGCATGGACGGTGAGTGGTGGCAGTCCCTGGGGCGGATTGATCTTCACCTTCACTTTACGCCATTTGCCATCGCGCACCAGTATTTTGGGCCGATAGCCGATCACATATTGATTGCGAAGCTCCGAGGAGATCTTCTCGGCGATGTCGCTCATTTCCGACAGGTCATCCACGCGGAACAAGCGCCCTCCCGTCTCTTCGCACAGTTCGTTCAGCAGAATCGGCCCGCCGCGTTCTTCCGGTGTCGCCGCATATGGATCGAAGACCCCGATCGAGTAAATCTCCGTGTCCGACTCCCGCACCTGCGACTTCACTTCGCCCTCGGTATAGCGCGAGCGGTTGTCGCCGCCATCCGACACCACCAACAGCGCCTTGCGATCGTGCTTGGCGTCCCGCATCTTGCTCATCCCATAATAGATAGCGTCCAGAAGCGCGGTCCGGTGACCGCTCCGCACCGTCGCCAGCCGCGCCTGGATGTCCTCCACCGAGTTGGTAAAGTCCTCGATCAGCTCTGGCCGGTCGTTGAACCCGATTACGAAAAACTCGTCCTGCGGATTTGCCGTCTTGATGAACTGTATGATCGACTCCCGTGCCCGGACCAGCTTCGACGTCATGGACCCCGACAAATCAAAAATGATCCCGATCGATACCGGCGCGTCCTCGGAAGCGAAGGTCTTGATCTTCTGCTGCCCGCCATTTTCGAATATCTGAAAGTCTTCCTGCTCCAGCCCGGTCACCAGCCGGTTCATCGGATCCGTCACGGTCACCGGCACCAGCACCAGGTCCACATCCAACCGGATATGCGAACCCGGACGAATCTTCAAGGCATCCGGCCCGGTCGCGGGCGCAGCCTCGGCCCCCGCGGGCGCACCCTCTGCCGGCGCGGACGCATCGCTGCCCTGCGGCGTCACGTGCACCTTGTTCAGAGGATCTTCCTGGGCCTGGATGCGCGTAAGGCACAGCGCCAAGCACATGGCCAGGCACAGCGCCAATCCCTGCCCTCGCCTGGACAGCCCCCAGCGCACCTTCCGGGCCGCCCAAACGACATAGCCATCTTCCGGGATTACGTCATCGATACGCGAACAAGCGGGAAGGATCCTGTTGCTCATCTCCCATTCTCCCTGCGGAATGATGCCGATCTTAGCACGCTTCGAATAGCTTTGTTGTCACCCTGCTGTCACCCGTGACGCGGCTCGGCCAGGAGCTGCGAGACCCTCCCAACGGAAGGTGCAAATCTCCCTCTGGGATACAATCGACCCTAGGAGCACGTCGGTCCCACAGCGCCAGAATGGGCTTCGATAGGCAAATTCCACCCTGAAACGGGAGTTAGACTTTCACTATGGCCAATATCTACCCCTTCCGCGCCTGGCGCTATAACCCCTCCTCCGTTCGCCTCGAGGACGTCGTCACGCAACCGTACGACAAGATCTCTCCGGCGATGCAGCAGGCCTATTACCAGCGCAGCCCTTACAACCTCGTGCGCATCATCCTCGGCCTTCCCGAATTGTTCGATGCCGAACGCGGCGAAAGTGTCTACACCCGCGCCGCCCGCGATCTCAAGGCATGGAAGGAAGAAGGCGTCCTGGTCCGTGAAAAGGATCCCTGCATCTTCGCCTACTCCCAGCGCTTCACCGTTCCCGGCACCGAGATCATCAAGGAACGCCGCGGCTTCATCGCCATCGGCAAGGTCCATGACTACTCCGAAAAAGTCGTCTTCCGGCATGAGCAGACCCTCAGTAAGCCCAAGGGCGACCGCCTCAACCTGCTCAAGGCCACCCACTCTCACTTCGGCCAGATCTTCATGCTGTACTCCGATCCCGCCGGCAGCGTGGACAGCATCCTTTACGACGGCCGCGGACCCGCCGATGCCGAAGTCACCGACGAGTACAACGTTGTGCACCGCATCTGGAAGGTCTCCGATCCAGCGGTCATTCGCCTGCTCACCACGGCCATGGCCGACAAGAAGCTGATCATCGCCGACGGCCATCATCGCTACGAGACGGCTCTCAATTACTCCCGGGAACACGCCCCCTCGGCTCCGGTCAGGCACGAGACCAATCCCTCCCATCTGCCGCAGCCCGAGTTCCCCGAGGCAGCCGTCATGATGACCTTCGTCAACATGGATTCCGACGGCCTGGTGATTCTGCCCACCCATCGCGTGGTGCACTCGCTCGCCAGCTTCGATCCCGCCGCGTTCCTCAAGGCCGCCGAGGAGTTCTTCACCGTTACGAGGCTTTCCGCAGGCGATGCCACCGAGCACATGGCGACCCTCGGCAGCCAGAAGGGAACAGCCTTCGTTGCCGTCACCAGCGCCGGAGATTTCCTGCTCAAGTCCAAGCCTGAGGTCATCAGCGCCGCCCTGGCCAACCTGCCCGAGCGTCAACGTAATCTAGACCTTAGTCATTTGCACTCCATCGCGCTCGACAAGCTGCTCGGCCTCGACGCCGAAAAGGTCCGCGAACAGACCAACCTCCGCTACCTCCGCGATGCCGGCGAAGCAGTGGAGCAGGTTCGCCGCGGCCAGGCCGATGTCACCTTCCTCACCAACCCCGTCTCCATGGAACAACTCAGGGAAGTGGCCTTCGCCGGCGATGTGATGCCGCAGAAGTCCACGGATTTCTTCCCCAAGCTGCTGAGCGGGTTGGCGATTTATGGACTGGAATAGGCAGGGAAGAGCGGCAGAAGGAACAGTGAAGACTCTGCTACGAGTGAAGGAGATTGGATTCCAGGGTTCCGCAGGTAAACCTTGGAATCCTTTTGCCTTTTACTTGTCACAGCGCGGCACCGAGGGTTGAACAACCGCCAGGCTGAGCGGTGGTATGATGGCGCAGGCGAGTCTCGGAGGGGATCATGAGCACCCTTTTGCTGGATGAACCACAAGTTGAGTCGATGGGAAGCGATCTTCACGAGCTTCCGATCGGGAGAGTACGCATGTACGCGATCGCGTTCGACCTCGACATTGAACAATTGCGGATTTTGTACCCGCATCCCTCCTACAACAATGCTTATGTGGATATCAAGAAGATATTGTTGCCCTTTGGTTTCATTTGGCAGCAGGGAAGCGTCTATTTCGGCGGCCCGGATATGAACGCCGTCAAGTGCGTTTTGGCAGCGCAAGCTGTAAGCAATGCCTACCCTTGGCTCAAGAGTTGTGTCCGCGATATTCGAATGCTCCGCATTGAGGAGCTGAATGACCTCGGACCGGCTCTTTAGCCTATCCAGGTTCTAAACTATTGAAATATTATGCGCAAGCGAGACGGCGGACGCTTTAAATACGAGATCAAGATCACCAGCGACTCGGTGGAAGCGATTTGCGGCCAGCCGTTTGGTCCCAAACAAAGTCGCACCGTCCTCGGCACCCTGCTGATTGGCTTGGGGATCTGGGGGATTTACCGATCTTGGCTGTCGCATGACTCCTATGGACATAACAACTGGTGGTACCTGGCGCATCACTATACGGTGCTCAATTTCGATTCTGTTGTGATGTCCACGGCCATTCTCTTTCTGTTTATGCTGCTTGGGGTCCGCTTGTTTTGCCCTGCTGGCGCGATTCTGATCTGCAATCGCGCTCAGGTTACCACGACAAGAATCCCCTGGCATTCGTTCACCGGGCACTGGGTATCCCGCACATATAACGTCTCAGATGTATCGGGATTCCGGCTCGGGTATTTTGGCTCGGGTCGAGGCGGGAACGTTTACGGTATCAGATTTCTGGTAAACGGCAGTAAAAAGACGATCTTCCTAGGGAGCATCGACCCGCCCGAAGCGTATCGCATTCTGCATGGATTGAAGAGTCTCGGTCTGGATGTTGCCAACGACCCAAAGCTGCTTTCCCGAGTCAAAGCAGGGCTTCTGGATCGGAAGGAAGAGGAGCTGGATCGCCGGATGAGAATCTGACCTCATCCATGCATCCTGGGAAAGCAGCGAGTCGCTACCCCTGGGAACCCCTTTCTTGTTGAATGAGAACATTGCTTCCGGCTGTGATGTAGGCTTAGAAACATGAGTTTGGCACGGCGGATCATTTTCTTTTTCGAGATGGGCGCGTTGGCTCTTTCTGGCAGCGTTGGACTCCCCGCCCAGGCCCCACCCGCTCCGCAAGCGAAATACATTGTCGTTCTCGACGCCGCCCACGGCGGCTCCGACTCCGGTGCGCACCTCGGGAACGGCCAGCTCGAAAAGACCGTCACCCTCGCCCTCAGCGTGCGGCTCCGCTCGCTGCTGGCAGCCCGCGGCTTCCAGGTGATGACAACGCGCGAGTCCGACGCGGACCTCTCCGCCGACCGCCGCGCCGAAATCGCCAATCGCGCCCAGCCTCGCGCCTGCCTAAGCATTCACGCCAGCGACAGCGGTTCGGGCGTGCATCTGTTTGCCTCTTCGCTCGCACCCGCGCAACCCCAGCGTTTCATCCCCTGGAAGACCGTGCAGGCCCAATGGGTTACCCGCAGCCTGGCTCTGACCGGCGCAATCAACGCCAGCTTGCAGCAGGCCGGCATCGTCGTGACCCTCGCCCGCACCGCCTTGCCCGGCCTCGACAGCATGGCCTGCCCGGCAATCGCCATTGAAGTGGCCCCGGACCGCGACGCCAAGCAGACGGTCAAGTCCGCGGTGGACGACCCTGCCTACCAGGCCCGGGTGACCGAAGCCCTAGCCGCCGGGCTGCTGGTGTGGAGATCGGAGGCGCGCCAGCCATGATCCCCCGCCATCAGTCCATTCTCTTCGCCGTACTTGTGCTGGCTTCGCTGGTCATGGGTGTGGTCCTCTGGCAGTTGCGGGAACGCGCCCATCAGCGCCTGGTCGATGGCCCGGATTCCACTCCCACCCAGGCTCCCCAGGTCGCCCCTCCCGAGCAGGCAGCCCTCCTCGTCGCCAACGACAGCGACGGCTCACTGTTGACCCAGAACCACTCGCTCCCTTTGCCCGCCGATCCCGGCGCGCGCGCCCGCGCCGTGCTGGGCAAGCTGCTGGACATCTACGCCGCGCAGGGCTCGACCCATCCCGTCCCCGGCGGTGCGGCTTCGATCCTCCAGGTCTTCCTGCTTCCCGTCCCGCCTGCCGGTCATCCCGCCACCGCGCCCCAGAGGCCCGGCTTCCCCGCCTCGGTCGCCACCGTTGCAGCCGAGAGCGTGGCGAACACCCCAGCCGCCGACGACCCATCCTTCCAGTCCGTCTCGGCTCCGGAGCCGACTACGCCCCAACTCGCTGTCATCAACCTGGCCGGAAGCTTCGTCGTCAACCACCCCTCCGGCCTGGAAACCGAAACGCTCACCGTGCTCTCCCTTTGCGGAACCCTGCATGCCAACCTGCCCCGGGTTACCCAGGTGCGCTTTCTGGTGGACGGCCAGCCGCGCAGCACCCTCGCGGGCCACGCCGACCTCACCCGCACCTACCTGGTGGGCGAAGCCGATTCTGCCGAGGCCGCCCGCCCGTGAGTTGCCTCCTTCGGCGCTCAGAGCCTGCGGTTTCATTTTCAAGGGGATCGCAGTATGATGGAGCCGTAGCAATGCCCAAGACTGTCCACATCACGGCCCCGCCTCCCACTTTTGAAGACACCGTAAGGCGCTTGCGCATTTCCAAAACCCGCCTAAAGGAGTTGATGGCCTGGGCGGAGGAAGAATGGAAGCGTGAAGGCGCGAAAGAACAGGGCATTTCGGATCGAGCGGTTGAAAAGGATGAGCAGACGAAGAATGCCTCCGCTGCCGATTGACCCCAATGCTGTTTTCTTGAATATTCCCTACGATGAGGAATTCCGTCCTCTTTACATCGCGTACATAGTTGGCCTATATCAACTCGGATTGGTTCCCCACATTGCTTCTGAAATACCCGGTGGAGAGCGACGGTTGGTGAGGATTCTGGCGCTGATTCAAAGCTGCCGCTACTCGATCCACGACCTTTCCCGTGTAGAGCTGAGCGTACCGCCCGCCGCAACACCTCGTTTCAATATGCCATTAGAATTGGGCATGACCATTACTTGGACCCACCTCCACCCCCGCAGTCATACTTGGTTCGTATGGGAATCGGAGCCATATCGGCTCCAGAGGTCGGCCAGCGATCTGAACGGCACTGACCCTTATATTCATGCCGGAACGGCTGAAGGTATCTTGAGCGAGTTGCGAAGTGCCTTTTGGCGCAAAGACGCACCTTCGGCGGAGAGAATGTTTGCGGCCTACGCCATCGTACTTTTCAACATTGAAGACATCTTCTCCAAAGCTGGAACGCGAAATCTCTATGCAAAGAGCGTTTTTGAAGAGATCTGCCGGCGTTCTTTTGTTCTTGTTGATCGGACCGCCAGATGAAAAATGGGACAAACTGGATGACCCCTACCATCGGCGTTTTCGATTCCGGATTCGGCGGCCTCACCGTCCTGCGCGCACTGCTGCGGAATCTTCCCCAGGCCAATTTCGCCTTCCTCGGCGACACCGCGCGGCTGCCCTATGGCTCCAAGTCCCGCCGCACCATCGCCCGCTACGCCGCCGAGAGCGCGCAGTTCCTGGTGCGCGAGCAGGGCGCGGAGTTCCTGGTCATCGCCTGCAACACCGCCAGCGCCCTGGCCCTCGACGCCATTCAGG
>CAZQPY010000035.1:0-53313 GCA_964595345.1 uncultured Occallatibacter sp.
AGCTCGTGGGGAATGGCGCGCAGAATCATCTGCCGGATTCCCGCCGCCGTCAGCGCTAAAAAGATCACGCCGCTCAGAAACACCGCACCCAAAGCCGTCTGCCAGGGAATATGCATCCGTATGCAGACGGTGTAGGTGAAGTAGGCATTCAGGCCCATCCCTGGGGCCAGCGCAATGGGATAGCGCGCGACCACGCCCATCAGAATCGAGCCGAAGGCCGCGGAGAGGCAGGTGGCGGCCGTGACGGCCGACAGCGGCACGCCCGCCTCGGCCAGGATGGCCGGGTTCACCAGCACAATGTAGGCCATTGTCAAAAACGTAGTGACACCGGCCAAAATTTCCGTGCGCCAATTGGTTCCCAGGCGCGCAAATTCGAAGTAAGATTCCAGTCGTTTCAGCATAGGCAGGTATTACTAGAAGACCACATCGTGCCGGGGATGCGAAGCGCCGTCTGCGGGGCACACTCTGTGCTTGCCGATTTACACAGACAGGCTAGACATTCTGCTAGCTTATTCTTGATCGCGGATTCCCCGAATTCGGGTCCAATTCCCCTACAGCGGTTCCACAATGGCTGCACCCAGGAACCACTGATCTCAAGTGGCTTTTTCCTTAAGAAAAGGCCACCTTTCGAAGGACTACAAAGGGCACGTGAATTGTGGAACCGCTCTAAGTAGGCTATCCAAAACTCAGAGTCCCATCTAACCCGTATGGAGGTATTTATGCCCACCATCGTCACCAAAGACGGAACACAAATCTATTACAAGGACTGGGGTGCCGGCCAACCCGTGGTCTTCAGTCACGGCTGGCCGCTGAGCGCGGACGCATGGGACGACCAGATGGTCTTTCTGGCTTCGCACGGCTATCGCGCCATCGCGCATGATCGGCGCGGTCATGGCCGCTCCAGCCAGCCATGGAACGGCAACGACATGGACACCTATGCCGACGATCTGGCCGCGCTCACCGAAGCGCTCGACCTCAGGAACGCGGTCCACATAGGCCATTCGACAGGCGGAGGCGAGGTGGCGCGCTATATTGGCCGCCACGGAGAGAAACGCGTCGCCAAGGCCGTCCTCATCGGCGCGGTACCGCCGTTGATGTTGAAAACCTCCGCCAATCCGGGCGGCCTGCCCATGGAAGTCTTCGACGGGATCCGCGCCGGGGTGCTGGCCGACCGCTCGCAGTTTTTCAAAGACCTGACGTTGCCGTTCTACGGAGCCAACCGTCCTGGTTCCACGGTCTCGCAGGGTGTGCGCGACTCATTCTGGTTGCAGGGAATGCAGGCCGGATTCAAGGCCGTCCTCGATTGCATCAAGGAGTTCTCCGAGACCGACTTTACGGAGGACTTGAAGAAGATCGGCGTGCCCACGCTGATTCTGCACGGCGACGACGATCAAATCGTTCCCATCGACGATTCGGCCCGCCTTTCGGTCAAACTGGTCAAAGGGGCCAGGCTCAAGGTCTACCCGGGCGCGCCGCACGGCATGTGCTCGACACTCAAGGATCAAGTGAACGCTGACCTGCTCGCTTTCATCCAGGAGTAGAAGTCCGAGTAGAAGTCCGCAAAGAGGCCCGTTACTACAGCTGCAGATTGGAAATTCCGGAGGGTGCTGGGGGCTTGGTCCCCTTGATTACAGGTCCAGGAAGCTGCGCCTTCACAGGCTGCGAAAAAACTCCATCCGGCGGGCAAGAAGCGTCAGGGCACGACTTCAGTCGTGCCGCAAGTACCGCAAAATCAACGTGGGCTTCAGCCCCTGAGAAATGAATTCTGTATTCTTGCTACCCTTCTGGCCTTTTTCCGCAGCCTGTTCAGCCCCGGAGGGAAACTGCGCAATCGCATGATGCCCGCCTCCCGGCCGGACAGGCGCCTGCATCTATCGCGCCGGAGGCGCAATGGCGACTAGCCCAGCGCTTCAGCGCTGGGAGAGCCGCCCATTGAAAACTCGGTGCCCTGGAGGGGCGGCGAAAAACGGCGAGTCCGTCATCGAGAAGACGCTCATCCCACTGCGGAGGAAGGCCTGCCGATACATGTACAACCTTAAGCCTATTCGGGATAACGAAAGCAGGCCCTTTTGCGTACCTGCACCTCCAAGACCTTCAACGATCCCGCCCGTCACCCCAGCAGCTTCGCCGCCTCCGCCGCGAAATACGTCACAATGAAATCGGCTCCCGCTCGCCGTATTCCCACCAGCGATTCCAGAATCGAGCGGCTGCGGTCCAGCCAACCCTTTTCGAACGCGGCCATCAGCATGGAGTATTCGCCGCTCACCTGATACGCGCCGATGGGGACTTCGACCCGCTCGCGGGCGGCGCGGATCACGTCGAGGTAAGGCATGGCGGGCTTCATGAGGATCATGTCCGCGCCTTCGCCCAGGTCGAGATCGATCTCGCGCATGGCTTCGCGCAGGTTTGCGGCATCCATCTGGTAGGAGCGGCGATCGCCGAACTGAGGCGCGGAATCGGCCGCTTCGCGGAAGGGGCCGTAGAAAGCGGAAGCGAATTTCGAGGCGTAGCTGAGGATCGCTGTATCGGCGCAGTCCAGGTGGTCGAGCGCGTTGCGGATGGCGGCGACGCGCCCATCCATCATGTCGCTGGGCGCCACGATATCCGCTCCGGCGCGGGCCAGGCTGGCCGCGGTCTGACCGAGCAAATCGAGGGTCGGGTCATTTTCGACCGTCCATCCGTCCTGTTTCTCGACGATGACGCCGCAGTGCCCGTGACTGGTGTACTCGCAGAGGCAGACATCGGCAATAAGGACCAGCTTCTTGGAAGAAGCCGAAGCCTTGAGCGCGCGCAGTCCCTGCTGAACAATGCCGTTGTCGTCCCAGGCTCCGGAGCCCTGCTCGTCCTTGCTTTCGGGCAGGCCAAACAGCAACAGCCCGCCGACCCCGAGGCTGGCGGCGTATTCGGCTTCTTTGACCGCCTCGTCGACCGAGAGATTGAAGACGCCGGGCATGGAGCCGATTTCGCGGCGCACGCCCTCGCCGGGGCAAAGAAAGAGTGGGAAGATCAGATCGCCTGGTTCAACGTTGGTCTCGCGCACCAGCGCCCGCATCGGCTCATTGCGGCGCAAACGCCGCATCCGGGTCTCAGGAAAGCTCATCGCCCGATTGTAAATGGAATCGCACTCAATGGACGTGGACTCGCTGTAACATCAATTTTTACAACTGGTCGTAAAGCGTGCTGTTGCGATAGCCCATTAGGACCACCAGGGTCCAGACGCCGATCGCGGTTCCGATGGGGAACTTGAGGATTCCCAGGAATGCGGCCACAATGGCCACCACGCGGCCCCATGGCGCCCGCTCCATCAAGCCCCACCCCGCCATCAGAGCCATGCCGGAGCGAACGATCACCACGACCCAGACAAGATGCAGAAATGCCGGTCCCAGGAAGGGCGGAAAGCCGCCAGGCCCCCACGGTCCGTGCATCCAGAAACCGAAAAAGTGCCCGTCCACAAATTGACGAGCGAAGGTCATGCCGATGACGCCAGCCAAGAGGGAGAGTCCGGCATAAAGGAACCAGACGACGCTGAGCGCCCTGACCTTGCCTGCATAGTTCTGAAGCTCGAACTCCAATCCGGGAACGGGAGGAACCGGCGCTGCTAAGGGGCGGCCACACTGCGCGCAAACCGTCTGTCCGGGTGCTACCGCCTGACCACATCCGCTGCAAAACATACCCGAGGCCTCCAAATGACTTCACTAGCAATACGCTGCCAGACGGGTTGGGGTTCCGCTCCATTTTCCGCCGGGGTTGCCCACCCAAAGTCTATTAGCCCGCGCCCTGCGATGCAGCTGCCAACTTGCTAACTCGCGATCCCCGCGTTAGCGGGGCAAACTCGCCAAATCGGGCCAAATACCCCGCCTCCATCTCCAGGCCCGTTCACCCGGCCAGTGCCCGCAGCGCCGAAACGCCGGCCCCCAGCAATGCGGTCCCGTCGTCGGGCGGCAGGATTTCCAGCGAAAAGCTCTGTAGCGGAGAGAGCCGGACCATGGTCTCCAAATAGCTGCGCAGCAACGGCAGATCCAGGAAGCCAACATTGTGGCCGGTAAAGTAAAACCGGCCCGGGCCGGCCAGGTGGATGAACGAAGCAGTTCCGGCAGCCAGGGCGCGGTGCCACAGGTCGACGAACTCGCGGCAGCGGGCATCGCCCTGATGCGCGTTGGCGAAGACCTCCTCCGGTTCCATGTCCAGAAAGCGCAGACGCATGGAGCGGTAACCCATGATGCCTTCCAGGTGTCCCACTCCGCCGCAGCCGCAGAACTTCTCCTTGGGATCCAGAGTAACGGTGATGTGTCCGCCTTCCCAAATCCCCTCCACGTAAGGCCAGCGGCCGTAGCCGATGCCATTGCCGATGGTCCAGACGCGGGTCAGTTTCTCGAGCTGCCCGCGTGTCGCGGCAACTCCGGCGGCGATGGCGTCGGCGTCGTTGGCAATGTGTACCGGGGCGTGAATGCCGAGGGAGGCGAGCTTGCGCGTGAGTTCCTCCTCCATGTGCATTCCCTTGAGCTGCGTAAGATTGGGCGAGTCTTCCACCAGGCCATGGCGCACGATGCCCGGAACCGCGACGCCGATGGCGTCAATGGGAATGCCTTCCTTTGCCGCAAGCGTGGCGATCTGCGTGGCCAGAATTTCTACCAGTTCGCCTCCTGGAATAGAGGCGAGAGCGTCGAGCTGAAGCGAGCCGGCCTCGTAGCGAAGAAGCTCACCGGTCAATTTCAGGTCATCGAGCCTGCCGGACACGATGTGTTCGGTCATTACGACGCCGATGGCGGTACTCATTGCACCCTCCTTGGGGAAAAGCGAAGGTATTGTTGGAGCAAATCTCCCAAAATGCTTGTCTCGGGGCCTGAGCACACGACAGAAAAACTCAAATCCGTCGTGCTTTGTAACAGGGCACGACTTCGAGCCTGCCCTGAGCTTGTCGAAGGGTGCCGATAAAGCCAATAAAATGAATAGGGCTTTAGCCCCTGCTAACGCCCATTCTGGCGCTTCTTCGCAACCTTGCCCACTCCCGCATTACCCCGCCTGATACCGATGCAGGCGTCCCAGCCCGTTGAACGCTGCCACTTTATAACATTCGGCCAGAGTGGGGTAGTTAAAGACGGTATCGATGAAATATTCCACGGTCGCGTCGAGGGTCATCACCGCCTGGCCGATATGAATGAGTTCGCTCGCGTCTTCGCCAATGATGTGTACTCCCAGTACCTTGCGCGTGTCCCGATGAAAAATGAGCTTGAGCCGGCCGGTGGTGTCGCCGCGAATCTGGCCGCGGGCGGTGTCCCGGTAATAGGCCATACCGACTTCGTAGGGCACGTCCTCGCCGGTGAGCTGTTCTTCGGTCTTGCCGATGAAACTGATCTCGGGTATGGTGTAAATCCCATAGGGATAATGGCCGGGATTGGAGGTCGCGGCGTGGTCGTTGAAGGCCCGCGCGGCGGCGATGCGTCCCTGCTCCATCGAGACCGAGGCAAGCGACGGAAAACCAATGACATCGCCCACCGCGAAGATGTGAGGGACGCGGGTGCGGAAATTCTCGTCCACCGGAATGCGCCCGCGGGAATCGGCCTCCAGGCCTGCGCCCGCCAGGTTGAGGCCGTCGATGGCCCCTTGCCGGCCCACCGCATAAAGCAGTGTGTCGCCGGAGATCTTCTTGTTGCTTTCCAGGTTGGCCACTATGCCCCCCTGTGACAGCTCTTCAACGCTCTGCAACTCCTCGCCCAGACGCATGGTCACGCGAGAGTCGCGCAGGTGGTAGCTGAGAGTCTCGATAATCTCCTGATCGGCGAATTCAAGCAGCCGATTGCGCTTTTCAATGATGGTGACGCGCACCCCGAGGACCGCGAACATGCAGGCGTATTCCACGCCGATGACGCCGCCGCCCACCACAATCAGGGAACGGGGCAGGGTCTCCAGGGCCAGAATCTGGTCGCTGTTGACGATGGTGCGGCCGTTGACCGGGACGCGTGGCGACGCGGCCGGCTGCGTGCCCACCGCGATCACCAGGTTGTCGCCCTCCAGAGTGGCGCTGGCCTGCGGACCCTCCACCCGGACCGTGTGAGGATCCACAAAAGTGGCCACTCCATGCACCACTTCGATGCCGTTGCGCGAAAGCTGGGCCTCGGTCACGTCGACCTCGGTCTTGATCACGGCCTGAACCCGGAAAGAGAGGTCGGCCATGGTGATCTTCTCCTTCACGCGGTAATTGATGCCGTAGGCCGCGCGATAGTTATAGCCGGAGAGATGGAGAACGGCCTCGCGCATGGTTTTGGACGGGATGGTCCCGGTGTTGACGCAGACGCCTCCCACCACGGAACGGGCCTCCACGATCGCCACGCGCTTTTTCATCTTGGCGGCAGCCACGGCGGCTCTCTGGCCGGAAGGACCGGAGCCGATCACGATCAGGTCATAATGAACGGCGCTCATGCAAACTCTCCTGATGGTCGAAATCGGTCTCAACCGCAAAGCGGTTCCAGAGTCGATCTATCCCGGAGGCACACCTGTCAGGTGCCGCTTGAAAGAACTCCCTCAAGATTGCGTGGAAGGTCGCGGCTGCTCGGACTCCGCTCTATCCGTCCCACGGCGTATTCGAACCGCCGGAATGAAACCACATCTGGCAATGCCGCCGCAAACTTGCTAACTCGCCATCCCCGCGTCAGCGGGGGCTGACTGGCCAAATTGCAAACAAAAAACACTGTCTCTATCTGAAGACTTCAATTTGAGCCAAAATCGAACTCGTGTCTCTCGTCGGTCCGTCACGGTGTTTCTTCTGGCCCTACACCGGAGGCTACCATAGTGCACATCGGCATGAGATAAAGAGAGTTCCACAGAGCTTTGAAGCGCAAAAAAACAGCGGCTGTCCGGGGAGCCGGACTGCCGCTGTTCTTCAAGAAAGAGCGAATCGGTTTGAGAGTGAGCCTAGCGCCTTCCGGGTTTGTAGCCCTTTTGATCCCTCTGTGAGCTTGACTTGCCGGAGCTCCGGCCGTCGTCCAGGCGGAACTGGCGGATCATCCCATCCAGATCGCTGGCCAGCCCGGCCAGATTCTTGAGCGCTTCCACAGCCTCTTCGGCGCCCTGGGCGTTCTCCATGGAGAGCTGGGAAATCTGTCCGGCGGACTCCGAGATTTCCCCCGAGGCGGATGTTTGCTCGGTGGCGGCCGTGGCGATCAAGTGAATCTGGTGCTCCACCTGCTTGGAGGACTCGATGATAGCTTCGAGGCTCTTGCGGGCGTGGGCGGTTTCGTTCATGCCGGTCTCCACCGAGGTCCGGCTTTCCTGCATCACCTGCAGCGTTTCGCGGGTTTCTTCCTGGATGCTGCGGATGGTGCCCGCAATCTCTTCGGTGGCGCCCTTGGTGCGTTCGGCAAGGCGGCGGACTTCGCCGGCAACCACGGCAAAACCGCGGCCATGTTCTCCGGCGCGGGCGGCTTCAATGGCTGCATTCAGAGCCAGCAGGTTCGTCTGTTCGCTGATCTCCTGAATGACGTTGACCACCTTGCCGATCTCTTCGGAGCGGCGGGAGAGCGAGGTCATCTTCTCGGAGACTGTGCTGGTGGCTGCGGCAATCCGCTCCATCGTGTTGGCGGCGGCCTGCATCACGGAGCCACCCTGATCGGCGGTCTCGGCTGAGGTGCGGCTGGCGCCCGCGGCGGTTTCCGCGTTGTGGCTGATCTCGCCGATGGTAGCGGTCATTTCCTGCGCCGCCGCGGCAATCTGGTTGGTCTTGCTGGCCTGGCTGTTGGCGTTGCCGGCAGCCTCGATGGAGCGCGCGCTCATCTGCGTCGTGGCCGACGACAGGGTCTCGGCGCCCTGGGCAACCGCAACCAGAACCGATCGCATGGAGGTGACGCTGGTGTTCAGCGCTGCGGAAAGACGGCCGATTTCATCGGTTCCCGACTCGGCAACGCTCACCGTCAGGTCCTTATCGGCGACCCGCTCGAGGGCGGCCGTGGCGGCCAGCAGCGGAGGAGCAATCAGGCGCGTAAGAACCAGGCCGATTCCGGCGCACAGCATAACGATGACCAAGGTGAAACCCGCATCGATCCAACTGCCGCCCTGGCTGGAACTGGTCACGCCGTTGGCGTCTTCGGATCCGTATTTCGCATTCAGCGCCACATCGTCGGTGATACCCTTCAATGCCGTGCTCAGGGTCGCCATGGTCGCGTCGGAGGTCAGCAGGTCCAGGGCATCGCCCGTCTTGCCCGCTGCCAGCAGCGCGTTCACCTTGTTGCTGGCGTCCAAATACTGGGCGTAGGCGGTCGAGAACTTTTGGTAGATTTCCTTTTCGCCCGGATAGCTGATGGCCGGAACATAGGCCTTGAGGCTGCTCTGGTAGTTGTCAAGAGCCTTCTGGCGTTTGGTTCCGTGATCGGTCGAACAGGCCGTGGTTTGGCAAAGCAGCAGTTCCAGATCCTCGCGCCGCACCGTTGAGGCCGCGTCGCTGACGCCGCTCAGAGCGATGAGCGAAACGACTGCGTTGTTGCTCACATCCGCGCTTTTGGTTGCGATGCTCCTGAAAGTAACGAACGTATAAGCCCCAAGGATGATGCAAAGACCACAAACAGTTCCGAAAGCAAAAGTAAATTTGCGGGAAACAGGAAGGTTCTTAATCCAATCCATGCCAAATGCCCTTTCTTAGGCGAGTCACAGAACTCATCGGCGAAGCGGTTCCGGACTTGAGTACTTCAGTGCGGATTACCCAAAGAAGGGTACAGTGTCCAGATTACGTTGTCACCCTAACAATCCGTGCTTTTCTGCATGAATTTCACTTGCCGCGCCGGTCACGAATCGATACTCTTGGCTAGTCCAGTGTTTTGAGCGGCTTACGAATCGGAAGCGAGGCCAGTTTTGTCCCGTTTAGAGACCAGACCCAAAATATGCGTGCGGATTGCCGACGCTGCATTACTTTTGATTCTTTCTCTTGGGGTGAATTCCCTGCTGGCCCAGACCGCCGCGCCGGTCCATCTCACCGCCGAGCAGGACCACCAGCGGCTCATGAACCTGCTGGGAATCAAGGCCCTGCGCCCTGGCGAAGAAGCGGACGCCAACTTTGACGAGGAACTGGCCTTTGTTCACGTCGGGTTGCCCAACTTGCTGCTGGACTTGCCCGATCCTCTTTGGGAAAAACGCGGAAAGCGTGTGACTTCGGCAGAAGAATGGTGGACCACGCGTCGTCCGGAGATCGTGGAAGACTTCGACCGCGTGGTGCTCGGCCGCACGCCAGCAACGCTGCCCAAAGTGACCTGGGCCGTGGTCAGTTCCGTGGCCGAAACCGTCGGCGGAATCTCCGTCCTGACCAAACATCTGGCCGGGCATGTCGACAATTCGAGCTACCCGCAGATTACTGTGACCATCGATGCGACTCTTACGACGCCTGTCCACGCTCTCGGTCCGGTTCCCGTGATCATGGAAATCGCCTTTGGCCCCGAGTTCCTGGCCGCTACCGTAAAGAGCATTCCCGAGATGCAGCCCGGTGGGCCGGGCAACGAGGGTCCAACCTGGCAGGAGCAGGTGATTCGCAAGGGTTGGGGCTATGCAATCCTCAGCCCCACCAGTTTCCAAGCCGATGACGGGGCAGGGCTTACCGACGGGATTATTGGGCTAGTCAACAAAGCCCGGCCGCGCGGAGTGGAGGCCTGGGGTTGTCTGAAGGCTTGGGCCTGGGGTGCCAGCCGCCTGCTCGACTACCTGGAGACCGACAAGAGCGTGGACGCGCGCCAGGTGGGGATCGAGGGACATTCGCGATTCGGCAAGACGGCCTTGGTGGCCATGGCCTACGACCCGCGTTTTGCAATTCTCTATGCCAGTTCTTCGGGCGAGGGTGGGGCCAAGCTGTACCGCCATATCTATGGCGAGCCGATCAGCCACCTGATGAACGCCAAACTCTATCAGTGGATGGCCCCCAACCTCATGAAATATGCCGGCCCGCTGACCCCGGCGGATCTGCCCGTGGATAATCACGAATTGATCGCGCTGTGTGCTCCGCGCCCGGTATTTGTGGGCGCGGGGCTGAGCACGCCGAATAGGCCGGGACAGCCGCGCGGGGACGGATGGGCGGATCCAAGAGGGATGTTTCTGGCCGAGGTCGCGGCTGGTCCGGTGTACCGTCTGCTGGGCGCGAAGGACTTGGGTACCGACGAGTTTCCGCAGTTGGGCACAGCTCTGATCGGCGGTGACCTGGCTTTCCGGCAGCACCCGTTCGGACACACTCCAGCGCCGAACTGGCCGGCCTTCCTTGAATTCGCCAGCCGCTACCTGCATGCGCCGGAGGCAGCAAAGAAGCCCTAAAGCGGCTTGGACATGAGGATGCAATGGCTTTCCGCGCCGTCCCGGAAGGTCCGTGCAAATCCGAACTCCTCGGTGCCTGTCTCGACAAATCCAAAGCGGCGATAGATGGGCAGCAACTCGGGGCGGAGGCTGAGCACAGAGATGTCAACTGCCTTGCATCCGTGTCGGCGAAAGTGGTCCTCGGCGGCGAGGACCAGACGGCGGGCCAGCCCGGATCCCTGAAGGTCGGGGGCAACGGCGAGCATGCCCATGTAGCCGTGGTCAGCGCGCAACTCGGTGTAGACCGAGGCCAGCACCCGGCCTCCAGAGTCTCTGGAGGCCTCGGCCAGAAAGATCTCGCCCTTCCTCATGCTCGATGTCAGCCTGTCGGAGTCGGTGCGCGTGCCTTCGAGGAAGGTCTCGATGGAGAAGGCGGCGTTGATCATCTCCGCCAGGGCGGGAATATCGGCGGCGTTCGCCAGACGGATGTTGAAGCCTGAGTTGGATCCGGATGAATGCATAAACGTTTCCCTTGCTTCATTTTCGCATGTCGCCCAGCCGCCGTTATGCCGTCCGAAGGAGCGATGATTCCGCCGCTCCACAATATTTGCCGCCGTGTTTCGTCTTGAGAGACAGGTAATGAGAACAGGCCCCGAATGACTCCCATGATCGAGCCAGAGATCGAGCCAGAGATCGAACAGGACCGGAACATCGCGGAAATCGTCGCCCGCGAGCGTGACCGGCTGCATAACTACATCCGTCGCCGGGTCCCGATGGGAGCGGATGTGGAGGATCTGCTGCAAGAGGTCTTCTTTGAGCTTGTCCGGGCGAACCGGCTGCTGATGCCCATTGAATACGTGACCGCTTGGCTCTACCGGGTGGCGCGCAACCGCATCACCGACCTCTTTCGCAAAAAAGGGCCGGAGGAGAGGTCGGACACCGAGTGGGAGAACGAGGAGGGCGAGTGGCTCCGGCTGGACGACCTGCTGCCTTCGCCCGATGCGGGGCCTGAAGAGCTTTGCCTGCGCGGCGACCTCCTGGACGAATTGCAAAACGCGCTGCTGCAGCTGCCGCATGAGCAGAGAGAGGTATTTCTGGCTCACGAAGTGGAGGGGCTCAGTTTCAAGCAAATAGCCGAAGCAAGCGGCGTGAATCAAAACACGCTGCTGGCGCGCAAGCACTATGCGGTGCTCTTTTTGCGCCAGCGGCTGCAAAGCACCTACAACGAATACCTGCGGAGATAAGGAGAGAACGATGAACTGGAAGAAGATGTGGTGGATAATCCCTGTGGCCCCGGTGGCGTTGGCTGCATTCCTTGCGCTGGGCGGCTGGGTCGTGATGTCTCTGTGGAATTGGCTGACGCCCGCATTGTTCGGCTGGAAGCTGATCGGCTTCTGGCAGGCGCTCGGACTCCTTGCGCTGTGCCGGATCCTGTTTGGAGGCATGGGGCACCATGGCGGACACGGCAGGCACTGGAACGGGGACCGCAAAAAGTGGGGAGGCTGTACTCCCGAAGAGCGGGAGAAGTTTCGCCAGCGGATGCATGCCCGCTGGCACGGAGAAGTGGGTCCTTCCGCGGAGGAGAGGCCCTCGGTGTAGCGTCCTCTCGGAATCTCCAATGGCCGCCCCAACAGGTTGGGTGCCCTGGCGCCTCGCATTTGGGCGCCAGGGAAAGCACGAATCTACGAAAGGCTCTACGAAAGGCAGGCCGCGCCAGATCCGGATTCTCGGTCCCGGAAAAGGTCACGCCGGATTCGCATTGACGCCCGGGGGGCTGCGCCGTAGGCTCATAGCATGGACTTCAAGGTAGTTGAGCTGGAGAGGGAGCCGATCGAATTCGACCTGGAACTGGCTCCGGGAGCGGTCGATTTCGGGGAAGAGGCTGAGCAGTTGGGGGATTTGCAGACCTCCGGGCAGGCCGAGGTGCTGCACGAGCACCGTGGGCCGAAGGATATTGTGGCCGACATCCGGCTGCGGGGAAAGTTGTCCGGGAACTTCCGGGTTCCCTGCGCCCGCTGCATCGAACCGGTGGACAAGGCGGTCGAGGCCGATTTCGACCTGATTTTCCGGCCGGTTCAAGCCGATTCCGGATCTTCGGAACGCGCCATTACAGCATCCGAGACGGAAATCGGGTATTATCAAGAGGACAGTCTGTCGCTTGAGGATGTGCTGCGCGAACAGGTGCTTTTGGCCCTGCCGGTCAGGACGCTGTGCAAGCCTGACTGCAAGGGACTTTGCCCGCGCTGCGGTGAGAACCGCAACATCCAGACCTGCACCTGCGATGAGGGTCCGCAAGACCCCCGCTGGGAAGCTCTGGCAGGACTTCGCGGCCGGACCAAAGCCTAAGAACTCAGGATCTAGCAATCAACACCCTCCCCGAGGGAGGGCGTTCCGTTTTTGCGGCAGACAGGTTTTGCGCAGCTTTTGGCTGTGCAGCCCCGGTTTCTGCCGGAACAGACAGAATTTGAAAGGAATTGCATCATGCCTAATCCGAAAAGGCGCCATTCGACGCGCCGCACCGCACTGCGCCGCTCTCACGACTTCCTGACTGCCGTTGGCGTGTCCATCTGCCCCAACTGCCAGGAAAAGAAGCTTCCTCACCAGGCGTGCCCCAAGTGCGGCGAGTACAAAGGCCGCGCCGTCATTGCCGTCAAGGAAACTGCGAGCTAAGCTGAGCACCTATGCTCATCGATATTGCGCTTGATGCGGTAGGTTCCGATAAAGCTCCAGAGCCAGAAGTCCGGGGGGCGATCCTCGCCTGCCGGGCTTTGCCTGTGCGTGTCCATCTTTGTGGGCCGGAGGCGGAGCTGCGCGACCTTCTCGACGAACAACTGGAAAACGAAGACTTGCCCATCGTGATCCACCATGCCTCGGAACGCATCGGCATGGACGAAAAGGCTGCGCAAGCTTATCGCTCCAAAAAAGACAGCTCCATGCGGGTTGGCCTGAAACTTGTCCGCGATGGCCGTGCGGCCGGCTTTGTCACCGCCGGCAACACCGGCGCGGCCATGGCCACGGCCAAGGGCGTGCTGGGCGCAATGGCGGGTGTAGACCGGCCTGCCTTGGCCACACCGATGCCGACCTCCAAGGGAAATCCCTGCGTGCTGCTCGACGTGGGCGCCAACGTCGACTGCAAGGGCTACAATCTCGAGCAGTTCGCGGTGATGGGCGAGATGTATGCGCGTTCGGTGCTCAAGATCCGCAATCCGCGCGTGGGTCTGCTGTCCATCGGCGAAGAGGAATCCAAGGGCAACGAACTCACCCGCGAGGCGTTTCCGCTGCTCAAGGCCTTGCCAATCAACTTCATCGGCAACGTGGAAGGGCGCGACATCTTCAACGGCAACGCCGACGTGATTGTCTGCGATGGCTTTGTAGGCAATGTGGCGTTGAAGACCACCGAAGGAATCGGCCGCTTTGTGCGCGACGTTCTGCGCGAATCGTTAAATCGCACAGTCACGGCCAAGGTGGGCGCGCTCCTTTCGCGGCAGGCGTTCAATGCGTTCCGGCGGCGGCTCGACTATACGGAATATGGCGGCGCGCCGCTTCTGGGCGTCCGCGGAACCTGCATCATCGGCCACGGCTCATCGAACGACAACGCCATCTATAACGGAATCCGTGTGGCCTATGAGTTTGCCAAGGCGGGGACCAACGCCGGCATCGAGAAGGCCTTTGAAGGCCGTGCCAAGCGCGCTGCGGCGTCGAGTGTGGGCGCGGTGATGGCAGCCAACTCCGACGGTGCGGAAGTATTCTAAGGGACTCCGATTAAGCCCATGTTTTGAAAGGGCGCGACTTTACAGTCTGCGGAGAAACTCGATTTGGCCTCTGTCTTGAAAGGGCACGGCTTCTGCCGTGCCGCTAAGACCATAAAATCAACGGGGCTTTAGCCCCTGAGGTTTGTTTCTCGGGCATTCCACCCAAAATTCTGCCTTTTTCCGCAACCTGTTTAGCCCGTACTCGATTTGGCCTCTGTCTTGAAAGGGCACGGCTTCAGCCGTGCCGCTAAGACCATAAAATCAACGGGGCTTTAGCGCCTGAGGTTTGTTTCTCGGGCATTCCACCCAAAATTATTTCTTTTTCCGCAACCTGTTTAGCCCGTACTCGATTTGGCCTCTGTCTTGAAAGGGCACGGCTTCAGCCGTGCCGCTAAGACCATAAAATCAACGGGGCTTTAGCGCCTGAGGTTTGTTTCTCGGGCATTCCACCCAAAATTATTTCTTTTTCCGCAACCTGTTTAGCCCGTACTCGATTTGGCCTCTGTCTTGAAAGGGCACGGCTTCAGCCGTGCCGCTAAGACCATAAAATCAACGGGGCTTTAGCGCCTGAGGTTTGTTTCTCGGGCATTCCACCCAAGATTCTGCCTTTTTCCGCAACCTGTTGAGCCGCGCCGAAAAGGCCTCATCCGAAAAGGACCAAGCAAGGTCTCAACCTTGCTTGGTCCTGTTGCTTCCCGGTTTAGCGCCAGTGCCCTTCCTGCATTTCCCAGTGGTCGCCCCGATGAACCCACCTGTGTGCAACCCACTGCTGGTGTTCGTGCGGCGGACGGTCCCAGCGGCCGGGGGTCCAGACGTAGTGGTCGCCTTCATAGCGGTGGTACCCGGCGATCCACACGTAGCCCCGGTCCGGCGGCGGGCCACGGTGCTCGTAAACCGGCGGTGGAGGCCCGATGCGAACCACAACCTGCGCGAACGAGGCCGCAGGCAACAGTGTGAGAGCCAGCAATATTGCCAGTGCAATCTTCTTCATGTCGAAGGAATTCTCCATGGGCTTGAATGTCTCCGGAAGCCTTCATGCGTTCCGGCTTGTTGACGGGATCAACGGGTTACGCGGCAAGGTTTGCATCCTTTTCCTGCCACACTCACGTCGGTTTTACCACTCATGGTTTCCGTGCGATGTGCAGGATTGCTCACCGGAGTAAGCGCGGTCTGCACATGCCGTGAAAAGACTCAAATTCGTCGGGCTATCGAGTGGTGGGTCTCACACGGATGGTCGCTACAGCGGTTCCACAATGGCTGTACCCAGGAACCACTGATCTCAAGTGGCTTTTTCCTTAAGAAAAAGCCACCTTTCGAAGGACTACAAAGGGCACGTGAATTGTGGGACCGCTCTAGCCTTGATCGGAAGCGCCTCGCGCCCAGAGTTTGGTGTTGACCTCTTGTTTGCTGGGAGGCGTTTTCGATAAGGAGACGAGAAGGAAGCCGCTGGCGTGGTGGACGCGGTGATCTGGTTTGGATCTATGGGGATTGAATGAGACTTTGCGCCGGCTGGTCCGGCTTTGTAACAGGGCACGACTTTAGTCGTGCCGACAAAGCCAATAGAATGAGCGGGGCTTCAGCCCCTGCTAAGGTTCATTCCAGCAATTCACTCCAATCCGAGCTTTTTCTGCCGGCTCGAAAACGCCCTTCTGGATTCTTGAGGACGTTCCGGAAACGGTAACTTTCGGTTAGCCAGTTATACAGAAATTACCCCGTTTTCCGCACCCCACCTATCGCCGCAAATGAAACGGCAGCACAATCAGCGCCGCAAACCCGACAGCCAGCACGAGTGCCAGCGCCACCAGCCCATACAGCAACACCAGGCTCGGCCCTTGCCGCTCCGGCTCCGGCGGAAGTCCGTCCGGCTTACTCATACTTCAGCGACTCGACCGGGTCGAGCTGCGCCGCGCGGGTGGCGGGAACAGTCCCGAAAACAACCCCCACCAGCGTAGCCGCTGTCAGCGCAACCACCACCGATAACGGAGAGATCGGCAGCTTGTAATCGGTGAAGATGCGCACAGAGAGCGGCAGCGCCAGTCCCACCAGTGTCCCGACAATTCCTCCGGCGAGCGAGATAATCACCGCCTCGGAGAGGAACTGGAGCTTGATCTCGCGGCGGGTGGCGCCCAAGGCCTTGCGGATGCCGATCTCGCGCACCCGGGCCCGGACGTTGGCCAGCATGATGTTCATGATGCCGACTCCGCCCACCGCCAGAGTAACCGCCGCCACCAGCACCAGCATGGCAGTGAGGTAGTCGGCGATCTTCCCCGCCATGGTAAGCACTTCCTTGAGGTTGGTCGCCTTGTAGACCGAGTTGGGCTTGTGACGAGGGCTGGTGCTCACAATGCGCTCGATCTCTTTGCTGGCGTCGGGCACCTCGTCCATGGTGCGCATGGAAAAGTAAATCTGCTTCACGTCTTCGGTGCCGGTGAAGTAGCGGGCGACGGAGTAGGGGATGAGAATGGTCTGGTCGGCGATCTCCGACTCGCCGAAGTCGTCCACGCTCTCCTTGAAGACGCCGATGATGGTGAAGGGGATGCCGCTGATCTCGAAGGTCTGGCCGACCGCGGCGTCGGAACTGCCATAGCGCTGGTGGGCGAAGATCTCCGTGACCACGGCGCACTTGATGTGGGCCGTGTCGTCCTCGTCGTCGAGAAAGCGGCCGACCGGGACCAGCAGGTTGCGGATCTGCTGATACTGTGGGCTGACGCCCAGCACCAGGGTGTCTTTGACCAGGCCGCCGCCGAAGCTGATGCGGTCGTGCATTTCGAGAATGGGCGAGGAGAACATGACTCCGGGCAATTGTGCCAGCACGTCCTTTTCGTCGTCCCGGGTGAGGTAGTCGTTGTACAGCAGATTTGCGGTTCCGGCCGCGCCGCCGCCGGAGTACTCCAACTCAATATCGTTGGTGCCGATCTTCTGGATCTCCGCCAGAATGAACTGCTTGCCGGTCATTCCGATGGTGACCACCATGATTACCGAAGCCGTGCCGATGACCATCCCCAGCGCGGTGAGGGCAAAGCGGAGCTTCGAGGAGCGGAAACTGTCGACGGCAAGCTTGAGGATCTCGCTCAGCACCATGGTGCGGCGGGCGCTCAGGAGCGTTTCCTGAAAGGCGTGCTGCCGGGCTTGATCGGTCGTGTCCATTGCTTCCCTTTTAAAAGACGTGCCAGCGTTCCACTTGGCTTCCTAATGGTGGCGGATTCCGGGAAGCTCCATAGTGCTCAATGCACCGAACTCCCAGTTTAGCGCAGCCGGGATTGAGAAGAGCGGCTGCTGGAAGCTGAGCCGCAGCGGAGAACTTTGCACTCCAAACCCGTTTGCCTCTAGACTTGAGTTGCTGCTCGGCCCTGCGCGGGCTGCAGAGCATCGGCAAAGTGCGGAAGTGGTGAAATGGCAAACACACTAGCCTTAGGAGCTAGCGCCGCAAGGCTTGCGGGTTCAAGTCCCGCCTTCCGCACCAGAACTTTGGCCTTGTGATTCAGCGCGCCACACCCCGGGCGGGTTAATCTGATGAGACTATGAGTCAGAACCTTCAGCAGACCCAGCTCAATGTTGCCCAGGCCCCCGATTTTCGCGAAGTATATGCCAACAGCGTGCATGTGCGCGTGAGCGTGTGGGACTTCCAGCTCGTTTTCGGGCTCGCCTCCAGCGAAAGCCCCGAACAGGTGAACATCCGTAATCACAGCGCGGTCTTCTTGAGTCCGCAGCAGGCCAAGGCCTTGTGGAATGTGCTCGGACAGAATCTCGCCCAATACGAACAGGCGTTCGGCGAACTGAACCTGGAACCGCACGGCCATGTTTTCCCATCCGGACCGGTGAATTGAAGACGAGGGAACAGGGAGTCGTCTCTCTCCGGTTCCGCCGACCCAAAGGGGATGAAACCCGCGGCGATGCAGCCGCCGACTTGCTGACTCGCGATCCCCGCGTCGGCGGGGGCCCACCCGCGAAATCGGGACCAACGCATATTCTTCGTTTGGACACATCAACTTGCGAAACGGTCGAAGGTTTGTTCCTCGCAAGGAATACGGAAAAGGGATGAATCCGTGCGCTGGACAAATCGAATGTTGATCGACCGGAAGGCTCCAGCGCCCTTTTGGCCGGTTCCGCCGCTTCTGTTCGTTGGGCTAGTGGCCAGCCACTGGTCGCTGCTGTGTCTTCCCTATTACTGGGATGAGGCAGGCTATTACATTCCGGCGGCCTGGGATTTTTTCCGCACCGGGTCGCTGATTCCAATCTCCACACTGACCAACGCGCATCCTCCGCTGCCCAGCATCTACCTGGCGTTGGCCTGGAAGCTCTTCGGCTACTGTCCTCTGGTGACGCGGGTGGCGACGCTGCTGGCCGCATCCGTGGGTCTCGCGGCGGTCTGGCGCATCGCCGAGCACCTGGTGGAAGATCGTCGGGTGGCCCTTTGGACGGTCGTGCTCACCGCGCTTTATCCCGTGTGGTTCGCACAAAGTTCACTGGCCCACGCCGACATTTTCGCTGCGGCTTTCACGCTCTGGGGACTCGTGTTTGCACTGCCGGGGCGCAACGAGTCCAGAGATCCAGCGCCAAGGATCTGGCCAAAAGTCCGGTCTGCCGCGCTGTGCTTTGCGCTGGCGGCATTGGCCAAGGAGACCGCGATTGTGGTCCCCCTGACGCTGGGCGCGGTCAGCCTCGTCGAAGCAATCGGCGCAGGCAAGTCAAACCGGCGTGCCAAGCTGCGGGAGTCGCTAGGTATGGCGAGCTCGTTGCTGCCCCTGATGGCCTGGTATGGCTGGCACAAATACAAGACGGGATTCCTTTTTGGAAACCCCGAGTTCCTGCGTTACAACGCGCAGGCAAATCTTGATCCGGTGCGGTTGCTGGCGGCGCTGGGCCATCGCATACTCCACCTGACCGCGCACATGAACCTCTTTGTGCCGGTGCTGCTCGCATTAGCCGCGCTTTTTCTGGTTCCGCGGTCACATGTTTTCGCAATTTCGCCTCGAAGGTTGGGTGCCCCAGGTCCCTCGCTTTTGGGGGCCTGGGAAAGCACAAGCCATCCGGTCACCGATCTGGATCCGCCTCCGGCCCCGAACGGCGTCAAGTTGCGGGGCATTGACAGGGCCGCTCTGAACCGGATCTTCTTGCTGCTGGCGGCGAACGCGGTTTTCTTCAGTGTCCTGGGCGGGGCGCTGCTGACCCGTTATCTGCTGCCGATGTATCCCCTTGTGCTGCTGCTTGCGATAACCGCGCTGTATCGGCGGCTTCGCCATTGGCAACTGCTCGCCGCGTTCTCGGCGGCCGCGTTTGTCGCCGGCCTTTTCATCAATCCACCGTATGGATTTGCTCCGGAAGACAACCTGGCGTACGCCCATCTGATTCGGCTCCAACAGGCCGGAATCGCCGAGTTGAACGCGCGGTGCCCGGGAGCCACTGTGCTTTCCGCCTGGCCGCTGACCGACGCAATGACGCGGACTGAACTCGGCTATCTGAAGGAGCCCTACGAGGTGTACCCGCTGGAGGACTTCTCCGCAGCGCAGATTGCCCGCGCGGCCGATGAGCCGGGCCGCTACTCGGCGGCGCTCGTCTTCTCCACCAAATACGACCCGCAATCGCCGCTGTTCACGCTGGGAGCGAAGAGCAAGGCGCTGGACGAGAAGTATTTCGGGCTGCACCGGGATTTGCCGCCCGAGGAGATTGCCCGGCAACTGGGCGGAAAGCTGCTCTGGATGATGACAGACCAGGGCCAATGGATTGCGCTGATCCGGTTTAATCGGCAGTTCGACGCGCAACTGGATCTGGGCGGGTCGAGGACAATAGTTCATGGGCAGGGAATATAGGCTGGCCGATGATCGCCGGAGATGCCTCTTGATTTCGCCATCGAACAATGGGTTCGGTTCCCAATCTCTCCGGAAAAACGATAGAAAAACGCAGGGGTGTGAAGCGAAGAAACTCCAGCAAGCGATTATAGCGAAACCAGAGTTGGTATATTCAGAAGGCACTGCTCCAAAGTTGACGCGACCATCAGGACCGGGGTCCCCACGGACAGGTCTTTGTCCGTGGGGTGAAGCCAGCGGCGACCTTGCACGGCGACCCTGCACGAAACTCTCCAGGCCACAGGAACTCTGGTTTCGCTCTAGTGAGCGTCCGCCACACTGCAGGTACGTCAAAGCAAGTCGAGGATGTCTTGGATGGAAATGGACTGGGCTTGGGACACTTCGGTGAGGATTCCGTGAAACGTGCCAACCTTGAGCGGGTTGTGCTGGGGAATGGAGATCGAATGTGTGGGCGCCGCTTGGTGGATAAGCCGGATGTGGCTTCCCTTCTGGCGAACTACGCTGTAGCCCAGCCGTCCTAAAGCGCGAATCAGCCGGTCGGCCGACACTTCGCGCGGAATCTTCATGCAGCCTCGACTGGAATCAGTTCGTCCTTCACAAAGTGCAACTGTATGAGTCTCGGCTTGGTTTGCGCACCTTCAAAGTGCAGGCTCGTAACCTCCAGTACGTTTTCGCGCAACTCCTCCCAGGTTTCGGCCTCCGTAAAGATGGCCTGCCCCAGAGCCCGGGCCACGTAGCCGCCCTCTTCCGCCTCGCGCACCTCGAAGATCAGTTCCATGCGAGTAGCATAACGCAAAGATCGCGCTGCGGCCGGTCCTGACTTCCTTTCTTCCCGGGAATCCGGGAAGGATCTGGAACGGATCTCCTGTAGTTGCGGCTACAGCGAAACCAGAGTTGGTGTATTCCGAAAGCACAGCACCAAAGTTGACGCGACCATCAGGCCCGGGGTCCCCACGGACCGGTCTTTGTCCGTGGGGTGAAGCGAGCGGCGACCTCGCGAGAAACTGACCGGGACACAGGGACTATGGTTTCGCCCTAGCTCCGACGCTTGACCCCGCAGACGCGCCCCCGCAGCGCCGCAACGCCTATAATCAGCCTGACGTGCATACCTTTCATTCATTTCGATTGCATCGTGCAGGGCAGGTTGCCGCCTCGGTTGGACTGGGTCTGCTGCTCGCCTTGTCTGGTGGGACAAAAGCCCAAGCCCAGGCCGATTCCGGGGCCGGGGAAGGCGCCGGGCGCGGCCGCATTCTGCTGGTTCTTCCATTTGATAACCGCAGCGGCCAGCCCAGTCTGGACTGGATCCGCGAGGCCTCGGCGGATATCCTGAGCAGCCGGTTCACTTCGGCTGGATTTGCCCCAATGAGCCGACCCGAACGCCTGTATGCGCTGGATCACCTGGGCCTGCCGCAGGGTTTTCAGCCGTCGCGGGCAAGTTCGCTGAAGCTGGCGGAGACGCTGGACGCGGACTCCATCGTAGTCGGCAGCTTTCAAACCGACGGGACGGCAATTGTGGCGGAAGCCCGGCTCGTGGACGTCCCGCACCTGCGTATGGGCGACGCCGTTACTTCGCGGGGTGAAATGCGCAATCTGGCAACCGTCCTCGACTCGCTGGCGTGGAAGTTGACCCGCCAGATGGAGCCCGGATTCAGCGTTCCGGAGGAGACCTTCGTGGCTGCCGGAAGCGGGATGCGGTTGGATGCCTTTGAGCAGTACATTCGAGGCATCATGGAGCCGGACCAACAGGAGCGGCTCCGCCATCTCAAGCAAGCTGTCGCCTTGAGCCCGAATCTGAGCCCTGCTTGGATGGCCCTCGGGCGCGAGGACTATAGTGGCCAGAAATATGAAGAAGCAGCCACGGCATTTGCGAAAGTTGGCGGGAACGGCGTTGGAGAAAATGGTCCGGATGCTCTTGAGGCAGGTTTCTATGGCGGTCTTTCGCTGCTGTTTTCCGGAGACTATCCCCGCGCCGAGGAGAGCTTTGCGCGAGTGGCTAAAGCGCTTCCATTACCGGCCGTCGTAAACAACGAGGGGGTTGCGTTGAGCCGCCGCGGAAAGGATGCGAGCGCGCTCTTTCGGCAAGCGGTGGCTGGCGACCCAACCGCGGCGGACTACCATTTCAATCTTGCCGTCAGCCTGAAGCGCAAGGGCGATGTCTCCGATGCGATGACCGAATTGGGCCAGTGCCTGCGCCTCCGGCCGAACGACGGCGAGGCCGACGATTTGCAGGTAGCCTGGAAGGCGCAGGCCGGAGCGCAGTCTGCGGCGCAGGGTTCTGCCGCAGCCGATCCGCTGGAGCGGATTGTGCGTAATTTCGATGCGGTGGCGTTCCGGCAGGCGGCTCAGATGATGGACCAGGTGGAGACATCGCGCCTGGCCGCGCTCGGTCCTCATGAACGAGCAACGCGACTTGCCGCACAGGCAAAGGACTTTCTGGACCGGGGCTTGCTGCTGGAGGCGGAACGGGGCTTTCAGTCGGCTATCGCCGCCGACGGCAAAGTTGCCGAGGCGCACGCGGGTCTGGCCGAACTTCGGGAACGAACCGGCGATTCCGCTTCTGCTCGCAAGGAGGCGACCACGGCGCTGGAACTTCTGCCTTCGGTGAGTGCGTATCTGGTGATGGCGCGCCTGGATCTTGCGGCGGGGCGTACAGACCAGGCGGCGGCCGAAACGGAAGCTGCGCTCGGGATCGAGCCGAAAAACCAGCAAGCAGTAGCGCTGCAGAAAAGGATCGAGACTCAAACGGGACACAAGTAGCCGACCAATGGTGTATCTCAAGCAGATGTTCGTTTATCCGTTTTGAAGCGTACGGGCTTTAGCCCGTACGTAAGACCTGCAAAATCGGGAGGGCTTTACAGGCTGCGGAGAAACTCAATTTCGTTTGGCTTTGTAACAGGGCATGACTTTAGTCGTGCCGATAAAGCCAATAGAATGAGTATCGGGCTTTAGCCCAGGGCAATCGCATGCAGCTGGTGAACCGCGAGGAGCAACTGTTTTGAAAGGGCACGGCTTCAGCCGTGCCGATTGCGAGGACCAAAGGGTACCGGCTTTAGCCGCCGAGGGACGTTTTTTGACAATTTCAGGTATTCCCTCAGGGGCTAAAGCCCAGGATTCCCGGGCTCCTATGCGGCACGACTAAAGTCGTGCCCTTTCAAAGCACCTAATCGCAGTTCCACGAGTTTCATGCGATTGCCCTGGGCTTTACAGGCTGCGGAGAAACTCAATTTCGTTTGGCTTTGTAACAGGGCATGACTTGAGTCGTGCCGATAAAGCCAATAAAATGTGCTGGGCTTTAGCCCCTGCTAAGGCTCATTTCAGGGATTCGTTCCAATTGCAGCCCTTTTTCCGCAGCCTGTGAAGGCAGTCTCGGCACCCGAAAGGAGCAAGCCATGTTTCGTCGCACGGTTTGGTTCGCAATCTTCATCGGTCTCATTCTGCTCGGTCAGGCCATACCCGCGCATGCGGCGCAGCCGATCGTGGACAAACTGGTGCTCTCGGATACCATTCAGCCGGTCACTGCGGGAGAACTGGATCGGGCCCTTAAAGAGGCCAATCGCGATGGCGCGCAGGCACTGCTGGTGGAACTCGATACGCCGGGCGGCTTGCTGGACTCGACACGCACCATGGCAGGCGCAATTCTCAGTTCGCGGGTACCGGTGATTGTCTATGTTTCGCCGGCAGGTGCCCGTGCCGGGTCGGCGGGATTCTTCCTGTTGGAGTCGGCGGATGTCGCGGCGATGGCTCCCGGAACCAACGCCGGCGCGGCCCATCCGGTTCTGGAGTTCGGCGGTCAGCCGGACGACACCATGAAGCAGAAGATCGAGAACGATACCGAGGCCTTTCTGCGTTCGTACGTGACCAAGCGCAACCGCAATGCGGAAGCGGCGGAGGCGGCGGTGCATTCCTCGCATTCCTATACCGCGGAAGAAGCCCTGACGCAGCACCTGATCGACCTGACCGCTTCGAGCGACGCGCAATTACTGGCCAATCTCGACGGGCGCGAGATTACCCGCCTCGACGGAACCAAGCAGACGCTCCATGTGGGCGGCGCGCAGATTCGGCTATTGAAGACTTCGTTGCGCGACGAAATTCTCGGCTGGCTGATGGATCCCAATATTGCCCTGCTTCTGCTGGTGGGTGGCGCTCTGCTCATCTACCTGGAGTTCAATACGCCCGGTACGGTGGTGCCAGGGGCGCTGGGAACGCTGATGGTCATGTTGGCCATCTTTGCGCTGAACCTGCTGCCCATCCGGTTCACCTCGGTACTGCTGCTGCTGGCAGCGCTGGTTCTGCTCCTGATGGAAGCCAAGTTCGGTGGCCACGGCGTGCTCGCGGTCGCCGGGATCATCTGCCTTGCCTTCGGGACGCTGACGCTGGTTGCCGCGCCGGTCCCCGAGATGGGTGTCAGCCCCTGGGTTGCACTCGCCGTGAGCGCCGGTTTCGGCGGAATCACGGTGCTGCTGGTGCGCCTTGCCATGCGCGCGCGGCGGCTGAAGACCCGGCTGGGCGCAGATGCGATGATCGACAGCACCGCGACGGCGATGGAGCCGCTGGCGCCGGAGGGACATGTTCTGGTGGAGGGAGAAATCTGGCGGGCGGTTGCGCCCGAGGATCGAATCCCGATTCCCGCCGGAACACGCCTGCGCGTGGTGGGCCATGAGCATTACCTGCTGCAGGTTGTGCCGGCCGAGGAAGCAAAGCCCTCAGCCTAAATGCGACTGGAGTACAATCCGTCGTGAGTGAGGGAAGCCCTATGTTTGATCTCAGTGTTCCGATCCTGGTTCTGTTGGCAATCGTCGTCCTCTATCTGATCAACTCCATCAAGATTCTCCGCGAGTACGAACGCGGCGTCATTTACCGGCTGGGCCGGGCGTTGCCGGAACCCAAGGGACCGGGAATCATTCTGGTCTTCCGCCCGATCGATCAGATGGTGCGCATCTCCCTGCGCCAGCAGGTGCTGGAGGTTCCGCCGCAAGACGTGATCACCCGCGACAACGTCACCATCAAGGTGAACGCCGTGGTTACGCTGTACGTGGTCAAGCCCAACGACGCGGCCATCAAGGTGGAGAACTACGTCTATCAGACCTCCCAATTTGCCCAGACCACTCTGCGCTCGGTGCTGGGCGAAGTGGAACTGGATGAACTGCTCAGTCATCGCGACAAGCTGAATCTGCGCATCCAGAGCATCATCGACCAGCGGACGGAGCCATTCGGTGTCAAAGTCACCTCGGTCGAAGTGAAGCAGGTGGATCTGCCCGAGCAGATGCTGCGCGCCATGGCCAAGCAGGCCGAAGCCGCCCGCGAGGCCCGCGCCAAGATCCTTCACGCCGAGGGCGAGTTCAATGCCGCAGCGAAACTGGTGGATGCGGCCCATCTACTGTCCACCGAGCCAATGACCCTGCAATTGCGCTACCTGCAAACCTTGACCGAAATTGGGGTGGAGAAGAACACAACCATCGTCTTCCCACTGCCCATCGAGTTGATGTCGCTGTTGAACAAATTCACCGTCCCGGCCGCTCCAGGCAAAGAGTAAACGCGCGCCCGTCGGCGTTCGGCTGGCGGAAGTTCGGAACGAGAGGACAAGTCCCGGCGCTCAGCAATCGATGGGCGTCGGTTCTGTTCAAGTGCTGTTCGAGTTCGGAATTGGCGGAGGGAGCAGGTGCGGAGCGAGCTGGGGGCGGAGGAAGCCGGGGGTTATACCCCTGAATAGAGGCTCAAACCTGGGCCTTTAAAGGCTGCGGAAAAACTCCATCCGGCGGGCAAGAAGCGTCAGGGCACGACTTCAGTCGTGCCGATAAAGCCAATAGAATGAAATGGGCTTTAGCCCCTGCGGACGCGCATTCCAGCGAACCACTCGAATGCGGGCCTTTTTCCGCAGCATATTCAGGCCCGGAGCAAGCCCTGCCGAGGCAACCGCAACTGAACCATGAGTGGAATCGATTGAATGCTGAGGGCGCACGATGCACGGACCCTTTGACGAAGAGGAATTTGAGCCTGCGGAGCAGAAGAGCGACACTGTGTTCACTCTGGGGCCCATGATGGGCCTTGGATTGTTCCTGGGCTTGGCAGTTTTGTGCGGCGTGTTCTTTGCGTTCGGGTATGCCGTGGGCCACCGCGCGCCGCAATCGGCCTCAACTGCAAGCAATGACGCTGTCGAGAAGCTGAAGCCGGCAACTGTGGACGTAACCAAAACCAAGCCTGCCCCCACGGGACAGAGTAACAGCGCCAACACGCAGTCTGTATCCGTCGCTCAGCCGTCCAACCAGTATGCACAAACGCCCCCGGAGCAGTTTGCACAGACCAGCCAATCGAAGGATGGGACAGCTGGACCCGCTTACGCAAATCCAAAGGAGCATGCGGCGCAACCCGCAGGTGCCTCCAATGGATGGATGGTCCAGATTGCGGCCGTCAGCCACCAGGAAGATGCGGAAGTGCTCGAGGGCGCCCTGCGCAAGCGGGGATATGCCGTGACGCTTAACCGCGATGCCGCCGACAACCTGATTCATGTTCGTATTGGGCCCTTCACTAGCCGCGACGAGGCTACGCAATGGCGGCAAAAACTGCTCAGTGACGGGTACAACGCGATGCTGCAGCCGTAGCTTGAATCGGCGCAAATAGTTTGTTGCGATTTGGGACTGACCCGAAAGGGAACCTGTCGAAATTGTGAATATGTGCACCATCATGCATAGCAGGCTTTCCCAAAGTCAAGAATCGGAGATAATCCATGTTGAATCAGCATGATGTGCGCAAAACGCCTCTTTTTAAGGGGTTACGCGAAATGGATTACAATCCGAAGAAGATACCCCGCACAACCGGCGCCGCAACCCTGGGTGCCCTTGTGCATCCAATTGCTATGGTGGCCCAATGACCGCAAAAACGGAGTCTCGCAAACTGCCCATGATGCCCATCCGGGACATGGTGATTTTTCCTTACATGATGACGCCGTTTGTAGTTGGCCGGGAATCGAGTGTACGCGCCCTTGAAGAAGCGTTGAACGGTGACCGGAAGATTTTTCTGGCCACCCAGCATGACGCCAGCGTGGACGAGCCCAAGGCGAAGGATATCTTTCAGATTGGGTCCATCTGCAATATCGTCCAGAGCGTGAAGATGCCCGACGGCAACGTCAAGGTACTGGTGGAAGGCGTCGAGAGGGCCAAGTCCGTCGAGATCAGCGACAAGGACGGCTTCTTTGTCGCCACTGTGCGCGTGGCTAAAACGCACTTCGAAATGACGCCGCCCGTCGAGCAGCTGATGCAGCGCGTCACCAGCCTCTTCGAACAATACGTAAAGCTGCAGCAGTCGCTCAATTACGAAACCATCATCGCCACCGTGCGCATGGACGAGGCGGCCAAACTTACCGACACCATTGCTGCCAATCTGCAATTGGGCATTGAAGAGAAGCAGGAACTGCTGGCCATCTTCGACCCGGCGGTGCGGCTAGCGCGGATCGCCGACGTTCTGGATATCGAAATTGAAAAACTCGATCTGGACCGCAATATTCAGTCGCGCGTAAAGCGGCAAATGGAGCGGGCGCAAAAAGAGTATTACCTCAACGAGAAGATCAAGGCCATCCAGAAAGAACTGGGCCGCGGCGAAAAGAGCGAGTACGACGAGCTGCGCAAGAAGATCGAAGCCGCAGGAATGCCCAAGGATGTGCTGGACAAGTCGATCCAGGAGCTCAAAAAACTCGAAGCCATGCCGCCCATGTCGGCCGAGTCGACGGTGAGCCGCAATTACATCGACTGGCTGCTGGCGGTCCCGTGGAAGAAGAAGTCCAAGGAAACCCGCTCCATCGATTACGCCGAGAAGGTGCTGAACGAAGACCACTACGGCCTCGAAAAGATCAAGGACCGCATTTTGGAGTTTCTCGCGGTGCGTCAGCTCGTGAAGAATCCCAAGGGCTCGATCCTCTGCTTTGCCGGACCTCCCGGCGTGGGCAAAACCTCGCTGGGTATGTCGATCGCCAAAGCCACCGGCCGCAAATTCGTCCGGCTCTCGCTGGGTGGCGTCCGCGACGAAGCGGAGATTCGCGGCCATCGCAGGACTTACATTGGAGCGTTGCCCGGCCAGATCATCCAGCACATGAAGCGCGCAGGAACCAAGAACCCTGTCTTCCTGCTCGACGAAGTCGACAAGATGGCCTCGGATTTCCGTGGCGACCCGGCGTCGGCGCTGTTGGAAGTGCTCGATCCGGAACAGAACACCACCTTCCAGGATCACTATCTGGATGTGGATTACGATCTGTCGCAGGTCCTGTTTGTAGCCACGGCGAACGTGATGCACACCATTCCCGCGGCGCTGCAGGACCGCATGGAAGTGCTGCGCCTGCAGGGCTACACCGAGCAGGAGAAGCTTGAAATCGCCCGCCAGTACCTGGTGAAGAAGCAGCGCGAGCAGACCGGCTTGAGCGACAAGAACATCGTCTTCAAGGACGATGCGATTCTGGAGATCATCCGCTCCTACACGCGCGAAGCCGGAGTGCGCAACCTGGAGCGCGAGATCGGAAACCTGTGCCGCAAGGTGGCCCGCCAGGTGGTCAAGAGCGGTCCCAAGCATAAGGTCGAGCTGACAGCGGCGAACCTTCCGGAATTCCTGGGCGTGGCCAAATACCGCGATTCGGAAGTGCATGAGAAGAGCGAAGTGGGCCTGGTGACCGGCCTCGCTTGGACCGAAGTGGGCGGCAGCATTCTCACCACCGAAGTGCAGGTGCTCGACGGCAAAGGCAAGCTCACCATCACCGGCCAACTGGGCGACGTGATGCAGGAGTCGGCCCAAGCCGCGCTCAGCTATATCCGCGGCAAGGCGCATTCTCTCGGCCTCTCGCGCGAGTTCTATCGCAACGTCGATCTGCACCTGCATGTGCCCGAGGGCGCGATTCCCAAGGACGGCCCGTCGGCGGGCATCACCATGGCCACGGCATTGGCGAGTGCTCTGTCCAAGATTCCTGTGCGGCGCGACATCGCCATGACCGGTGAAATCACGCTGCGCGGCAAGGTGCTGGCCATCGGCGGACTGAAGGAGAAGCTGCTGGCCGCGTTGCGCGCCGGCATCTTCGAAGTGATTCTGCCCCGCGCCAACGATAAGGACATAGCCGAACTGCCCGACAACATCAAGAAGTCCATGAAACTGCACTTTGTGGATTCGATGGACGAAGTGCTGGCCCTGGCCCTGGAAGGCCCGCTGCCCACTCCGCTGCCGGAAGAGGCATCGGTGATGGCTACGGTGCCGCCGCCTGTTGTGGCCTCGAAGCGCAAGGTTGCGCGGCAGTAGGACTACGCGGGACTACGCGTCCGGCGGAACGCCCAGGCCTCAAAGCCGAGACCTGCCCAATGCGCAATCCTACCAAGGTGAGATTCGAGATGACCCAAAGACTAGGCGAGCAGCTGCAGATGCCGGATGTTCCGAAGTTGGAGTTGATAGGCGCCTTATCTGAGATTTGGTTCTCGATAAACTATGCCGCCTACCAATTGGCCTTTGTCCGTGTTTATTCCCAGTCGGAAGCGCTGCGAATGAAAAAGGAGGTGCTGCGTGAACAAGATCAAGAGGTGCGGGACCATGTTCAAGCCGATATTCTGATTTGCCGATCTCACCTAGCAGCATTCTTCTGGCATCTTGAGCACGTTTTTGAGGCCCTGCGCACCGCCATCAATCGTGGACAAAAAGAACATCCAGGTCTGCCATATTTTTGGGCCTATGGCAAACGTCTAGACGAATTTGAGAAATTGCCTATTCGGGAAGAGATCAGAGATTACCGCAATATGGGTCATCAAAATCCAGGAGTTATCGGCTGCAAGTGGGACCAAGATCATAACTTTCTCTACCATTTCCTGCCCACAATCAGCGGGCATGAGCCAAAAGAAGACGTAGAAATGAATACGCGGATGCAACAGTATTTTGAGTTTGCCGCGAACGTTTGGTTCGACTTTGCGCCCGGGGACTTCAAAGAGCAGTTTCCGCGTGATTTCAAGTTTCCTGTGACGGTTCCATATCTGTATGTCGGAGAGCTTCCGAAAGAGCTTGGTAGCGCCCCTCGATTTGAGGTGTCCATAGTATCGTACAGTCGAGAAAATGATGGCGAAGGGCGGCCCAGGTCTGATCATCCAAAAGCGAATAAGTTGGACTGACCCCAAAATTGAGGAAGAAATGAGATCTGCGGTACGCGCATCTCATAGCCAGCTCCTCATTGAGCGTAGGCTACGTAACAATCTGGAGAACTACTGTCTCGGTGCGGTACGCAGGAAAAGCCAATGACCTGAGTGCTTGGAACTTGGGTTCCCGTGTACTCGGTAACTTCTTTGTACGTAACCTTCATGCCCGATTGCGCTTTGACAGGGGCTTGGTGCGCAAACATTGCTCCGAGCAGAAAGCCCGCCAATGCAGCAGAGAACACAGGAGCGGTTTTCCTGATACTCATTTCGCGGCCCTCCGATTGAATTTGAGATTCCCAAACAGCTTAATGCATTTTTCAGTTGGCGGGTGCCCCATGTCTGGGTTCTCAGACCTAGGAAAGCACGAATCTACCCAGTCACGGTACTGAAACAAGAACCTCGCCCTTGTGCCGACCAGAACCGGCCCAGCCATTTTCCCTGTTTTGTAATTCAGGAATAGAATGCGCGGGTAGTCTATCTCTTCACAATGTGCAGCGGTAACAGGATCGGTGAGGTCCTGGGGCCGTAGGGCGGCCTCCGAACCGACCAATGTGAGGAGGTGGGGACAGATGCCCAGAAGGGAGCCGCAATGGCTCCGCGTGGCCATCCGGGTCGTGCTGGACTGGCGATTCCTATTGGCCTTGGCAGTACTTGTCCGAGTGTTACTCAATCGGTAATGCTCACTACCCCGGAGGGTACACAGCCCTCCGGGCTCTACCGATTCCTCATCATTTTGCTCCAAAGCCTGGATGAAGTCAAAAACTACGTTGGACGATTCAAACGGAGCAACAGGAATTGCGACCCTCCTAACAATCTGGGCCGAATCCGGCTTCCCGTTGCGTCGACTGCATGGCCCAACGGTACCGGCGGGAACTCCTCTTGGTGATTCCGCTGATCCTCATCAAACTGACCCCGTCGCGAATGTCGGTAGTGGACACGATGCTGAACGAAAATCCCCAAGCTGCTGCTACTCTGTATCCATCTCGCAATCTGCCCAACATTGCTTTGGGAAGGTCAAACGGATGGTACGATTTCGCTGGCTTATCGCGCTCTTGTGTTGCGTTGCTGCCCCAGCAACAGGGCAGGGAACCCCTCCTTCTCGAGCTGACTCAATCCAAAGCCCAGCCTCATCCCCTCTCACCCTCATCCCCCGTTCCCATGAAGATCGGGAACGCAGATATCGAGCCCTTCATCACATCGTTCTGAATGTGCTCGCGGTCGATGCACTCAATTTTCCTGTCTCTGGATTGAAAGCGCAAGACTTTGTGCTGACGGACAACGGGCAGCCAAAGGAATTAGCCTCTTTTCGTGAGGTGAATGGTACCCAGGGTATTGCCTCGCCGCATGTCATCCTTATCCTCGATGCCGTGAACAACACCGGCAGAAGCATTGCGTTCGAGATCAAGGAGATCGGCAAATTCCTGGGGTCGAATCAAGGGCGTCTCGCATACCCGACTTCGATTGTTGCCCTTACAGCTTCGGGTTTCAAGGCCAGTCGAACCTCGATGGACGGATCGGCTCTGCTGCAGGAATCCAGGGCCTTGTTCAAGGGTATTCATCCTTATGAGTGTGAGAGTTCATCGGAGGAAGGAGCCCATGCCATTCCGCTTACCGGTCATGGCGGCGCGAACATCGGCCTCACAGTTGAGAAGAACAACGAAGGCAACTGCTTGAATGAAAAGTTCACAATCTCTCTGACGGCACTTGCCGATCTGGCCGCTGCGCAAAAGAACATCTCAGGCCGAGTCGTCTTCATCTGGATTGGACCAGGTTGGCCGCTCTTGAGAGGCCCGGAGTTTCACCCGGACACGGCGGATATCAAAGCGAATCTCTTCGACCACATCGTGCAACTGTCAAGGACCTTGAGAGAAGCCCAGGTAACTGTGGATGCCGTGTCTTCGCCGGATATGTTTCGCAGATCCGAGTTAGTGAGTCTCCCCCCGAAGCCCTTCGCCGAAGGCCCTCTTACAGAAAAGCAGGCCACAGCAAGCGACCTGGCATTGCAGGCGATTGCGACGCAGAGCGGTGGCCGCATCTTGGAAAGCAAAAGCATTTCGGATCGGATTGCAAGGTGCGTCGCGGATGTGCGGACGTACTATGCTGTTTCCTTCGATTCCATTCCTTCATCCAAGCCGGATGAGTACCATTCGCTGCAAGTGAAAGTGAACAGGCCGGGAGTGAAAGTCTTCACGAACACCCTGTATTATGGGGAACCTTGATAGCGGGTAGTGAAGGCGATTCAATACTGGAAATAGGGCATCGAAGAAGAAGAGAGTTGCAATCTGCCGGTAGTCTATCTCTTCACAATGTGCCGCGGTACCAGGATCGGTGAGGTCCTGCGGCCGTAACCGGCGGCCTCGGAAGCTCGAAGACGTCAACGCGCGCCTGCGCAAGTTGGTCGAAAGCGCCACAGCCCTGATCCCCCCGCCCCCCGGCTTTTCTGCCCGCGCAAGAAAAAGCCCCCGGCCAACGGGCCGGGGACTTTTTCCTTCATCATGCTGGGTGCCCCAGGTCCCTCGCTTTTGAGGACTTGGGAATACACGGATTTACCGGGTCACGGCCTTAGTTGGCGTACAGCAGAATGCCCGCCGGCTTCTCTTCCGTGCTCTCGTCGCTCGCGCTCACCGGGCGATAGAAGAGCTGGTTGGTGTCCATATACACTTCGAGGAACGCTGGCCGCGCCGTAATCTTTCCGGCGATCAGCGCTTCCGAAAGAGGATCCTCCACGTACCGCTGCAGTGCCCGGCGCAGCGGACGCGCCCCGTAGCTGCGATTCACCAGCGTCTTGTCGAGAATCCACTTCTTCGCCTCTTCGGTAACGGAAATCGTAATCGACTTCTGCACCAGGTTGGCGTTCAATTGCTGGATCATCAACTCCACAATCTGGATCAGATCGGCGTCCGAAAGCGACTGGAAGAGGATGGTTTCGTCCAGGCGATTCAGGAATTCAGGATTGAATGCCTTCTTCACCTCGGCCATTACATTCTTTTCGACGGTCTCGCTGATCTGGTCTTCGTTGTCGCCCACGAAGCCGATCGACTTCTTTTCCTTCACCAGGTACTTCGCGCCAATGTTCGACGTCATGATCAGGATCACGTTCTTGAAGTCCACCGTGTTCCCCAACCCGTCGGTCAGCTGGCCGTCTTCAAACACCTGCAGCAGGATGTTGAACACGTCCGGATGCGCCTTCTCCACTTCATCCAGCAGCACCACCGAGTAAGGAGAACGCTTGACCCGCTCCGTCAGCTGGCCGCCCTCCTCGTAACCCACATATCCCGGAGGCGAACCGATCAGCTTGCTCACGCTGTGCTTTTCCATGTACTCCGACATGTCGAAGCGGATCAGCGCCTTGTCCGAGCCAAACAGGAACTGCGCCAGCGTGCGCGCCATTTCCGTCTTTCCCACGCCGGTTGGCCCCAGGAAAAGGAAAGAGCCGATAGGCCTGTGCGGCGACTTCAACCCTGCACGCGAACGGCGAATCGCCCGCGCCAGCGCGCTGATCGCCTTTTCCTGGCTGATCACCCGCTTGTGCAGCTCTTCTTCCACCCGCAGCAGCTTCTGCGTCTCTTCTTCCTTGATGCTGGTCACCGGAACGCCCGTCCAGCGGCTGACTACGTCCTCGATATCCTCGCGGCCCACAATCCCGCTGGCCGCGTCGTCCAGGTGATACTTGTCGCGCAACGCCCGCAGGTTGTCGCGCTCCTTGCGTTCCTCGTCGCTGTAGAACCGCGCCTTTTCGAACTCGTGATTGGCAATCGCCGAGTCCATTCGGTGCACCACGAACTTGATCCGCTTCTGCACCTCGGTGATCTCTTCCGGCAGCGAGGTCTGGCGCAGCTTCACCCGCGCGCCGGCCTCATCGATCAGGTCAATCGCCTTGTCCGGCAAGAAACGGTCCGGAATATAACGGTTGGAGTGCGACACCGCGAATTCAACCGCCTCGTCCGTATAGCTGACCGCGTGGAACTTCTCGTAGCGGTCTTTGATCCCCATGATGATCTTGATCGCATCCGCTTCGTTCGGCGGAGGCACCTTCACGGCCTGGAAGCGCCGTTCCAGCGAGCGGTCTTTTTCAATGGACTTGCGGAACTCCGCCGGCGTCGTGGCGCCAATGCATTGCACCTCGCCGCGGCTCAGCGCCGGTTTCAGAATGTTGGCCGCGTCCAGCGATCCCTCTGCCGAGCCCGCGCCCACCAGCGTGTGCAGCTCGTCGATGAAGACAATCGAGTTCTGATTCTCCATCAGCTCTTTCATGATCGTCTTCAATCGCTCTTCAAACTGCCCGCGGTACTTGGTGCCCGCCACAATCAGCGAAAGGTCCAGCGCCAGGATGCGCTTCTCCGCCAGGAAGCTCGGCACTTCGCCGTCCGCAATCCGCTGCGCCAGGCCCTCCACAATCGCCGTCTTGCCCACTCCAGGCTCGCCAATCAGCACCGGGTTGTTCTTGGTCCGCCGGCAAAGAATCTGGATCACGCGCTCCAGTTCGCCGTCGCGGCCCACCAGCGGATCCAACTGCCCGTCCATGGCGGACTGCGTAAGATCGCGGCTGAACTCCGCCAACAGGCTCGACTCGCGCTGCCGCGCCTGCTGTTGCTGTTGTTGCGCCGCCGCCGGCGGCTTCTCCTGCGTCACCCGCACCAGTTCGTCCCGGATCTGCGCCAGCTTCAGCCCGCGCTCCTGCAGAATCTCCGACGCAAAGCATTTTTCTTCGCGCAGCAGTCCCAGCAGCAGATGCTCTGTCCCGATGTGCTTGTGCCCCAGGCGCTCCGCCTCTTCCGCCGCGTACGCCAGTACCCGCTTGCACTCGTTCGAGAGCGGCAGGTCCACCGACGTCGAAACCTTCTCGCGGATCGTGGTATGCGCTTCAATCTGCTTGCGGATCGACTCCACCGAGGCGTGCGAGCGCAAAAAGCGGTTGGTCAGGGCTTTGTCCTCGCGCAGCAGCCCGAGCAGCAAGTGCTCGGTCTCGATATAGGGCGAACCAAACTGGCTGGCCTCGTATCGCGCGAAGAAGATCACACGCCGTGCCTTCTCCGTATAGCGTTCGAACATGATGTCCCCCTTGAATCAGGCTATCGGCGAAAGTGGCCGTCCGCTTCTTGCCGGCTTCAGCCCTTCCTGCCCGTGCCCTCTGTCAGCTCGCCGCCGGAGGCACCGGGAAATTCAACACTGGCCCCGAACAGCACTGGATGAATGGTTGCGGTTCCCGCCGGTCCTCCGGACTTTTCGTCCAGCCAGCCGGCCTCGCTTTCCGCCGCCGGGAACCCATCTTCCGCCCCGGAGTCTACCATCCTAAACTCTTCCGCTTCCTCGAACTCACAACACTGTTGCCGCTGCTTGCTACTAAAGACTCACTTGCTGCCCGAAATGGTGCTTTTTAAACAGCCGGCCTGCTGTGGATTTCCAATTTCGGCTTGCCGTGAAGTGCTACAAGCCGTCCCGACTCCAGCCGCAATGCCCGCGTACAGCGTGCCGCCAGTTCCAGATTGTGCGTCACCAGGATCGACGTCAGCCCATGCGTGCGGTGCAACCGTTCCAGAAGCTCGAAAACCCGCTCCGAAGTCCCTTCGTCCAGATCGCCGGTCGGTTCGTCCGCCAGCAGCAGTCTTGGGTGGTTCACCAGCGCCCGCGCCAGAGCCACCCTCTGCTGTTCCCCACCCGATAGTTCTCCCGGACGATGATCGCTGCGCTCTTCCAATCCCACTTCCCGCAGCCAGCTCCCCGCCACCTCCAGCGCCTCCCGCTTCCTGACCCCGCGGGCCAAAAGCGGCATCGCCACGTTCTCCAGCGCCGAGAACTCCGGCAGAAGGTAATGAAACTGCCACACATAGCCGATTTCCCGGTTGCGAAACGTCGCCGCGTCCCGTTCCGAGAGCCGGTCCACGTCGGTTGACGCGCAGTATACCCTTCCTGCGGAAGCTCTATCAAGCGCGCCCAGAATATGCAAAAGCGTGCTCTTCCCTGTACCCGACTGGCCCACGATGGCCACCATCTCGCCGGTCTTCACCGTGAGGTCCAGTCCTTGAAACAGCCGCAGCTCGCCGCGCGCCGTCCGGTAGGTCTTCTCCAGCTTTTCCACGCGGACGAGCACCTCGGCCCCGGCATCCGCTCCGTCTGCAACCGCGGCCATTTCGCCCGCCGGACGCGTAGTCCCCGGCCGCACCGGCCGATGCGTCGTCCCCGCAGGACGTGCCGTCCCTGCAGGACGCGTAGTCCCCGCAGGACGCGTAGTCCCCGCAGGACGCGTAGTCCCCGCGCTCTGGTTTTCTCCGTCCGCCACTGGTTTCTTTTCTGTCATCCGTTTGCTTGCATTCTACAGGACCGGCAACTGCGGCCTGCGTCTTGGGTCCTCACGACAAAAGCGCGGCCTTCCCCCGCAAAAATCACTGGATTTGTCGCAAGGAGCAACAGTTTTAGATTTGTCATCCTGAGCAGCCGACTCGCCGCGTCGAGTTACGGCTGAAATGAACAATGGGCGCAACCCGCAAAGGCCGCCAACTCGCCAACTTGCTATCGCGGCGAAGCCGCGGCCAACTTGCTGATTCTATATAACCCTATTTTTTGTTCATAGGGAGCGAAGCGGAACCGAAGGACCCGCGGTTGCTTTTCGATCCTACAGAGTGGAGCGGAGAAAATGCTGGGTGCCCCAGGTCCGGATTTTCGGACCTGGGAAAGCGACAATGCTCATCGATTCCCGTTCTCCAGCACCTTCGCTGGGTGCCCCTGGCCGGGTGCCCCTGGTCCCTCGCATTTGGGGACCAGGGAAAGCAATAGCCCTTAGTGTTTTCCGCTTTTCAAGCAGACGCGTCCAGCCGCGCGATGCGCCCCTGCGGACCCACCACGAACGGCAGCGACAGAGCATTCCAGTTGCCGTCGTCTAGCCATTGCCAAGTCTTGCCGTCGTCCCGGCTCACATCCGAGCCATTCGTGCCGACGGTAATCCAGAGCTTGAGCGCTTCGCTCCATTGCACGGCAGAGCGGTAGCCGTGGGGAGGAGTGGCGGAGGCGGTCCACGTACCACCGCTATCCGCAGTCCTCACCGCTGTTCCAGTGCTCTCGTTCGGCTTGGCGTAATCGCCACCGACAACCACCATGACCTTGATCGACTTGTCCGGACGCTGGTCGCAGGCAAGCGAGAATGCTCCGCTGCTCTCGTTTCCGCTTGGGAGAGGAATGAGATCCGGCGCAGGCCAAGTAAACCCGTCGTGACACGAGAGCGGCTCATTCGGGTGGATCGGGCCACAAATCGTTCCGAATTCGCCTTGGTAAATATAGGCTCCCCCGCCGTTCTCAGAAGCAACAAATTCAATGAGTTTTGGATTCACAGGAAGAATCAAAGCAGAGTTGCTTGCTGCGAAAAGGCCGATTTGGAGTCTCCCTACACTCAACGCATCGTCATCATCGAATCGATGCCAACTCGCGCCACCGTCAGTGCTTAGTCGCGCATAAATCTTTCCATTGACGGGATCCCCGACGAGAACGCCAAAATCACGACTGGAAAACCTCATTGCATCCCAGAATCCGTCCTTATCCGGATTCCTGAACACCAGCTTCCACGTCCCGCACCCATCCGCGGTCTTGTACAGCCTGCTCTTCTCCCCGGGCCCCGAAGCCATCACAATCGCGGTCATCGCATCCCACGCCTGCACGCCGCGAAAATCCAGCGTCTTCCCGTCCGTCGCGGCATCCGGAACCGCGCACTTTATCCAATGCCCTCCGCCATCGACAGTCCTGAGCACCGTCCCGCCCGTTCCGCTGGCCCAGGCCACTTTTCCGTCCACCGAATCGATCCCGCGCAGCCCCGCCGTCGTCCCCGACGCTTGCATCTGCCACACCGAGGGCGTTGAACCGGAAGCTGGGGCCATTGCCCCCGCCGCCGGAGCAGACCCAGACGATTGTCCCAGCACTATTCCGCAGGTAGATAGCAGCGGCAAACACCAGAGAACTCGCATGGCTGGAAGTATATTGCCCGACGGCTGGTCGGGGTTCGTGCTCTCCCACCCTTTCCGCACAGAACGCGCAAAGGATGAGGCACCCACGCACCCCGGCGTATTCACATTTGTGCTAACATTTTATCCAGGAGATCCCCATGGCCACGCTGCCCACCCGAAAACCCGCCGAATACCGAGGCAAATGGTCGCGCACCGGCAACTCCTCCGGCTTTCGCTTCGAGGGCGCGCTCTTCAAGAGCCACCCCGAATTCAACGGCGAGGTCAAGGCGCATATCCTGGCCCCCGGACGGATGCTGGTGACGGCCGAAGTTGCAAAGCAGCCGCACTCCGACCCGGTGATGGCCTCGTTTCTGGCCTTTCTCGGTCAGGACATCGAACGTGCTCCGGAGAAAATCAAGCCCTTTAGCGCAGCCCGCGCCCGTCGAATCGGCGAACTGGTCAAGGGCGTGCGCGTGGATCCCGACGAAGACCTGATTTAAGGATCGCCATGATCGTTAACGGCTGGCGGCTCTACCTGCACCCGCTCTTCGACCAACAACTCGAACAGCTTACGAGCAAGGTGGAAGCTCTGGCCGCCAAAGACCCGTCCGGCTACAAGGAGCACGCGGCAACCAAGCTGCTCGCCGCCATTCACCGGCAAATCCTGAAAATCATTCCAGCCAACCCCAATGCCGCGGAATTCCGCCAGGGAAACACCCTTGGCGCAGACAATCGCCACTGGTTCCGCGCCAAATTCAATCGGCGTTACCGACTCTTTTTTCGCTTCTCCACCGAAGCCAAAGTCATCATCTATGCCTGGGTCAACGATGAACGGACCCTGCGCAAGGCAGGATCGAAGACCGACCCCTATCGCGTCTTCCGCGATCTGCTCGAATCCGGCGACCCACCCAGTTCGATGGAGCAACTGCTGGCGCGGTCAAAGGAAATGGAAGGCTAATACTCGATTTTGGCCGGCGACGCCAGCCAGGCCGCAAAGCTCGCCCACGCCTCTTCACCCAGCATCTGCGTCGCGGGCAAAACCCGCGCCCCCGGCTCCTTGCGGAACTCCTCGTAGAGCAGCGCGTCGTCGAAGCCCGCCCGCGCCGCATCCTCCGCGCTGGCTCCGTAAAACACCCTGTCCAACCGCGCCCAGTGACACGCCGCTAGGCACATCGGACAGGGCTCGCAGCTGGTATACAGCTCGCACCCCTCCAGCGAGAAACTCCCCAGCGCCAACGCTGCCGTCCGGATCGCGTTCACTTCGCCATGCGCCGTCGGGTCCAGCGTCGCGGTGACCGTGTTGACGCCCTCGCCCACGATTACGCCGTCGCGCGCCACCACCGCCGCAAAGGGACCGCCCCGCCCGCTCACCACGTTCTCCGTGGCCAGATGGATCGCGCGCCGCAGAAACTCCGGATTGCCTCTATCGCTCATCAGCGTCAGTCTACCGCAACCCCGCCCCGCGCCCTCGTCCCGTAAGTGCCTTGTTAGTGCCTTGTTTTCGTCCATCGGCCTCTGAGTTTCTGCACCCCTTTTGCACATTTGTCACAGACTTGGCAACCGGAATATAGAAAATCTTTAGTCAAATTTGATGAGTGAGCCTTTATCCTATACACATCCCGTTTGTCAGATTGAAGACCTTTTCACGCTCCACGCACCTTCGTAGCGACTATTGCGCTTTCCTCTATTACACGCGGCGGAAAACGTCGAAACACCCACTGAACCCTCCGGATTATTAGACTCTCGCGATAAATCTGTGGGGAGACCCCTACCTTTGAGGCCATACACATTGAGGGAATTCATGCGTAACCTTTACCCTTTGTCTCTTCGTTCGATGTTTCTGTATTCGATGATTCTCGTTGCAGCCGTCGGGCTGTTCATCCCCGCCTTGACTGCGCAACAGACTCTGGGCGGAATCACCGGCGAAGTCACCGACAGCTCGGGCGGCGTCATTCCCAACGCCACGGTAAAAGTTGTGGATGAACAGACCTCGCTCACCCGCTCCACCAAGTCCAACGGCTCGGGCGTTTACCTGTTCGTGAACCTGCCCATCGGCACCTACACGCTCACTTACACTTCGGATGGCTTCGATGTGCAGAAGACCTCGCACATCGCCGTGCAGGCCGACCGTACCGCCACCGTCAACGCATCCCTCAAGGTCGGCAAGACCACCGAAACCGTCGAAGTCGAAGCCACGCCCCTGCTCAACGCCGTCGACACCACCAACGGGTACGTCATGGATACCGCGCAGATCGATCAGGCGCCGCTGGCCACCGGCAGCTTTACCGGCCTGGCCATCCAGTCCACCGGCGTCAGCGCCGAACTGCCCGGCGGAACCGGCGTCAACTCCGGCCTCGGCAACGCTCCCATCTGGGCCAACGGCCAGCGCGACACCTCCAACACCTTCCTGCTCAACGGCGTCGACGCCAGCAACCTCTTCAACGGCAAGAGCACCAGCCAGGTCTCGTCCTCCCGTGTGGTCCTCAATACTGGCAGCGGCAATGTCGCGGCCGGCGGCGTCATCCAGAGCAGCGCCTCGGTCTATCTCTCCATCGGCAACGCCATCCCCAGCCCCGCCCCCGAGACCATCGAGGAAGTGCGCGTAAACGCCTCCATGTACGATGCGCAGCAGGGTTCCACTGCCGGCGCGCACCTCGACATGAGCACCAAGTCCGGCACCAATTTGCTGCACGGCAATGCTTACATCCATCGCGGCACCGGCTGGCTCAACGCCGCTCCCTTCTTCTTCAACCAGGACAGTGACATCCCCGCCGACCAGAAGGTCCCCCAATTGCACCGCTACACCGCCGGTGGAACCGTGGGCGGACCGCTTCTCAAGGACAAGGTTTTCGGCTTCCTCGGCTATCAGCACCTGCATGTCTCCGACCAGGAAACCGGCTACTCCCGCTTCTCCGTCCCCGTGGGCCTCAGTGACGACCGCAGCGCCAGCGGCCTTGCCGACGTGGCCAACGCCGGATGGAGCACCGGGATCGGCGCTTCCGACATCGCCGGCAACCCTGGCGGCAAGGTCGCTCTCGCCCTCATGAACGAGCCGGCCCTTAGTGGAGAAGCCGGCAAATGGCTGGTTCCCAACCCCACCGGTACCGCGACCCAGACCCACCCCTACAACGTCTCCCTCCCCGGCACCGCGTACTTCCTCGCCGATCAGCTGGTCGCCAACCTCGACTGGAACGCCGGCAAGAAGGACACCTTCGCGCTGAAGTACTACTACCAGCACGATCCCACCGTCGCCCCCTTCGCCTATTCGAACGTCCCCGGATTCGACCAGCATCTTGACTCAGGCAGCCAGGTCTTCAGCATCAACAACGCCAACCTGGTCAGCAACAGCCTCAATGTCTCGGAGACCCTCGGCGCGATCCGCGAAAAGATTTACTCCACCAACGTGCAGCCCTTCGGCCCGGACAGCGTCGGCGTCAACAACCTTGGCTCGCCTTACTACTCCGGCGTCACCATCGTCGACACTCTGGGCGTGAATACACCCACTTCCCTGCAGACCCTCAATATCGGCCCCGGTTCCAACCAGGGTTCGCTGACCGGCGTCTTCCAGGACCGCGTGATGCCCAGCATCTCGGCCATCTGGACCAAGGGCAACCACACCGTCGCCTTCGGTGGAAGCTGGTCGCACACCCAGTTGAATCCCCGCGACCGCCGTCCCGGCGTCGCTGGAACCACCTCATCGGCTGACTTCGGACAGTTCGTCCAAGGCCTGGTTACCACCAACGACGACTTCAATACCACCACCTTCCTGCAGGGCAACGGCAACCGCTACTATCGCGCCAACCAGATGGGGTACTACCTTCAGGACAAATATCAGATCCGCCCCAACCTTAGCCTCACTGCCGGCATCCGCTGGGATCTGAACGGCGGCTTCAGCGAAAAATACGGCCACATCTACAACTTCAATCCCAGCCTCTTCGACGCCGGCTCCGCTGGAGACCCCACCAATCCCACCGGCACCTTCAACAACAACGGTTACGTTGTCGCCAAAGATAATAACGACACCACCCTGACCGGCCGTCAGTGGGGCTTTGGCCCGCGCGTCGGCTTCGCCTGGTCCCCCGCAGGCTTCTCCAGCAAGCTCGTCGTGCGCGGTGGTTCCGGCCTCTACTATGACCGCGGCGAGTTGTTCACCTATATGTCGCCCGGATACGCTGCCGGCGAAGTCCACGGCGGTCCCTTCGGCGTGAGCCAGACGCAGCCCTTCGTCAACACCCAGACCTGCAACCCGGCCGACGAAAGCTATTACAACGGCTACATCCCCACCTGCGCCCCCGCGGATGCCGATCTTTCCAACCCCTGGGGACCATCGCTCGGCCCGGCCCCGACCGGCAAGGCTTCCGACATCACGCAGTACCTGCCCAACGCCTATAACATCGCCAACTACGGCGCAACGCCTTTCACCATGGGCGCCTACGACCGCGCCAACACCCTGCCCTACTCCATCAACTACACGCTCGACGTTCAGTGGCAGCCGCGCAGCGACCTGGCAATCGAAGTGGGTTATGTCGGCAATCTTGGCCGTCACCAGGTGATTCCCACGCCGTTCAACCAGGCGCAGATCGCTACCCCCTCGGCGCCCATCCGCGGACAGCTTTATTCGTACGGCTACACCATCGTCGACGACACCTTTACTCCCATCTCCCTGCCCTCCAACACGGGAGGCGCTCTCAACCAGACCTATATGGCGAACTCCGAGGGTGGCAACGTCGATCTCCGCGTTCCCTATGTCGGCTACTCTTCCGAGTCCATCGACTACAAGGCCGCCGGCATCTCCGAATACAACGCCCTGCAGGTGCACGTCGACAAGCGCATGAGCCACGGATTCGAGACCGCGGTTTCCTACACCTTCTCCCACGCTACCGACGAACAGAGCGCGCTGGGCCTCTTCTATAACGGCGACAACCCCGACAACCTCCGCTCGGGTTACGGTCTCGCCGACTTCGATCGCAAGCATGTGCTCAACTTCACCTACACCTATCAAGTGCCGAAGTTCGCGGCGGACGACAGCCTCAAGGGCGCATTCACCAACGGTTGGAGCGTCAACGGCGTAACGGTCTTGCAGAGCGGCCAGCCCTTCAGCGTCATCGACTACTCCGGCGCGGTGGGCGGCATCTACTACAGCACCTTCGACGGCATCAACAACCCGCTCGTTCCCCTGGCTCCTGGATGCTCGGCCAAGTCCGCGACCACCGGCGCTTCCGGCGCTTTTGGCAACCCGGCGCTCAAGGCCTCCTGCTTCACCATCCCGATTCTGAACCCCGGCGACCTCAACGGCGCGGTTCCGGCCAACGATCCCTACGAGACCACCTTCATCTCCCACGGACAGCGCAACATCTTCCGCCAGGCCCCGCAGAAGCGCGCGGACATGTCGCTCGTCAAACTCACCCAGGTCGGCGAGCGTTACAAGCTGCGTTACACCTTCGACGTCTTCAACCTCACCAACACGACAAGCTTCGACGTCACCGGGGACAACGTGACCCAGAACAAGGGCTACAACAATTACCCCACCGTCGGAACCACCGCCTTGCCCACTGGCTGCGACGCCAACGGCAACCAGACCAACACTTCGTTCTATAACTGCCCGGCCGGCCTCGGCTACACGCTGCACACCATCGGCAGCCCGCGCCAAATCCAGATGTCGCTCCGCCTGGACTTCTAGAGCGGCTCTCGTGTTGCAACATAAATGGGCGGTCCGCGAGGGCCGCCCCATTGGTTTTGGGTCCTCCACCGGCAACGCCACTTAAAGAAGCTGTCCCGTTAGAGGATTTTCGGAATACACGTAGACTTTTTGAGATCTGTGAAAGGTGGCTTTTCCTTGAGAAATAAGCCACTTGAGTGTGTGCTTTCGGTCTACACCAATTCCGAAAATGCTATAGCTTTACCGCTGCATAGAGCCGTTCGCCCGCCCTGCGCGCAGCAGGCAGTTGACTTCGAGCGCGCTCGAAGATGTACGGTGAAGAGGTGAGAGACGTCGGTTACACCATTCAGGAAATTGCCGAGCGCTGCGAGATGACCGCGCACACTCTGCGTTATTACGAACGCGTCGGCCTGATTCAGCCCGTCGGGCGCGCGCAGAACGGTCATCGCCGCTACTCGGATGCGGACCTGGCCTGGATCCACTTCCTGCACTGCCTCCGCTCCACCAACATGCCCATTCGCGAAATGCAGCGCTACGCCGTGCTGCGCGAACACGGAGACGCCACATCCCTCCAGCGCCGCCAGATTCTTGAGGACCATCAATCGGAAATCGCCGATCAAATTGTCGCACTCAAAAAGGCCCACGCCCTGCTCGATCACAAGATCGCCAACTACAAGAAGATCGAGCAACAGATCCGCGTCGGTGGTCCCAAACCCTGCGAATCCTGTGCAGTCGAAATGGCCGAATGCGAAAAGGCCGTGGCCGCGGCGAATGTCGGATAGCATTCCGCCTTGCGCCGGGCATCCCGCCTGCGGGAAAGCACCGCGGAACCGCCCTCCCTGCGCGTAGCAGCGGACATAAAATCGAAATATGTCCGAAGCTTCCCAGCTCGACTCCCTCAACGCCCGCATCGTAGCCTGCGAGCGCTGTCCGAGCTTGCGCCAATACTGCGCAGAGGTCGCCCGTACCCGCCGCCGTGCCTTCCTCAACTACGAGTACTGGGGCCGGCCTGTTCCTTCCTTCGGCGATCCCGAGGCGAGCATTCTGGTTCTCGGCCTGGCGCCTGGCGCGCACGGCTCCAACCGCACCGGCCGGCCCTTCACCGGCGATGGTTCCGGCGATTTCCTCTTCCCTGTACTGCACGAAGCGGGCTTTGCCTCGCAGCCCAAAGCCACCTCCCGCGAAGATGGACTCACTCTCACCAATATGTGGATCGGCGCCGTGGTCCGCTGCGCTCCTCCGGGCAATAAACCATCCTCCGAAGAGCAGCGCAACTGCGCGCTGTGGCTCGACGAGGAAATCTCCCTGCTGCGCAATCTCAAAGTGGTGGTGTGTCTGGGGAAGATCGCTTTTGACGGCTTTCTCGGCCATCGCGCCCGCACCGGCCGGCTCGCGGCGCGCGGCGTCTCCCGGCCGCACTTTGCCCACGCAGCCGAGTACATGCTCGAAGACGGACTTCATCTACTCGCCAGCTATCATCCCTCCCTGCAGAACACCAACACCGGCAAGCTCACCCGGCCCATGTTTCTCGAGGTCTTCCGCAGAGCAGGCGCGCTCGCGTCCTGACTTCCCATTTCCGCAATAACCGATGCGCAATAGCCGTGCCGCGGTAACTATCTTGGTTCCCGCGTCGCCGCATCCAGGAAGCGATGCCTGAAGTGTCTTTTTCACGATCCGGAGTCCCCGCGGACAGGTCTTTGTCCTGGTGAGTGGAAGCCGCGTCCCGGCGGACAAGTTTTCGTCTGCGAGAGGTTAGAAACTGACGCTGTGCACAATTCCCCCAAGGGGCGTCAAAGCTTTGAAACCGCTCTGGATATGTGTCGCTGTCGGAGGTCGGCAACATTCCGTCTCACAGGAAGGAATTCAAAAATGGGTCCATCACCCAACCCATTGCGGATGAACCATGCAAAAACAGGATCGGAAACGAAATCGGGTTCACGTAACCACAAGGTTAAAACTCATGGGTCACCCGTTGCACTTAGGTTGTATGGGAAAACCACTGCCTCTCTGGGCACAATGGAAAAGGCTTGCGAGAGGGAAACATGAACGGGACACCCGAAGAGAGATTGAAGAGCATGCTTCCTGTTGGGACCCCGCCGCCCGCATTCGGGTTCGACGCAGTGGCCGCGCGCAAAAAACCGGTCGATATCTGGACCCCCGCGGTCTTGCTCGAAAGAGCCGAAGTCCTGCGCGGCGTCGCAATGAAGGGCACCGGAACCACCGGAGAATCCCTCCGCAAATATCCCCGGCACACCACCGGCATGCTCTTCCGTTCCAGCGATGGCGGAGTCGAACTCCATGAGAAATTCGCCGACCTCTTCTACGTCATCGATGGCGGTGCAACCCTCCTGACAGGCGGCACGATGATCGGAACCCTCGAGGTCGACGAAGGTGAGTTCCGCGCCCTCTCCCTCGAAGACGGAACCCGCCAAGAGCTCCGCAGTGGCGACGTGGCCCATGTTCCCGCCGGCGTCCCCCACCAGATGCTGGTCGCCGCCGGCCGAAGCATCGCCTGCTTCGTGGTTAAAATTCGCGAAGCCGACTAATCATCGATCCCCGCCGAATAACCCAGCAAGCACAATCAACAAAATGACCACAGGAAGCGCAATCTGCCCTGGGTGAACATCCCGGCGATTGTCGGGGTATTCCGCATAGTGGTCCTCGGGGTTGAAGACCGTCAAAAGCAGTTCCACCGCCCGTCCCGAGACCATCTTGGTGACCCCGATCTCCATCTGACCGTCCCGATGCCTGCGCCGCGACGCGCGCAACACACGCGCTGCAACCCCCGCCGTCGGAATCCCGGCTCGCAGCACAGGATTGCCGCCGAGCATCACATCCCGATCCAGCACGAATTGCACTGCTGTATTTGGCCTGACCTCGTCGAATGGCACAGCATTCGGACCGGTGAAATCGATCTGCGTATCGCGCGGCAAAGACACATACTCCCTGTCTTGAGTTCCCGCTTCTTGAACAGCCGCGATTCCAGTCGACATGCGCCGGTCAACCTGTGCCGGAGCCCCCTGCGCAAACGTCTTTTCCGCAAGCATCGACGTAATCAAGAGACACACAATGGAAGCAAACGCACTCCTGGTCATTGCCTAGCCTCCACACTTCCGCTCACAGGGCCGTGCGGTTGGCTCGCCCGGCGATACACCAGCCGCCCGGGAATAAATGCGGCCGGCAGCGCGACCACGAAACCTGCAAGCGCGCCCAGTGCCGCGCCTGCCAGCCCCACAACCACTCTGGGATAGGTACTTCCACTGCTCGGATTGGATCCTTTGACAGCGCCCCAGATAAAACCCGCCGCCGCCGTCGCGCCGATCGCCAGTTTCATGTTCCGGCGCGATTGCTCCAGGCGAATCTGCTTCACCTCGGCTCGCTGAATGCGGTAGGCTCGCGCGTTGCCCCATCCGTAAGGCGAATCGCAGAACAGCATCTCATCCGTCGCTCCGTTGAATATGCAGCGAAACGACTGGCCCCGTGCGTTCACCACGATCTCCTCATCCCGGGCCAGCTCGCGCACGCGGTTCCAATCCGCCGTGCCCGCTCCGCTCAAAGCAGTGCCGGCCACTGCCTGTGCGGAGTTCAATTCAGTGGAGGAAATATTGCTTCGCGGAACGCTCTGCCCGCTTGCATCAAGCGAGGTCAGCAGCACTATCGGAAGAGTTGTGAATAATGTCCGCAAGCTTCGCATCGATTTTCGCCTCGTTCCCTTGTCCGTGTTTCCACGTTCATGACGGGATCATAGGCAAACAATCTCCGAGCGAGCACTTGATTGGGACAGTTTCGAAGCTGTCACATCCCCAGCAAAGTCCGCCCAGCGTCCCCGGCCCGCGAAGGATGAGCCCGCATTCGCCGATGCAGCCGCCAACTGGCCAACTCGCCATCCTCGCGTCAGCGAGGGCCAGCTTGCCAAATCGAAAAAGGAACAGGTTGTTCTTTCGGAATCTCAGGCTCGTGAAACGATCGAACTCTTGTTTCAGCACAAACGGAATCTCAAACTGGTTCCATGCCGGAACCGGTGGATGTTGGCTCCATCTCACGGAGCTTCTCAAGCGAACTCTTGTCCACCAGCCGGAACACAATCCGGCGACACTCGCGCGGCAGCTCTGCTTCCAAGGACGAATCGCAAACCACTGCGGCCGTCTCGCGCAATCCACGCGCCCAGCCCGTCTCCGTCGCGTCCCTTATCAGCAGGCTCTCCGTCGCGCATCCGGCGGCAATCAGCATGGTCTGGGCAATGCGAAGAAAGTCCTTCCATCGCGAGGCAATGCCCACCAGCACGCCCTCCGGCACGGGCAGATACTCGCCCAGCGCCGGTCCCACCGGGTGCACCTGCAGCACCGCCAGCTCCGTCCCGGCCGGCAGCAGCTTGCGCACCGCGTTCGCCTTGCTGGGCAACACCACCACCCGCGCGCCTTCCAGCACACCGGCATCTCTGCACTCTTCCGGCCCGCATCCGGCCACCGGCAGGGTCAAAGCCCGGGCCAGCTCATGCAGCACAATCTGCCGCAGTTCCGGCTCGGGCTCCACCAGCAGCCAGCGGGCTGCCGGCTTCAGCGCCAGCCAGCGACGCAGCCGCGCGGCTACCAGCAATTGCGACGCACCCATCCGCCGCGCTTTCGCAAACAACTCGCCAATCAGCCGGTCAACCGCCAACTCCGGCTGATCTTCGAAGGGGCCCCAAGCATCCCGGCGTGCGCCGAGCACATACACGCCGCTGCCGGGACGCGGTTCAACCCATCCTTCTGCTTCCAGTTGTCGATAGGCAGCGCTGGCGGTGTTGGCATGGATTCCAAACCGCCGCGCCAGTTCCCGGGTGCTGGGCAGCCGCTCGCCTGGTTGCAGTTCCTGGCACAGTATCCCCAGCACCACCTGCGTCACCAGCTGTTCGCGCAAGGAAATCTCACTGGTGTGGCTCAGCCAGAGGCGCATCGCCTTATGCCGCCATCTGTCCCACAGCCTCCGGACGTTTGCGCCCGTAGAGAACAAGAATCGCCAGCAACAGCAGCAGAATCACCGGTAGCACCAGCAGGCTGCCTTCCGGGCCGTCGGTGCCGCCGCTCCACAGGGCATTGCCTGCGGCGGTCGTCGTCAGATAGTGTCCTGTCGCCATGTTTCCGCTGTCCGCCGCGCCGTAGAAATAGGTCTCCGCCCAGTCCCAGGACGCATGGCAGCCAATCGCCCACCACGCCGACCCGGTCACCCGTATGCTGACCACAAACACAAAGCCGATCAGCGCCGCGGCAAAGATACCAATCCAGTTCTCGCCGTTGTTGCTCGTATGCACAAATCCAAACAACGTCGAGGTCACCCACGCAGCCTGCCAGAATCCGTTGCCCTCCACCTTTTGCAGATGCAGCACCAGGCACGGAGCAACGCCCAGCAGCGCCATTCCGTATACGCCCCACAAGCCGTTGCCCTTCGCGGTCAGCACCAAATCCGCGCACATCGCTCCCACCAGGCCCAGTGCCCACCAGAAGTTGATCCCGCGCGTCAACGTGAATTGCAAATAGCAGCGAAAGGTTCCTTCTTCGAAACAGCCGACCAGCAGGAAGGCGCAACCCCACAATACGGCGTAGCGCGCAATATTGGCCCCCGACAGCGCCACACTACCGAAGTGCATCCAGCCGCCCAGGGTTAATGCCCAAACCAGCACCGACAGCGCAACAAAGCCCGCCACCAGCCCGGTAACAAAGTGAATCACCGGCCTGGGTCCCGTCAGGTTGAAGGCCAGCACGCTGTTGCGCCGGCGCTCGATCAGCGCCACCAGCGCCGCCGCGCACAAAATCGCCGTCACCCCAATCAGTTCCCCGAAGATGGCTGCCCTCGGCGTGAACACCGTCGGCGCGCCCTTGGTGACCAGGTGAAGGCGCAGAAAAAGCCTCCCGATGCCCATGGCAAGCAGAATCGTCAGCGGAATGAAGATCGCCACCGACCAGCCCGCGCGCAGTCCCTCGCTGCCGATGAAGATCCATCTCAAATAGTGCTTCTCGGCAGGTTTCGGCGCGAACAGATCCGCCGTGGCGGCTGTCAATTCCTGCGGTATTTCCAATCCCTCGTCCGATCCCCGATCCGGGGGTAAAAGCTCCGGCTCCATTGAGCCTCCTTTTAGAAACACAGGTTTTCTATCTGCTGGATTCTACAGCGAAACCAGAGTCACTGTATCCTGAAACCTCAGCCCCAAAGTCCGGGCCCCCAGTGACAAGTCTTCGTCCAAGCGGTGGGGCGAACGGCGACCCTGCACAGAACTCAACGGGGCACTTAGACTCTGGTTTCGCTCTACTGGGCAGAAGATTTACTACGAAAGAACTATTTGAAGCGTTCCATAACTACAGCGTAACCGGAGTTGGTGTATCCCGAAAGCACAGCACCAAAGTTAACGCGACCATCGGGGAGCGGCGACCTTGCACGAAACTCGCCGGGTCACAGGGACTTTGGTTTCGCTCTAGAAAGACTCAGGCCAGAGCCGCGCGCCATGCCAAATGCCAAGAATCTCAACCGCCTGAGCCGAAATCTGATATACCACGATGTAAGGCGACCGCGGAACCACCGCTTCTCGCGTCCCATCGATACGGCCAATACGCCCGGAGTTAGGCATCTGCCCAATCCGCCTTACCGTCTCAAGAATCCTGCGGCGGATCGTGATGGCCCCTCCGGCGCTTTCGCCTTGAAGGTACTCGACCACCTCCTGAAGATGCCTTACCGAAGTCGCGGACCAGATGACTTTCATCGGCCCGAATGTTCCCACTCGCCCACCATGCGCTCAACCTCTTCCCCGCTGAAAGTTCGCCCTGCGCGGAGGTCTTTGCGCCCCTCTTCCACCATCGCTGCAAACCGCCGCTGCTCGCTCAGGTAGTTATCCACCGCTTCATTCAGCAGGTAGCTGCGGTCGCGGTCCATGTTCTTGCCAATCCGGTCCAGTTCGGCAACCTTCTCCGGATCTATGCGAAAGCTGATGGTGCGTGGACTGCTCATAATACGCGATAATACACCATAGTACGTCGTATTGCAAGCCCCGCTGCCTCACTCGTCCCGCAGTGCCACCATCGGATCGATGCGGGTCGCGCGGCGCGCCGGCAGCCAGCTCGCCCCCAGCGACACGGCGATGATGGCCGCAGTGATAGCGGAAAACACAACGGGATCGTCCGGTTTCACACCCCGCAAGAGGTTGGCCTCACCGTGCGCCAGCGCGTACGCCATCGCCAGGCCCACGCCAACGCCGATCCCCGTCAACCACGACGATCTGCGCAATACCATGGTCAGCACATCCTGCCGGCTCGCCCCCAGCGCCAGCCGCACGCCGATCTCGCGTGTCCGTTCTCCCACCAGGTTGGCCATCACTCCGAAGATCCCGATCGCCGCCAGCAGCAGCGCGATCACTCCGTCGAGGACCAGCATTCCCGAGGCATACATCAGCCCTGTCAGGTTGTCGTGCAGCAACTGCTCATAAGTCTCCACCGTGTTGAGCGGCAGGGCCGGGTCAAGCGAGGCCAGAGCCTTGCGCGCCGCCGGCGCAAGGGCCAGCGGATTGCCATCGGTCGTAACCGCGTACTCGGTTGCGGCCGGAGGAAGCTGCAGTGCGTCCATATACACCGCGGCGCGGGGCGTCTGGTCCCACAGCGAGTAGCTGGTTTCCTTCGCAATTCCAACGATGGTCAGCCAGGGCTCGCGGCTGTCCCGGCCGCCCATGCGGATGCGATGCCCCAGCGGGTTCGCGCCAGGGAAGTACTGCTCGACAAATCGCTCGCTCACCACGGCTACCGGTGTTGTTTCCAATGAATCGCTCGCGCTGAAGCCGCGCCCGGTGAGGATGGGAACGCGTAACGTGGAGAAGTATCCCTCCGTCACTGGCAGGTTCAGCGCGCTTTGGAACTTTCCCGGAACCGTGGGGCGATTCTCGATGTCCACATCGCGCAGCCAGCCGTTATCGTCGTACGGCAGCGCCGGAGTGAGCTCGGCGTGGGTGACGCCGGGCAGCGCGCGCAGCCGCGCCAGGCTGTCGGCGTACCACTGCTCCTGCTTCTGCGGGGTGTCGTAGCGCTTTGCGGGCAGGTTCACGTTGAAGGTGAGCATCTTCGCAGGCTGGTAATAGTCTGCGGAGTGCAGCCACACATTCATGCCCTTCGCCATCAGGGTCGCGCCGATCACCAGCGCGACTGCCAGGGCAATTTGCGCCACGGCGAAGATGTTTCTCAGCTTATGGGTGCGGCTGGATCCGATCGAAGAGCGGGAGCCGGATTTCAGCTGCTCCACCAGGCTGATGCGCAGCGCCTCTGCCGCCGGAGCCATTCCGGCAACCAACCCAGCCATCCCGGCCAGCAGGAACGAGAACAAAAGCACCCGCCCGTTCAGGCTGGTGTTTGACCAGCCCGCCATGAAGCGCGCCACCCGCTCCGGCATCGTCGCCAACAGATATTGGCCGTAGACCTTCGCAATTGCGATGCCGCCCAGAGCGCCGATTACGCTGAGCAGAATATTCTCCGTCAGAAGCTGCCGCAGAATGCGCGAGCGGCTCGCGCCCAGCGCGGTGCGCATGGCGATCTCCGGACGCCGTGCAATGCCGCGCGCCAGTTGCAGATTGGCGATGTTGGCGCACACCACCAGCAGCACAAACAGCGTCGCCCCCAGAACCATCCGGTAATAAAGCGGCGTATAGGGGCCGTTGATGCCCTCCAGCAGCGGCTCCACATGTACCGACCAGCCCGTGTTGGTCGCCGGATAAGCCTGCGCCAGGTGTCCGGCAAGCGTACGCATTTCGGCTTGCGCCTGCTCGACGCTTACGCCGTCGCGAAGCCGCGCGGTCACCACGTAGTCGTGCGCGCTCCGATTGCCGAGTTGCTCCGGCGTGGGCGCCAAAGGCAGATAGACGTCTGCCGTGGAGGGATACTGCATCGACTTCGGCATCACCCCAACAATCGCGTAGGTCCGCTCGTCGAGTTCGATGGTGCGGCCCAGCACCCCGGGGTCGCCTGCAAAGCGCCGCTGCCAAAGACCGTAGCTCAGCACGGCTACCGAGTCCTGACCCGGACGGCATTCCGCTTCGCTGTACACGCGGCCAAACTGCGGAGTGGCGCGCAGCACGTTGAAAAAGTTCGCCGAGGTCAGCGTGGCCTCGACGTGTGCGGCATCGCCGCCGCCTGTCAGAGTCATGTCGGCCTGGGAGCGGACCGCCAGCGACTCAAACGAGCCGCTCTGCCGCGCCCAGTCCTTGTAGTTGGCCAGCGCAACCTGCTCGTACCCGCTCTCGTAGCTGCTGCGCGCATTCTGCTCGGCCACCGTCACCACACGGTCCAGCCGGGGAACGGCCAGCGGATGCAGCACTACCGCGTCCATGTTGCTGAAGATGGCCGTATTGACCCCGATGCCAATGGCCAGCGACAGTACCGCAGTCACCGTGAATCCCGGCGTCTTCCACAGCTGCCGCACCGCATAGCGCAAATCCTGCAACAAGGTGTTCATTGAATCTCCCGGTCCTGTCGTTCTTGTCAACTCGGAACCCACCACCGGAAACTGCATTCCTCAAGCCAAACTCCGCGACGCGTCTCGCCGTTGATTGTAAACGGATTGCACCTTCATCCTTCGGTATCCCGCACTCCCCGCATGTTCACAATCGAAAGCCCCCGTCCGAATTCGAACAGTGCCGCCAAGGCCATGCAGAAGAACAGTGTTTCGCGGAACTGCATAAAAACCATCGGGAGGGCAAGAAGCGTCAGGGCACGACTTCAGCAGTGCCGGTCAAGCCCTCAAGTGCCG
>CAZQPY010000036.1:0-52499 GCA_964595345.1 uncultured Occallatibacter sp.
TGCAGGGGCTTGTCGCTCCACTTGGGAGTGAACGACGCATTGGGGCTGATGCGGTTCAGCCGCTCGAATACTACCCATGCGCCCTTGGCCGCATACACGGCTGCCTGTTCGACATACTTAATAGCTTTTGCCATAATCTGCAATCTCCTCAAAACTCATTTGGATGACCGGTCCACGACTTCGAAAGGTGTCGGCCCGGATTCGGTCCCGCTGCGCCAGGGAAAACCGGATCCTGAAATCCCATTACCAGCGTAATGGTCCACCCCGGTCAACCCAAAGGCGATGCAGCGAACGGCGAAATCCGTCATTGAACGGTAACCAGTCCGATGGGAATGGATGCCCCCCTGGACCGGCCCGCGCGTGCGGACTCAAGTTCTTGCTTCTGCAATACCTTTGGGGGCATTCGTTTCGGCCTGTTTCTTCGCTTTCAGAAGCTCCTCGACGCCAGCAAATCCGAGGCGTGGTTGACAATTGGCCGTCCTTCCGATAGCGTTTCCTTAGATGCAGAGCCTCCGCCATCACGGCCATCACCACCATCATGGAACCCCCATGCCGGCGGACTGCCATGGCCTGAACTTCTAAACGGCCAGAGAGATCTCAAGAAACACCAAGCCCGCCGGCGATTACGCCGGCGGGCTTTTTCTTGCCCATACAAAACTCCCAACCAACGACAAGGAAGAAAATGAGCGCGCAGAACCCGACAATCGATTTTGACAAGATGGACGGCCTGGTCCCGGGCATCGTTCAGGACGCAAACTCCGGCGAGATGCTGATGCTTGGCTTTCTCAACCCGGTCAGCTACGCCAAAACCCTGGAGTCCGGTTTTGTGACTTTCTGGAGCCGCACCCGCCAGAAGCTGTGGATGAAGGGCGAGTCGAGCGGCAACCGCCTGAAGATCGTCTCCATCGCCACCGACTGCGACAACGACACACTGTTGTTCCGCGTAACTGTCGAAGGAGACGGCCTGGTGTGCCACGAAGGCACGGTTAGCTGTTTCACCAAGCCCATTGCCCTCGACGCGAAGTAATCCAGTTCAACCCCTCAGACCGAAAGACGGAGAAAATATCGTGGCCACCAAGCTCAGACTCGGCATCCCCAAGGGAAGCCTGCAAGACGCAACCATCGCCCTCTTCAAGCGCGCCGGATGGAACATCTACGCCGACGGCCGCTCCTACTTTCCCTCCATCGACGACCCGGAGATCGAGTGCATGCTGATCCGCGCGCAGGAGATGGCACGCTACGTCGATCACGGCGTGCTCGACGCCGGCCTCACCGGCATTGACTGGGTTGTGGAAAGCGGCCTCGATGTTCCCACCGTAACTTCGCTGACCTATGCCAAGCAGAGCCGCCGCAAGGTGCGCTGGGTGTTGGCGGTTCCCGAGGGCAGCGGCTTTGAAAAGGCCGAGGACCTGGAGGGCAAGATCGTTGCCACCGAACTGGTGGAAGTCAGCAAGCGGTACTTCGCAGCAAAGGGCGTGAACGTGAAGGTGGAATTCAGCTGGGGCGCAACCGAAGTGAAGCCGCCCACGCTGGCCGACGCGATCATCGAGATCACCGAGACCGGCAGTTCGCTCAAGGCCAACCGCCTCAAGATCATCGACACGGTAATGGAGAGCGAGACCCACTTCATCGCCGGCAAGACCGCTCTGGCCGACGACTGGAAGCGCAACAAGATCGATCAGATCGCCACCATGCTGCGTGGCGCCATCGATGCCCAGTCGATGGTAGGCCTCATGCTCAACGTGCAGCGCGAGAACCTCGAGGCCGTCCTGACTGTCCTGCCCGCTTTGAATTCGCCCACCATCTCTCAGCTCAGCAACTCCGAATGGGTTGCCGTGAATACCATTGTGGAAGAGCGCATAGCCCGCGATGTGATCCCCAAGCTCAAGGCTGCCAAGGCCACGGGGATCGTGGAATATCCGCTGAACAAGGTTGTGCTGTAACGCATTCACTCCCGCGGAGTTGCGTTGTAGCGAAATTCAACGTCACAGAAGTAGGCGCGGAAGTGGGTGCCCCATCCTTCGCGTACTTTGCGAAGGGTGGGAGACCACAGAACCATGTTCCAATCGTTTTGAAAGGGCATGGCTCTAGCCGTGCCGACAAGGGCAATCAACTGAAGGGGGCTTTAGCCCCCGAGGGAGGCTCTTCTTGCATTCCAGCGGAGACATACATGAAGATCATCCGGACCAAAGGCCGCGGCGCACCGCAAACCGCGGAAATTCTCGCGGCACTTGAACAACGCGGCGGCACATCGTTGGACACTGTTCTCCCTGCCGTGCAGCGCATCGTGAACGACGTGCGCAAGAAAGGTGACGCGGCGCTCCGCAAATACGCGGCGAAGCTCGATGGCAACGATGGCGATTTGAAGGTCGCGCCGGAAGAGATGGCCGCCGCGTGGGACGCGGTTTCTGCCGACATGCGCATCGCCCTCACCACGTCCGCCTCTCAGATTCGCGGCTTTGCTGTCAATCAATTGCCGGCCTCGTGGAGTGAGCAGCCCATGGAAGGCCTGATGACCGGCCAGCTTGTGCGCCCGATTAGCGCGGTCGGATGCTATGTGCCCAGCGGCCGCCATCCGCTGCCTTCGACTCTGCTGATGACGGTGATTCCCGCGCAGGTGGCTGGGGTTCCGCGCATCGTTGTGGTCTCGCCCCGGCCCGCGCCGGAGACGCTCGCCGCCGCGCACATGCTTGGCGTTACCGAGTTCTATCGCCTCGGCGGAGCGCATGCCATCGCAGCCCTTGCTTACGGCACGCAGAGCGTTTCGAGAGTAGACAAAATCGTCGGCCCCGGCAATCTCTACGTCACCGCTGCCAAAAAGCTCGTAGCTTTCGATTGCTCCATCGACATGCTTGCCGGACCGACGGAAGCCATTGTCACCAGCGAAAAGGGCCGCCCCGCCGATATCGCCAGCGATCTCGTAGCCCAGGCCGAGCACGATCCCGAAGCGCTTTCCATCTTCATCACCACCCAGCCCGAGTTGGCCAAAGACGTCGCAGCCGAGTGCAATCTGCGCAGCCGCAACAACCTCGTGGCGCGCGAATCGCTGGACCGAAACGGGCTGCTCATCATTGCCGCGACTGTGGTCGAGGCACGAGAGATAACCAATCGCCTGGCTCCCGAGCACCTCACCGTCGATGGCCCCGCTGATTTGGATTGGGTGCAGAACGCCGGCTCGGTCTTCATCGGCCGCTGGAGCGCGCAGCCCATGGGCGATTACATCAGCGGACCCAATCACACGCTGCCTACCGGCGGAATGGCGCGGGTGCGCGGCGGCTTGAGTGTGAACGATTTCGTGAAGCTGATTACCGTGCAGCAGTACGACGCACGAGCGACGCGCGTTCTGGGGCCCGACGCCGTACTGCTGGCCGAAGCGGAAGGGCTTGTGGGGCACGCGGAGGCGGTTCGCGTGCGGCTGGGCAAGAAAACTTCTGTCGCGCAGCCTGCAAAGAAAGCTGCGAAAGTGAGGGAGCCTCGTGGGTGACGAAGTTGCGATGGGGACTAAGGGCATGACTTCGGATGTTCCGGAATCGGCGTTGGCAGGGGCTAAAGCCCCACTCGTTGTGGAGGGCTTTGCGGCACGACTAAAGTCGTGCCCTGTTACAAAGCTGGAAGTCGCACAGCCGGAATTAACAAAGCCGGAAGATGCAAAGGCGGAAGATTTGAGTGTTTCCGCTGCGGTCTCAGGCGCTGGGGGGCGTTCCTCCGCTGCCGCGCCAACGCCCCGCGCCCGCGTGCAGGCCATGATGGAGTATCACCCTCCGCTGGGCTGCCGCGACGCGCTGCGCCTCGACTTCAACGAGAACACACTTGCCTGTTCGCCCAAGGTGAAGGAAGCGCTGGCCCGGATCTCTACTGGAGATCTGACGCGCTATCCCGAGCGCGCTCCTGTGGAAGCGCTGGTCGCACGCACACTGGGCCTTGAGGCCGAACAGGTCGCACTGACCAATGGTGTGGACGAAGCGATTCACGTGCTCTTCGAGACGTTTCTGGATGCGGGCGACGAACTGTTGCTGCCCGTGCCGACCTACACCATGTACGAGGTTTACGTTTCAGCGACAGACGCGAACGCGGTAACCGTGCTGGCCAGTGACGATCTGGCGTTTCCCTACGAGCGATTGCTGGCGGCCATTACGCCGCGCACCAAGATCATCGCCATCGCCAATCCCAACAGCCCGTCCGGATCCGCCGCGACGCGAGAGCAACTGCTGGAGATTGCGCGCCGTGCGCCGCACGCTGTGGTTTTAATCGACGAGGCTTACTTTCACTTCCACGGCGAAACCGTGATGGACCTGGTGGGCAAGATTCCCAATCTGCTGGTGGCCCGCACTTTCTCGAAGGCTTACGGACTTGCCGGCCTGCGGTTGGGGCTGCTCGCCGGCCCGGTCGAAATGATGCGCTGGGTCAAGAGAGTGCTCTCGCCCTATAGTGTGAACTCTCTGGCATTGGCCTGCCTGCCTCCGGCGCTCGAAGATACGGCCTACCTCGACTGGTACGTCGCTGAGGTGCTGGCCGCACGCGCCGAATTCGAAGCCGCTCTGGACAGCGCCGGAGTGAGACGGTGGCCCAGCAGCGCCAACTTTGTCCTTGTCGACATCGGCCCACAACACAAGGAGTTCACGCGCCTCATGAGCGCGGCCGGAGTGCTGGTGCGCGACCGCTCCAACGATCCCGGCTGCGACGGATATGTGCGCATCACCATCGGCACGCGCGAACAGATGGGGCTCGCCATCGCCGCCTTGAACGAAACACTGTCGGCGATGAAGGGTGCGGGACCATCGTGAAGATGACGGGCCTTAGATGCTGCGGAGAAACTCGGCTTTGGCCTCAGTTTTGAAAGGGCACGGCTTTAGCCGTGCCGAAAACGCCAATTGAATGATTTGGGGCTTTAGCCCCTGAGGGAAAGTACAAGGCGTCATCAAATCCCACGACGACGCCTCTTCAAGGAGAAGCAAATTGACGAGCGAAAAGATCGATCCAACTGAAGCCAAGCCCCCCAAGCGCACCGCCGGCTTTTCCCGCAACACGACGGAGACCAAGATCTCCATCCAGCTCACCATCGAAGGCGGCGGCCATTACAACGTCTCCACCGGCATTCGCTTCTTCGATCACATGCTGGAGCTGTTCACACGCCATGGGGCCTTCGATCTCGACCTCAAGTGCGACGGCGATCTCGACGTCGATCAGCACCACACCGTCGAGGATGTCGGCATCGCGCTTGGCGAGGCCTTCGACAAGGCGCTCGGCGACAAGCGCGGCATTCTGCGCGCCGGATATTTCCTCATGCCCATGGACGAGACGCTGGCCATCGCGGCAGTGGATTTGAGCGGACGCGCGGCATTCGCCGTAGACACCAAGGTAAAGACGCGGCTAGTCGGCGACTTGCAAACCGAACTAGTGACGGATTTCTTCGAAGGCTTCGCCCGCGGCGCGCGCGCAAATGTGCACGTGAAGACCATGTACGGCCGCTCCAATCACCACAAGATCGAAGCGATTTTCAAAGCGTTCGCCAGGGCCATGCGCGTGGCGTGTTCGCGCGATAAGCAGCTCGGCGAAATGCTGCCGTCGACGAAGGGATTGCTGTAACCTCCGACGCTTGCAGTAATCTCCAATGACTGTCATCCTGAGCGAGCGTAGCGAGTCGAAGGACCTGCGGTTGTTTTTCGAACGCGAAGTTTTGAACTTTGGGGCTTTCTATCGCGGAGGATGGGTCGGCTTTGAAAGGGCACGGCTTCAGCCGTGCCGCAGCAAGGCAGAAATGGGTGTCCGGCTTTAGCCGCCGAGGAAATGTTTGCGGATGGATTTGCATTCCCTCGGGGGCTAAAGCCCAAGATCGTTTTTTTGGCTTTATCGGCACGACCAAAGTCGTGTCCTTTCCAAGCAAAAGCGCAGCATTTGTGGCAAGAATCGATGATGGATATGGGGGAACGACGCGATGCGCGTAACGGTGATTGATTACAAAGCGGGCAACCTCACCTCGGTGCTCAAGTCACTGCACCATGTAGGTGCTCAGACGGTGGTGACGGACAGCGATCTGTCGCTGGTTGAGAGCGCCGACTGTATCGTCCTTCCCGGCGTGGGCCACTTCCAGGCCACCGAACTGCTCGACAACACCGGCCTCACGGCGGCGATTCGCGCGGCCATCGCGCGCGGCGTGCCGTTTCTCGGCATCTGCGTCGGCATGCAATGGCTCTACAGCGGATCGACGGAAGCCCCATCGCAGCCCGGTCTCGGGCACTTCGCCGAGTCCTGCGCGCGCTTCACCGAAGGCACGGAAAAAATCCCGCACGTGGGCTGGAACTCGCTGGCCATCAATCCCGCGTCGCGTCTGCTCAAAGGCATCGCCGATGGCTCGCACGTCTACTTCACGCACTCCTTCCGTGCGCCGGTTACTGCGAATACCGCGGCGGTGACGCACTACATTGAAGACTTCGCCGCCGCTGTCGAGCGCGACAACGTCTTCGGCGTGCAGTTCCATCCTGAGAAGTCGAGCGAGGCGGGATTGAAAATACTACGCAATTTTCTCAATCTGAGTGCGGAGTCTGCCCGATGATTACCAAAAGGATCATTGCCTGTCTGGATGTTCACGATGGCCGCGTTGTCAAGGGCGTGCAGTTTGTCGACATCGTCGATGCCGGCGACCCGGCCGCGCAGGCGGCTCGCCACGCGCGCAATGGCGCGGACGAGATTGTCCTGCTGGACATCACGGCCACCCACGAGGGCCGTGCCACGCTGCTGGATACAGTCCGTCGCACCGCGAGTGAGCTTTTTGTGCCGTTCTGCGTGGGCGGCGGAATCCGCACGGCCGAAGACGCGGCGCAGGTTTTTGAGGCGGGCGCCGATAAGGTAAGCGTGAACTCAGCGGCGCTCAAGAACCCGCAGCTCATCGACGACATCGGGCGCAGCTTCGGCGCGCAGGCCGTAGTCGTCGCAATTGATGCGCGCCGCGATCCCGAGGCGGCCGATCCGGTGGGTCAAGCCCAGGTCTACGTGCAGGGCGGGCGCAAGCTGGCCGGCCGCCGCGTTGTCGAGTGGGCGCGCGAGGCAGAGCAGCGCGGCGCGGGCGAGATCCTGCTCACTTCGATGAATTCGGACGGCATGCGCACCGGCTTTGACTGTGAATTGACCGCGGCGGTCAGCGATGCAGTAGGAATTCCTGTAATCGCAAGCGGCGGAGCAGGAACCGTAGCCCATTTTGTCGACGTCTTTGGACGCGGCCGGGCCGATGCCGCCTTGGCCGCTAGCATTTTCCACTTTGGTGTTTCCAGCGCTCGTTCCTTGAAAGAGGAGCTGGCCCGGGCCGGCGTTTCCGTGAGGCTTCCATGTTGATTCCTTCCATTGATTTGCTGGGCGGCCAGATTGTTCAGCTTGTGCAAGGCGAAAAACTCAGCCTTGCTTTCGACGATTTTGAGTTCTGGATCAAGAAGTTCTCCAAGTTCCCGCTCGTGCAGTTGATCGATCTGGACGCCGCCATGCGCCAGGGCGAGAACTCGGCCCTGGTGGCCCAGATCGCCAAGCGGCTGCCTGTACAGGTCGGCGGCGGAATCCATACCATCGAGCGCGCCTGGCACGTTCTGAGCACCGGGGCGGAAAAGGTGATCATCGGCTCGGCGCTCTTCTCTCAAAATGAAGCGGGCGCGGGCGTGGTGAATGCCGGGTTCGCGGCTGAACTGGCTGCCGCTGTTGGGATCGAGCGCGTGGTTGCCGGCATCGACACCAAAAACGGCCGCATCGCCGTCAAGGGATGGAAAGCGCAGATCGAACTCACCCCTGACGACGCCATTCCCCAACTCGAACCGTTCGTGGGCGCCTTCCTCTATACCCACGTGGATGGGGAGGGTCTTTTGAGAGGTTTTCCGATCGAAACCGCCGCCCGGCTGCGCACCCTGACCAAGCGCAAGCTGATTGTGGCCGGGGGGATTCGCAGCCAGCAGGAGGTGGACGCGCTCGACAACCTGGGCGCTGACGCCGTGGTCGGCATGGCCGTTTATACCGATTTGCTAGCCGTCTGATCAGGGTCTGCTCACACTACCCCGGCGGGCGGCGACGGAAGCCATTTTTTACCATTTCGAGGAGAGAGGAGCGACGGATACCGGGTGTATCCTAGCGACGATTGACGAAGAGATGAGGAAAAATGGCCCCGTCCCTTCGGGCGGCGGCGAAAATCGGGCCATACGTTGTTGTCGTCCTCGACTGTGGGGCCGCCACAGCCTTCGGACTCCGCCGAGTCTGGCCCGATTTTCACAGGCAGCGCCACCCACCAGGGTAGTGTGAACAGACCCTGGCGCAGTACAATCGCCTCCGCGGATCAGGCGCTATTGGGACAACCGGGGGAACGAGTGCTCCGGGCATGATTTTGGTGCAGGTATCACAAAGCGCCGGGACGGGGATCGGCTATGCTGTTCCCCTGAGTCAGGGTTGCGGAGGAAACGGAAACATGTCAAAGCAGAACGGGATTCGGTTGGCCAGAAGGCTGGAAGAGGTCGGGTTCTCCGACATTGTGCAAACGCGCAACAAAGTCATGCAACTGCGCGCCGAGGGCCTCGCCGTACACGCCATGCACATGGGCGAGCCGTTCTTTGAGACGCCGGATGCGATCAAGAACGCCGCCACCCGGGCATTGGCCGAGAACCAGACCCACTACGCTCCCTCCTCCGGCGTGCTCGCCCTGCGCCAGGCTCTGGTAACGAAACTGGCTGCCAAGAACGCGATCGCCGCCAGCACCGAAGAGGTGATCGTGACCGTGGGCGGAATGCAGGCCCTCTATGCCGCCTTCCAGGCGGTTCTCGATCCCGGCGATCATGTGCTGGTCTTTTCGCCCTACTGGACGCCGATCAGCGATCTCGTCACCGGGGCGCAGGCGCGTCCGCTCGCTGTCCCCACGGTCACCGCTCGTCGTCACGGCTTGAGCCGCACGCTGGAGCAGTTCTCTACCTCCAAGACCCGCGCCATTTACTACAACACCCCGCAGAACCCCAACGGAGTCGTCTTCACCCGTGCCGAGGCCGAAGAGGTGGCGGCCTTCGCCATCAAGCGCGATTTGATTGTCTTTGCCGACGAAGCCTACGAGGATTTGGTATATGACGGCGAGCATGTCTCCATTGCCTCGCTGCCGGGAATGGCCGAGCGCACCATCAGCTGCTTTACCTTCTCAAAAACCTATGGCATGACCGGCTGGCGCGCCGGATACGCGGTGGCAGCGGAACCCTTCATGACCGGCTTGAAGAAGATGGTGCTCTACTCCACCAATGGCGTCTCGACCCCGACGCAATACGCCATGATCGAAGCGCTCAAGACGCCGGAATCCGAGATAGTGCGCCTGCGCGAGGAGTACCGCAAGCGCCGCGACCTGCTAGTGAGCGGTCTCAACGCGGTGGGACTGGATTGCGAGCCGCCGGCCGGCGCGTTTTATGCCTTTCCGAACACCGAGAAGATTCACAAGCTCAGCCGCACCGCTGCGCAAATCCTGCTGGACAAGGCGCACATCGCCACCATCCCGGGCTCCGTCTTCGGCGCACAGGGAGAAGGCCATCTGCGCTTCGGCTACGCCACGGGAATCAAGGAGATCGAAGACTGCGTCGAGGCGCTGCGCAAGTTCTTCGCTTAGGCTTCCGCGCCGCCGATGGCGCGATTGGTCTCAACTCTCGACGCTCTCAGAATGCGGGCAATCTGCTTCAAATGCAGCTGCACCGCATAGGCCCGCAGAATCTCCGCCTGTGAGAACCCGATCCCCAGGGGCCGCACCGCATTCATCCGTACTTCTAAGTTTTGTATATCCCCTTCCAGGCTGATCCCTGGCGGCGGAACATGGAACTTCCAGCCGTGAATGCAGCTGGCCACGTGATGGAATCCGGTGCGGATGTCCACCGCCAGCCGTCCCAGTTCCGGTTCGATCTGCTGGGCATACGCGTCCTGGTGGCTGTCTTTCACCGAGTACTCCAGGGCAATCAGCGCATCCAGAATCGAGCGCCCAAACTGCGACAGCATGCCCAATCCTTCGCGCCAACCCGGGCCGCCGGAGGGCTCGTTGCGCGCGGCTTCCAGCAATTGGTTGTTGGCCCTCATCCGGGTCAACGCGTCTTCGCGCAGGGTCGCCAGGTTCTCTGCCGGCGGCCCGCTGTATCCCTGCAGAATTGCTTCAAACAGCGAGGACAACACCAGGAACTCCTGCGCCAGCCCGTCCTTCAGCCGCAGCCGTGCGCGATCTGGAAAAACCAGCGTGGAAACTGCAATCGCCATCAGGATGCCCAAGATAACCTCGATCACCCGATGCAGTGCCAGGGTCCAGTGTGAGCCCTGCGTATGTACCAGCATCACAATCGCGATGGTCACCCCGGCCAGGCGTGAACTGCTGCGCAAGCCAAGCAGTCCGCAAACAATCACCGCGACCAGAACGGCAAGAAGGAAGTTCCAGGGCAGCGCGCCGAGGAGTGAGAACGAGAAACCGATCACCGCGCCGATCAGGGTGCCAAGGATCCGGTCGCGCGATGCGCTGATGGTTGCCCCAAAGTTCGACTGCAGCACGATGATGGCGCTGATGGCGCCCCAGTAGCCGTCGTGCAGCCCAAAGGCCATCGCCACCCACCAGCACAAAGTCGCCGCCAGCGCCGTCTTGGAAGCGTGAATCAGTAGCCGCTGCCGCTCCCAATTGAGGAAGCCCTGGCGCGACTCCTCGGCCACGCGCAGCTTGACCGCAAGCTGGTGCTGCGACGCCGTACTGTGTGCTTTCAGGCGCATGATGTTTTCTTTCTTCGGATTGCCACATCTCTAGGATGCCGCATGGACCGCATTCATGTCGTGACCCCTCTCACGTTCATGAGGTTCGCTCGTCCAACCGCAGAACCCGACTCTTTCGCGGGCACTGGCGAGCGGTTTGGTCTTTTTTAGAAACGGGCTCAGCAAGTCAGCCGACCTCTGCTCTCGCGTTCGCCGGGATTTCACAAACTTTGGCTCGCCGGAATCATCCAAAGATTCGATCGCCGATTCTCTCATACTTCTTGCGCGTATCCGTTCTGGCCGACCGCCACAAGGAGCATAAAGTGATCAATCCTCGATTTTTAGCACTTCTCTTCCTGATTCAGTTCGCCGTGTGCGGGACGCGATCTTCGGTTGCGCAACAGAGTTCCGGCCCTGCCTCTGGGACCCGCGAACCTGACGCGGAACTACCCAATGCGCCGTCCCCGACCGAACATACCCCACCGGGCATTTCGACGCCGGACTACGAAGGGAAGCAGACCCGGCGCATTCTTGGCATCATTCCCAACTTCCGCTCGGTTAGCGTTGATGAAAAGCTGCCGCCGCTCTCCTCGCGCGAAAAGTTCAAACTCTCCCTCGAAGATAGCTTTGACTACTCCTCGTTCCTCTACGTCGGCATCCTAGCCGGAGTTGCGCAGGCGGAGGGCTCCTATCCGGAGTTCCATGGGGGCGGCGCGGCCTTTGCCCGCTACTATTGGCACAGCTTCGCCGATACCCTGGACGGCAATCTGATGACCGAGTTCCTGTTGCCGTCGGCAACCCGTCAGGACCCGCGCTATTACACACTGGGCCACGGCGGCCTTATTCGGCGCACCGGCTATTCCATTACCCGCCTTCTGGTTACGCGCAGCGATCATGGCAGTCTGGTCCCCAATGTCTCTGAGATTATTGGCAATGGCGCGGCCGCGGGCATCTCGGGACTGTACTATCCGGCGCAGGAACGCACATGGACCAAGACCGGCCAACGCTGGGTTACACAAGTCGGGCTGGACGGTTTTTCAAATCTTGTCAAAGAGTTCTGGCCCGACGTGAATGCGCGCGTCTTTCGCAGCAAGTATTGAGACTGCTTCGTCAGCAGGCATTCGCGAAACCAAAGTTTTTGTATCGGCCAGTTCCTTGCCAGGTCGCTAGTTCCTCCACCCTCGGACGAAGATCGGTCGCTGAGAACCCCGACCACGGTGGGGTGCTTCCGGGATACACCACCTCTGGCTTCGCTGCAGAGCGGTAGTCTCACACCGTTCCAGTCCTGCGGCCGTGTAGCATGGAAACCAGATACCCGCATCCTGCGGACCGGCGAGAGTCATGCTAAAAATTGGATACCCGGCGATCTTTGCGCCTGAATGGATGAGCGGCTTTCCAGCGGAAGTCGAGCTCGTTCCTTTGCCCGACCTGTTGGATCACGAAGTCCACATCGATGTGTGGATCCCCGACCCCTACGCGGTGAAAGCCATCAAGCTTTATCCGATGCTGCGCGGTGTTCGTCTGGTGCTGTGCACCATGGCCGGAACAGAGTGGATCCCCGGCCTGGTTGGCCCAAATGTCACCATCTGCAACGCCCGCGGCGCGCACAGTGTTTCCACAGCCGAGTGGACGCTCTCCGCCACGCTGGCCATGATGAAGCATTTTCCGTTCTACTTTGAAATGCAGCGCGACGGCATCTGGAAGCGCCGCTTCGAGTCTCCGGCGCGCTACGCCGCAATCGCGGGCGACAACCGCCCCCTCTACCCTCCCGTGATGCTGGAGGAACTGACCGGCAAGACTGTGCTGCTCGTCGGCCACGGATCGATCGGGCAGGAGATCGAGCGGATGTTCGAGACCTTTCGCGTCAACCTGCTTCGTGTGGCGCGCACCGCCCGCACCGAGCCCAAAGTTCACGCTGTCGCCGAACTGGACAGCCTGCTGCCTCAGGCCGACATCGTAATCCTGATCCTGCCCCACAATGCGGAGAGCGACAAGCTCATCGGCAGCCGCCAACTTGCGCTGCTGCGCCAAGGCGCGCTGCTGGTCAATGCCGCCCGCGGCCCCATTGTCGATACCGACGCGCTGGTGGAAGCGCTGCAGGGTGGACGGATTCGCGCGGCTCTCGATGTCACCGATCCCGAACCGCTGCCGGAAGGTCATCCTTTGTGGAACTGCCCCAACCTGCTGCTCACTCCCCACGTGGCCGGATCGAGCCCGCAGTTTGCGCCCCGCTCACTTGAGACCGCGGCCGGCGAACTCAAGCGCTACATCGGCGGTGAGCCGTTGCAGAACGTGGTTCAAGCGGCGATCTGAGCCTTACGGGCTGCGCGGCTCCAGTCGCGCAGCCCCAGTACCGCCAAAACGACGAAAGCCGCATAGAGCAAGGCAGTCAACGGCAATTTCGTATAGAGGAATTCGCCGATGTATACAACGTCCACAGCGATCCACAGCCACCAGTTGGCGATATTCTTTCGCGCCTGCCACCAACCGCCCAAAATGCTATAGCTTGTCAGCATGGCGTCCAGATATGGAAGCGAAGCATGATAGTGCTGCATCCCGGCTCCCAGCGCAAGCCCGCCCAATGCTCCCGCGGCCACACCAATGAGCAGGTTCGGCAGGGGCAGCGGCACCACGCGCACATCGCCCTCTTCGCGCACTCCCCGCTCCCAGTACCACCAGCCGTAGAAAGTTAAGGGGAGGCCGCCGACCAGGAGCAGCGTAAATGAGAACAGATGCGCTTGATAGGAAATCACGAGATAGGCGAGGTCGGAAATGATCCCAATCGGCCAACAAGCAACCTTTCGCTTTGTAGTAAGCCAGATGCTCACTAAGGCCGTGACTGCGCCAATGATTTCCAGCCAGTTCTCAATAACGTATCGTGCCAGCAAGCTCATCATTCTCTTTTCGTGCTCCTGTCCCGGTTTCATCGACCGCAAAAAACTTCTTCAGAGCGGCAAGAAGCTTCAGGGCACGGCTTTAGTCGTGCCGCAAATTGCAGATAATTCGGTTTGGGCTTTAGCCCCTGAGGGCGGGTTTTGCGGGCCGGTGACTGTCTCCCTTGCCCTTTTCGCAACCTGCTCAGCCCATTCTTCGATTGCTTGCAAAAGTCTCTGTCCGCCCGCGCCGTGGAACCACCGCGCATGGCCCACAAGGTAGCCATCGTGGCATATGATTGCATTGGCCTCGGAGTGCAGCACGCCGAGGAAATAATCCGCCTCCGTCAGCGCGAACTCCGCATGGCAGAGAGCGGTCATCGGAGCCAGCGCGGCGGCTTCGGCATCGCTCAACCGACGCACCGATTGATATCCGTCGAGCATCGCCTGCAGATGGTCCAGATGCACTGGCGCGGTGTCTTTCTCGGGTGATTCCGTCGATAGCTCCAGCCACTCCACAACGTTGCGCTCGATCATCTGCGCAATGTCGTGGACCGCATTGGTCCGGTCCGCGAGCCCGAAGTCGATCACCTTGACGGCCTCCGCTTCCAGGCTCGCATTGCTCCAGAGAAGATTGGAAGCGTGGAGGTCGTTGTGCGTCCACAGCGGGGCCAGCGAAGGCAGCAGCGGGCGAAGGCGCGCGTGAAACGGCGCAAGCAACTCCAACGCTTCCGCGCAACTCTTTCGCGTCGCCGCATCCTGATCCAGCGACGGACGCGCTCTCAGGTAGCGCTCCATTCTTTGCGTCGGCCCTTGGGTCGGGTCGGTGCCGGCGAAGATGAAAAAGCTGGTTATCAGCGGCTGCGCTTTACGCGCGGGAGCCACAAATCCCTCCGCCGCAAGATGCAACCGGGCCAGCGCCTGTCCGGCCGAAAACGCGTGGTGGCTGGAGAGAAAGGGCGTCCAGGAGAGCGCATCCTGGTAGATGTCTACCTCAGCAGTTGCTTCGTGAACTTCGTAGGTCCAGTCGCCAATTTCGACAGCGGTCTCGCCGCCGGTTGTAGCGAGAACTCGTGCAACCGGCGCGCCATGCGCAAAAAGATGCTGAAGAAAGCGATGCTCCTCCAGCAATCCTTCGCGATCGCGCACCAACTTGGCATGGCGCTTGATGAAAACCGACTTGTGGCTCGTGCTTACCACACTTGCCGCCGAAAAAGGCCGCGGGCTTACCGACCGGATTTCGATCGGTTCCCCGCACCCCTCGTATCGCAAAAGCAGCGCGCGCACTTCCTCAAGCCGCAGCGGCAGCCAATCCGGCGTCACGCGCGTCTTGTCCATTCCGTGTACTGTTGCGGTCGCGGTCATCTTGGCTCAGGTCCCTGTTGCACGAATCTCCCGTGTCATGTCTCTGAATCACGCATCATAAAATCGCCGTCATCCTGAGCGAAGTTGGACGCGTTTCTTGCGCCCAACGCAGTCGAAGGACCCGCGGTTACCTTCCCCGGTTATTCGGGGAATTCTGGTTACAGGGCTTTAGAAAGTGTAATGTGCTGCAAGCCTTACCGTTGTCGGCGCGCCCAGGTGGATGAACGTGTCCCCGTAATTTGCGCCGGTGTCCTTCCAATAGCGCTTGTCGAAGATGTTGTCGGCATAGAGCCGGAAGGTCACTTTACCCTGTTCGCCGCCCGGCGTGTAGCGAGCTCCCATGTTGAAGATGTTGTAGCCGGAGACGCTGACCGCGTCGTCGCGCGTGGCTTCCTTGCGTCCGGTGTAGCTCCAACCCGGCATCAAGTGCAGTCCATGCGCATGGGGCAGCAGCATATCGGCAAAGACAGCCGTCCGCAGATGCGGGACATTGAGAACTTGTTTGTTGTCGAAGGCCGGTGTGCCCGTGTCGTCCGAGATCGCGCGAATCAACGCCGCGGAGCCCGAAAGGCGCAGCCAGTTCGTCGCTTTGCCCTCAGCATTCAAATCGATGCCGTCGTGTGTATCGTGGCCGTCGGATTCAAAGCAGAGATCGCCAGGATTCTGAAACACACCCACCGGGCAAAAGCTGTCCGGCAATTGAATCGCCTTGGGATAGAAGAACGGCGCGCGCATATGGAAGAACGCGGTGGTCAAAAGGATTTTCTGAGTGGGTTGATACTTTGCGCCGATCTCGGCCTGACGGGTAAAGTATGGGCTCAGATATTGATTCCCGTTATCTGTAAACCAGGACGCTTGCGGCGCCAGCGAAAGCAGGACTCCGTAATTGCCATAGAGCGTGAGGTTGGAGGCTGGATTAAAGGTCACCGCGTACTGCGGCAACCAGAAGTGCTTCTCATTGAATACAGGCGGGGTCGCATTTGAATTCCCGAAGGGAGCACTCGTGGCATAGGGAGAATAGTTATGGTCATGCAGGTCGTCCTCCCGGCCTCCCACGAAAAGTTGAATGCGACCGGGAAGATGGATTCGGTCTTGCACAACCGCGGAAGCCTGGCGGTTGTCTTCATAGAGCCTGCGCGGTCCGGCCTGGTCGGTGGTGCCGGTGATAGGATCGATCTCCATCGGAAAAGGCGTGATCGGCTGGTAGATATTCTCCGAGCCGACATAGGTGTACACAGGCCCGTTCTGAATGTTGTCCGGCGCTCCCGCGCTCCATGCGCCAGGTTCCTGAACGCTCATGCCGAATAACTCGCCGCCCGCGGTAAGGTCGTGGGTGACGGCGCCCGTCTTGAGATGGCCTGTGACGATGGCCTCGGCCTGGGCGTTCATGAGCAGCACACCGGGTTCACGCCAGTCATAGGCGTCATAGGTGCCGTCTGGGGCATAAAGGTATTCGGGCGATTGTCCCGGACCAGGATTCAGGGCGCACTCTGCTTCATAACCGCATCCATACGCGTACACGACATTGTCGTCGCGCAGCGAATGGCTATAACTGGCCGCGGCAAAGGCCGTCCAGTGGTTACCAAGATCGTAGTCGAATCGCGCGCTGCTGTTGGTGGTGTCAAAGATATTCGGTTTTTGCCAGGACTGCTCGCCGAGCATCGTGGAAGGATGTATTAGAGCGAGATTTGGAACCAGCGGCTCTACTGGAGGCTCGCCCGCAACCTGCTCCTGGCCCAGCAATTGATAGCCACAGACCGAGCGCTGGTCGGCGTGCTGGTATTCGAAGTCGCCCTTGAGGATCGCCCTGGGACTGATCTTCCAATCCGCCGAACCCGCCCCTACTGCACGCCATCCGTCGGCGCCGTTCACATAACTCATCATCCGTTCGCCGGCCAAGTTGACGCGCGCGCCCACCTGCTTGCGGTCGCCGAAGAGATGGCCGAGGTCCGCCGATCCAAAGCTGCTGCCGCGATGATCGGTGGCCAAATCGAGAGCCTTGATCGCCGCCGGACGCTTGGTCACGTAATCGATCAGCCCGCCGCCGGATGCCATGCCGCTCTCCAGGCTGGAGATGCCCTTGAGGATCTCGACGCTCTGCTTGTTTTCCAGCGGGACATTCTGCTGGCCGACGACGGTCAGGCCATTGACCAAAAATCCAGTGTTTTGATCCAGGGTGTAACCGCGAATCTGGTAGTCGCCGAAGTAGCCGACGGGCGCATAATCCTCGCCGACGGAGGCATCGTTCTTCACCACGTCGGAGATCAAGCGCGAGATCTGGTCGTTCAGCAACTCGCGCGTCACCACGGTAGCCGAAAGCGGCGTCTCCGTCAGCGCCGCTCCGTCCAAGGTTCCCACCGTAACGACGTCGGGAAGATAGTCGTCCTTGATCTCATCGTGCACCACCACCGTGGTAGTGGGATGCGGCAGGACCGGGGTCGTGCTCTTGGCGCTGGCAGAGGCGGGCGTCGTTTGTTGCGGGGCCGCATTCTGGGCGAACGCAGGCAGAGCGGCGCAGAGCCCGGCCGCCAGCGCCCATGCGGCTGCGAGGCGCGTCCATCTTTGAACCGAAGACGCACGGAATCCGCTGTGCGGGCGAGTAAAACACGTTGGATCATTGGCTTTGCGGACTGAGCAGGCGGCGATAAATCTGAGCATGGCTTCCCCTTGTATCAAACTCGGAGAAACAAGAGCGCTCACGATGGGATTCGAGGAAGAAAGCCGACAGGCTGCGAAAACTTCCCACGCCGGTATTATCCGGATCGGGTTCTAGGGTATCTCTCAGCCCCACAGTGTGGAGCACCCCTGTTTCATTAATTTCGATTGAAACACCGTCGGCCGGATTTGGCAAATCCGCCGGGTGCGGCTGGATTTGATGCAATGGCCGACGCAAGGATGGTGCGGTCGTTCATCCTGTTTTGCGCCTGAACAATTTACGCGGAGGAGGTTTCCAAGGCGGTAAAATATCATGAGAAAAATGGAACCCAGCGCGTCCGTGTTCGCGCATCGTTGAAACTGAAAAGCTTCATTCCGGGGTCCGCCCGGCACTCCTCGAATTCTCTCTTGAAAGGCGTCTTGATGCATAGAATCCCTTCGCCCGCCCGTGTGCGCGGAATAGTTGCTTGCCGGATACTCCTTGTCTGTTGCCTCGCGTTCATGGCCGCAGGCCGCCTGACCGCTCAATCGACCTATGGAGCCATTCTCGGCACGGTCCGTGATTCCAGCGGCGCTCTCATCGTCGGAGCGCAAGTCACGCTGGTCAACTCCGGAACCACCGCCAAGCGCAACCTCGCCACCGATGCCAGCGGAAACTATGCATTCAAAAATATCGATACCGGCACCTATAGCCTGACCTTCACCTCGCCGGGATTTGAGAAGGAGTCGATCTCGGACATCGTCCTCACCGCCCGCGAGACGCGCCGCGTGGATACCGCCTTGGCCCTCGGCGCGCAATCGCAGACCGTGATTGTCGATGGCGGCATGGAGAATGTGATCAACACCGATGTCTCCAACCTGGCCGAGACCAAGGTCGGCGACGAACTCGTCGAGCTGCCGGTGGCGATCTACTCGCGTTCCACCGGCTCCACCAGCCCCATATCCACGCTCACCACCGAGGCCGGCGTGCAGACCGACGACGGCGGCAACCTGGATGTGATGGGCACCACGGCTGCGCTGCTCAGTGTTACGGTCGACGGCATTTCCTCGGTTGGCGTTGAGTACTCCGGGCCTGTCAACGAGATGTTCCCCTCCTTCAACTCCATCGAAGAGATTCGCGTCTCCGAGTCCAACAACAACGCCGAGTTCAGTGGCGTGGCGGACATCACCACCGTGTCCAAGGCCGGAACCATCCACTACCACGGTGGCCTCTTCGAGAACCACGAGAACACCGTCTTCAACGCCGACGACGCTTTCACGCTGACCAAGCCGCGCATCATCATGAACGACTTCGGCGGAACGATGGGCGGCCCGCTGAAGGTGCCCGCCCTTTTTGGAAAGAGCCAGACCGGCGAGCCGCGCGGCTTCTTCTTCGTCAGCTACGAAGGGCTCCGCCTGCCGCGCCAGACCCCGCAGACGCTCAGCGTTCCCTCGCTGGCCATGCGCGCGGGCAATCTGACCGACTACCTCGGCCAACAGGGCGTGGCCGCGATCTACAATCCGGACGGCACGCCGATCGGCGACACTTCAAATGTCCCGGTCAGCCCTATTTCCGCCGAGATCATGACGGCGCTGATGCCCTTACCAAACCAGGGCGCGGCAGACTCGTTTGCAAACAACTACCAGATCAACTTCCCCTCGCCGATCTCCGCCAACCAGGGCGACGCACGCTTCGACCGAACCATTTCGTCGAAGCAGACCGTCTTTGCGCGCTTCAGCTACAAGAACCGCCAAGTGACCACCGCGCCTTCGGCCAGTTGCGTCTTCAGTTATTGCGCCGAAGCCGGCAGCCCTCTGCAGGGCGCGTACAACACTCCGGAGATCGACGAAGGCCTGACCTTCGCCCACAATTACATCTTCACCAACACTCTGATGAACGAGTTCCGCGGCGGCTTCAACGCTCAGCACACCTCTGAGACGCAGAAGTACTCCACCGCCTCGCTGCTCAGTCAGACCGGGCTCGCCGTGCCGCAGCCGGACATGCAGTGGTCCGAGGCGCCGCAGGTGCTCATCAACGGATTCATGTCCACCGGCGCGGGCAACCCCGGCATGCAGAGGGGCCAGATCTTCCAGGCGCTGGACAATCTTTCGTGGACGCACGGCAAGCACGCCTTCAAGTTCGGCGCGGATTTCAAACGGCTCTCCGATCACGACGACAACGTGTACGGCAACTACCGCTCCGGCTGGTATGTCTTCAACTCCTCGTCCAGCGTGGGCGCCACCGTCGGCGACCCCTTTACGTCCTTCCTCCTTGGTTATCCCGACTACACGGAAGTCAGCTCCACCAACAAATCCACCATGGACGGGCTAGGCTATGCATGGGCTGGGTATGTGCAGGACGACTGGAAGATGACCTCGCGGCTGACGCTCAACCTGGGCCTGCGCTACGAGTTGCACCCGCCCATTCGCGAGATCAACTACAACACCGCGACCTTCGATCCCGATTACACCGGTATTGTGAACGGGCAGTCGGTGCATGGCGCCATCGTGGTGGCCAACTTCCAGGCGCTCGGCTTTGAGTCCTCAAGCCTTGTAAACGCGATAGCCCCGACGCCGATCCTGACCGCCGCACAGGCGGGGATTCCGCCGGCGCTGCGATCCACCGACAAGACCGACTGGGGGCCGCGCCTGGGCTTTGCCTGGCGTCCGCTGGGCAACGACAAGACAGTGCTGCGCGGCGGCTGGGGCCGCTTCATTGAAACGCCGCTGGGCTTCTCGCTGGTCTCGGGATGGGCGGCGCATTCGAGCTACCTGGCCACCTACAACCAGGACTACGACTCCAACGGCAATCCGATGCTGAGCCTTGCCAATCCCTTCAATTCCACAGCCAACGCGGGCAGCGGAACGGCCGTTTTCGACTATGCTTTTCCGGTCCACTACAAGGATCCCACCGTGCAGCAATGGAACCTGACCTTCGAGCAGGATCTGAGCAAGGGAATCGGCGTGCGGCTCTCCTACACGGGCAGTGCCGGACGAAACCTGGAAGCGATGGTCGACCTGAACCAGGTGCCTGCCAACTCGCTGGGCTACGACCAGGTGATGAACACCCGGCCGTACCCGACCTTCAGCATCATCCAGAGCGTGGTGAACGCGGCGGTCAGCAACTACAACAGCGGGACGGTCGAAGTCTCACGGCACAGCGGAAAGGGAGTCACCTTCGACGCCAGCTATTCCTTCACCCGCGACCTCTCCAATGCGGGCGGAGCCACGCCGACCGAATTTGCCGTGGCCGGAGGCAGCTTCCTAACCGACCGCTTCCATCCCGCGCTGGACTACGGCAATGTCATCTATGACCGGCGGCATCGCTTGCTGGCCACCTGGCTCTATGACCTTCCGTTCGGCAAAGGCAAGCGCTTCTTGCCTACGGGAGCAGTGGCGAATCAGGTCCTGGGCGGCTGGCAACTGGGCGGCGTCATGATCCTGCAGTCCGGCCCGTTCCTCACGCCGTACGAAGCCACCAACGACCCGGCGGGAACCAATATCCTGACCACCGAGTCCATCACCCGCGCCGACCTGCTGCCGGGCAAGCGCCTCTACCCCGCCCGCCGAACCACCAGCCAGTGGCTCGATCAGCCCTGCGCCGATGCCGCCTGCAGCAGCGGCGATCCCAACTCAGCCTTCGCCGTTCCCGCCGCGAATCGTGGCTACTTCGGCACGGCGGGCGTGGGCAGCGTGGTAGGTCCCGGCACCGCCAACTTCTCGCTCTCGCTCATGAAGAATTTCATCCTGACAGAAGAGAAAAAATTCCAGTTCGGCGTGGAAGCCGCCAACGTTTTCAACCACCGCAACTACGAGCCGCCGAACATGCAGGTGGATGCGCCGGGTAGCTTCGGCACCATCACCGCGCTGCAGACGGCGGAAGGAGCCGGGCCCAGAAGCCTTGAACTCTCGGCGCGGTTCAACTTTTGAGCGCGCGCCAAGATACTGGGCCGCGGAAGGACTTCCTTCTGCGGCCCGTACGCTGTTCAGCGGGTTTCCCTGGTCCCGCCTTTGGGACCAGGGAAACCACAAACCTCCACCGGTCGCGTTTGTACTGACCCCTGATCCGCGTTCGTACTGACCCCTGATCTCTGACCCCTGATCTCTACTTTCCCGCGCCTTCGGTAATGGTCACAATCCGGTCCACGCCCGGAACCGTCACGTGTTCCACCTTGCCACTGGGCCAGTGAATCTCGATGTCATCGATTTTCGTTGCCTGACCGAGTCCGAAGTGCGGGCGCGGGTCGTTGGTGGAGAGATAGCTGCCGCCGCTGATGACGTCTCCGCGCTGCTTCATCCCGTTGGCCGTCACATAAACCGTCGTCCCCACCGCATCGCGCGGACTTTTTGCCCCACCCACGAGCTTCAATTCCAGCCAGTGATTCTTGTCCGGGTTCACGTTGCGCAGCAGCACCGGATGGCCGTCCATCACGTTGATCACCGCGTCGATTTTGCCGTCGTTGAACAGGTCGCCGACCGCCATGCCGCGCCCGGCAATCACCGTCGCCAGCCCCGAGCCCTCGGCGGCCGGAACCACCTCGAAGCTCTTCCCACCCAGGTTGTGGAAGAGCATGGGCCGCTGCTTCCAGCTGGTTCCCCAGTTGTACTTGTCGGCCTGCGGATAGACGTGCCCGTCCGACATCATCAGGTCCTTCCAGCCGTCGTTGTCGTAGTCGAAGAAGGCGTCGCCCCAGCTCAGGAAGGGCACGGAAATCTCGGCAATACCTAGCTTGTAGCTGATATCCGTCAGGTTGCCATCGCCCTCGTTGTGGTAGAAGGGCTTGTAATCGTCGCTGAAGGTGGTGTCGAAGACCGCCAGTTGGCCATTGTTCTCGTAGTCGCCCACGGCAATACCCATGGAGGCAGTCTCGCGGCCTGCCTCGTTCAGCGCGAATCCGGAGGCATAGCTCACATCCTCAAAGGTGCCGTCGCCCTTGTTCAGATACATGTAATTCGGCGTCGAGTCGTTGCCCACCAGCAAGTCCACCTTGCCGTCGTTGTTGATGTCGGCAAACACCGCGCCCAGGCCGTAATAGCCAGGCTTGTCGGCAACGCCCGCCTTCTCGCTCACGTCGGTAAAGGTCCCGTCGCCGTTGTTGTGGAAGAGATGGTCGGGCTCGCCCTTGAGTCCGCGCGGTCCGCAGGCCACGGCCTCGCCCCTGAAGGTGCAGAAGGCATTGTTCGAGCCGCCCTCGCCGCCGCTCGCGGGCAGGTTGTTCATGTCCCAATGCAGGTAGCCGGCCACGAACAGGTCGAGCCGCCCGTCGCCGTCGTAGTCGCCCCAGGTTGCGCCGCTCGACCAGTTGCCCAGCGTCACGCCGGCCTTTTCGGCCACATCGGTAAATGTCCCGTTGTGGTTGTTGTGGTAAAGCCGGTTTTTCCCAAAGTTTGAAACGAAGATGTCGGGCCACCCGTCGTTGTCGTAGTCGGCGATGGCCACTCCGAAGCCCCACCGGTCGTTGGTAACGCCCGCCTGAGCCGCCACGTCGGTAAATGTCCCGTCGTGGTTGTTGTGGAACAGCGCCGCGTGCGGCGGTGTCTCCTTGCCGCTGAGGGCGTCGAAGGTCGAACCGTTCACCACGTAGATGTCGAGCCATCCGTCGTTGTCGTAGTCGATCAAGCCGACGCCCGAGCCCTTGGTTTCGATGATGTAGTTCTTCTCCGGGGCGCCCATCTTGTGGGTCCACTTGGTCAGCCCGGCCTTCTCGGAGATGTCCTCAAAGATCACGGGGCCGCTCTTGACGAAGCCGCCCATGGTAATGGGCCGGTGCTGGTCGTCGAGTAGGGCTGGGTGCGCGTCTCCGCCGACGCCCATGGGCACGGCTGCGGTTGGGTTGGTCTGCTGCCCTTGGGGAAGAGGAGCGGTGATTTGTGCAAATACCAGCGCGGGAATTCCCGCCGCCAGCACTCCTAGAAAAGTGGTTGCGCGCAGAGCCTCAAACATGGCAGTCAGTATACGGCCCGCAGTGGTGTGCGCGGTATCAGTCGAAAGGTTGAGGCCCTTCGCTGCACATTGCGGACCCGCAGAGCTCGAAAGTTAATCGCATTTGGATTTGAAATGGCGGGACAGAACTGTTTTGAAGGGGCACGGCTTCAGCCGTGCCGATTGCGATGGCTCAAGAGTATCGGCTTTAGCCGCCGAGGGATGGATTTCAACTTCAAAACCATCCGTCCGGGGCTGAAGCCCAGGATTTCTCCCCTGCCTTTACGGCACGGCTGAACAGGCTGCGGAAAAACTCGATTTCGGCCTCAGTTTTGAAAGGGCACGGCTTCAGCCGTGCCATAAGTGCAGCAGAATGAACGTGGCCTTTAGGCCCCGAGGGATGCTTTGAGGGAATCGTGCCCCAACTCCGCCTTTTTCCGCAGCCTGTGAAGCCGTGCCCTTTCAAAACGCAGCCTACAATTCAAATAGGATTGCCCAGATTGAACTCGTTCAACCTGTTCACCGCCGCAGGCCACCTTGTATACTTCGCCGGACTCGGAAAGGAAAGACCAAACGTGGCCAATAGCCTGAGCCTGACCTCCGCAGTGGATCAGTCGAGGGTGTTTCAATGCCCGCAGTGCAAACAGACGATTGACACTTCGGCTCGGCAATGCCGCTTCTGTTCCGCATCCATTGACCCAGCCGAAGCGGAATTGGCCGCCACGGCCATGGCCCGGTTGAACCAGGCTTGCAGCGACGCCAGTTATCTGACCTCCGCTGCCATTGCAATGCTGGTCTTTCTGTTCGTCCAGTTTGTTCCGATCCTCGCTCTGGTCGGCTTGAGCGGCTTCTATTTCCTGCTCTTCGCAATTCCAGTTTGGGCCATCGCCTGGTGGGTCAGGTTCTGGAACATTAAAACGGACGACAACGAGTTCCGCCGCGCGAGATGGACCACCCTGCTGCTAGGCGTCCCGATTTCATTGTGGCTACTGAAGGTTTTGGCGGGATTCATTGTCGGGGCATTCTTCCACGCCGCTCGGTAAGGCAGAGCCGCTTTCCTCCGAAGGCGAATGAGTTAGCCCTTGCCTTTTCTCAGCACTGGCAAAGCCCCGGCCGGCTGCGGGACCGTTTCGGCCGGCTGCGATCCCAACTCCTCGATGCGCGCCCTGTCGAGCACCGCAAGCATGGCCTGCTGTGCCTCCACCCATACCGGATGAGCAGGGCACCACAGCTTGCGTCCGCACGATTCTCCAGTAGTCAGGCAGACATTCAGCCGGATCGGCCCGTCTATCGCCTCCACCACCTCGCGCATGGTTGCGCGGCGCCCGCGCGGCAGCAGGGAGAATCCTCCGGCCTTGCCGCGCCGCGACGAAATCAGCCTGGCCCGCGCCAGTTCCTGTAACACCTTGGAAAGAAAGCTCTCGGGGGCTTCGGTGGCTTCGGCCAGCGCGGGCAAAAGCGCCCGTTGCTGAGTCTCCAGAGTGGTCAGATGAATCATGACGCGCAGGGCGTAGTCGGCGGCACGCGTCAGCTGCATCGACGAATTGCAGTTCTTCATCAAGCCGCCTCTCCGAGTGGGCATGGGGTATCGCCGCACGGGGCTGCGGCAAATCTCAGCATCCTATCGCTCATCGTAGCCCCGCTTGGCAACTTACGCTAGTCACTCGACCGTGTGTTTCTCATCACATCCCTGCGCATGCAAGGAGAGGTATTCATTGCCATTAGCACTGCTTTTTGGAGGAAAACACTCCAAATACGTTGCGAGAATTGCGCCCCCAGCCCAAGTTTTCTTGTTCTACCCGTTGGCAGCAGAGTGAAAGGAACAACCAACCAGCCATGCATCCATTTCCCGCCGTAGACCCCATTCCCTTGCCAGCTCCGATATGGCTGATGAAGCTTCTCCATGTCGTGACCCTGGCCCTGCACTTCGTTGCTGTGGAGATGCTGTTGGGCGGCCTGCTTCTGGCGGTCGTGTTCAGCCTTTTCCGCGGCTCGCCGCAATCGACGGTCGCCGCGCGCGCTCTGGCTCGTCGGCTCACGGTGGTAATGACTTATGTCATCAATTTAGGAGTTCCGCCGCTGCTGTTCGCGCAGGTGCTTTACGGACGCGCGCTTTACACCAGCAGCGTCCTGATCGGCGCCTACTGGATCTCGATCATCGCAATCCTCACGCTCACCTACTGGCTGCTCTACCGGTTCACGGCGCGGCTGGAGGCCGGCAAGACGGCCTGGGCTACTGGATTGAGTGCCTGGCTTCTGGCCGGGTTCATCGCCCGCTTGCTCTCCTCGAACATGACGCTGATGCTGCGCCCTGAAGTATGGCACGACATGTACACCGCATCGGCCATCGGCAAATATCTGCCCACGGGCGACCCAACGCTGACTCCTCGATGGCTTTTGATGATGGCTGGCGGACTCTTCATCGGCGGGCTGTGGATGCTGTATCTTTCCGGGCGTTCGACCTTCACGGCTGACGAAAAGAAATGGATCGCCGGCGTTGGCGGCAAGGTTGCCGCGCTCTTCGGAGTGGTTTATCTCGCAGCCGGCGTGTGGGCCGCGAGCTTGCAGCCGCAAGTGGTCAAGGACGGCCTCGCAGGTGCTTCCGCTTATCCACTCTACAAAATCTGCGGATTCGCCGGATACGGCTGGCTGGCCCTGGTCGTGGTCGCTGTGCTTTTCGCGGCGATAGCCGGATTTGCCAAACTCTCTTCCGGGCTGATCGGTTGGACCGCGGTTCTGCTGGCGGCGCTGATTGAGATCGTCTTTACCGTCTACCGCGACGGCGTCCGCGACATGACCTTGCTGAGCAAGGGATATGACGTGTGGGATCGCGCCGTGGCCACCAACTGGGGAGTTGTGATCATCTTCCTCGTCCTCTTTGTTGGTGGGCTGGGTGTGATCGGCTGGCTGATCTCCGTGATGGCGCGTGCGAAAAAAGTGATGGAGGGGGCTGCTTAGTCATGAGTGAAACCCACAATCTACCCGCAAACGAGCTTCCCGCGAACATCGTCCCGGAACCGGGCGAAACGCTCACCCGGCGCTTCTTCATGACGGCGGCCGGCGCTGCCGGACTGCTGTACACCGCGGCCCTGGCTTATCCGATCTACCGTTATCTGGCTTCGCCAGAAGAGATGGCCCTGAACGCAACCGCGGTCACCGAGGTCACCCTCAAGGATGCGCAGAAGCTGGCCGCCGGCTCCGTGCTGATGTTCAAGTTCGGCACTGCCCCGGCGATGCTGATCCACCATGAGGACGGGCGCTGGATCTCGCTTACGGCAGTTTGCACGCACCTCGGCTGCACGGTGCAATACGAGCCGCAGGCCGACAGGATTCATTGCGCCTGCCACGGCGGCGTGTATGACCCCTACACCGGCGCAAACGTCAGCGGTCCGCCACCCCGGCCGCTCAAGCTCTTCAAAGTGGCCGTCAGCGATGCCGGCGTTCAAGTCTCGCGTGCGTAGAGGAAAGAGTAAAAAGGCATGACTTCAAATCAGCTTTCGAAATCCTTGTACGGTTGGGTCGATGAGCGCCTGGGCTTGTCTGAATTGGCCGCCTTCGCGCGCCATAAGACGGTACCCGTCCACTCGCAATCCTTCTGGTACTACTGGGGGGGAATCTCTCTCTTCCTCTTCATGGTCCAATGCTTCACCGGCGTTCTTCTGCTGGTGTATTTCCGTCCCGGCGCGGAAGCCTATGAGTCGGTCCGTCAGATCACCTTTGTGATGCACTTCGGATGGCTCATCCGCTCGGCCCACGCATGGGCGGCCAACCTGATGATCTTCGCCATCATGGTGCATATGTTCTCGGTCTTCTTCATGAAGGCCTATCGCAAGCCACGCGAGTTCGGATGGCTCAGCGGCATGGCGTTGCTCGGCGTGGCCACGGTCTTCGGCTTTTCCGGATACCTGATGCCGATGGACGAGCTGAGCTACTTCGCAACCAAGGTCGGGCTCGAGATTCCGGCGTCGATCCCGATCGTCGGCACCGCCATCGCCAACATGCTGCGCGGCGGCCCGGAGGTCTCGGAGTTCACGGTGCAGCGCTTCTTCGCACTGCACGTTGTGGTGCTTCCGGCGCTGTTCCTGCCTCTGCTCGGCTTTCATTTGTGGTTAGTCCAGCGGCACGGCAACGCGAGCCCGCCCTGCGAAGAGGCCAAGCCGGCCGGCGAGCGCAAGAGCGAGCCCTTCATGCCCAACTTCCTGCGCAAGGATCTGGCCATGTGGCTCATCTCGCTCAATGTGCTTGCACTGCTGGCTTCGGTCTTTCCGTGGACCCTGGGAAAGCAATATGATGCGCTGGCGCCGGCACCGGTGGGCATTCATCCCGAGTGGTACTTTATGAGCCCCTTCGAGATGCTCAAGATGATCGGCGTAGTTCTGCCCGGTGTGTGGGGAGAAATCGGCGGCATTTTGATCTTCAGTGTGGGCATCGCGCTGTGGGTGCTGATCCCGTTCTACGACAATTCAAGCGAGTCGGGACGCCGCGGACGCAGAGCGCATTATTTCGGCCTCTTTGCAGTGATTTCTCTACTGGCCACCACCGTCATCGGTTACTGGACGATTCGGTAGAAGCAGGTGACAGATGACAGGTTGCAGGTGACAGGTTGCGGGTTGCAACTGATCTTGGAGATGCTATGACGGGCACGCACAAACAGAAGATTCAATCGTTCCGCGACCTGCAGATTTGGCAGAAGTCGATGGAACTGACTGTGGCCGTTTATCGCATGACACAGGGTTTTCCACGCGAGGAGATGTTTGGGCTCACGAGCCAGTTGCGGCGCTGCACTATTTCGATTCCCAGCAACATCGCGGAGGGGCAGGGAAGATCAAGTGAGCGAGAGTTTCTCCACTTTCTTAGTATTGCGCGTGGATCGAATTGCGAACTGCAGACGCAGTTGGAGATTGCCCGCAGGCTTGGGCTGGCAGACACTCAACTTCTCAACGACGCCGAGAGCTTGTCTCATGAGATTGGCAAAATGATCTTTGCATTTATGCGCACATTAGACAGTTGAACGACTTTAACCCGTTCACTGAAACCTGTCATCTGAAACCTGTCATCTGTCATCTGTCATCTGAAACCTGTCATCTGAAACCTGCCATCTGTAACCTGTCATCTGTAACCTGTCATCTGTAACCCGTAACCCGTTTTGGAGAAACCATGAACTATCCTTTCTGGAACATTCCGCATCTCGGCTCGGGCTGGGTGATCGGCATCATCGCCATCTTCCACGTCATGATCTCGCAGTTCGCCGTCGGCGGAGGATTCTATCTGCCGCTGGCCGAACGCAAGGCCATGCGCATGCCCGAGGGCCAACTTCGCACCGACTGGCTCAAGCAGTTGGCCAGCCATTCCAAGTTTTTCCTCGTCCTCACCGCCGTCTTCGGAACCGTGTCGGGCGTGGGCATCTGGTTCGCCATCGGGCTTACACATCCGGAGGCCACCAGCACCCTCATCCACAACTTCGTATTTGGCTGGGCCATGGAGTGGGTCTTCTTTCTCGTGGAGCTGACCACCATCGTGGTCTACTACTACACTTGGGACCGCATCGACCCCAAACTGCACCTCAAGGTGGGTTGGGTCTATGCCGGCGCTTCGGTGTGCACTCTCGTGATCATCAATGGCATTCTCGCCTTCATGCTGACGCCGGGCGATGCCTGGATCGCGGTCGCCGGGACCGGTCACGAAGCCAGCAAATTCTGGAGTGCATTCTTCAACCCCACTTACTGGCCCAGCCTTTTCCTGCGCGGTTGCGTATGCACGTCGCTGGCGGGTGTTTGGGCGCTCATCACTTCCAGCCTCATCGATGGCGACAAGCAGCCTGCGCTCAAGACCAGCATGGTCAAGTGGAGCGTCCGCTGGCTGGTGCCGTCGTTCGTGGCGATGCCCTTCCTCATGATCTGGTACTACATGATGGTTCCGGCGTCGCAGCAGGCATTGCTCACGCTGGGCATCGACACCATCAACGCCGGGACATTCTCCGCGGTGACGCGTATGGCGCTGGTCATCATCGTGACCTCGGCAACCATCATCGGTGTCGCCTACTTCCTGGCTTATCGCAACCCCATCGACTTCAAGCTCTCGCATGCGATGAGCGTGCTGCTGCTGGCGCTGATGGCTACCGGCGCGGGCGAATATTCGCGCGAGATGCTGCGCAAGCCGTACGTGATCGGCCGCTGGATGTATTCAAACGGCGTCCGCGTGAATGCCGTAGCACGCTATAACCAGGAGGGCTATCTGGCCCGCTCCAACTGGGTATGGAACGGGGCAGGTCCCGGCAACTCAGCTTCCAGCTACTCGCGCGGCGAGGCCATCTTCCGTGGCGAATGCGGAAGCTGCCACACGCTGGACGGTTACCGTCCGCTGGCGAAGCTGCTTGAAGGCCGCGACCGCGCCAACATCGCCGGCTTCATCACCATGCTGCATGACTACAAGCCGGATTCGCCCTATCGGCGCTTCATGCCGCCGATGGTGGGCACGAAGCAGGACATCGACGACTTGGCCGATTACTTCAATGCGCATGTCAACCCGGCCAGCCTTCACCCGGTGAAGATGGCGGTTGCTCCGCCGGCGAAATAGGTTCGTTCTCTTTAACCCACAACGACAAAGGCCCGCGCCAATCGCGGGCCTTTGTCGTTGATAAAGCGAAAGACGTTCTATTGGGGGATGCGCGGAGTCCATCTCATCAAGCGCTTTGAATCGGCACGGCTTTGCAGGTTACCGAAAACCCCGTTTCAACAGGCTTTGTAACAGGGCACGACTTTAGTCGTGCCGAAAAGGCCAAAAGTAGGAGGGGAGGGCTTTAGCCCCTGCTAAAGCTTATCCAGGCGCTTCATGTGAATTAGAGAGTTCTTCCGCAGTCTGTTCATATAAAACAGCGAAGGCCCGGGCGAAGCGCGGACCTTCGTGTGCGACGACTTACCTGCCTCAGTCTTTGCCCAGTTCGTAGGGAATCACAAAGCGTCCGATCTGAATGACAGCTTTGACGCTGGGCGGCCAGATATGCAGGCTAACCACTCGAGAAGACCCCGCCAGCCGATGCGCTTCCGTGGTGCCGACCAGCGCGCCGGTGGAGGCTTCGTGGAAGTGTACGTCCAGCGTGTCGGTGGCCGCGGCCCTCGTCCACCCGTAGGCGTACTCGCCTGGTTTCAGTGCAATCCCGCCGACCTTGATCGGCGCCTGCACCACAAGATAGTGCGAGTACTTGCCGTCGGCCGAGTAGCCGGCGGTCAGCAGCACAACGCCGGCAATGAATTGCCCGCGCCCGTTCACGATGCCCGATGCGGTGCGCATCTCGGTTTCAATATGTTCCTTTTCCACTGGCGCGCGGGCGGGCAGCAGAGAAGCCAGTTCGGCGTCGGTGGCCTGACGCCACGCCTTCTGCGCCTCGGCAAGCTGGGCAAACGGCAAAAGCAGGGTCAGCAGCATCCCACAACAGGTCGCGAGTTTTATCGTTTTCCGTTTCATTTCTCGATCTATCCTCTTGGTTTTTTCAGCGATTCCAGGGGAACGATGCCGCGTTGAATCGCAGCCGTCGCTGCTTGCGTCCGGTCGGTCACGCCAAGCTTGCTCAGCATGCTGTTGATATGCGTTTTGACCGTCGCCTCGCTGATCTCCAACTCGGTGGCGATCTCCTTGTTGCTTTTGCCGAAGACAATCTGCTCCAGTACATCGAACTCTCTCGGCGTCAGTTCCTCGGTCCCCATGCGCTCGGCCAACTTCTGCGCAATCGCCGGGGGAATATGCGACTTGCCGGCATGCACCGCGCGGATGGTCGTAATCAGTTCCTCGGTGGTCATGCCCTTCAGCAGATAGGCGCGCGCACCGGCCTGCAGCGCGCGAAAGATGTCTTCGTCTCCGTCGTAGGTGGTGAGCACAATGAACCGGGCGTGCGGGTTTTCCATGCGGATGCGCTCGATCACTTCCACCCCGCTCAGCCGAGGCAGGCGCAGATCGGTCAGCGTGATGTCCGGGTGGTGCTTGCGGTGTTGCGCGATTCCCTCCACGCCGTCCGCGGCTTCGCCCACCACTTCCAGGCCCTCCACCACGTTGAGCAAAGCTACCAGCCCCTGCCGCACCACGTGGTGATCCTCCACCACCAGCACGCGAATGTTTTCCTTGTTTCCGCTGTCTCCCACGATTAATCCCCCACACTCTCTCTCGACTCGCGCGGCACTGCCGCTTCAAGTCTCACTGAAGTCCCGCTGCCCGGTTCGCTTGTCACCTGGAGGTGGCCGCCGATGGACTCGGTCCGTTCCCGCATCCCGGTCAATCCAAAGTGTCCGGCCGGTGACTCCGGTCGCGCACCCGCCGCAAAACCCTGACCGTCGTCCCGCACTTCGAGGGCAATCCGATCCGGCCCATACTCCAACTGCACGGAGAGATGACTTGCCCCCGCATGTCTTTTGACATTATGGATTGCTTCCTGGGCCACGCGCAGGATTTCACGTTCCATCCCCGGCGGTATCGGCCGGTAAGCGCCGAAGCTGCCGAAGCTGGCCTCGATACCGTGGCCGTTCTCCGCTTCCACCAGCCGGCGGATCTTGATGGGCAAGGTCGTCTCGTCCGCGTCCTGCGAGCGCAGCGCCCAGATCGACTGGCGCGCGTCGGCCAGTCCCTCGCGCACGTAGTCCCGGGTGGTATCCAGATGCTTGGCTGCCGCATCGGTCTTCTTCTGCCGCAGTAGTTCCGCAAGCACTTCAAGCTGCACCGAGATCCCCACATACCCCTGCGCAAGCGTGTCGTGAATTTCGCGGGCGATGCGGCTCCGTTCGCCGAGGACCGCCTTGAACTCGCCTTCGGCGCGCTGCAACCGCAGGCGAAGCAACAAGACGACCATGCCTCCGGCCAGCGCCAGAAGGAATCCGTAGAACCAGAGGGTTTGGTAGAAGTGCGGCCGAAGCTCAAACTCCAGCCCCGCGCCCTCGGTATTCCAAAGGCCGTCGTTGTTGGCCGCTTGCACGCGGAAGGTGTAGCGGCCCGGCGGAATGGCGTTGTAATAGGCGGAGCGGCGCGCTCCAGCCTCGGTCCATCCCTTGTCGAAGCCTTCGAGCATGAAGCGGTAACGCACCTTTTGCGGAGCCGAAAAACTGAGGCCCGCATAGTCGAATTCGAAGTGCACATGCCCGGCCTCGATGCGCAGCCGAGGGCTTGTTCCCTGTATCGTTTGAGGCTGATCGTCGACCGCGAAGCGCTCCAGCGCCACCGGAGGTGCAATCGTGTTCACCGGGAAGTGAGCCGGGTCCACCTCCACCAGCCCTTTCGGCGTGGCGAACCAAAGATGGCCGCTGCGCGATTTCCATGCCGAGGGATGGCTGTTGGTTGCCGTCTCGCGGCTGCGTAACCCGTCCGCTGTGCCGAACTCGATCCAGCGCGAGCACCCGCCCATCATGTCGCAATCGCAGCGGGCAATGCCATTTCCTGTCGCAAACCACAAGTGATGACTGGCGTCTTCCAGTACGGCGTGCACGGTCGTCTTGTCCAGCCCGTTGCGTCCCGGCGTCGCAAAATGATGGCCGTCCCAAAGGTTCCAGCCGTGGTCTTGGGTGCCGATCAACAACGTCCCGTTGGCTCGCGGCAACAATGCTGTCACCACGTTGCTGGAGAGCCCGTCGGTCATCGTGAAGTTGGTGATTTTGCCCGCATGCAGGCGCGAGAGCCCGGCAAACGTGGCCACCCACAAATCTCCGCCTGTGTCGCGCGTAATGGCGCCCACCAGGTCGTTGCCCAGCCCGCTGCCCTGGGTAAAAGTCTCCATCCGCGCCTTCAGCAAGGCCTCTACCGATGCGCCGGACTTGACCTCCCAGTGCACCAGTCCGCGTCGGGTTCCGATCCAGAGTGTGCCATCCGCATCCGCCCAGAGGGATCGGATGAAGTCGTCGGGGAGCCCATCGGCCGAGGTAAAGGCATCGATCTTCCCCCTACGCAGCCGATTTAGCCCATCCGGCGTGCCGATCCACAGCTCTCCGCTGGGGGCTGCGGCCAGCGACAGGATCACGTCGCTCAAAAGACCGTCCTTTGCCGAGTAAGTCCTGATCTTTCCATCCGGTTGCAGGCTGTTCAGTCCGCCCCCGGCCGTGCCCACCCACTTGACTCCGGCGCTGTCTTCAACCACCGTCGTAGTCGCATCGGAAGAGAGCCCGTCGCGGGCGCCGAGCGTCCTGAATCGCTGGTCGCGCAGAATGTGCAACCCGCCGGTCTCCGTGCCCACCCAGAGGTTGCCCTCGCGGTCTTCCGTTATCGCGAGAATGGAGGCGTTGGCAAGCGGGTCCGTTACCGGCAGACGTTGCAGCTTCCCGCCGAACCACCGCGATAGTCCACCATTGGTGCCTATCCATACGCTTCCTTCGCGGTCGGCAAAGACTGCTTGAATGCGCGTGCCAGGGAGATCGTGACCGACAACGAATCGCTCAGTCACTACATCTCCATGCGGAATCGCCAGGGTGCCCTTACTGGCAACGGCCATTAGACCATCCCCTGTTATTTGCGCGTACTCGATTTGATCCTTGGAAATCCCCCCGTGCTGAATGATGGCACGAACGCTCTCATTACCATGCGCAGCTGATAGGTTTGCGCCTCCAAGCTTGAAGTCCGCCAGATCGACCTTCACGAACTTTGCCCCACGCAGTTGCGCATTTCCCGCGTCGGTTGTGGCCAAAAGCGAACCGTCCGGGGCCTGGCCTAGCGCGCGAATCCCGTCCCCCGGCAACCCATCCTTGGTCGTGAACGCCGTGACCAACCCGTCCATCCACTGCGCCAGCCCCTCACTCGTCCCAATCCACAACGCTCCATCGCTTGTCGCCAGCAGGCAGCGCACATCGTTGCCCGGCAGCGCGGGCGAGGAGTTGTGATCGAAAACGGTAAAGCTGTTGCCGTCGAAGCGGACCAGCCCCACCTCGGTGCCCAGCCAGACGAATCCATCCTTCGTCTGGGCCAGCGCCTGCACGGTATTCTGCGGCAGGCCGTTCTCCATCACCCATGACTGGCGGCCGTAGCTCGCCACCGGCGTTGTGGGTTCGAGCGCCGAGAGCCGAGGCATGGGCATCGCTACAAGCACCGCCATGACGCCTAGCAGGCCCAGGACAACAGACCGCGCTGGGCTCGGCATGCAGCATGCCCGTCCCGTTTCTCTTCGCGTCCTTTCTGCGGTGCACGTTCCGTGGACTTTCATCGTCTCCAACGCGCCGGCTGCTGGCCGCAGGGGCGTACATTTCTCCAGCAGTCTCGTTCATGCGGGAATGGGCGCACTACCACAGTAACGCTCTGGCCCGGAAAGCGCTGACTCCAACCCCGATTCATTCGAGCGCTGGCGCGTCACGTCTACTCTATATTCATTCTTACCCGCCCGCGCTCGCAAAGCCCAGCCCTCTCCACCTATTGATGGAGATCCGTATCCCCCAAATGACTCAAGACTTTGCAGCGTTGGCGGGCTACCTTGGAATCACTCCTGAATCAAGTTCTTTGGGTGACCGCTCCTGGAAAGGCGGCCACCCAATTCCTTTTTTGGGGAGCTTTTCCGCTCCCGCCCAATTGGGTATTTCTCCGCCCATAGATGGACCCGCTTCTCCGCCATAACTCTCAAGACGACCCACACCAGCGCCGATACGCTGTAACAGTCTCCTGAATCCTTCCATTCGGGTGGCCGCTTCTGGAAAGGCGGCCACCCGAATCCTTTTTATCCCGCCCAAAAAGAAAATGGCGGCTCGAAAGCCGCCACTCCTCACTTCCTTTCCCGACCCGTACAATCGCCTATTCCAGGTTCTGAACCGGTGTCCCTTCGGCGACTTTCACCTGAAACTGATCGTCGGTCATGTTCTTGATGTTCTCCGCTTCCTTGTCGACGGACATAATCAGCTGCAGTTCTTCGAGCGGCCGTTTAATGGTGATCCGCGACGGGTAGTGGGCGGAGTCGAAATCCTGGTAATTCTCATAGGTCACTTGGGTCTCCAGGTTTCCTTCGTTGTCGTAGGAGTCCTGTTGGTAAGGCAGCAGATCGTCGCGATGGAATCGCACCACGCGCACGGGCGCAAGCTCGTGGCCGCCGGGCTTGCGGCGCATGACGCTAAGTAAGTACTCCGGCACGGAAAACAGATGCTTCTTCGCCGTATCCTCCAGCATGACTGTCTCCGCGGTTACCATGTACTCGTCGTCGGGCTCCAGGCCGCGCACCATCATGGCGTTGTAGAAAACGTCGGGGCGCAGGTTCTCAAGCTGATTCGCCGATTTCTTCTTCAGCGTGTTCGATCCCCGGATGGCCTTGCTCTGGATATAATTCATCACCGTGAAGGTCTTGCCGTCGCTGGCCATATCGAAGATTTTGGTATCCAGGATCGGCACCAGACCGACCACCCTGAGCTGGCCTGGCTTGCGCATCACGATGCGTCCGTTGAAGGAAAAGTCGTTGGCCTTGCCTTCTTTGGTTTTCAGAACGCTGGCCTGAATCTCTACCTTGGCCGTCAGGCTGTCGAACTTGGCCCAGCGGTCGTTGAGGCGCGCTACCAGCTCATCGGCAGATACCGTCTGGGTGACCAGGGGTGCTTTGGGAATGAGCAGCTTGCGGGTGGAAAACATGCAACCCGAAAGCAAAAGAATCGGCAGGAACAAGGCAGCGGTAGTCGGACGACAGCTTGCTTTCATCTCCCACCCGCCTTCTTCACAGCGTGACGGTAGCCCGCTACGTTGTGGTTATGTTCCTCAATGGTGCTGGCGAACAGCGAATGCCCTTGCGGGCTGGCTCCTGCCGCGACAAAGTACAAATAATCCGTATGCGCCGGTCGCATGGCCGCGCGCAACGAGCGCATCCCCGGGTTGGCCACGGGTCCAGGAGGCAATCCTGTATGCAGATACGTATTGTAGGGAGTATTCAGTTTCAAATCGCTCTGAAAAATGGAGCCGCGCCAGCGCCCTTCCAGTTCCAGGCCGTAAATCACTGCCGGATCGGTCATCAACGGCATGTTCTTTGCCAGGCGGTTCTCGAATACGCTGGCCACCATGGGACGCTCCGCATCCACTGCCGTTTCCCGCTCCACCAGCGAAGCCATGGTCACCACCTGGTGCGCATTTCCTTTCAAGCCGATCTGCGTGGCGATCACGCGGAAGCGCCGCACCATGGTTGCGCAAATCTGCATTGGGGTGAACTTGCGGGCAAAGTGATAGGTATCGGGAAACAGGTAGCCCTCCAGGCTTTTTGCCTTGGGATCCAGATCGGAAATCAGTGCCTTCTGTTCGACAGCTGCGTCCAGGAATCCCTGCCGGGGCCCAAAACCCGCTTTTTCCAGTCGGCCGGCAATTTCGAAGATGCTTTCCCCCTCCGGAATCGTAACCGCAATCGTGTATACGTCACCGCGGGCAATCCGGGAGTAGACGTCGGGCACCGAGGCCGCATGATCGAAACGATACTCGCCCGCCCGCAGGGTCCCGCGTTTCCACAAGCGCATCAAATCAAAGGCGTAGCGGCTGCGGATAATCCCAGCCGACTCCAGTTGCCGGCCAATGGCGGGTGTCGATGAGCCAGGCGCTACTTCCACAAACATCTCGCTCGAAGGTCCAAACGGCAGGAAAATGAACCAGGCAGCGGCTGCGGACCCGCACAACGCAACCAGAATCAGCGCGCGCAGTAATCCGACAATGCCGAAGCCTTTTTTCTTGGAGCTGTATCGCCGGCGCCGCACCATTCAGTTGCTGTTGTTCCTTCCATTCTTAGAGACGTTCGGGCTAGGCAGGAGGATTCTGCCAGGAGGATTATGCCAGGAAGATTCCACCCCCGCACTTCGATTGTACCGGGCAGGAACCTCAATCAATTTGCCTTTTTGCGGCCGGCCGTCGATTGCGACCGCCCCGTCGGCTGCTGCCACGCGTTAACCTGAGACATCCCCCAGCATCAAGTTTGGGAGAAACAACAGCGAGAACCCCAAAACTGGAAACCGCACCCCATCCCCGCTATCTGGCTCTGGACGTAGGCAACAAGCGCATCGGCGTTGCCGTCAATGACGAGCTGGGCATCACCGTGCAGCCGGTTCTGACCCTGCAGCGGCATCGCAATCCGCGCGAGGATCTGCGCAGTCTGGCGCGTCTGGCGCGGCGTTTTTCCGTGGTCGCGATTGTGGTGGGCAATCCGCTGCACCTCTCCGGGGAGCTGAGCCCGCAGGCCGCCAAGACCCAGGCTTTCGCAGCCCAGCTGAGCGAAATGACCGGTTTGCCGATTCACCTTTGGGATGAGCGCCTCACCAGTCACGAGGCGCATCAGATGCTCTACGAAGCGGGACACGCCCGCCAGGATCACAGCAAGTTGGTCGACCAGGTCGCAGCAACGCTGATTCTCCGGTCGTTTCTGGACGAGCAGGAAAGAAAAAGCCGGAACGCGGGGAGCAATTCCTGAAGCTCCTGCCCGGCGGGGCCTTTTCAAGCATTCTTCTGAACCTTGTTTCGCCCCTGGAGGACGTGGTCCTCACCCTCCCCGCGTCTCTCGGAGGACGTTTCCCAAAAGGTGCTCTGTCCGGGGTGGCGACGGTCCAGCCGCGATCTTCTTCGCGGAGCCTGGGGCGTTTATAGTTACTCATGCCCAAAGTCCTGCTATTCGTCGATTTGCTAGGTGTGCGTGCGCAGTGGAATAAAGGTGGCCGAACGGCTGCTGAGACCGTATTCAAGGACTTCCGCAATCTAATCGCGGCCTCACTAAAAGGTCGGGCGAACAACGAAGTGAGTGTGGGCGTCATCGAGACAGATGCTGCTGCTATCACTTGCACGGATATCCGGATTGCTCTTGAGATCGCTAGAAAAATGTATCGGATGGCGTTTGACCAAGCTCGGACTAGCGCCAGTCGTCACTATTGGCTTCGCGGTGTCATCGTTACTCGCGTTTCAGATCTGCCGCTGCGTAAAGTCGGCCAATTCACCAGACCGCTTCAGCAGGTGGAGTTGACTCATTACGAGCCAGAATTATTCGATGCAATTGCGATAGAAAAGTCTGGATTCAAGGGCATGAGATTGCTCGTGGATAAATCACTGGTCACAACACAAGTTGCAAGAGATTTCCGAATTCCTATTGGAAACTTCTCGTTCATCCCTTTCAAGAATCTGAAGCAGAGCTACTATCCGCCTCAAGTTAAGGACAAATATCTCGATTTTCTCTGGATGCAGTCAGGAGATGCTGATGAGAGGAAGCAATTCGAAAGGACGATGGCTTCGCGGTTAAGAACCGCAGCCACTGATCATGAAGAATTCATGCAGGCAGCTGCAACTCAGGTCATGTTTTTCGAGGCGGCCGCGATGTTTGGCTCTGTCGAGACACGCCTCGAGTATCAGATCAAGAAACGAGCACGAAAAGAGTCGCTGAGATCCTCGTGACTTCAGAAATTAGTAACGGCAAGTCGCCTTTCCGAAGGCAAAAAAATGCCGCAGCCGAAGAGAGACTTCGGCTGCGGCTTTCAGGAGAACAGCTTGCTGCAAAGTGATTGGCTGCTGGTGTTAGCCAAGCGAAGCGGCTGCCGCACCGCAGGTGCTTACTGCAGCGTGACAGCCTGCTGCAGCGGAAGATCCTGCGAGGAGCCGCCGGCCATCACGTGATAGGAGCCCGGAACCAGCTTGAAGCTGTCCGCCGCCTCGTCAAATACCGTCAGCCGTTCCTTGTCCACGGTCACCGTCACCGCTTTGGACTCTCCCGGAGCCAGCTCGACGCGCGCCCAGCCGAGGAGGCGCTTGGGCGGCTCGCCGGCCGAGTCGGGCAGCGACGAGTACACCTGAGCGATCTCCGTTCCGGCGCGCTTGCCGGTGTTCTTCACGTTGAAGCTGACGGTCAACCCGTCGCCGGACTTCACAGTGAGACCGGAGTACGCGTACTGGGTGTACGAGAGGCCGTAGCCAAATGGGAAGAGCGGAGCCTTCTTCTGGGCGTCGTACCACTTGTAGCCCACTTCCAGCTTCTCGTCGTAGGTCACCGGGAAGGGGGGGAGGCCCTTGGCCATGGTGGCCATGAAGCTCGAAATGTCGCCTCCCATGTTGCTGAAATTGGGCTGCGAGGCCGGAGGCGGCAGAAGCAGCGTCGGGTGAGGCAAGTCGGCGTCGCTCTTCGGGAAAGTGATCGCCAGCTTGCCGGTCGGGTTCACCTTGCCGGCGAGAATGTTGGCGAGGGCTTCCGCGCCGCGGATGCCGGGGTACCAGGCTTCAACTACGCCCGCTACCTGGTCGATCCAGGGCATGGTCGCCGGGCTGCCGGTCTCAAGGACGACAATGGTCTTCGGATTGGCGGCGGCAACAGCTTCGATCAGCGCGTTTTGCTCCGGGGCCAGGTCCAGCGTTTTCAGGTCGGAGTCTTCCGACTCCCACTGGTAGGCGAAGACGATGGCCACATCGGCTTGTTTGGCAGCCGCAACAGCTGCGGCCACGTCGTCGCCGGAGGTGTACGAAACCTTGGCCTCGGGCAGAGCAGCGGTCAGTGCGCGCAGCGGCGAACTGGGCATCCAGGACGGGCGCATGAAGACTTCCATCATGGTCTTGGGCGTGGGGGGAATAACGACCGATCCGCCAGGAGGATCCACTTGCGCGGAACCGCCGCCGGTCAGAACACCAACATCCGCATGGCCGCCGATCACGGCAACGGTCTTCACGCCGTCAAGCGGCAGAGTGTTCTTCGAGTTCTTAAGCAGAACAATGCTCTTCTCCGCTATCTTCTGGGCCACGGCAAGCCCGTGGTTCACGTCGGGAACCTCGGTCTTGACCGGGTTGTCGAACAGGCCCACGGCGAAAATGGTGCGCAGAATGCGGTGCACGTGCTCGTTGATCTCGGCCTCGGAAACCTCGCCGCTCTCGACCGCCTTCTTGAGCGTGTCGCCGAAGAAATACTTGTCCGGCTGCTCCTGGTCCAGGCCGGCATGCGAGGCCTTCACTGCGGAGTGCGTACCGCCCCAATCGGAGAGCACAAAGCCCTTGAAGTCGAAAGCCTTCTTCAGCACATCGTTGAGCAGGTATTGATTCTCGCAGGCAAAGTCGCCGTTGACGCGGTTATAGGAGCACATCACGCCGCCCGCGTTGGAGATGCCCAAAGCAATCCCAAAGGCGCGCAGATCGGTCTCGCGCATGGTGCGCTTGTCGATGAGGGCATTCACGGCGTTTCTGCCGCTCTCCTGATCGTTGATCGCATAGTGTTTGAGGTCGCCGATGATGTGCTCGGTTTGAATGCCTTTGGCAAAGTTGCCCACCAGGGTGCCCGCCAGCAGCGGATCTTCGCCTTGGTATTCAAAGGTACGTCCGTTGCGCGGCTCACGCGCCAGGTTTACGCCCCCACCCAGAGACATGCTGTATCCCTGGCTGCGCAGTTCCCGCCCAATGAGCGCGCCGTATTCGAATGCGCCTTCCGGGTCCCAGGCGGAAGCCGCGCCCAGGTCGCTGGGCAGCGCCGTGGAATAGCGTCCCGCGGCTTGGCCGCGTGTCACGCCATAGGCAGAGTCGGCCATCTGAATAGCCGGAATGTCGATGCGCTTGATGGCGTTGGAATAGCCTGCGCCGCCATTGGACTCGGTGGGGCCGCTGACGAAGAACGGCATGCCCTGGCCATGCATCAGCGAGATCTTTTCGTCGAGGGTCAATTCCTTGATCACCAGGTCGGCCCGCACATCGGGCGAGAGATTGGTGTCTGACCAGGGATAATGCTTGGGCTGCGGCATCCCGGGAAACTGGCCAATCGCCAGCGGGGCTGCCGCAAATACAGTCGCCAGAGCAAGCACAACCGTGCCGCACTGCAAAGTCTTGAAGCTCATCACAATCGTCTGCCTTTCTGTTTTTGGGACTGGCTTCCGGGAAGGCTTCAAAGATGCGCGCCTGCATGCCCGGTCCGAATTCCACCGGCCCGATAGTAGGGGGCGGCTCTTTCGATAAACAAGGCTGCTACGGTGTGCTCGCTCGATTCCATCGGCCTGCAAAGAAAATCTCTTTGATTTGTTAGGGATAAACCCATTGCGATGCGGGAATGAGGCGACGTATGCTACGTTGAACGGCAGCGGATTTGCAGATGATGGAAGCGGAACATCCCGAAGGTTGGATTCCCTCGACAGAGGAAGACCGGAAGTCGGTTCGCAACCAATTGGAGCAGATGCTCGATCACCCGCTCTTCCGCAACAGCAAGCGCTACCCAAATCTCTTGCGCTATCTGGTCGAACAGGCTCTGGCCGGAAACGAAGCGGAACTCAAAGAGCGTCTGCTGGGCATGGCGGTCTTTCACCGCGCGCCCGACTACGACACCAACCAGGACACCGTGGTGCGTCTCACTGCGGGTGAAGTGCGCAAGCGCATCGCGCAGTACTACCACCAGCCCGAGCACGCCGGCCAATGGCAGATCGATCTTCTCCCGGGAAGCTATGTTCCGGTCTTTCGTCGCCCGGGACCGCAGCTTCTGCGCTTCAAGGCGCAGGCTGAAAACGGAACTGCTGAAGATCCCCGTCATCTGCGCGAGTTGGAAGACAAGGAAAACGGCACGGCTACCGGCCAGGATGCCCAGCACGCTGCCCAGCCGCATCCAAACAAGGCGGCCGCCAACGCCGCGATCTGGTCCGATGGAAAGCCGCTATCGCTGGCCAATCGACTCCCCGCCGCATCGAACATTCCTGCACGGCGGGCAGATACCGCTTCGGGATCTTCGCTCCGTTGGTGGGGCCTGGCCGCATTTCTTCTGGTTGTAATTGCCGGATGCGGGGTCTACTGGTGGCATGCCGCGCAGGTTGCGCAGCGGGCCGATCGTCAGCTTTGGGCACCCATGTTGGAGGAGCCGGGGCCGGTGCATCTGGTCCTGGCCGATCTATCCTCTACAGTCAGCGACGCCGAAGCTCCCGAACTCAAAAAGAATGCAGGCCTCTTCGATATCCTGCGCATGGGCGAAATGGTCAACTTCCGCGACAGCCTTGCCCTGACCGGGATCGTCGCTTTCCTCGCCAAGCAAAACAAGCCGTATGCCGTGGCTCTTTCCACACAGGCCAGTTATCCCGAGCTTCAGCACAGCGCGAGTATCCTCATCGGCGGCCTCGACAATGTGTGGACCATGCGGGTCACCAGCGGGTTGCGCTATCACATGGTCAGGCGTGGCGCTACATATTCATTTGGCATCGAGGATCGGCAGCATCCCGAGCAAGGCGGCTGGAACGCAGATCTGACCAAGCCAACCGACCGCATCACGGAAGACTACGCCCTGGTGGCCCGCATCTTCGATCAGACCACGGGTCGTCCAGTGCTGGTGGTGGCTGGTCTGGGCGCCAACGGCACAGCGGCGGCCGCGGAGTTTCTTTTGGACCCGGCCAAAAATGCTGAACTGGCGGCCCATGCGCCGAAGAATTGGCAGCGCCTGAACATGGAAGCGGTACTTAAGACGCAGATACTCGACAATCACGCCGGGCCGCCACGGCTGGTGGTTTGCACCTTCTGGTAAAGAACGCCCTTACTTCCGTCGCGCTTTTTCCCGCTGCAATTCCCGGTAGAGCTCGCTCTTGGACTGGCCGAGTTCCCGCGCGATCCTCTTCAGCGCCTCTTTCTCGTCCATGGGAAACTCAGGGCCCGACTCCGCCTGCAGTTTTGCGATGCGGTCGGCGATCTTCACCGGGCCTGCAGTCTCGCTTCCGGCGACGGGCATGGGCCGCGCTTCCACCAGCAGAGTGATCTCGCCCCTGACCCGGTCGCGCTCCGCCAGGTCCAGCTTCAACTGCGCCGGAGTCCCGCGCAAAAATTCCTCGTGAATCTTGGTGAGTTCACGGGCTACAACCACGCGCAACTCCGGTCCCCAGACGGCTTCCAGATCGGCAAGCGTTTCCAGAATGCGATGCGGAGCTTCGTAGAAAATCAGCGTCCGGGCTGACTGGCCAGGTCGTCCGGCTTCGCCTGCAAGATCTTCCAGCCGGCTCCGCCGCGCGCCCGCCTTCTCCGGCAGAAACCCGATGAAGTGGAACTCTCCCGTAGGAAGTCCGGAAGCGACCAGCGCGCTCAACGCTGCATTGGCTCCGGGTATCGGGAAGACCGTGACACCGGCCGCGATCGCCTCGGAAGCGAGCCACGTGCCGGGGTCGCTGATGCCCGGCATGCCTGCATCTGTGACCAGTGCAATGCGGGCGCCCTGGCGCAGCGCTTCCACCAGTTCGGTGGCGCGTTCGCGCTCGTTGTGCTGATGGCAGCTCACGGTGGGGGTCTTGATTTCGAAGTGATTCAGCAGCTTTTGCGTCTGGCGGGTGTCTTCGCAAGCGATGCGGTCCACGCGCTTCAGCACATCGATGGCGCGCAACGTAATGTCGCCCAGGTTCCCGATGGGAGTAGCCACCAGGTACAGACCCGGATCGAGCGGAGTCTCCTCGGTCATAGGTCAGTCAGTTCCGGAATCCAGGCGTTCCAGTCGCCGCTGCTCGGCCAGCAGAGACATCGAGCTCATCAGGTTCTGCACGCTCACAATGCCCACCACGCGCCCGCTGTCGGTGATTGGAATCAGCGATAGCCCGCGTCCGGCGGAGATGCGGCGGATCGTGGTTCCCAGCGTGTCCTCGGGGCGCGCCACCTGAAAAGCCCTCGACATTACCGACTGCACATAGCCGTTCCCATCGGTCCGCAGAGCTTCCACAATGCGCTGCCGCGAGATGATTCCGACCAGTTGCGGGCCGCGCACCACGGGAAAGTCTTCCTGCAGCGAGTGCACACAGCGTATGAGTGCGTCATTCAGCGTATCGGAGGGCGACAGCGTGGCAAAATCTGTCAGCATCACCTCGCGCATATGAACTGTATCCACCACCGACTGGAAGAAGACCCCCTGGTCCTCCACTTGCGCGCCAATCATGATGAAGAAACCGGCGATCACCGGCCACGAATTATGCAGAATGATGCCACTCACCATCATGGCCAGCGCCAGTCCCTGGCTCAGGCTGGTCGACATGCGCGAACCGGGAGCGAAACCATGTTCAACGGCAAAGCTGCCGCGCAGCAATCGCCCGCAGTCCAGCGGATAAGCGGGAAGCAAATGAATGATTCCCAGAAAGGCTTGCATCCAGACCATGCTGCACAGCAGATGCGCCGGGGTTAGCAAAGGAAGGATCGTCAAATTGATGTTTCCGCTCGCGCCCAAAAAAATGGCGGCTAGCACCAGTGCCGTCGCGCCGTTCGCCAGCGGACCGGCCAAAGCTATGACGAACTGCCCCGATCCCGTGCCGGCAATCTCTTGGCTCTCCGGATCCGCATAGGCGAAAAGCCCACCCAGGGGCAGCAGCAAAATCGCTCGTATGCGCAATCCGAGCCAGGCGGCCACCAGCAGCCGCGCCGTCTCGCGCACCACCACTGCCGCAACCAACACCAGGAAAAGCCCCAGGCCGCGCGGCCAGCGATCGCCGGCGGCTATTCCCACGCAGACAACGGCAAGAAGCGGAAAAAACGCGTGGACGCGCAACTCCACACCCATCCAACGGCCCAGCGGAATTGACCAACCTCGCATAGGAACGATTGTAGTAGCTCCGGGTGCCTCACGGTTCCGGTATCCTGATCACCGATGCGCATCATAGCCGGTTCTTTCCGCTCCCGCACTCTCGACGCCCCTCCCGGATATGAGACCCGGCCCACCAGCGACCGGCTGCGCGAAACCCTTTTCAACGTCCTCGCTCCCCGCGTCGAGGGCGCTCGTTTTCTCGATCTCTATGCGGGCTCCGGCGCGGTTGGCATCGAGGCGTTAAGCCGCGGCGCCGCACAGGTTGAATTTGTTGAGAAGGCTCCCGGTGCGCTCAAGGCTCTTCGCGCCAACCTGGCAAAGCTGGGCATTACAAGCAATTTTCAGATCGACTCCGGCAGTGTTGCCGGCGCTCTAAGGCGTTTGAACAAGGCTAGAGGAGTTTTCGATCTGATCTTTCTCGATCCTCCCTACGATGCCGCTGACGAATATGAGACTGCGCTGGGATCGCTGGAATCCGTGCTGGCATCGGGAGGCTTGGCGATAGCCGAGCATCGCCGCAAGGTGAAGCTCGGTGACCGCTACGGCGCGCTCGGACGCACTCGATTGCTGGAACAGGGGGACGCTTCGCTCAGCTTCTACGCCGCCGCTCAGAACTTGTAGCGCACCGCCGCCTGCATCTGCCGGGGAGGCATCGCGCTCACTGCCTGACCAAAGCTGCCGCTGGAGATGTTTCCCTCCACCGTGGCAGCGCCGAAAAATTGTCCATGGTTAAGTAGATTGAAGGCCTCCAGCCGGAACTCAAGCGATCGGGTGTCTCTGCGCAAAAAGCTGCGCGAAATGGTTGCGTCCAGGTTCTCCAGCCCTGGTCCCGAGAAGAAGCGCCGCCGCGCATTCCCCAGCGTTCCCAGCGCCGGCAGGCTGAACTGGCTGGCGTCGAAGATAGCGCCGCCCCGCGGGTTGGTGCGCAGATGGAGCGACTGCCCGCTCCACTGTGGAGTGTCGACCCCGTTATTGTTGATGCCGTTGGGAATTGCGCCCAGCAGCGAGGTGTCGTTGTTGTTGAATAGCGTGACCGGCAGCCCGGAGGTAAACCGCGCAATTCCGGCCAGCGCCCACCCGTTCAACAATAAGTCGACAGAACGATGCACGATCAGGCCGGGCATCTCCGGAACCTGATAGTGGAAGCTGGTGACCAGGTTCTGCCGCAGATCAAAGGACGAGAGCGCCCGGCTCAGCGATGGGTTCACCGGATTGACCGGCTCGGGCAGCCCGGACGACTGGTCGATCGATTTTGAGTAGGTATAGCTGGCCAACAAATCAAGTCCATGGGCTCGGTGGTTCACGGTCGCCTCGAGGGCGCTGTAGTTCGCGTTGGCGATGGTGCGTTGCAGTTCCACGCTGCCGAAAGCCGGTCCGAAATCGGTCCGCGCAGCCTGCTCGTTGAACGGCCCGCAGGCCGATCCCAGGCTCAGGCAAAGCGCGGGGTCGGCCGGATTGGCTTCCTGCAGCACCAGCAGATGATGCGACGACGTGCCTACGTAGGTGACCGAAGCCAGCGTCGATTCGTTGAACTGCCGCTCCACGCTCAACATCCAGTGTTCCGCATAGGGCGATACATCATTCGGATCAACCGCGGGAATGCCCACCAGCGGTTCGAACTGGCTCCAATTCACGCTGCCGTTCGGGTTGGCCGGGCTGGCTCCATATTTCACTTGCTGCAATGGAAAGCGCTGTCCAGCATTTACCCCGCTCGCGGCCACCGTGAAGGGCGAGGCGAAGAGCGGTGGCGCGGCGGAGGTATAGGTGTATCCATACGGCGGATTGGCGCTCATGATGCCCGCGGAAAGGCCCTCATAGGCGGTAAAGAACATGCCGTATCCGGTGCGAATGCTGGTTTGCCCCTTTCCGCCCAGGACCCGGTGCAGGAAAGGCTCTTCAGAGGTTGGCGTCCAGGCGAGCCCCAATCGCGGCGAAAAGTTGTCGCGCGCCGGCGCCAGCGACTTCGGCACGCCAGGATCGCCGGGGAAGACAAGTCCCAGCGGCGCGCCCGGAAAGACTACCGACTGCTCCCCTTTCACCAGTGTTTGAAGCTGGTTGAATTTCTCGCTCCAGGGGCGGATCCTGTCCCAGCGCATGCCGTAATTCATGGTAAGGGTCGAGCCGACCTTCCAGCTGTCCTGCGCGAAGGCGGCGATGTAGAGGTTGCGGTTGTAGAAATCCCGCGCTTGCCCCTGTGTAAAGCTGGATGGCGCGCCAATCAGAAAGTCGGCAAAGTCCAGCCCCGTCTCCGACCCGCTGAAGGCAAAGCTGCCGTTGAAAATCACGTCGGGATGGGTATTGATCTGGTTGGAATGGATTTCTCCGCCCACCTTGAAGCCGTGACTCCCAACAATCCGGGAAAACGCATCGCTCATTTCGTAAATGTTCTCGGCCTGCACCAGCGCCGTGGTGTCCACGCCCAGGGTGAAGTCGTTGAAGGCGATATTCTCAATTCCCACGGTGGAGGGCTTGAGGGTCACGATTCCCGTGAATCCCTGCTCCGCCAGCGACGGCCCGACGCCGCCTTTGGGCTGACCGACCGCATTGCCGTTGCGCATGTAGCTCAAGTGGAATTCGTTCAGAGCCGCCGATCCGAAAGTCTGATTATGGCCCAAACTGGCCAGTTGCGCGCGGCCGTGGCTGGTGGCGCTGAAGCCCGGAACGCTGGCCCCGCCGGTGCCCGTCGGATAGGGGTTGTCGAGCGAGTAAAAGTCGTCAAAGTAATAACCGGTGAAGGTCCCCTTGCCCTGCGTCCAGTCCGCACGAATTGCGCCCTTGTCATCCTGCAGAGTTTCGGCCTGCGTCGCGGTGGCGAACAAGCCTGCTCCTGCGTTGGGCCGAGGAATCGACGCCAGCAGGTATTTTGCCGGAGCGGCCCACGCAGACTGCGGAATCAGGCCGTTCGGGAATACGGCCGAATACGGCTCGCCCGCGGTGACCGTCCTGCCCAGCAGGGTCGAGAGCTGTGCCGCCCACGCACTGCCGTCGACGCTGCCCGTCAGCGGAGCCTGGCTGAAATCGCCGCCCCGTTCCGCCAGCGTCGGGACGGCGATCTCGCCGGTGTCGATGCCCTCGGTCAGCCGGGTTCCCTGATAGTCCCCAAACAAGGCAACGCGCTTGTGAAACACGGAGGTGCCTCCGGCCCCGCCAAACTGGTTCTGGCGAAATGCGCCGCGCTCCTGCGAAAAGTAGTTGCGGGCGTCCACGGCCGTGTTGCGCAGAAACTCAAATGCGCTGCCGTGCCAGGCATCGGTACCCGACTTGGTCACCACCAGCACCTGTCCCCCGCTCGAATTGCCATACTCGGCGTCGAAATTCGAGGTCAGCACGCGGAAGCTCTCGATTGCGTCCAGATTCGGAACGATCGAGGTGCCCATGTTCACGTCCTCTTCCACGTCGCTGCCGTTCACGCGGAAGCCGTTCGACGCCTCGCGCTGGCCGCTGATCGAGAGATTGCCCGGGTTTGCGTTTCCCGAGGGCGGAGTGGAGGCCACTCCGGTCATGATGACCGCTCCGGGTTGCGCTGTATTGGCCGGAACAATTCCCGGTTCCACGGCCATCAGATCGGTAAAGCTTCGCCCATTCACCGGCACGCTCACCAGCTTCTGACTACTCAGGGTCTCCCCGAGCTGCGTGCTGGTGGTCTCGGCGGCCAGCGTGTCGGCCGTCACTACAACCGTCTCCGCGTTGGCTGCGACCTTCAGTTCCATATCCAGTTGAACGCGCGGCGCTTCCAGGCTGAGAACCGCCCGCGTGGTCAGCAGCCTGAAACCCTCGGCAAAGACCTCTACTTTGTAGGAACCGGCTCCGGGTGCCTCGACCCGAAACTCGCCCTGATCGTTCGTCGTGGCTTCCAAGGCCGTCCTCGCCGCATCGCCTTTGATGGCAACATGGGCGTTGGCCTCGCGCGCGCCGCTTGGGTCGTGAACCACGCCGGAAATCTGAAACGCGGGATCCGCTGCATCGGCAGAAGGAAGTGCTGCAAAAAGAAGAAAAGAAAAGAGGAAGACGGGGTGCAAATTCTTCAACAGTGATCTCCAGGTCTTGGGCACAACAACGTGCATACGGCAACGGGAGGCGCATGGCCATTCGAGCGCCGCGCATAAAGGCGATTGATATGCGACTGAATTAGTCCTTGATCAATATACGACTAAATCTGTCTGCTTTCAAGCGGGGCAGCCAGTGCAATTGCATGAAGCCCGTGAACCACGCGTTGCAAGGACTTTGAAAGGGCACGACTTCAGTCGTGCCGAAAAGAGCCAGGGAATCCTGGGCTTCAGCCCCTGGGGGAAGGTTTGAAAAGGCGAAAAGGCATCCCTCGGCGGCTAAAGCCGGCACGCTCAGGACGTCGCAATCGGCACGGCTGAACAGGCTGCGGAAAAACTCTATTTGGCCAGGCTTTGTAACAGGGCATGACTTTAGTCGTGCCGATAAAGCCAATAGAATGAGTCGTGGGCTTTAGCCCCTGCTAGGCTCATTCCAGCAATCCACTCGAATTCTGGCCTTTTTCCGCGGCCTGTGAAGCCGTGCCCTTTTAAAACGCCTGCTCTGCAGACACATGCTGTGCCCGCAATCGGCTAGAGTGTTGTGCATGAAACTCCTGCGTTCTCTCGGCATTCTGCCGTTTTTTGGATTGGCTGTCTTGGTTGGGGCGGGGCAGTCGGTCCTGGCTCCTCGTGTTGCCGCTGCAGAGCCGCAGCTTGCAATTCTGGACACCGATATCGGCGACGACATCGATGATGTCTTTGCGCTGGCGCTGCTTTTGCGGTCGCCGGAGGTGAACCTGCTGGGCGTTACCACGGCGTATGGGGATACTGAGTTAAGGGCGCAGTTGCTGGATCGCTATTTGGGGGCAATAGAGCGATTCAATATTCCGGTTGCAACGGGTGTTGCGACGGCCCAGAGCAACGTGTTTTCTCAAGCGGCATACGCCCGGCAGAAGTCGCGTACCGAGTGGACGAAGGTTCTTCATCAGGGGCCAGAGGGTTCGACAGCCATTGCGGTTGGAGGAAATCACCATCAGGATGGAGTGGAGTTGCTTCTTGACCAGATCCGGCTCCATCCCGGCCAAATCACCCTCATCGCCATCGGCCCCCTCAACAATATCCAGGCGGCCATCGAAAAGGACCTCGCCACCTTCCGCAAGCTGAAGCGGGTGGTGATGATGGGAGGCAGCATCTATCGCGGCTACGACGGCCAGCAGGGCGAGCGCCGCGCACCCGATGCGGAGTGGAACATCAGCCGCGATCCTGCCGGGCTACGGGCGCTGCTGGCCTCGGGCGTGCCAGTCTACATGATGCCCCTGGATTCGACTCAAATCCATCTGGACACGAAAGAGCGCGAACTCATCTTCGCCCACGGCTCCCCGCTCACCGACCAGCTGACCCTCCTCTACCACCAGTGGCTGGCCAACAAAGGCGATGCTTCGCCCACCCCGACCCTCTTCGACCCGGTGGCCGTGGCCTATGCGGTCCATCCCGAGCTCTGCCCTATGACGCCCTTGCGCCTAAACGTCGACGAAAAGGGAATGACCATCCCCATCGCCGGAGAACCCAACGCCCAGGTCTGCCTCCAGTCGGACGAGAAGGGGTTTCTCGATCTGCTGCTCAGTCGGTTGACCGAGAAGCCTTGAGGGCGGGGGGGTCCCCTCTTTTCCGAAGGCGCGTGGCGAGCGCCGTCTTGCGCCCGAAGAGATGTGACTTCAGCCATTGACACAGGCGCGACGGTTAGAGAAAAATGGCCCGTCGTCAAAACACGGCCGCTTCGAGCGGCGTACGGAGGAATTGTGAACAACGGATTGAATCTGCGGGTATTTGGAGCACTGGCACTTGCGGGATTGGGACTGGCCCTTACCGGTTGCAAGCCGGATTTGACACAGGCGAATGCACAGGCGATGGTCCAGGCCAGGTATGACCAGATGCCGCCGCAGAGCGTCAGCATCACGGTGGACGAACCGGGCCTGAGGAAGGGCGCCGAGTCCAAGTACTGGACCATGACCAAGCTCTATCCCAACAAGTTCTGGGCGGACTTCACGCTGACGCCCGAAGGCAAAAAGGTGGTCAAGCTGCCCGACGGCGGCGATGTGATCCAATGGCGTCCACAGGACGCAACCGACAAGAGCTTTTCCGTCGTGGTTCTGACCGTTGCCACCAATCACCTGAAGGCAAAGGAAATGAAGCCGATCCAGGACGATGTGAACGGCAAGAGCACGGAATTGGTGGAAGCGGTCAACCTGGACGGAGTGCCGGATGTTCTGCAGGAGATCGCGCATCATCCCGGCAACAAGCTGACCAGCAAGCGCCAGGCGAGCTTTACCTATGAAGGCGGCGCCTGGAAACTGGCAAGTGTGAACTAAACAGCGAGAAATGCAGAAAAAGAAAGTGGGGCGCGTCCGCAAATCGGTCTAAATCGTTGACCCCGCCCCTATTTCTTGTTATTGTAAGAAGGTTCCGCAAGAACGCCTCAGCCAGTGTGTCCAAATGGCGGCGGCGTCCAGGCAGCCCGGATTGTCGGTAATTTGACCGGGTTGCATGCCAGGATGGGCGAAATTGGCCACTGGACATGCCCTCGAACTTGCTCTCTTCTTGCGGAGGGCAGCGGGGCCCCCCGGCGACAGGTTTTCGTCGCAGGGGTGGAGATCCAAATCGCATCGGTGTCCGCGCGTTCTTCACCTTGGAGGGCTATGCGGGCCGGAAATGGCGAAACGGAGTCGGCTTTCTCCTTGAATCTGCGGAGAAACGACCGGCCACCGTCCCGTTTTTCGTCTGAGATTGGAACGAAGACAGACGCGAAGCAGCAATCAGGGCTTTCGTGCGCGTGTGCGGCAAATTATTTGCCGCCGATGGTTGCGCCGGATAGTTCCCGAGGCTGCTTGCGGCTGGCGAACTAGGGATGCCAACCTGTGGTTGGCGGTTTTGCGAAGTAAGGAGTTTTGGTTTGCCTACTTTTAATCAGCTTGTCCGCAAGGGGCGCACGGCCCCCCGCTATAAGACGGCGTCACCGGCCCTGCAGGCCTCGCCGCAGCGTCGCGGTGTTTGCACGCGCGTCTACACGCAGACCCCCAAGAAGCCGAACTCGGCATTGCGTAAGGTCGCCCGCGTGCGTCTCACCAACGGGATCGAAGTCACCACCTATATCCCCGGCATCGGCCATAACCTGCAGGAGCACTCGATTGTGCTCATTCGCGGCGGCCGTGTGAAGGATCTTCCCGGCGTCCGCTATCACGTTGTGCGCGGAACCCTGGATTCGGTGGGCGTTGCCAACCGCAAGCAGAGCCGTTCGAAGTACGGAGCCAAGCGCGCCAAGGGCGGAGCGGCGCCGGCGAAGAAGAAGTAAGAAAAGTGTCTGCGGTCAGCTCGGGGAGCATCTGATCCCTGAACCCTGATCTCTGACCCCTGTAGAGGTTCCGGGACGGCTCACTGAACCCGGACTTGGGTAGCACAATGCGCGAGAGCGCGTAAGGAATTTGAGGAACTATGCCGAGAAAAGGGCACATTGCGAAGCGGGAAGTTGCGCCGGACCCAGTTTATGGCTCCACGCTGGTCACCAAGTTTGT
>CAZQPY010000037.1:0-52003 GCA_964595345.1 uncultured Occallatibacter sp.
AGTCAATCACCCCGCTGCGAATCCCGAAAGAAGGTAGTTGCCGGGACGCCTACGATCAACCGTATAGAGAAGTGGGCGAAATCGCCGTCAAGGTTCAAGCGGCAACCGCATTCTCAAAAACACCGACGATTGAAGATGTCCATTTCAAACTTCAAGAGGAAGCGTCCCGGTTGGGGGCAAACGCAGTGCTGTACGTCGATTATGACCGGGGAATGTCTTTGACCTCGTACAAGGTTCTACGGGCTAAGGGTTTGGCGGTTGTGCTGGAGTCGAACGAAGTGAAATGTCCTTTCTGTGCGGAACTGGTGAAGCGAGAGGCGAAGCTGTGCAAGCATTGCAGGTCTGATCTGTCGAACGCCCCATCGAATTGATACGGGGGCTTTCGGGCCCCGGAACCACCAATCTTAAGATTGCCCTTTCCTCAACGTGGTCCCTGCAGACAGGCCTTCGTCCGCAGGGTGAAAGCAAAGGCGCCCTTTTGAAGAACCACAAAGTTCACCTGAATTGTGGAACCGCTTTAGAAGGGACACTCGCCAAGGCAGGGTCGCTGAACGCAAGGAAAGGATCGATCCAGCACACAAGCTTCCCAGCCAGCAACTGGTCAAAGTGCTAGGCATCGGCCGCAGTGCCCTCAACCTCTTGAAAGTTTGCTCCATGGGTCAATCCGCCCATAGTCGCAGTACCTCGGACAATTGAACACTCCGCTCCTCCAGTTCCGGCATCAGAGTGGCGACTCGCGATAGATCGCCAATCTTGCCCGCAATTTCCATCTCGAATGCTGTATCCCTAAGCGCCTCCGCGCCCACGTTGGCCGCGGAGCCTTTTAACTTGTGGGCTTGCTTCCAGATGGACTCTAGATCTTCTCGCGCGAACTGGTCCCGCAATGCACTCAATAGGGCCGGCAACTCTTCCAGGAAACCGGTCGTAACATCGTGGGCAAATTCCAGGTCGCCCATCATCCGCTGAAGAAACGCCTCACGATTGAAGACCAGCGGCTGGCTTGCCTGTTTGGGTAGCTGCACATCTTCGGCGGGAACTGGTTCGAGTTGAGGTTCGCCGGATGTACAGTGCACCTTGCGCGTCAACCACTTCTCCACGACTTTGGCAAGTTTTATCGGATCGATCGGCTTGGAGACATAGTCGCTCATGCCGGCGGAAAGACATTTTTCTGCATCTCCTTGCATCGCATGGGCAGTTGTAGCAATGATCGGAATGTTGCGATTGAGCACCTTGGAGTTGGGATCGCGGATCAGCCGGGTGGCCTCATATCCATCCATCTCCGGCATCTGCACATCCATAAGCACTAAATCGTAAGGCTGCGTTTCCAGCGCCTGCAGAGCCTGCTTGCCGTCGGAGGTCACGTCCGCGTGCCACCCCAGCCGGCGGAGCAGCCCGCTAGCCACTTCCTGGTTGGTGAGATTGTCTTCTACGAGAAGGATGCGAGCGCCGCCGCGACGCGATTCCCGCAAGCTGTGACGGGTGATCAGCGTGCGAGTCTCCTCGTGCCGTTCTCCGGTCAAGACGGCCACCAAACAGTCGTGCAGATCGGATTGCCGCACCGGCTTGATCAGGTATGCCGAAAAGCCGATTTCTTTGAATCGAAGGGCGTCTCCTCGCTGGCCCAAGGATGTCATCATCACCAGAGGTATCGACTTCAGAGTGTCGTCTTGCAGAATTGCCCGTCCCAGGCTTGCTCCGTCCATTCCAGGCATCATCATATCCAGCACCGCCAGTTGGAAAGGACTCCCGGCTGCAACCGCGAAGCGCAAGCATGCCAAGGCTGTCGAACCGCTCTCCACGGCAGCAACAACCGCGCCCCACGATTGCAGCTGAGCTGTAAGTACCTCGCGATTGGTGGCATTATCGTCCACCACTAAGATGCGCGTGCCCTGCACGGCTGCCGAAGAAGAATCCCCTGGCCTACATACAAGCTGTTTGCCAAGCCGGATTGTGAACCAAAACTCCGAGCCCTGTCCTTCCTTGCTATTCAACCCGATTTCACCGCCCATCAGCTCGATCAACTGTTTGCAAATCGCCAGGCCGAGTCCGGTTCCGCCGTACCGGCGCGTGGTCGAGGCGTCCACCTGCGTGAAACTCGTGAACAACATCTTTTGTTTGTCTTGAGGAATTCCGATTCCGGTATCCCGCACGATGAAGCGCAAGAAGACCTCCGCATCGGTCTCCGAGATCAGGCTCACGCGCACGACAACCTCGCCCTGATGCGTAAACTTCATGGCATTGCTGGCAAGATTCAGCAGCACCTGGCGCAAACGCCCCGGATCTCCCTGCAAAAGCGCGGAGACATCGGGCGCCACAGCGCAGACAAACTCCAGCTGCTTCTCGTCGACACGCTCAGCCATGATTTCGGCGAGGTCTTCGATCAAGACATGCAAGTTGAAATCTACGATGTCGATCTCGAGCTTGCCTGCTTCGGCCTTGGAATAGTCCAGAATGTCGTCGATCACTGTAAGCAGCGATTTGGCGCTGGATTCGACGACTTCAGCATAGTGCCGTTGCTCCGGGCCAAGATCGGTGCCAAGCAGCAAGCCGTTCATGCCCAGCACGCCGTTCATCGGAGTGCGGATCTCGTGGCTCATGTTGGCCAGGAACTCGCTCTTTGCCTTACTGGCCGCTTCCGCCTCCAAGGCCATCTTATTGGCCCAGTCGGTTGCCTCCAGCAGATCCCGGTTGCTTTGGCGAAGCGCATCGTCCATCATCTTGCGCATGGTGATGTCCCGCCCCATGCCGGCGATTCCAGACACGCGGCCTTCGCTGTCGAAGAGCGGTACTTTGGTGGTCAGCAGGTATTGGAGCTGGTTTTGCGCATCCACACCGGTTGTTTCTTCGCGGTCGAAGATGGGCAGTCCCGTGCGGATCACGCGCTGCTCATCTTCATAGAAATTCTTGGCGATTTCTTCGGGATAGAAGTCAAAGTCCGTCTTCCCCAGCAGATCTTCCGGCTTCTCGACCTTCGCCCGTTGCGCCACCGTTTGATTGGCAACGACAAACCTGCTATGGGTGTCTTTCACGTACATGAAATCGGGGATGTTGTCGATAAAGGCACGGAGCAATCTGCGCTCGCTATCCAGAATCGAAAATTGCTCAGCGAGCAGGCGGTTTGCCGCCTCCGCCTCTGTTCTGGCCTGCGCCAGGTCCGCTTCCACCCTTTTGCGCGCAGTGATATTTCTCCCCATGCCCGCGATCCCGGTCACATTGCCCTGTCCGTCGAAGAGTGGAACTTTGGTCGTAAGCCAGCATTGAATCTCGCCATTCGCATCCGCACCCAGTGTTTCTTCACGGTCGAACATAGGCTGCCCCGAACTCATCACGCGCTGATCGTCGTCCCTGAAATGCTTTGCTTCTTCCGGCGAAAAGAGGTCAAAGTCGGTCTTTCCGACCATCTCCTCCTGCCTTTCCACTCCTGCGCATCGCGCCAACTCGGAATTGGAAACGACAAGCCTGCCTTCGATGTCTTTCACGAACATGAGATCGGGGACGTTGTCGATGAAGGTGCGCAGCACCCTGCGCTCACTATCCAGCATCGCGTGTTGAGCGGAAAGCTCACGATTGGCAGCCTCAGCCTCCGCCTGAGCATGGCGTAGCTCTTCCTCGTGAAGTTTCCGTTCCGTTATATCTTCCGCAATTCCGGTCACTCCGATCAGTTTGCCGTCTTGATCGCGAATGGGAAAGGCACGGCTGCGTACCCATTTCTCCTGCCCGTCAGGGGTTCGTATTCTGTACTCCGTCTCAACTTCTTCTCCCTGCATTTGACGGGCAAACATCAATCGCGATGTTTCGAGGTCGTCCGGGTGAATCGCCTCCTCGCAAGACTCGGGATCCTGGTAGACGCTGGCGCAAGACCTGCCCCAGACCTGCTCATATGCAGGGCTGATATAGAGGAAGTCGTCGAGTCCCGGAGCTTTCAGCCAGAAAACTTCGCTGATGTTTTCCGTGAGTTGGCGGAACCGCTGTTCACTGATCTGCAAGGCCTGTTCTGACTCCTTGCGGTCGGTGATGTCTTTGCTGGTGCCGACCAGTCCCTGGAACTCTCCATCCGGCGAGAAGCGCGGCTCGGCGAAGGATTCCACCCAGCGCCACTCGCCATCGGCGCGCAGGCTGCGCTGTTCAGCTTGGAACGGTGTGTGCTCTCGCAACGAACTCTCGAATTTCTCGATAAACTCTGGAGCATCGTCCTTGTGAATGATCGATAGCCAGGCGCTCGGAGCCACATCTCCGGAGGTGAATCCGGCGAATCTTCGGTAAGCTCGATTGGCAAACATCGTCTCGCCCCTGACGTTGGTGACCCAAATCCCCATCGGACAACAGTCCGCCATAACGCGGAACTGCTCCTCGCTCTCGCGTAGCGCGCTCTCGGCTTGCTTGCGCTCGGTGATGTCGCGGAAAAACACCGCGCGCCCAAGGAGTTCGCCGGTCTGGCTCTTCAAGTTGGTCGAATAGCGCTCCAGCGTTCTGCCGTTCATCAGTTCCACTTCGCCCTGGTCTGTCCCGGGTCCATCGTCGCCATGCGCCTGAACCCGTTTCAGGTATCTCTCACGGTCCTTCACGCGATCGAGGACCGCGGACAGAATTGGCTGTCGAAGCGTGCCTATAATCTCTTCCTGCCCACTCACAGGAACATCCGGAAGGGCGATTCTCCAAACGTCCAGCAGCCTCTTGTTGTGGGATACGACCACATCCTCGTTGTTTATGACGAGAATCCCATCGAGCGACGACTCAAAGATCGTTCTGATGAGAGAGAGCTGGAACTTGCTCTCTTGTTCAACAAGTTTGCGCTCGGTAATGTCGGTGCCTAGACCGATGTGTCCCAGAAACTCCCCGTTGGGCGAAAAACGCGGTTCCCCGACTACCGCGAGCCAACGCCACTGGCCATCGAACCTTCGGAACCGCGCTTCGGTCCTGAACGCCACCCGCTCAATTACTACGCGCGTGGATTCCCGGATAAACTCTTCTGCGTCGTCCGGGTGAGAAAACAACTGCCACTTGTCGCCTTCCACTTCTTCTTTGCTGACTCCAGTGAAATCCCGGAGCGCCTGATTGATGAATTGAATTCCGCCCGAGGCATCGCTCACCCACATCGGCATCGGGCACCCATCCGCCATAATGCGGAAGCGCTCCTCGCTCTCGCGCAGCGCCTGCTCGGTATGCTTGCGCTCGGTGATATCCCGAAAGAACCAGGCGCGCGCCAGGTACCCGCCGGCTTCATTGCGCAGGCTGGTGGAATAGCGTTCGAGTATCCTGCCGTCCTTCAATTCGATTTCACATTCGTCGATTGCGTCTGGGTTGGCGTAGAGGTCTCGCACCCGCTTCAAGAAGACGTCGGGATCCTTGACGTTTTCCAGAACCTTAGACAGCAATGGATGATCCAGAGCGCCGTTCAAATTGTCTAACGGTCCATCCAGAACCTCAGAGGGGGGAATCCTCCAAATGTCAAAGTACTTCTGGTTGAACGAAACGATCTTGCCTGCGCCGTTCACGACAAGAATCCCTTCGAGCGACTGATCGAAGGTTGTGCGAATAAGAGAGTGTTGGAACTGGCGGGCTTGTTCGCCCTGTTTGCGTTCGGTGATGTCGCGAAAGAACCACGCGCGCGCGAGGTACTTGCCATCTTCATTGCGCAAGCTGGTGGAATAGCGTTCGAGGGTCCGGCCATCTCTCAATTCGAATTCGGAATAGTCGTTTGCATTCGGATCGGCGTAAATCTTTTGAACCTGTTTCGAGAAGGCTTCAGGATCCTTGACGCGATCCAGGGCTCTGGATAAGAGCAGTTCCTCTGGGACGCCGATGGCCAGATCGACCGGGCGGTCCGGAATCTCCGCGGCGGGAATCCGCCATACTTCGAGGAACCTCTTGTTGTGCGCCACCACTTTCCCTTCGGCGTTGACAACAAGAATTCCGTCGAGCGATACCTCGAAGGTTGTGCGAATGAGCGAGTGTTGGAAGATGCGCAGTTGTTCGGCCTGGAAGCGCTCGGTGATATCCGCTCGCAGGCCGATGTGGCCTAAGTACTCACCTTCCGGCGAGAACCGCGGCTCACCGCGAGAACCGATCATCCGCCACTCGCCATCGGCTCGCAGCACTCGTCCTTCTCCGCTGAATGAGGTACGCTCTTTGATCGCGCGGTCAGCCTTCGCCAGATACTCGGGCGCATCGTCGGGGTGGATCAGCGCGCGCCAGTTGTGCCCGCGTGCCCCATCGTAGGTGAGGCCATGGAACTCCCGGTAAACCCGGTTGAGGAAATCCATCTCACCAGCCGGATCGCTCACCCACATCATCGCCGGGCAGCTATCCGCCATGTTGCGGAAGCGCGCTTCACTTTCGCGCAGAGCCTGTTCGGCTCTCTTGCGCTCGGTGATGTCGCGCACCGCGGAGATCACGCCGATCACCTCGTCTGTCTCGGATCTAAAGGGGAAATGGCTCGCTAAGTAGCGCCGGCCAATGGGATCGCCGGGAATGGGACGATGAAACTCCACATCGAGCACCGCTTCCCCGCGCTCCAACACCGGCTGTGTGGTCGCCGCGACCTGGTCGGCGATGTCGGGCACGATTTCGCGGTCGCTTCGGCCGAGGTGCTCCTCGATGGTCAGGTCGTGCATGGCGGCCATGCGCTCGTTGATGCGGATATAGCGCAATTCGCGGTCGCGCAGGCACAGGCCGACCGGAGCGAACTTGTAAATCTGCTCCACTTCGGCAAAGCGCTCGTGGGCCTCGCGCTCGCTCTCCCTAAGCTTCCGTTCGGACTCTTTGTATTCGCTGATGTCGCGCAGAATATTGGAGATGGCCACCACTTCTCCGGCGGAGTTCTTGATGGGAACTCCCGTAACGGACACCTGGATCCTACGGCCATCCTTGTGTAGGCAAGTGCCCTCGTATTGCGAGAAAACTTCGCCGCGGAGTAACTTCTGTGCGAGTTCTTCCAGGGCTTCGAAACGATCCGGAGGAACCAGCATGGACATATGCCGTCCAATCACCGCGGAGGAAGAGTAACCAAAAATCTTCTCTGCGCCGCGATTGAAGGTGCGGACGATGCCGTCGGGCGTACAAGAAATAATGGAGTCCTCGGAGTTCTCCACGATTGCGGCGTACAGCGCTTGCGTCTCCTCTGCTTTCTGCTGTGCGGTGATGTCCCGCTTGACCGCGATGAAGCTGACGATCTCGCCATTTGAGCCCCGCACCGGCGCGACGCGCATTTCTTCGTGATAGGTGGTTCCGTCCTTTCGCCGGTTAGTCAGCTTACCCTGCCAGACCTTCCCGGACAGGATGGTGTCCCAGAGATCTTTGAAAAACTCCTTGCTATGAATTCCCGACTTGACGAAGCGCGGATTCCGCCCCACAGATTCCTCGGCGGTATACCCGGTCATCGCGGTGAACGCGGGATTCACATACTGGATCGTTCCGCCGATGTCGGTCACGACAATGCTATCGGCGGCCTGTTCGACAGCCGCAGCCAGAGTGGCGCGCTCGACAACGTCGGAGTTCTTCGACGGACGAGTCTTGGGATTTTGTATGTTCGCCTTCATGCCGGTTCCTTCCACTGGTAAAACACTGCGCGCAAGTACCGTTTGGGCTCAAGTGCAGGACAAAGCCCTACGATGAATTCGGTTAAGCCGACAATCGGGCAACCGTCTCTGGCCTGATACTTGGCCAGGCTTGAAACAACCTGGTCTTGTCCGCTTCCGTGACCTGGATTCGCAGAGAAGGATGCCAAAGGGCTGTGGGAAGGAGAACGGTCTCAACAGGTTCATTTTGCGTAAGTTGGTGAGTTCGCCCCCGCGCCGGGATTGCGCACTCACCACAATGATTTCGATCTCTGGCTTGCCGTTCCGAAGAAGTGCATCCGGGACATCGATGCCGTCCATCTTCAGCATCTCGATATCGAGAGTGAGAAGATCGGTCGTCAGCATCCCTGCCTCTTGTAAGGCTATCTTGCCGTTGGCCGCGCCTCCCGCCGACTCGGCCCTGGGAAGTGACGCCAGCACGTCCGCAAGCCGCCGCCCAAAGAGAACTGCATCGTCGGCCACCGGAACCCTCACGATTAACCTCTCATTTCTTCTTTGGCCGGCAGTGTTGCGGCTCGGTCATCGGTCCCCAGCACGGCAGCCAAATCGAGAAGCGCGGCCAGGCGCTCGCCGCAGCGAAATACCCCAAGAGCCTTCTGCATCTGCACTCCATGCAGGTTGGGCGGGGCCTGCTGTAACTCGCCAGGCTCCATCGCAATGGCATCCGATACGCGGTCTACAAGCAGCCCAACCGGCTCGCCCTTCCAGTCGGCAATCAGGATGCGGCTATCCGGTCCTATGACCACTGCTCCAAGGCCCAGTCGCACGCACAAATCGACGACTGTAATGATTCGTCCGCGCAGATTGCGAATGCCGGCCACATAGTCGGGTGCATGACGGACAGGCGTCATTTCGCCCACCATGACCACTTCCTGAATCACGGTAGCGTCGATGCCGAAGAGGCCGTCGTCGCCCCCCAGTTGGAAGGTAGCGATCAGCAAATCCTCTGCGGTTTCCGGATTGGAAATACTTGTTGCCATCTGAGCTCCTTCAAATCCTGAACTGCGCAACTTGAGCGCCCAGTTGTTCCGCAAGCCTGGATAGGTCGTCGGCGCTTGACTGCACATGCTCGCCGCCTTGACGGATATCGCTCACCGACGCGTTGACGCCGGCGATGTCGCGCGCAATGCTTTGCGATACTTCCGCCGTCTGCGAGACACGCTCATTGGCGTCCCGCACCCCGGCTGAGGCCTGCGCAATGTTGCCTGCCACATCCCTGGTTACCGTTGCCTGCTCTTCGATAGCTGCGGCAATGCTGGACACGATCATGCCCACATCCTTGATCACCGTCGCGATCTGGCCAATGTCGCTGATCGCCGTGCCCGTAGAGTTCTGTATCCCGGCAATCTTGGCCTTGATGTCCTCGGTAGCCTCCGCCGTCTGCTTCGCCAATTCCTTGATCTCGTTGGCGACAACCGCAAAGCCCTTGCCGGCCGATCCCGCCCGCGCCGCTTCGATGGTCGCATTCAGCGCCAGCAGGTTGGTCTGCGCAGAGATGTTGGTAATCGTCTCGGTCACGTTACCGATCTCCTGCGCCGCCTGGCCCAGCCTTTGCATCTGTTCGGTAATCGTCTGCGCTTGGCCGGTGGCCTTCTCGCTGATGGTCCTTGCCTTTGCCGTATTTGAGGAGATGTCGCCCACCGTGGCGCTCATCTCTTCGGTGGCGCTGGCCACGGAAGACAAGCTGCTCGAGGATTGCCCCATGCCCGCGGCAATCGACAAGGTGTTGGCGCTGGCCTCTTCGGCTGCTGCCGCCACCGCATGCGCCTTGTCGGACATGGAGGTCGTCCCGACAGCCGTTTGCTTGGATACGGCCGAGAGCTCGGTAGCTGCGGCGGCCAAGGTCTGAACTCCGACGGCGATGCCTTTCAGCAACTGACGAAGATTGTCGCTCATCATTTGCGAGGCGCGCGCCAACTCGCCCAACTCGTCCGGTCTGGCGGTCACCATCTCAGGCAGTTTCGCGCCGCTCAAGTCGCCGCCGGCGATCGCTGTCAATCGCTCCACGACCGGGATCAAGGCGCCGACAATCTTGCCACTGAAGACGAAGGCAATTCCGATACCCAGCGCCAAAGAGAGCAGGGTCGAAATCGACAGTAACCATTGCGACATATTTTGGCTTTGGATCTGACTGTCGACGTCTTCTTCCATCAGGGACGATGCGCTTTGTACAAGGCCTTCGGCGGCTTCTCTTGAGGCGACGCCGCGCGGCTCGACGCTCTTCACCAGTTCGTCGTCAATGGATGTGATCCGCTTCGGGCCCGCGGCGATCGCAGCGTCAACAATGTCGATCTGCGCCTGGTGCAGGCCTGGCAATTCGGCAGCCAACTTGTCCACCCGGTCTTTGTTCGCTTGAAGAACGAACTTCTGACTCATCGCTGGCAGCGGGGCGAACGCAGTGTTGACCAGCGTCCAGTCGTCTTCGATCTTCTGCTTGTACACCTTTGCCTGGTCTGTCTTCCCGTCTGCGACGAAGAGCAGCACCCGCCGTGTGTCGGATCTCGCTTTCATCAGATCCAGGTCCACTGTGCTCGACATCAACAGCAGCGGGATCCGAGTTTCCTTGAATCGGTCAAGCTTCCCGCTGACCTGCGAGGCCTTCCAAAAGACAACGGCTGACGAAATAAAAACCAACCCTAGAACAACAGAAAAGGCCAGCATCAGCTGTGAACGGATCTTCAGTTTCATAGCGTTTCTCTCCTTCGTGTTTGGCTCGCCGCCAACCAACCAAATGCCGTCGCCGGCAGTTTTTGCCTGGCTTCATCGATGGAATCTCTCTTCGCCATCTCAACTCTCTCAAACTCTGAATTGCGCCACTTGGGCGCCCAGTTGTTCTGCCAGCTTGGACAACTCGTCGGCGCTGGCCTGCACATGCTCGCCGCCTTGACGGATATCCCTCACCGACGCGTTGACGCTGGCGATGTCGCGCGCAATGCTCTGCGATACTTCCGCAGTCTGCGAGACACGCTCATTGGCGTCCCGCACCCCGGCTGAGGCCTGCGCAATGTTGCCTGCCACATCCCTGGTTACCGTTGCCTGCTCTTCGATAGCTGCGGCAATGCTGGACACGATCATGCCCACATCCTTGATCACCGTCGCGATCTGGCCAATGTCGCTGATCGCCGTGCCCGTAGAGTTCTGTATCCCGGCAATCTTGGCCTTGATGTCCTCGGTAGCCTCCGCCGTCTGCTTCGCCAATTCCTTGATCTCGTTGGCGACAACCGCAAAGCCCTTGCCGGCCGATCCCGCCCGCGCCGCTTCGATGGTCGCATTCAGTGCCAAAAGATTGGTCTGTGCCGAAATGTTGGTAATCGTCTCGGTCACGTGACCGATCTCCTGCGCCGCCTGGCCCAGCTTCTGCATCTGCTCGGAAATCGTCTGCGCTTGGCCGGTGGCCTGCTCGCTGATGGCCCTTGCCTTTGCCGTATTTGAGGAGATGTCGCCCACTGTGGCGCTCATCTCTTCGGTGGCGCTGGCCACGGAAGACAGACTGCTGGAGGATTGCTCCATGCCCGCGGCGATCGACATGGTATTGGCGCTGGCCTCTTCGGCTGCCGCCGCCACTGTGCTGGCCTTGTCAGACATGGTCTCCGTCATGGAGGCCGTTCGATGGGATACAACCTTAAGCTCGGTGGCCGACGTCGCCAGGGTGTGAATACCGCCAGAGATGCCGCCTAGCAGCGTACGCAGGCTGTCGCCCATGGTTTGCATAGCCGTTGCCAGTTGACCGACCTCGTCTTTTCTGCCTCGCAACTTCTCGGGTATGGTGCCCTGCAGATCCCCATCTGCGATAGCTTTGGCGAGTGCCGTTACTACGGCGAAGGGCCGCATCACGAGTCTGGTCATGAACAGGTACTGAGCCGACAGAACTAGCGCAGACATAATGAGGGCGCACCCCCATACCGCTAATTGCATGCGCAACAGCCCTGCGAAAATGTTGGGCTCCGGATATGCAGCCATCAGAGTGTATCCCCACTTCTGAAATGGCTGAGTGCGGACTGTCCATCCGCCTTCGCCGGGATGTGCCAGCCTCTCGCGAAGGTCTTCGTCCGAAACTCTATCCGGCTTAAAGACCGCGCTCCGGTTCGATTGCAGCAACGCAATGTAGCCGGTATCCAGGATTCTGGTCTCTCGGATATGGCTGCCCAAGTCGGCGAGCGCCGACAAGGGGAGGCCAGAATACCAGACGCCAACGACCGCGCCGGATTTTGACCGCATAGGCTCGTAGGCGGTCATATATGGATTGCCGAGTATGTTCACCACGCCAAAGAAGGGGCGGCCTTCTCGCAAATTTGCGTAAGCGTGTCCATTCGGATCGAGAACGGTGCCGATGGCCCGCGAGCCATCCGGTTTGAGGACATTCGTAGAGACGCGAACGAAGTCATCTCCTCGTCGCACGAATAAAGTTGCCGTGCCCCCAACCAAGTTCTTTGCCTTGTCCACCAGTTGGAAGTTGCCGACCTGCGAGGTGTTGCCCAATTTCAGGTCGGGCACCGTTTCCCCGGACATAGCACGGCTCGGGCCCACAGTGGGCTCACCGATCTGTTGCCCTTCCCGCATCAACACCTTGATCGCGGCGTGAACGTTGTCGGAACTTAGCGTGTCGACGGTTTGAAGGGAATCCATTACTCGCTCGGTCTGCTCTGCCGCCTCTCGGCTGGCGCGTTCCCGCACCGCCGATACCTGCACTCCAATGAGGATCAACCCAAAAACGATCGTCACCGCAAGCATGATGAGGATGGTCGGCACCATAAACTTAAGCGCAAGTCGTTCCTGCACCGCGCGCCGCAAGCCAGAGCCACGCGATTCCGCTGTTGTCGTCCCATCCAATGAATTGATCATCTCAGCTCCTTCAAATCCTGAATTGCGCCACTTGGGCGCCGAGTTGTTCTGCCAGCTTGGACAACTCGTCGGCGCTGGCCTGCACATGCTCGCCGCCTTGACGGATATCCCTCACCGACGCGTTGACGCTGGCGATGTCGCGCGCAATGCTCTGCGATACTTCCGCAGTCTGCGAGACACGCTCATTGGCGTCCCGCACCCCGGCTGAGGCCTGCGCAATGTTGCCTGCCACATCCCTGGTTACCGTTGCCTGCTCTTCGATAGCTGCGGCAATGCTGGACACGATCATGCCCACATCCTTGATCACCGTCGCGATCTGGCCAATGTCGCTGATCGCCGTGCCCGTAGAGTTCTGTATCCCGGCAATCTTGGCCTTGATGTCCTCGGTAGCCTCCGCCGTCTGCTTCGCCAATTCCTTGATCTCGTTGGCGACAACCGCAAAGCCCTTGCCGGCCGATCCCGCCCGCGCCGCTTCGATGGTCGCATTCAGTGCCAAAAGATTGGTCTGTGCCGAAATGTTGGTAATCGTCTCGGTCACGTGACCGATCTCCTGCGCCGCCTGGCCCAGCTTCTGCATCTGCTCGGAAATCGTCTGCGCTTGGCCGGTGGCCTGCTCGCTGATGGCCCTTGCCTTTGCCGTATTTGAGGAGATGTCGCCCACCGTGGCGCTCATCTCTTCGGTGGCGCTGGCCACGGAAGACAAGCTGCTCGAGGATTGCCCCATGCCCGCGGCAATCGACAAGGTGTTGGCGCTGGCCTCTTCGGCTGCTGCCGCCACCGCATGCGCTTTATCCGACATAGTGGCCGTTCCTGACGCCGTTTGCCTGGAGACAGCAGAGAGTTCGGTGGCCGCCGCAGCAAGAGTCTGGACTCCACTGCCGATGCCGCCCAGCAGCCGCCGCAGATTCTCGGTCATGCTTTGCATGGCAGATGCCAGTTCTCCCAACTCGTCTTTTCTGGCGCGCATTTCCGAGGGAACGTTCTGAGTGAGATCACCCTGGCTGATCCGCTGGAGGATGCTGACACCAAGCAGAACCGGATCGGCGACGCTACGGGTCACCATAATGGCGAAGATGACCGTCAACCCGATCGACGCCAATAGCATCAGACCAAGCAGCCAGTACACCCTTGACTGGGTTTGTTCCATGGCATGCTTGGTGGCTTCAACTTGCTGTTGTTGCCATTCGCAGTAATCTGCCATCGCCTGGAAGATACCCTGCCCTTTTTGAGCGCCCTCACCGGCAAACTCAGAAAGAGCTTTCGCGTCGTCTCCTTTCATCGCCTCATCGACGACCCGGGTGTTCAGATCGCGCGCGTTCTTCACGGCCGACTCAATCTTCTCCATCTGCTCCCTGCCAACCTCAGGGTTGCCGCTATTTTTCAGCTTTGCAAGCTTCGCCGCATAGGTTGCCCTTGTATTGCCCAGCTGCTCCTTAAACTCCCGTCGGGCCTCCGGATCCTTGGAGGTCACGACATGCCAGATATCCAGATACAGATTGGCAATATCGACAGACGCATCCTTGATAACCAGCATGCGGTTGGATTGGTCTTGCAGATTGTCCGAAGCATGCTTGAGCGAAACCAACCCCCAATACGCCATGGCGCCGATTGCAATGGTGAGCGTCAGACACGTGCCGAAGCCTAATGCCAGGCGCTTGCCAACTTTCATATCTGCCAGATTGATCATGACCTTCTCCCTTTTCCTTTGAGATCCGCTCTCCCGGATTCTGCGCTGCGCTGCCCGACTCGCCGTGTGAAGGGGAACTGCCAGGCCCGGTCCCCCATTGCTTGAGCTGCCGCCATCCATTGAGAAGCGTCGCGGCTCGTCAAGCGATCAATAAGCTACTGCAAGGTTTCCTGCGGTAGCTGAATGTGAAGAGGCTGCACCCAGATACTCTTTCAGCCGCTCCAATAGCCGATCCCGGTCGAGTTTCGTCTGATAGTCGTTGATGCCCGCGGCATTGCCCCTGGCAATATCGTCCTCGCCGGCCAGGGAAGTCAGAGCAATGATGGGCAGACTCGCTGTCCGCTGATCGCCACGGATGCGCCGGGCCAATCCCAGCCCATCCAGGCGCGGCATCTCGATATCGGTCACTACGGCTCGCACCTTATCGAGATTCTTAAGCAGCAGTTCCCAGGCGGCTTCGCCGTCCGGCGCAGCCAGCACGGGATAGCCGTCCTCCTCGAGAAAGCGGCTAACCTGCGTGCGGAAGAAATCCGAATCCTCTGCGAGCAGTACCGCGGTCTTCTGCGCGTCTGCCAAGCGCGGCTGCGCAATCGATTGTTGCGCAGCCCATTCCGGCCAACTGGCGTCTACCAGTTCGTACAAGTCGACGACCAGAGCCGTTCGGCCACCAATGATAGTGGAACCGGCGACGCCCTTCTGGCGGTGCGTGGTCTGATCGATCTGCGCGCGCGTCTCGATCACATCCACAGGCATCGCTCCTAATAACCCAACCTCGTGGCCGCGGATGTTGGCGATCATGACCGCCAATTCCTTGCAATCGCCGATAGGCTCGACCTTGGCGGCGTCGGAGAGCGTGACCAGTTGCAGCAGCCCGCCGTGATACTGCATGGTGCGCCGGCCGCCGATGTTCTCCACCTGTTTAGGCGCGATGTGTTCGATACGCTTCACCGTATCCAGCGGGAGGGCGCACAGCACTTCCGGAGCATTATGGAACAATACCAGCGAGTGGCTGTCGGTAAACTGTTCCTCAAGTTCAGCCGCGGCCCGCTCATGAGCGCGTGTCAGCTGGGCGACCGCGTCAAGGTTTGCCTTAACCCCAAGTCCGGCGACGTCAACGATCAGGGCCACAGAGCCGTCGCCCAGGATAGTCGCTCCCGCATACTCTTCCAGCCCTTTGAGGTGAGAGCCCAAGGGCTTGACGACAATCTCTTCGGTATCGTGAAAACTGCTTACCACCAGTCCGTAGGTTTGTGTGCCTGTGTTGACCACCACGATCTCCAGTGCGCCACCGACATGACGGCGGTCGCCGGGCTTGCGCGCATGCACCGGCTCAGCGGGTGAAGAGACCGGCTGGTCTTCGCCGAGAACCCGGATACGACGCGAGCGCCTGTCGGCGAGCCGGGTCCGGCGGTCGACCTCGCTTTGGCCGCCTTTTGGATCGACATAAGTGGGCACCATTCCCAGCACGTCCGCAAAACGCACCAGCGGAATCAGCCTGTCCCGCAACAGCAGTACTTCGGCGTCTCCCACAATTTCAATGCGGGTCTTGGTCTGCCCAGGCAGTACGTGGCGCATCTCCTCGACATTGATCTGCGGAATGGCGAACCGCTCTCCTTCAACCGAGACGATCAGCGACGGGATAATGGCCAGGGTAAGCGGCAACTTGATACGAAAGATTGTGCCCTTGCCGACAGTCGAAATGATCTCCACCTTGCCGCCGAGACGGTCTAAGTTGGTCTTCACAACGTCCATGCCTACGCCGCGACCGGAGATATCGCTCACTTGCGTGTTGGTGGACAAGCCGGGAAGAAAGATCAAGGCGGTCTTGTCCTTGGTCGACATCGCATCCAGCTTTTCAGCAGTAATCAGTCCTTTGGACAATGCGACCTTTGCGATGCGCTCCGGGTCGATGCCCCGGCCATCGTCGATAATCTCCACTACCACCTGACCGGCTTCGTGCCGGGCATCGATCGTGACTTGAGCCTGACGGCTCTTGCCGGCCTTGACTCGATCTTCGGGCAGTTCGACTCCATGATCGACGGCATTGCGCACCATGTGTGTCAGAGGATCGGAGAGGGACTCGATCAAACTCCTATCCAAAGCCACGTCTTTGCCGCGAACATCCAACTGAATGTCCTTGTGCAGAGAGGCGGCAAGGTCGCGCACCAACCGCGGGAATTTGCTGAATACGTTCCCGATGGGCTGCAAACGCGTCTGCATCACGACATCCTGCAGTTCGGAGGTAATCTGATTGATCCGCTGATCGGCGGCCTTCAGGGCGCGCGGATTATTCTGAGCGATCGAGGCGCGCAACTGGTTACGTCCCAGAACTAACTCGCCTGCCAGATTCATCAGCATTTCCAAAGTCGCCACGTTCACCCGGATGCTGTCCTCCACCACGTTTGCAGGCGGGGCGGTAGCCGAGCTGGCAATCGGCTTCGTAGCGAGTGGGATTGGAGCTGCTGAAAGCTCCGCCTCGGCGACCGGCGTCACGCTTGGCTGCACTTTGGGGGCATTGCTCGTTACTGCCGGCTTCTCGACGATCGCCTCCGGCTCGGTCAAAGCGGACTCTGAAAGCAGTTTGACCATGTCCCGGTTATAAGGAAACAGGAAGTCGATATCATCCGGCTTGAAAACCGTGGCTAAGATCAACCGCAGGGGTAGCTGGTTGCCGATAGGACTGTCCAGCGTGCCGACCGCCTCGAATTCCACTTCGCAATCCACAATGAGTCCAGCCGCCGTCAAGGTGCGGAAGACTTCAAGCACGTTCTGACCACGCCGCTCGATGTCGTGAATAAGGTCGTATTCGACCGAGTACAAATAACTCCCGCACTCCTTCGACCGTTCAAAATCGAACTTGCTCATCACTACAGGGGAGCCTCCTCCTTCCGGCTGCAGCGTGACAGTTTGGGTCAGGGATGCTTTCTTTTGTTCAGGTAAATAGGACGTCGCCAATCCACTTAGATTCACTACCAGCTCTCCGATATCGGCGTCGGCGCTTTCTTTCGGGTGGCTGATCATCTCGCGCAGTTTATCGAAGGCCGCCAGGAGCAGGTTGGTAATCTCTGCATTGGGGATCATCTTTTTGGAGCGGATCATATCCAGTACGGTCTCGGCCCTATGCGCCAACTCCTTTACGTTGGTTAGGCCGAAGTAGCCGCTGGCGCCCTTGATGGAGTGCGCGGCGCGGAATACCTTATTCACCAGTTCCAAATCGATGTTCGCGCCAGCCTCTTCAATGGCCAGCAATTCGGCCTCAATCGCGGTCAGGTGTTCTCGCGACTCATTGATAAACTCCCCGAGCAACTCATCGTCCAGATTCAAATCCATATTCGTATCCACAATGATTCTCCTATTGCGCTCTTCCGCTGACGTTGAGGCGCGCAGTCAACCGCATGCTCTGTAGCAGACGGAAGATGTCAGGGCATACGTTAGTCACCCGAACTTTACCCCCGTTGGGAGCTAAGCTGTTGGCCGTTGCGATCAGCAAGCCGATGCCGCTCGAGTCCAGCATCCTGGCACTCCCGAGATCGAAGACCAATTCGCGTGCGCCCTTACTCAGCATCTCCTTGAGGCGGGCCTGTAGATCCGGCACCAAGACTGCGGTCAAATCTCCATTCAGCCTTACCGAGCCTTGCAGATCATCCTGTTCCATCACGTAGGCAGTCATTCCGCAGTCTCCTTTTCCCCTTTGGTTCTTCTTGCCTATCCACATCGTGATCCGGTTCCCGCGGCGATTGAACTGAACGCGTCCGGCATACAACCCGTAGAGTTACAACCCGCGGCCGGAGGGCGCCGCTGTGTCGAATCTGCTTTGACATGCTTTCCGCCAGGCAAACCCAGAGCCTTCGTCGCTGGCCTGGAGGCGCATCCACTCCCGGCCAACCCAAAGGGACAATTCGGACGATCGATCGGCGTCACACGCATTTCTGTGAATCGCCACGTTGTTCAGGCTCTCCCGTGCTAACAACTCAACACAGAAGCAAACTTCGCCAAGGCAGTTTCTATGAATCGGATCGACGATCTTCAGGCTTGGCGATTCCACTTCTTCCGGCTGCGTGGGAATCGTTCGAAAATGAGAGATTTGGGTAAGTTGGCGGGCCGTCTTCATCTCTCCACTCCCATAAAAAGAGTGTCGTCCGCCGGGGATAAGTTGGCCATCACCTCGTTTACGACTGCTGGGACAAGTTCATGAAGCGGCGAACTCCGCTGTGAGAGACAAGCATTACTTAAGCGATGAAGGCCCTCCTCGTAAGTGCCGCCTGTTTCGATCAGCCCGTCGGTGCAGAAGAAAATCCGATCGCCCATCTGCATGGTCATTTCGGCGACGCCGAACACCGCGTCGGCAAAGACCCCGACCACATCGCCTTCCTGCCGCAGAATGACCGGTTCCTTTCCATTCGCGCAAACGAGGATTGCCGGCGGGTGACCGGCGGTGACTACCGACAAGTGCCCTGTTTGATGATTGAGCCGCGCATAGATGAGGGTGAAAAACGCGCCGGGAGGCAGAAGCCGGCAAAGCGAGCTGTTAATGGCTCGAACGATCTCCAGAGGAAGGTTCAGCGGGCCGGCGTATTCGGCGGCCAACGCCTTGAGCGATGCCGTCCACAGTGAGGCCGCCAGATCGTGCCCGCTGGCGTCTGCTACCAGATAATCAAAGACGCCTTGTCCTGCGGGGATGACATCGTAGAAGTCGCCGCCTGCTGCTAGCACCTGATGGATCGAAACTTGAAAACGCGCTCCCGGAAACTCCTCCGGTCGTGGCATCAGTGTTTGTTGTGCGCTGGCCAGCTGTTGTACGCGTTCGGCCTGGAGTTCGGAGAGTCGTTCATAAGCCCGCTTGAGCCGCAGATGAGTGCGCACCCGCGCGATGACCTCCGATCCGACGATCGGCTTGGTGATATAGTCCACCCCGCCCATTTCAAATCCCCGTACCTTGGTGGATGTATCCTCGTTGGCGGAGATGAAAAGTATGGGAGTGGTGAAGGCAGTGGCTTGGGCATTTAATGAGCGGCAGACGTCGAAACCTGTGCCATCCGGCAAGTTGACGTCGAGTAGAATCAGGTCGGGTGACTGCTCGCGAATTCCTAGCAGAGCGCCGGCAACGTCGCCCGCGCTGGCGGTGCGAAACCCAGCCCTTTTCAAAAATAAAAAAATCGTCCGAACGATATTTGCGTCGTCATCGACTACAAACACCAACGGAGAAAGGTCCCGTCGTTGCATGATAAAACCCACCGTGTTCCAGGCACAACCTCATTCGCGCCTCGGCAGGATCTTCCCCATATAACCGCGAAGCGAACAGGGTTCGTGTTCATTATCGACTTCTTTCGCGATTTCATTCATTTTTGTTGTAAGCACCTTTGTTTCAGTCTGATACTACCTACGGCAGGGGCGGCGATGTCATTCTGGCCGGTCAAATGGACCTCCGCGTGCCGACGCCGATGGCGGTCAAATCCGCAGCTGGAGCTTAAGGAAGGGCAAGGCTGCTCCAGCTTGAAATCTGCTCGAATCAAGATGACGGAGGTCGGAGCTGCGTACAAATGCCGGACCAAATGCGAGGCATCGGTCGCACTCACGGTGACCGCGATCTGCTGTTGTGCGCCGGGCTGAAGCAATGTCTAATTCCCACCCGCCAAACGCATGGGCGGTTCAGGGTTGTCCGATGGGACGTCCAGATCCAATCCCCATCGAGACGTTTCTCAGCCCCGCTCATGGACCCGAAGCTCAAGCCGCGAGCCTCGACACCTGACAGGATTCCAGGAGAGTTGCGCCGCCTGTGGAGTGATTTGAATGTCGAGACAGCTGACCGGCGACTTGCCCTTCTGTACGAAATCGCGCCTGTTAAGGAGGGCCCGGCGTCCTCGCATTCTGTAGTAGGAAAGATCCCAAATTGGGCTCGGCCAGAAAGCTAACACTCCTCCCATAGAAAATATTTGAAGGAAGATCCCTGCCTTTCACCGATATTGTCTACAGATGCCCAAGAATAGCTGGCCAGGCACTGTCGCTCTGGCCGGCAATGGGTCGTTTTCGGTATGCATGGCGCCTGGATGCTGTCGGTAGATGTAGAACGCCACCGCAAATCCATGTCTCTCGCGTTGCTGCTTGGCAAATGGAATGCTTCTTTATCGCGTATCGGCAAGTAGCGAGAGGGCCATGGGTTATGACTGTCGGGATTGGATCCGAAGCGATCCAGAAGATCGAGAAGGTCGGTAAGCAGATTCAAACTCTGCTGGCGCAGGCCGAGTCTGCGATCTGCGCGGTAACCGAGAGCTTCAGTGAACTCGCCCGGGAAAACAGCCAGATTCTCGACCTTGTCGCTTCCATCGTGGGCAGGGTTGAAGAGGACAGCGTTCGTTCGATTCTCTCCAAAGTCGCAGCGCTGGCTGGAGCGGCCAGAGGCTTTGCCCAGGAACGGGTCCAGGCTACCTCCGGAATCCTGCTGATCGTCACCGCCGAGGCCAAGCTTCTTGACCGGCTTTCGGAACTGACGCGCGCGCAACGCTCCATCGCGCGAGAGACCCAAACGCTCAGTGTTCTCACCAACATCGAAGTGGCCCGGCTGGGCGAACTGGGCAAAGGCTTCCAGTATCTGGCGCATGAACTGGACGAATTCTCCCAGACCGTGAGTCTCAGCATCAAGGAACTCTCCGCCCACACCGACGAGCGAAAGTCGGCCATCGACGAAACCAGGCGGATGCTCACCGCGGGAATGCCCAGGATTCGCCAGGAATTCGCCCGCATCGAATCGGATCTCAGCCGTGAGTTAGAGGCTGTCGAATCCAGCCATGCAGTGTTGGAACGCGCCCCGGCGAATTTCAGATCCGCTGTGGAGGAAATCGCCGGTCAAATTGACGGCGTCGTCTCCGCCATTCAGGTCTACGACATTACCCGTCAGCAGTTGGAGCACGTCCAGCACGGGCTGGAAGTGGTTGCCGGCAGAATGAATTCAGCCGAGGACCCCGAGGAACTTCCCCGCGGGGAAGCGTCCATCTTCTCGTCGGGACTTGTCATCCAGTCTTACCAACTGCGCAGCATAGAAGAGACAATCGGCCAATGGATGGATCGGATTGGCGCATGTCTGGAGGGCATTCTGCGGGTCAGCTCCTCGGACCTGGTTGCGATTTGCCCGCTCGTGCTTGAACAGGAGCAAAACCTTTCCACTCAGTTGGCGCACATCGAGTCGCTCGAGAGAGAGTGTCAAAAAGACAACCTGGAAGTGCAAGACGCCATCTCCGGCTTGTCAACCCTGATGCAGCTCGTCAGCGAGCATGTCGAAAAGTCGCGTTATGTTCGCGACCGCTTGCAGTTGCTCACTTTCAACTCCATCATCGAAGCCAGCCACCTCGGGTCGAAGGCCGACACCATCCTCGAGATCTCGCAGAGCATCAAACGTGTATCCCTTTCGTGGAGCGAGTTGACGGAACGTTCCGCGCAGGCGATGGCTGAGATTCTCGATTTGGTGGAGAAGGCAAAGTCCGAGATGAAAGCATTCTCTGCCTGCGAAAATGTGGGACTGGAACTCGCCGCGGCCGAGACCGCTCGTGGGTTGGATAACCTGCGCGAGGCGGCGGTGTTTGTCAGCGATAAGGCGAACAAGGTCGAAGCGGGTACCCTGCGATTGAAAAGCAGCATTGCGGCCGCCGGAGCCGCCCGTGACCGCCTTGCCGAAAACTTCGCGATAATCCATTCCTCTCTCGGTGAGATTGAGGCGGCGAAACTCCAGATTGAAAGCGATTACCCGCTGGCGAAGCAGCCGGGGGACAGGCGCCAGATCGAAGTACTGTTTTCGGATTGTTACACCACCGAAATGGAACGCGACGTATTGCGCGCGGCGCTTTCCGGTGCGCCGCTTCCAACTGCGCGGCAAAGTCTGGAAGGCAACAGTGTTGAGTTGTTTTAGAAAATGCTGGTCTTTTTATTTGCCGCAAGGGTTTAAGGCAGGTCAATATATGTGCGAGGGGCAGCAATGAAGCAAGTCTTAACCGTTGATGATTCAGGCAGTATCCGGCAGATGGTCAGCTTCACCCTGACCAAGGCCGGCTACCAGGTTACAGAGGCTATCGATGGCAAGGATGGATTGGAGAAGGCCGGGAGGCAGCGTGTCGACCTGATTATTACCGACCTCAACATGCCCAACATGGATGGAATCCAGATGATCGCGGCGATCCGAAAGCTGCCTGGATACGCGTTCACGCCCATTCTGATGTTGACCACCGAGTCGCAGGCAGAGAAGAAGGACGCCGGCCGCAAGGCAGGCGCCACCGGGTGGATCGTCAAGCCGTTCAATGCCGACCAATTGACCGCGGTCGTGCAGAAGCTGGTGAAATGACTGCGCAGCGTAAGGGCGCACTCGGCGTTTCAAGTAGTTACCGCTCGTACGAGCAAGAACGTAATAAGTTGGACTAAGTTCCTACTTATCGACAAAGATGGCGGCGCGCGGGATTTTTTCAAAGCCGGATGTTAGTCGTATTCTCCGGCACGGCAAATGAGTCAAGGGCCTTGCTGGCTGAAAGTCAACCCGGCAATTGTGTTCGGGAAGCCTTGCGTTTACGAGCTGCTTTATTTGTTGACTACTTAGTTATATATAAGTGAGCATATCGGTTTCCGAGCCTTTTCAGTGTTTTGTAGCGGACCGGAGTAGCCAGCGCAGTTATGTCGCTGCTATGTATACGATTACAACCTTCGTTAGAGCGCTTTAAACAGAACACTCGAAATTTGACTCATGAATTGCAAGCTAACTACCGATACAATGGCTAGGTGTCTTTGTGCGCTCTGCATCGTGACCTGGGGTCACAGCGCCAGATGAGAAGGAAATCGCTAAATGCCTGTCACCTTGAAGTTTGGCAAACAGAAAAGCACGCTTTGCCTGGATGGCCAGATCGACATTGCCTCTTCGGCAGAGCTGAAGAAGGCGCTGCTCGATGCGTTGTCTGCAGGCAAGAAGTTGAACATCTCGCTGGAGCGCGTCACAGATCTGGACGTGACGGCCGTGCAATTGCTCTGGGCGGCCAGACGCGAAGCGCAATCCGCGAACATTGATTTCGCATTCGATAAACGCGAGCCGCAGGAAGTGACTGCCGCTCTGGCCGACGTCGGACTTGATTTGTTTCTCCCAAATGAAGATCGGAACTTATAGAGGGCCGTGCAAGATGGGCCAAGGAAACGGGGCTAGGTTGTGACCACGATGGTTAAGATCGATCAGTTCCGCCATGGTTTCCAGGAGGAAGCACGCGAAATCGTGGTGGACTTGGAAGCCGCTTTATTGGAACTGAACGAAAACCGAGGCGACCTCGATCTGGTGGGACGCGTCTTCCGCGCCCTGCACACCATCAAGGGCTCCGGGTCCATGTTCGGCTTCGATAAGTTGGCCGCTTTTACGCACAATCTTGAGAACGCCTTCGACGAAGTTCGCAATGGGCGCATTCAGATCGACTCCGAGTTGATCGACCTTACGCTCTCCGCGCTCGATCAGATCCGGACCATGATTGAAGAAGGCGGCGGCGCGCCGGATGCCGACCAGGAAATCTGCGAAGCTATCTTGCAGCGCGTCCGGAAGATCACCGGCGCGCCAGAGGGCCACGCATCCATTGTGAAGCAGATTGTTAATCCGTCCGACGAATCCGCGCTCAAGGCTACCGGGAACGGCAAGCTGAATGAGTGGCTTATCCGCTTTACGCCGGGACCGGAAATGATGCGGAATGGAGCCAACCCGCTCCTCTTGATCCGTGAACTCAGGCAACTGGGTGGTCTCTCGGTGAAAGCTTCCCGGGCCGCGCTCCCGCCATTGAACGAGCTCGAACCGGAGCGCTGCTATCTCGGATGGGAAATGGTGTTGACCACCGAAGCCAATCAGGATGCCATCCGTGACGTCTTTATTTTTGTAGAGGATCTGTGTGAACTTTACATTGGGCCGGCCGCCAAACCTGCTGAAGAGAAGGGGAACGACTCGGACCTGATTGCCCGTGCCTTGCAGGAGAAGCGGGGAGCCAGTGGTGGCCGGCGTCCCTACGACAAGGCCGAAGCCGTATCGAGCCTGCGTGTTCCGGCTGCCAAACTCGACCAGTTTGTCGATCTGGTCGGGGAACTCGTAACCGTCCAGGCCCGGCTGAGCGAAATCGCCGCGCGTCACGACGACCCGGAAGTTAGTTCCGTTGCCGAAGAAATCGAGCGGTTGACTTCTTCGCTGCGCGAGAACTCAATGAACATCCGCATGATGCCGATTCGCGGCACCTTCGAGAAGTTCCGCCGCCTGGTGCATGACCTGGCGCGCGATCTCGGCAAGGATGTCGAGCTGACCATCGATGGCGCTGACACCGAACTCGACAAGACTGTAATCGATCAGTTGAGCGATCCGCTCATGCATTTGATTCGCAACAGCATGGATCACGGAATCGAGCAGCCAGACGTGCGAATCGCACGCGGAAAGCGCTCCACGGCGACGATTCATCTCTCGGCGCGTCACTCCGGGGCCAGTGTTCTCATCGGAGTTTCGGATGACGGCGGCGGAATCAACACCGAAGCGGTGCGTAATCGTGCCATCGAAAAGGGCATGATCGCCCCCGATGCGCATCTGACCGAGGCACAGACATTCGACCTGATCTTCCAGCCCGGTTTCTCAACCGCCAAATCGGTCACCGACGTCTCCGGACGCGGTGTGGGCATGGACGTTGTCCGGCAGAGCGTCGAGAGCTTGCGCGGCTCCATTGAAGTTGCCAGCAAATCTGGCCAAGGCTCCACGGTAACCCTGCGGCTTCCTCTTACTCTGGCCATCATCGATGGGCTGCTCGTAAATGTCGGCGAAGCATACTTCGTCCTACCCCTGGCCAACACGCTGGAATGCATCGAGCTGAGCGAGGAGGATATTCAGCGCGCCAACGGCAAGCATATGGCGAATGTGCGCGGTGAGATTGTTCCCTACATCCGTCTGCGCCAGTACTTCAATATTCAATCGGAACGGCCTGCGATCGAGCAAATCATGATTGTCGAAACCGAAGAAGGCCGGTTCGGGTTGGTGGTGGACAAGGTGCTGGGCAACTGTCAGACCGTCATTAAGAACCTGGGGCGCTTCTACCGTCATGTTCAGATCGTCTCCGGAGCAACGATCCTCGGTAACGGAATGGTGGCGCTGATTCTGGATCCCTACCGATTGGTGCAGGAAGCACTGAGAAGTGCGACGGAAACTCTAAGTTCCCCAGGTGTGCTTGCGAGGCCACGTGCCTCGGCCGGGAGACACAAATCCTTGCAGGGAGCCGCAGCAATTCAGTCGGGCTGAGATTGCACCCGATTCTCTTTCCCCCGGAGGTGCGGCAGCGGCCCCGGGATAAGGCTTCAAACGCTACCCAATGGCCGGCAATGGACCGGCGGGCCCGCAAATCTTTGCAGGACTCCCTTTGGCGATGAAGAACGAACCATCACCCGGTTCGCAACCATACAACCAGTCCAGCTTCGTACTCTTTCTATCTCGGGAACACAGCAAATGTATGAAGGCTGTGCGCGCCTGAGAAAGAAGCAGAGAGCGAATTCTGGCGAGAGGGAGAGCCACTTATTATGGCAACGAAATTGGTAAGTGAAGAGCGGAAACTGCAGGTCGCTGGAAACGGGCATTCAAGCAGCAAGAGGCCCGCCGAAGACGACTCCATGCTTGTGCTGCAGGAAATCATGCGGCTAGTGGATGCGTCCAAGGAAGGCCGTCTTTCCGAACGCGGCAAGGCTGTCCAGTTCGATGGCATTCACCGCGAAATGCTCGAGGGCGTCAACGAGATGCTGGACGCCATCCTGCTGCCGATTGGCGAAGGCAACCGCGTCCTCGCGCAGATCTCCAGTGGCAAGATCGACGAATTGATCACCCAGACCTACCACGGCGACCACGAGAAGATGAAAATCGCCGTCAACAACGTGGCGATCGTTACCCAGGGTTTGCAAAAGGAACTCGGCCATCTCATCGACGCATCCAAAGAGGGACAACTCTCCGAGCGTGGCAAGCCGGAGCAGTTCCAGGGCGCTTTCGCCGAGATCGTGCGCGGCGTCAACACCATGCTCGATGCAATTCTTCTGCCCATCGGCGAAGGCAATCGCATCTTGGCCCAGATCTCCAGCGGCAGAATCGACGAGTTGATCGCGCAAACCTACAAGGGCGATCACGAAAAAATGAAGATCGCCGTCAACAACGTCGCCGTTGTCACCCAGGGTCTGCAGAAGGAATTGGCGCGGCTGGTCGAGGCTTCGCGCGAAGGACAGCTCAGCGAGCGCGGCAAGCCGGAGCAGTTCCAGGGCGCATACGCCGAAATCGTTCGCGGCATGAATCAGATGCTCGACGCGATTCTCCTTCCCATCGGCGAGGGCAATCGCATTCTGGGCCAGATCTCCAATGGCAAGATCGACGAGTTGATTGCCCAGACATACAAGGGCGACCACGAAAAAATGAAGGTTGCCGTCAATAACGTAGCGTTGGTCACCCAAGGCCTGCAGAAAGAATTGGGCCGTCTCATCGACGCGTCCAAGGACGGACAGCTCTCCGATCGCGGTAAACCGGAGCAGTTCCAGGGCGCATTTGCCGAAATCGTGCGTGGCATGAACCAGATGCTCGATGCGATCCTCATTCCCATCGGCGAGGGTAACCGCATTCTGGGCCAGATCTCCAACGGCAAGATCGACGAGCTGATTGCGCAAACCTACAAGGGCGACCACGAAAAGATGAAGATTGCCGTCAATAACGTAGCGTTGGTCACCCAGGGCTTGCAGAAAGAACTGGGCCGTCTCATCGAGGCGTCCAAGGATGGTCAACTTTCCGAGCGCGGCAAGCCGGATCATTTCCAGGGCGCATATGCCGAAATCGTGCGCGGCATGAACCAGATGCTCGATGCGATCCTCATTCCCATCGGCGAGGGTAACCGCATCCTGGGTCAGATCTCCAATGGCAAGATCGACGAGTTGATTGCCCAGACCTACAAGGGTGACCACGAAAAGATGAAGCTTGCGGTCAACAACGTCGCAACTGTTCTGCAAACCCTGCAGAAGATGTTGGTGCGACTGACCGATGCGGCAAAGGATGGAAAGCTTGTCGAACGCGCCAATCCCGACCAGGTGCAGGGTGCTTATGCCGACATCGTTCGGGGCGTGAACAGCATCCTGGATGCCGTGATCGGCCCGTTGAATGTCTCGGCAAAATACGTTGAGATGATCAGTAAGGGCGACATCCCAGCGCAGATTACCGACACCTACAATGGCGACTTCAACACCATCAAGAGCAACTTGAACGTGTTGATCGTGGCCATGAACGACATTACCGCCGCAGCCGAAGAAATCGCGAATGGCAACCTCATGGTCACCCTGCGCGAACGCTCTCCGCAGGACAAGTTGATGCAGGCACTCAGTGCCATGGTGGCCGGGCTCACGCAGACGGTGACCGATGTCCGTTCCATCGCCGGCGAAGTGGCCGGAGCGAGCCAATCCATCTCTACGGCTTCTATCCAGGTCTCCAAGGGCGCCAGCGCGCAGGCGGCGGCTGCCGAAGAAGCCTCGTCCTCGATGGAAGAGATGGTTTCGAATATCAAACAGAATGCCGACAACGCGCAGCAGACGGACAAGATCGCCAACAAGAGCGCCAAAGATGCGCAAGAAAGCGGCAAGTCGGTCCTCGAAGCAGTCGCTGCGATCAAGGAGATTGCCAACAAGATCTCCATCATCGAAGAGATTGCTCGCCAGACCAACCTGCTGGCGCTCAATGCGGCCATTGAAGCGGCCCGTGCCGGAGAACACGGCAAGGGATTCGCAGTGGTCGCGGCGGAAGTCCGCAAGCTGGCAGAACGCAGCCAGAAGGCCGCTGGCGAAATCAACCAGCTCTCCAGCTCAACGCTGAAAGTCTCGGAGAAATCCGGCGAAATGCTTGAAAAGCTGGTGCCCGATATTCAGCGTACCGCCGAACTTGTGCAGGAGATCTCTGCCGCCAGTAAGGAGCAGGATACGGGCGCAGAGCAAATCAACAAGGCCCTCCAACAGTTGGAGAAGGTGATCCAGCAAAATGCCTCCGCGTCCGAGGAGATGGCCTCGACGACCGAGGAACTCACTGGTCAGTCTGAACAGCTGATGAGCGCGCTCGCTTTCTTCCATACCAGCGACGAAGAGGGCTCGGGACGCAGAAACGTCAGAAGCGGAAAGCCGATGCACTCCGGCGCACCTGCGCGTTCGGCTCCCAGCAGGCAGAGTCAATTCGCTCCAGCTGCGGCAAAACCAGCGGCCCGTGGCGGCGTCAACTTGCGTCTCAAGGACAAGCAAGATGACCTCGACGGTGAGTTCGAGCGTTACTAACCGGCAAGCGCGGACTGCCGCAATAGGCGGTCCGCGCCATGTCTTCAAGATTCGAGAGGAGTTTGCAATGAGCGTTAGTGAAATCACGGAGACCCGCCAATATCTCACCTTTAAGCTCGGCAACGAGATCTTCGCGACCGATGTGGCGAAGGTAAGAGAGGTGCTCGACCTGACCACCATCACCGCGATTCCCCGCACCCCGGAGTTCATGGCGGGCGTAATCAATTTGCGTGGAAGCGTGGTCCCGGTTGTCGATCTGAGACTTTGCTTTGAGATGTCGAAAACCGAAAGCACGCGCAACACCTGCATTGTTGTCGTAGAGGTGCTGCTGGACAACGAATCGACAATCATTGGCGCACTGGCCGATTCCGTGGAAGAGGTGATCGATCTGGAACCGGATCAGATTCAACCGGCGCCGCGCATCGGAACTCAGATACGCACCGACTTCATCAAGGGGATGGGCAAACGCGACACGCAGTTCATCATGATCCTGGATATCGACCGCGTTTTCTCTTCGGATGAACTGGCCGTAGTGCGTGGGCAGGAATCCAAGTCTCAGGCTGAAGTGGCTGCTTGAGGCCGCTTTATTCGGAGTAGGCAGCCTGTCGGTAGAACGCGCGCAAGAGCCCCCTCCCAAGGAGGAAAAGCTCTTGCGCGTCCAAACTTTTTTCAACATCTACGAACCGGATCAAGGAGAGAGCGAACAGCTTTTGCGCATTGCTCACCCTATGACTTCACACAGCGAAAACATCTCCAGCCGGGACTACAAGCGACTTTGCGCGTTGATCTACCAGCACGCCGGAATCAACCTCGGAACCGAACGCAAGACCATGCTCGAAGTCCGCATCAAGCGACGGCTGCGCGCTTTGGAAATGCCTTCCTACGGCCAATATTGCGACTATCTTTTTGGTCCTTTGGGGATGAAGGAAGAGTTGATCCACCTGATCGACGTGGTTACGACCAACAAGACCGACTTTTTTCGCGAGGCCGGGCATTTCGACTTTCTTGCCCAGAGCGTATTGCCGGAGTTTGTGGAGCGGAACCCCGGCGGTCGGCCATTTGTCATCTGGAGTGCGCCGTGCTCGACCGGCGAAGAGCCTTATACCATGTCGATTGTGCTCAACGAGTTCGCGCAAACGCACCCGGGCTTCCGCTTTCGGATTCTGGCCTCTGACATTTCAACCACGGTTCTCGCCGACGCTGTGATCGGTGTTTACTCGGAGGCGGAAGTACAGCCGGTGGCTTCCCATTTAAGGCGAAAGTACTTTATGCGCAGCCGCGACAAGTCCCAACCCAAGGTACGGGTAGTGCCGGAACTTCGGCGTCAGGTTGAGTTTCGCCGGTTGAATTTCATGGACGCCGATTATCGGATGCCGGAAATGGCGGATGTCATTTTCTGCCGGAATGTCCTCATCTACTTTGACCGGCCAACGCAGGAAAGCATTCTGCACAAACTTTCCAACTGTCTTCTGGTGGGTGGGCACCTGTTCGTCGGTCACGCCGAAACATTGCACGACATGAGCTTGCCACTTTCCCCCCTTGGCCCGTCGGTGTACCGGAGAATTCATGGCTGATTCCCTCCTTCCGGAAATCTACGTCCAGCCCGGCGAATCGCATCTGTCCAAAGAGCCGGTGATTTTCCGGACGGTGCTCGGCTCTTGTGTCGGAGTTACGTTTCTCATTCCAAGGTTGGGAATCGGTGCCATCTGCCACCCCATGCTACCCCGCTATCCCGTCAAACCTGTGCCCGGCATGACCGTGGCTTCGGGACGCCGTTACGTCGACTTTACAATTCGCGACCTGGCGCGCCAGTTCGATCAAGCCGGCGCGCGTCGTTCCGAAGTACATGTCAAACTCTTTGGCGGCGGCGATGTGTTGATGGTAAGTAGCGAATCCACCCGCCCCACTATCGGAAAGCTGAACTGCGAAGCAGCGCTCCGTGTCCTCGGCGAAGAGGGCTTCAGTGTGATCGCATCGAGCCTTGGCGGTACCCTTGGGCTGAGCATTCAGTTTCACACAGGAACCGGCGAAGTGCTGCTGAAGAGGCTCGGATGAGATGACTGAAATCCGTGGAGACACTATCTCCACAGCCAATGCCAATCAGGTAGTTTTGAACAGCAATGCAAAGAGGCAGATCCTTGGGAAATGGTAAGATCCGCGTACTGATCGTCGACGATTCGGCAGTGGTCCGTCAGACTCTCGCCGAAGTGCTGTCCAGCGATCCCGACATCGAGGTCATGGCGACGGCCGGCGATCCCTATGTTGCCGCAGAGCACATGAGTAAGGAAGTCCCGGACGTTATAACTCTCGACATCGAGATGCCGCGTATGGATGGACTGACCTTCCTCAAGAAGATCATGAGCCAGCATCCGATTCCTGTCGTGATCTGTTCGAGCCTCGCCGAAGAGGGAGCGCAAAGCACATTCCGGGCGCTGGAGTTTGGCGCGGTAGATATCATCACCAAGCCGAGGCTGGGCACCAAGCAGTTCCTCGAAGACTCGCGCACCGTGATCTGCCAGGCTGTGAAGGGCGCAGCAAGGGCCAAGGTGCACCTGCTAGGCCCCAGCCGTACAGTGCAGCCAAAGCTCACTGCCGACGCCATCCTTTCGCCGGCCACGCACGCCATGGCCGAAACCACCGAGAAAGTGGTCATGATTGGCGCTTCCACCGGCGGCACCGAAGCGCTGAAGACGCTCCTCGAAGTCCTGCCCGCGGACTCACCTGGAATCGTCATTGTCCAGCACATGCCGGAGCTCTTCACGCGAGCTTTCGCCAACCGGCTCGACGGCCTTTGCGCCATCACTGTGAAAGAAGCGGAGACCAACGACAGTGTCATCCGCGGCCGTGCGCTCATTGCACCCGGCAATCATCATCTGCTGCTCAAGCGCAGTGGTGCCCGCTACTACGTCGAAGTGAAAGACGGCCCCTTGGTCTGCAGGCATCGTCCTTCGGTGGACGTACTGTTTCGATCGGCCGCGCGCTACGCGGGGCGCAATGCGGTGGGAGTCATCCTGACTGGAATGGGCGATGACGGAGCACGCGGAATGCGCGAGATGAAAGATGCCGGAGCCACCACCATTGCTCAGGATGAAGCTACCTGCATCGTCTTCGGCATGCCCAAGGAAGCCATCAAGCTGGGCGGTGTAGACAAGGTGCTGCCACTCACCTCCATCGCCGGATCGATGCTCACCCACGCACGTTGAATGCAACGATGCGCCGGTTTAATACCTGCTCGAATCGTGAGAACGGAAAACGGGAGTCGGACCAAGGCAAGAGGTCGCACAGGATAACTTAGTTACTCTCCGCGATCTCTCCGCGTCCGCCGAAAGGGTCATATGAACAGATGGCTGCGCGCGCCGATAAAGGCCAGTGAGGACACACTCTCCTCGGGGTGGGCAGCGCACGATATGGGGCTACCGATTGAACATGCGGGACTTGCTGCAGCTGTGGAGCAGGCCGCGGACGGCGTGGTCCTTACCGACACCGACGGGACCATTCAATATGTGAATCCCGCCTTCACGACGCTGACCGGATACTCCCGCGAGGAGGTGGTCGGCAAGAACCCGCGCGCACTCAAGTCCGGATGTCATACCAAAGAGTTCTACGGTGAGCTCTGGACGACCATCCTCTCCGGCAAAGTCTGGCAAGGGGCCATCACCAACCGTCGCAAGGACGGCACGCTCTACGACGAGGAGATGCGCATCTCTCCCGTCTTCGACGCGCAAGGCGCAACCACCGGGTTCATTGCCATCAAGCACGATGCCACCGAAATTCGGGTACGCGAGCAGGCGCGGGCCTTCCTGGCGGCGATCGTCGAGGGCTCCGAGGATGCGATCATTGCTACCACGCAGGCCGGCATCATCCTGACCTGGAACCGAGGTGCGGAAGCCCTGCTGGGCATCCTTGCCGGCCAGGCCATCGGCAAGAATGTTTCGATGATTGCCCCGGAGGAGCGGCGAACCCACTTGGCTTCGTTGATCGACTGGGTGGCGGACGGCCAGCCCATTTCCAACTACGAGGGCCTATGTCAGCACGCGGATGGACGCGAGATTCGGGTTACCGCCACGATTTTTCCCATCCCCGGCACCGCCGGCGCAATCAAAGCCGTTACCCTCGTCCTGCGCGATACCTCGGAGCGTTTCGCCGCCGAGCAGCGGCTCCGCGAGAGCGAGGAGCGCTTCCGAGAGGTCTTCGAAAACGCTCCCGCCCCCGTGTGTGTGATTGGGCCGGGGGCGCGATTCATCCAGGTGAATCAAGCGCTTTGCCGCATGCTCGGGTACTCCGAAGCGGAACTGCTGGCCAAGACCTGGACGGACTTGTGCCTTCCTTGCGACCTGGCAAGCTCTGTGAATCGTCAGCTGCATCTGTGGGACGGCCCGGCCAGGACGGTGGACGTGGAAGACCGCTTTATTGGTCGGAGCGGCAATATCATCCAGACCCGGCTCAGGATCTCGATCGTCAAGGACGGCAATGGCCGCACAGCCTACTCCGTCGTCCATGCCGAGGACATCACCGAGCGTAAAAGAGCGGCGGAAGCGCTGCAGGCCAGCGAAGAACGCTTTCGCACGGTATTCGAAAACGCTCCAGTGGGTATGTACTTGGCTGGGCCGGATGATCGGATCATTCAGGTCAACGCCGCGTTGTGCGAAATGCTGGGATACAGCGCGCAGGAGTTGCTGGCCGGGACATGGCAGATGCTGTTCCATCCGGAAGATCTACCCGCTGCGATTGAAAGAAAGAGAGCGTTGTGGAGCAATCAAACCGAAAAGGCGCTTGCGGAGGCCCGCTTTGTCGATCGGGATGGTTCGATCGTCTGGTGCCACATCCGGGTTTCGTTGGCCTCGGACGGAGCGGGAAACGCACTCTTTTCGGTCATCCATGTGACCGATATTACAGAACGCCGACGAGCGGCCGCCGTTCTCCAGGAGTCCCGCGAGTTTGCCCAGGCCACCATCAATGCGCTCTCTTCCAATATGTGCGTGCTCGACGAGACGGGCAGAATTATCGCCGTCAATCAGGCATGGAGAGACTTTGCCAAAGAGAATCCCCGGCTGGCTCCGGGAGAATTCGAAGTGGGAACTCCGATTTATGAAGGCCTTTGCGAAGGGGCCAACTATCTCGACGTCTGCGACCGGTCAACCGGTCCGGAGGCAGCGGAAGCTGCCGAGTTCGGTGAGGGAATCCGCTCTGTGTTGCGCGGCGACTGCGATCGATACTCCAAGGAGCATGCTTGCCACTCTCCAAACGAACAGCGATGGTTCCTCAGCAGAGTCACACGCTTCTCCGCTAACAATCGGCCACGCATTGTTATCGCTCACTTCGATATCAGCGTGCGCAAGCGGTCGGAACAGGCATTGTACGAAAGCGAAGAGCGCTTCCGTTCCATGGCCGATATCTGCCCCTCGATGATGTGGGTCACCGATGCACAGGGAAACTTCCAGTTCATCAATAGGGTCTGCAGGTGGTTCCTGGGGGCCACCAGCGCGGAATTGACAGCTGGGCAATGGCAAGCCCTGATACATCCGGACGACGCGTTCGCCTATTCCCAGACGATGAGCCGCGCTTCGAAAGAGCGAGCGCCCTTCCGAGCCGACTACCGGGTGCGGAGAGCCGACGGCGAGTGGCGGCTGCTGGGATCGAACGGCATGCCCCGGCTGTCGCCGGCCGGCGATTTCATGGGTTTCGTGGGCCTGGCCGCGGACATTACCGAACGCAAGAAGATGGAACAGGCGCGTGAATTCCATCACTCCCTCATTCGCACCATCCAGGAAGTGTCGCTGGACGGCATCCTGGTGGTGGACCAAGAGGCCAATGTGCTCTTCAACAATCGGAAGCTCTTCGATATCTGGCAGGTTCCGGCGGATGAGTTTCAAGGGCAGGCGGCAGGCACACCGGCAGTCGGGCCTGCGGGGCCACTCCTGAAAGCTTGTCTCAACCGTCTCAAGGACCCCGAGTCTTATGAGATACGGGCACGCGAATTGTACGCCAACCCAGGCGCGGACGATCATTGTGAAGTGGAATTGAAAAACGGCCGGATCCTCGAGCGCTATACCACCAGCCTCAAGACCGATCAGGGCAAGTTCCTGGCCCGAGCCTGGTTCTTCCGCGACATCTCCGAACGCAAACAGGCCGAGCAGGCCCTGCAAAGCAGCGAAGAAAAATTCCGCCAGCTGGCGGAAAACGTGCGCGAAATTTTCTGGCTCAAGGACAAAGGGTCGGAGCAGTTCCTCTATGTCAGCCCCGCCTACGAACATGTTTGGGGAAGAAGCTGCGCCAGCATTTATCAAAATCCGGAGTCTCGTCTGGAAGCCATTCACCCTGACGATCTTGCACCGGCCCTCCTGCTCTTTGAGCGCCAAATGCAAGGGGAAGACATCGCGGCGGAATACCGAATTCGCACCCCGGACGGACAGGAGAAATGGGTTCGCGACTGCGCCTTTCCCGTCCGCGACAATGCCGGAGAACTTATTCGAATCGTCGGGATTATCGAAGATATCACCGAGCGGAAGCTCATCGATCACGAAATGATCCGCGCTCGCGACGAAGCCGAAGTGGCCAACCGTGCCAAGAGCCGTTTTCTGGCAAACATGAGCCACGAGATCCGAACTCCGATGAATGGCGTCATCGGCATGAACCAGTTGCTTTTGCTTACGGAACTCACCTCCGACCAGCGGCGCTACGTCGAAGTGGCCCAGACCAGCGGCCAGGCACTGCTTGCGCTCATCGACAACATCCTCGACTTGTCCAAGATCGAGGCCGGAAAGATATGTCTCGAAAACCGCTCTTTCAGTCTCAAGCAGACCGTCGAAGATGTGGTTCAGCTGGTGAGCGTGCAGGCCGCCGCAAAGGAACTCCACATCGACGCCCATGTGTCTCCCCGCATTCCCAAATTGCTGGGCGGCGATGCTCTCCGGCTCCGCCAGGTGTTGACGAACCTCGTGGCGAATGCCATCAAGTTCACCCAGCGCGGAGGCGTCACCCTGGAGGCCGAGCTTGAAAGCGTGCAGGGCTCCCTCGTCAAGGTTCGTTTCAACATCAAAGATACTGGGATCGGTATTCGCCCCGATCAGATGGCAGTGCTCTTTTCGCCCTTTGTTCAGGCCGACACATCCACCACCCGGAAGTATGGCGGCTCTGGGCTCGGCCTGGCCATTTCAAAGCAGCTTGTCGAGATGATGGGCGGGAGCATCGGCGTGGAAAGCCAGGAAGGCCAGGGCTCAAACTTCTGGTTCACCGCCGTCTTTAATCAGCCGAAATCGGTAGTGCAGACGCCACCAGTTACCTCCCTTGGCATTCCAGCACTCGCCCTCAAGCGCCCGACCCACCAGGAGGCCGTGGAATCCCACGCAAAGCAGAAGATCCTGGTGGCGGAGGACAATCCCACCAATCGCCAGGTCATTCTGGCGCAACTGAAGGCGCTGGGACACATAGCGAGTGCCGTCTCCAATGGGGCCGAGGCTGTTGATGCGGTCGATCGCGGCGGGTTTTCCCTGGTGCTCATGGATTGCCAGATGCCGGAAATGGACGGCTACGAGGCCACTGGCCGTATTCGTCGGTCGGCCCATCCGCGCATTCCAATCGTCGCCCTTACCGCCAACGCCATGGCGCAGGATCGCGAAATATGCCTCCGCGCGGGGATGGACGACTATCTCGCCAAGCCGGCGGAACTTGCGCAACTGGCGGCCATTCTTGGCAAGTGGCTTCCGATTCCGCCTGCGGCCCTTTTGACTCCTCCCTCCGCGGAGCCTCTTCCTATACCACCCGTGGTCCTCGTCTTCGATGAGGCGGCGCTGCTGCGTCGTCTGGTGGGCGACCGGAAGTTGGCGAGCACTGTGCTGGCAGGCTTCCTGGAAGACGTCCCCTCCCAGCTGAGACAATTGCGTCTCCGCTTGGACGAGCAGGACGCGAAAGGCGTCCGCTTGCAGGCGCACACTCTCAAAGGGGGTGCCGCAACCGTGGGCGCGGATGCCTTGCACGCCGTTTCGCTCGAAATGGAAGTGGCCGCCAAAGCCGGCGACCTGAAGCGCTGCCGCGAACTTTTGCCCGGCCTCTGCGTCGAATGCCAGCGCTTCAAGGCTATGCTGGAACAGGACCGATGGGTCCAGACAAACGGGGTCTGAAGGAGAACCATACATGGGCATCTTGGACGACGAATTAGCTCTGGATTACCTTGCCGATTGCCGCGAGAATCTGAGTGTCATGGAGACCGAAATTCTGGCCATCGGGATGGGCGGAGGTGCGGAGGAGGACGGCCGGCTCGACCGCGTCTTCCGGGCTGCCCATGCGATCGGCGGGCCTGCTGTCTATTTCGGGTTGACCAGGATCCACGAGTTGGCATATCGAATTGAAAACCTGGTGGCTCTGATCCGCTCCCGTCAACTTGCTTCGACGAAGGAGCAAGCCGACGCCTTGCTTGCTGCCACTGACCGGTTGCGCGAATTGATAAGCGACCCTCAAAACAGCAATCTGGCCGAAATCGCGGCCGTCAGCGCCGATTTGGATCGGCTGCGGCAAGGCCAATCCACCACTGTCGATTTGGCCCCTTCCGTTCTTTCAGCCACCTCTTCAGCTTCCATCGACGAATTGGCGCCCACTACAGTTCAAATCATTTCTCGACCCTTGCGCATCCTGCTGGTAGAGGATGATTTTGCCTGTCGCTTGCTGCTGCAAACCTTCCTCTCCCGCTATGGGCAATGTCATATCGCCGTCAACGGAGAAGAAGCCGTCGACGCCTTTCGCATCGCTCTCGACTGCGGCCAGCCGTACGATCTCATCTGCATGGATATCATGATGCCAGTGATGGACGGTCGTGAGGCAGTTCGCCAGGTGCGTGCTTTGGAAGAATCCCAAGGAATCCTGTCCACATTTGGAGCCAGGATATTCATGACCACGACGGTGCAGGAAATCAAGGAAGTGTTCCTTTGTTTCAAGGAACTTTGCGACGCGTATCTGATGAAGCCACTCGATCTTGGGCAACTTCTGGACCAAATGAAGTTCTTCCGTTTGCTTGATACCCGTTCCATTTCAGAGTAGGAGATCTCTGATAACCGCGTCGACTCCGCGAACGGTTAGAGCGGCCCTTGGCGCTTCTTCAAGACAGGTGAAAGCTGTTACTGGGGAAGAGAAGTTGTCATATCAGGCAAGCCACTTTTCCGGTTCTTCGATTGCTCCAGCCAGATCGTGCAGGAATGTCGCGGCCTTCGCACCGTCTGCAACGCGGTGATCGACAGAGAGGTTCAAGCGCAGCATGGGCCGCACTCCGACACCGCCTTCGATAGGAACAGCGCGGTCTTTGATGGCTCCTACAGCCAGAATCGCGGCCTGTGGTGGTGTGATGATGGCGCTGAACGAATCGACGTGGAACATGCCCAGATTGCTGATGGTGAAAGTTCCACCCGTGAGGTCCGCGAGACGCAGATGGCCGTCGCGAGCGCGTTCGCTCAGGACGCGACGCTGGCGGGCGATCTCGCCTAATGTGGCGCTGTGCGCGTTAGCCACGACCGCCGCCACCACGCCTTCGGGCACCGCCATGGCAATGGAAATATTGACATCGGGATTCAGCCGGATGCCGGCGTCCATCCAACTGGCATTGAGGCGGGGATGTTTTGTGAGGACGCGCGCGACAAGTGCGACCAGCAAGTCCGTGTGTGTCAGCTTGACCCCGTGCGACTGCTCGATAGCCGGTCCCAAGGCCGCGCGTGCCCGATTCAATCCACTCGCGTCGACTTCTCGCTCGACGAAAAAGTGCGGCACGGTCGTCCAGCTTTGCGCGGTGCGTTCGGCCATCAGGCGGCCGATGGAACTGAGCGGCTCCAGTTGCTCGGCGGCAGGCGCAACCGATTGGCTTGCCGGTACGTGGTTCGCTTTGGCTTCAATTAAAGCCCTGATATCGGACGCCAGAATCTCGCCGCCGGGCCCCGTGCCTTGCACTGCGTCAAGATCGATTCCCGCTTCTTTCGCAAGCCTCCGGGCCTTCGGCGAAATCTGTCCAATGCTGCGAATAGCTTTTTCAGCTTGTTCAGTTTGTCCAGATTCGCCTGCAGCCATATCGTTCGCCGCTTTCACATTTGGCGATTCCTCCAAGTCCCCCGCCGCCTGGATAACTCTACCGTCTGCTCCCGGCAAACTCTCTCCAGGATCGAGGATCCAGGCAATCACTTGCCCAACGGGGATATCTTCTCCGACTGCGGCAGTGACCCCGGCAAGAACTCCGTCGGCTTCCGCTTCGACTTCCATCGTGGCCTTGTCGGTTTCGATCTCAAGCAGCATCTCGCCTTTCTGGATGCTGTCGCCTTCTTTTTTGAGCCAGGCGACCAGTTTCGCGGTCTCCTGGGCCACTTCAAGCGCGGGCATGATCACACTGTTCGCCATAGATGATCGAGCAACAAAGACCTGGGTCTTCCTGCCTAACTCCTCACTCTTTCCGATTGCGCGCTGGCTGCAAGCAAGTTGATGACATCCTGGCTGGGAGCGGATTCTGTCTCTCGTATCGTCGGCAACGGCCCACCCACGGTGTAGTAGTGCGCACCGGCAACCAATAACTTTTCGGCAGGAAATCGCGTGATGATTTCGTGCCCGGTCTCGGTAACGACGATTTCTTCTTCGATGCGGGCCGCGCTCCAGCCATCGGTGGAAGGCCAGAAAGTCTCCAGCGCGAAGACCATGCCAGGCCTGATCTCCTGTGGATGATCGAGCGACACAAGGCGGCTGATCACAGGCTTCTCCCAGATGGCAAGGCCGATGCCATGACCGTACTGAAGCGCGAAAGCGGCCTCTTCATTGGGGAATCCGAAGTCAGTCGCCTTTGGCCAAACCGACGCAACCTCGGCCGTTGTGCGGCCCGGTCGAATCAACTCGATCGACGCGTCAAGATAATCGCGGCATCTTTTGTACGCATCCGTCATGGCCTGCGAGGCGGAACCGATCGTGAAGGTGCGGTAGTAACAGGTCCTGTAACCCATGTAGGAGTGGAGAATGTCGTAGTAAACCGGATCGCCGGGTCGCAACATGCGGTCGGAGAAGACATGAGGATGAGGATTGCAGCGTTCCCCCGAGATGGCATTCACAGCCTCAACGTATTCCGAGCCGAGGTCGTAGAGAATCTTGCTCACCAGGCCCACGGCTTCGTTTTCACGCATGCCCGGTTTCATGGCCATGTAGAGCTCGTGGTAGGCGGCGTCGACCATGCCTGCGGATGTATTGAGCAGCGATATCTCGTCCCGCGTCTTGATCACGCGAGCCTCGGACATCAACTGCTGGCCGTCCACTACGGTGATGCCTTCGCGTTGCAGCGCGAACAGGACAGGTAACTCGATAATGTCGACGCCGACCGGATCTTTGTGCAGGCCGCGCATCTCAAGCTCGATGCGGATCTTCTTGGCGACGTCTTCAGCGCGGCCGTGTTCGGGAGACATGGTGCCGCGAAGCATCGAGATGCCGGGCCTGGAGCGCTCGCCCAGCCAGGGACAATGCAGTTGGTGGTGGCGCGCCGCGGAGCCAAAGTCCCAGAGGATGGGCTCGTCGTTTTGCGGAAGCAGCGTGAACCGGTTGGCCTTGTCCTGCGCCCAGGTGCCGATATGCGTGGCCGTCAGATAGCGCACGTTGTTCATGTCGAAACACAGCAGCGCGCCCATCTCGGATTTCGCCAACAGGTCTTTGGCGCGCTGCAATCTCTCTGTACGCAGGCGTTCGAAATCGATCCGTTGTTCCCAATCGACCGCCATGGTTCCCGTTGTCGGCAATGCCATTCTGACTCTCCTGATTTGTTGCGGGCTACTTTCCGCAGAGCTTGCGAGCCGCCTCAAAAACCGACTGCGGCGTGGCCACGGTCAAGTCCTCAAGCGGCGGGGAAAATGGAATCGGAACATGCATCGCGCCCATGCGAAGAACGGGTGCATCGAGGCTGAAGAATGCCCCCTCGGCGATGGTCGATGCCAGTTCCGCCGTAACCCCGTAACGGCCGTAGCCTTCATCCAGCACGATTGCGCGCGAGGTTTTCTTTGCCGACTCAATCATCGTACGTTCGTCGAGCGGCCACAGCGTGCGTGGATCCACCACCTCCGCGCCGATGCCAATCTCGGCCAGCAAATCCGCCGCGCTAAGCGCCACCTGCACCATGCTGCTGGTGCCAACCAGCGTAATGTCCTCGCCCACTCGCTTGATGTCCGCAACGCCGAATGGGATTGTGTATTCTTCGCTAGGCACGAGGCCTTTCAGCTTGTGGTGCATCATCTTGTCTTCAAAGAAAACCACCGGATTGTCGTCGCGAATCGCAGTCTTGAGCAGGCCTTTCGCATCGTAAGGAGTGGAGGGAATGACGACCTTAAGGCCGGGCACATGACAGAACCATGCCTGCAGAGACTGCGAATGCTGCGCGGCCGAGCGGCGCGTGGCTCCGAGCGTAGTGCGCAGAACCATCGGCACCTTCCATTTGCCTCCGGACATGTAATGAACCTTTGCTGCCTGGTTCACCATCTGGTCCATCGTCAGGGTAAGAAAATCTCCAAACATGATGTCGACCACCGGACGCAACCCTGTCATTGCGGCGCCGACTGCAATGCCGGTGAATCCCGCTTCAGAGATCGGCGTATCGAATACTCGCTCGGTCCCAAACTCCTCGACCAAACCGGAAAGAACCTTGAAGGGTGTTCCAGCTTCGGCCACGTCTTCACCAAGGATGCAGACGCTCGAGTCGCGCCGCATCTCTTCGGCGAGAGCCTCCCGAACAGCCTGCGCAAAACTCAGTTCCCGCATGGTAGCGTCAGGCATAGACGTGCATCTCCACTTCCTCGGGTTTTGGATACGGCGCGGCGACGGCGAAATCCACTGCGGCTTTCATCTCCATGCGAACTTCAACTTCGAGCGCGGCGAGTCCCGATTCATCCGCCAGCGATTGATCGAACAAGCGGCCGGCCAACATCTGGATGGGGTCACGCGTGGTCTTCCATTCCTGCTCTTCCTCCTTCGGACGGTAGTACTCGCGATTGATATCTCCGACATGATGGCCGGTGTAACGATAGGTATTGCAGAGCAGGAAAGCCGGGCCATCCCCAGCGCGGGCACGGTCAATCAACCTCTTGGCAATGGAATAGACCGCCTGCAAGTCCTGCCCATCCACGGTCTCCGCCAGCACGCCGAAGGCTGCCGCCCGGGCGCAGATATCTCCCGCCGTGGTCTCACTGAAATGCGTGTATTCGTTGTACAGGTTGTTCTCGCAAACATAGATCGCGGGCAGCTTCCAAAGCTGTGCGATATTCAACTCTTCGTACAAGACGCCCTGGCCAAGTGCGCCCTCGCCGAAAAAACAAACAGCCACGCGACCATTCTCGAGCTGTTTCGAGCTGAAGGCCGCGCCCGTCGCAATTCCCATGCTGCCGCCAACGATAGCATTCGCGCCGAGGTTGCCAGTGGCCGGATCGGCTATGTGCATCGACCCACCTTTGCCACGGCAATAGCCCGCCTCCTTGCCCAGAAGCTCCGCAAACATCAGCTTCGGGGAAGCGCCTTTAGCGAGGCAATGCCCATGTCCGCGATGCGTACTGGTAATGTAGTCCTCGTTCTTGAGTGCCTCGCAAATCCCCACCGCGACCGCCTCCTGCCCGATGTAGAGGTGCGCAAGACCGGGCATGATCGCCCCTTTATAGAGCTCATTCACCTGCTCTTCAAACAGCCTGATCCGCACCATCTGCCGATAGGCATGCATCCAGCGATCCGTCGAGAGTTTGGGGAAGCCGGCGGTGTGGACTGTTGCGGAATTCATTTTCCCACTCCTGTTTCGATGCCCGACATGCGTGCCAACACGTCGAAGATGACTGCGTAGTCCAGCTTGGTCCAGTTCATTCCTCTGGCCGCGGTCAGGAACTCGTTGGTCACTGCGGTAGTGGGCAGTGGAACATCGAGCTTCCTGCCCATCTCCATTGCCAGCAACATGTCCTTCTGCATCATGTTCACGTCGAACCAGGCTTCCTCCGGCTGCTCAAGCACGAATGGTCCCCGGTACTTGAGCACGGGAGATGCAATGGCGCTGTTGATGAGTACATCCACTGCCACCTTGCGCGGAATCCCGCTCTTCTCGGCCAGCAGCACGCCTTCTGAAAAAGCCAGCATCTGCACGGCAAGGCTGAGGTTAATGGCGATCTTCAGCGAGAGCGCAAGACCGTTGTCCCCTACATGGGTCACTTTGGGCCCAATATCTTGGAGCACTGGTAGCACGCGCTCAAAAGTCTCCTTTCGCCCTCCGACCATGACAGATAGATTTCCTTGCTGGAGCGTGATGACGCTGCCCGACACAGGGGAGTCCACCATGTCTGCGCCGGTTGCTCGCACCTTTTCGGCCATCTCCCGGCTCAATTCGGGATTGATGGTGCTGATGTCGATGAAGACCTTGCCGGCGCTCAGTCCGGCCAGCAATCCATCCGGCCCCTCGGCAATCCCTTTGAGCGCCGCGCCATTGGTCACCATCGCAAAGACAAAGTCAACCGACTCGGCGACCTCCCGGGGGGACCTGGCAAGATTCATCCCTTGCTTGACCAGCCACTCTGCCTTGGCTGCAGTGCGGTTATAGCCGGTTACTGAGTGTCCCTTGCTCAGCAACCTGCTGACCATTTGGCCTCCCATCACGCCGAGGCCTACAAAACCGAGATTCGCCATTTGTTCCGCCTTTCGATTTTCTTATGTCAGAGGACGGGCCCGGTTCTTGACGGCAGCACCCGCCTCTGCCGAATCCTCACGGATCTGTTGAAGATGAGCCCGCATCGCCTCATGCGCCAAGGCCGGATCGCGCCGCTCGATGGCCTCCAGAATCCGCTTGTGATGGATCTGTCCTCGTTCCGGCCCACCCCTCACTCCGAAGATGCCAAGACGCTGTTCGCGCAGCACACCCACAATCGAGTCCAGCAAAGACAGGACCAGCGGATTGCCGGCGGCCTCAGCCAAGGCAAGGTGAAAATCCAGATCCGCCTCGATATAGGCCTCGGGATTCTGCATGCTGCGATCCATCACCGCTACAGCCTCTCGCATCATTGCCAACTGCTGTTCTTCAATGCGTTGCGCGGCGAGAATGGTCACCTCAGGCTCAATGATCCCGCGCAATTCAATGAGGTAGTTGGGGTCCTTCAGATCGCCGCTTTTGAAGAACGAGTCAAGCGACTGCCGCATGGAATGCGAAGTGCCGGAGGTGACGAACGTGCCCCGTCCGGAGTGCGACTCCACCAGCCCCTTCTCCGCAAGGGTCTTGATGGCCTCGCGTACCGCGGTGCGGCTGACGCCGAACTGCTGCGAGAGTTCACGCTCTGTCGGCAACTGGTCCGCCGGCTTCAAACTGCCCGCCAGGATCGATTCCTCGATCTGTTGCACGATCTGTTCATAAAGGCGCGATGTTCGCACCGCCTTGTAAATTTGCATCGGCATCTCCTGGGATGGGCCAACCTTGAGATGTGTCCTGATCGCAACATTGCACAGTGTGCCAAGGGTCGAAATGGTCATGAAACGTGGCCCTCTTTGCTGAATTGGCATGTTGTCATACCAATTATCGGCATCCCCTTCGGTCGGCTCGATATTGAAGGTTGAGTTATCATACCAATGCTCCAGTTCTTTCCACAAACACCGAATCCCGTTGTCCTGGGTAGTCCACTAATCCTCTACCCACACCGTCTTCACATTGGCGAACTCTCGTATGCCGAAGGCTCCAAGTTCGCGGCCAAAGCCCGACTGCTTGACCCCACCAAAAGGAACCCTTGGATCGGAGGCGACCATCTTGTTAACGAAGACCATCCCGGCCTCCAATGCCTCAATGAAGCGATCGCGCTCTGCCGGGTCCCGTGTCCAAACGCTCGCGCCCAATCCAAACCGTGTGTCATTCGCGATCCGAATGGCCTCGCCTGCATCCTTCACCCGGAACAGCGAGGCTACCGGGCCGAAGAACTCTTCCCGATAAGCCGGCGAGTTGCGGGGAATGTCGGTCAAAACCGTCGGCGGATAAAAGCAGCCTGGCCCAGCGAGCGGCCTGCCCCCGGTAACAAGTTTCGCGCCGGCGTCGACTGACTTCTGCACATTCTCCTGAAGGTCGCGTACCGCCTCGGCTGAAGCCAGCGGGCCCAGTTCGGTCTTCGGGTCAAGAGGATCGCCGACCCGCAGCGCCTTCATGCGGCGCACCAACTCCTGCTCGAAATCGTCGGCAATGGACTCTTCCACTATGAAGCGCTTCGCTGCGATGCACGACTGCCCGTTGTTGGCCACCCGCGCCTTCACGGCCGTCGCCACTGCCTCTTCCAGATTGGCGCTGGACATCACGATGAACGGATCGCTTCCACCCAATTCCAGAACCACTTTCTTGATCCGTTTTGCCGCGGAGACACCGACCTGGATGCCTGCGCCTTCGCTTCCGGTCAGGGTCGCGGCAACCACACGCGGATCGCCAAGAATGGCATCCACCTTGTCGGCGCCGATCAGCAGTGTCTGGAATACGCCGGCCGGGAACCCCGCACGCAGAAACACGTCCTCAATTGCCAGGGCGCTCTGCGGAACATTCGATGCGTGCTTCAGAAGGCCAACATTTCCGGCCATCAGTGCCGGCGCCGCAAAGCGAATCACTTGCCAGAAGGGATAATTCCACGGCATGACGGCCAGAACCGGCCCCAGCGGCTGGTAACGGATATAGCTGCTGCTTGCGCTGGTTTCGATCGGCTCGTCGGCCAGAAACCGTTCCGCATGTTGGGCATAGTACCGGCAGGCCCAGGCGGACTTCACGGCCTCGTCGATTGCGGCCTGAATGGGCTTGCCCATTTCCAGAGTCATGAGGCGTCCGAATGTGTCCTTCTCCCGCTCCAGAATCTCCGCGGTCCGCAGCAGCCGTTCTGCCCGGTAGGCAAAGCTGGTGCTTCGGTAGGCCGCAAAGGCCTCAGCCGCCAGATCGAGCTTTGCGGCCAGCTGATGGTCCGTCAGCGGCGCAAAGGTCTTCAGCAGATCCCCGGTAGCAGGATTCATGCTTGCAATGCCCATCTAGAGTCCGTCCTTTTCTTTCGGCCTAAGGTGTCGCTCCGATCCGGGCGACTCTGTGGTCTGACATATATACCGCAGACGCCCGGTAATTTGTCAACCAAAATCTTCAATGGAGATATTTGCTCAAACTACTTGACTGTCATTTCTCCATCGTGGTAAAGCTGTCAGACCAGATGGCAGTGTCAGAAGATGGAGGTCCAGGCGTGCCGTGAAAAAAACGAGATTTGGTGAGATCGCCCGGTCGATTTCGACGGAGCGAAGGATGGCCATATTCCCCGTGGCCGTTCTCTTTTGCGCGTTTTCCTGTCAGCTGGCGAGCGGCCAAAGCAATACTGGCCGCATCCTCGGAACCGTAACCGACCCCTCGGGAGCAGCTGTCGCCGGAGCATCGGTCTCCGTGACCGACCAGCAGCGGGGAACCTCGCGTTCCCTTGTGACCACCCAGGCTGGAGAATATGTTGCCCCAAACCTGACCCCCGGCACGTACAAGGTCCGGGTTGAGGCCAAGGGTTTCAAGAGCGCCGAGCGATCGGCCATTGAAGTTGCCGTTGCGTCCGACACCCAGATTGACCTCGCCCTGCAGACCGGGGAAGCCACGGAGACCGTCGTTGTCACCGAACAGGAACCGCTCATCGACACGACCTCCTCAACCCTGGGAGGCACTCTCAGCAACCAGGAGATCAACGAGCTTCCTCTGAACGGCCGCAACTACGAGAACCTGTTGCAGCTGCGTCCGGGGATTGTGCGCTATCCCGGCGGGGGCTTCTCGACGACCAGCACAAATGGGCTCCGCGCCGAAGACAACGCCTACATCGTCGACGGCCTCTTCAACAGCGAGCCCTTCTCCGGGCAGAGCATCATCAACGGAGCGGGTATTGCCGGCGACTCCGCAACCATCCTCCCTGTCGATGCCATTGAAGAGTTTCATCTGATTGAGAATCCCCCGGCGGATTATGGCTGGAAGCCTGGCGCCATGGTGAACGTGGCGCTCAAATCCGGGACCAACGCGCTTCACGGCACAGCCTATGCCTTCGGTCGCGACACCCCGATGGACGCGCGCAACTACTTCAATACCGTTGCCTCGGGACCCAAGAATCCCCGCAACCTGGAGCAGTTTGGCGGTACAGCTGGGGGCCCCATCCGCAAGGACCGCATGTTCTTCTTTGGCGGGTACGAGGGGCAGCGCTACTCGGTGGACAGCATCAGCGCGCTCACGACTCCAGCGACGGTATCGCTGGCCAGTTCGGTGCCGGGTGGAGATCCGGTCAACAGCGTGCCCGATGCGATAGCCGGAGTGATCGCGGCAGGAATCGCCCCCAGCGTGCCTAGCTTGAAGATTGCCGGCTGCACGGTCGGGCCGCCGATCTCGTGCAACGGCAGCGGCTTCCCCACCAACAATGCCACCAACCCCGCAAACCCGACCACCATCGACTTCGGGCTCCCCAACGACGTAAGCAGCGACAACGCGGTTGCCAAAATCGATTGTCAAATCACTCAGAACAACAGCCTGAATGGAATGTATTTCCTCGGCAACAACAACGGCACCGTGTCGGACTCGGATCAGTTGCAGACAAAGTGGCTTACGCTCATCCACACCCGCGCGCAGGTCGCCGGGGCCACCTGGACCTCGGTCCTGAGCACGCGGCTGGTGAATGAGTTGCGCTTTGGTTACAACACCCTGTACCAGCCCACCTACGTCAACGATCATGGCGTGACGGCAGCGGCAGGCTATGGCCTCAACACCGGCATCACCAATCCTTTGTATGGCGGTTTGCCGCGCATCAACATCGCCCCCTTCTACATCTTTCCGCAGGAATTGGGCGGCTTCAACTGGCCCAAAGTGCAAGGGCCTGACACCCGTTTCCAATTCATCGATCACGTCTCCTACATCGTCGGCAAGCACGCTCTCAGGTTCGGTGGCGAACTGCACCACGACAGCTTCACGGGCGGCGCTTACGGAGGCGGCCGAGGACGCATCAAGTTTGGCTTTGGAACCGATGCATTTCCTGGTGCGTCGTCGCTGGAGGACTACTTTGCGGGAGTTCCCACATCCGCAAGCCAGCTTGTCGGCGACCCCACCCGGCAGATTCACAACTGGGGTGTTGCCGGGTTCGCTCAAGACGACTGGCTGGCGGCCAAGAACCTCACCATCAACCTCGGTCTCCGCTATGAGATGAATACCGTGGTGAAGGATGCGCACAACTTGCTCGGAAACTTCGACCCTGTGCGCGGTCTGGTGCAGGTTGGCCAGGGGATCGACGCTCCCTACAATGGCGACCATACCGGTTTTGCGCCGCGCCTGGGCTTTGCCTGGGATGCTTTTGGCAACGACAGGACTGTGGTGCGCGGCGGCGCCTCACTCATTTACGAAACGCTGAACTGGGAGTCCTTTTTGGCTCTCAACAATTCGCTCGGCATCAGCACTATTCCCACCGGAGCGCTCGGCGTTGGTCCTGGCGGATCGGCTGGAACAGGGTCGATCGCCGTGGGCACCGTCAACTTCTCGGGGTCTGACCTGAACTGGAATGCAGGCTATAACTCAGGCCCAACTACTGTTTTTCCGACGGGCACTATCGACTGCGGAGCCAACCCATGCAGCATCCTCGGCATAGTCCAGAATCTGCGCACACCGGAGGTTTTCAGTTGGAACCTCAATGTCCAGCATGCCTTCACCACCAACCTCACTTTGGAGGCCGCCTGTGTTGGCTCACATGGGTCCAAGTTGGTGGGGATTCATGACATCAACCAAAACGTGCCCTCCCTGGATACGCTGGGCAACGAGCAGTCGGGTCGGCCCTTCAACGCCCAGTTCCCATTCCTGAGTTTCATCTACCAGATGGGAAACATCTACAAATCCAATTACAACGGCTTGCAGGTCACGTTCAACGCACGCAACTATCGCCGCCTCACCTTTGTCGCCGGCTATACCTACTCGCATTCTCTGGATGACGTGGGTGCAAACTGGGACTTTGGCGCGGGCCTCGGCATACCCCAGGATAGCGCCAACCCGCAACGCGAGTACGCGAGCAGCGACTATGACATGCGGCATCGCTTCACTTTTTCTCCCACCTACGACATTCCGGGAAGAAGGGGCTTAGCCCAAATGATGGAAGGCTGGCAAGTCACATCGATCGTCAGTCTCTATGGAGCGCAACCCTGGGGACCAATGGACGCCGGAAACGACCTGAGTCACACCGGAGAAGCCACCGACCGCTGGGACTTCTTCGGCAAGCCCGGGGACTTCAAGTCGGGCGCCAATCCAACCAACTATCTGGCCGGTGACGGGAACTTCGACACCGCTGCAAGCGCGGCTGAAAGTGATCCAGTCTGCTCGGCACATGCACGCGATCTGACCTCGCTCAATTTCGCAGGCTGTTACAAGGTCAACAACTCGGTCATGACACCGCCTGCTCCTGGCACCTTTGGCCTGATGGGAAGGAATATCTTCCGCGACGCCGGCTTCAAGAACTGGGACTTCTCGCTCGACAAAACCTGGAAGTGGCGCGAGCGCTACTCCGCGCAGTTCCGCGGAGAGCTATTCAACATCGTCAATCACCCGAACTTTGCAAACCCTTATGGCGGCCAGAACGGCTGGGCGCACAACGATCCATCCGCAATCGGCAGCTTCGGTTGTGGATGCGCAACACCTGACGTTGCTGCTTCCAATCCGGTCATAGGCTCGGGTGGCAGCCGCGCCGTGCAATTGGGCCTCAAACTCTCGTATTAGTAAGTACCGTGACTACATGATTTGGAGGATTCGCCCATACAGATTGGGTGCCCCTGGTCTCGATTTTGAGACCAGGGAAAACACAAGTCGAAACGGTCACGGTACTGGAAACCGTTCGGGCAGATAGATGCCCATCTCCGCTATCTCACTGCATCAACGCAGGCAGATGGAAGAGACTCGTCATTCACCGAACCGCCATCATTGCCCGGAGGGCAACCCCATATCTTTGAGGAGACCCCATTGAATCTTCGTTGTTCTTCGAAAACAATTCATCGAGGGAAAGCAACCACTTTCCACAAGAAGATTGTCGCCAAATCTGCTTTTCTGCTCGTCGCTTGCGTTGCCACGATCCCAGTTACTGTTTTTGCGCAGGAGCACAAGGAACGAACCATCGACGAGATCAAGGTTGAAGCGATTCACCGCGCCGAAGTGGGCGGCTATCCACTCATTGGGCTAGACCCGAAGGACGTGCGCGAAGCCTTCCAATCCATTCACACGCGCGACAAGGACGAATGGGCCGAGGGCTTCATGGGAGTTGCCGACCGCTACAGGTCGGAGGGCAAAGCTCTGGAGACAACCGACCCCAAGAAAGCAGACGCCGAGTTTTGTACGCGCCTGGCATCTTTACTCCTTCGGGCGCTGGCCCTCGGAGACCTCCTCGCCAAAAAAGAAGATCGCCTACGCCAAAGCCATCGATGCGTTCCTGGCCCACGCGCGCTTCATGGATCCGCCGCTGGAGGTCGTCCACATACCCTTCGAAGGTAAGGAGATTGTCGGGTATATGCGACTTCCCAAAGGCGCAGCCGGGCCGGTGCCCATGGTGATTGCCGTGAATGGGCTGGACAGCCGCAAAGAAGATTTGTCGGAGAGCTTTTCCGCAATTCTTCCTTACGGCATTGGCTACCTGGCTGTCGACGGACCAGGAACGGGCCAGTCTCCCATCAAGGCCAGCCCGACCGCGGAGCGCATGTTATCCAAGGTCCTCGATTACCTCGCCACGCGCCCCGAAGTGGACAAGACGCGCATCGCAATGCACGGCGTAAGCTGGGGGGCCTATTGGGGAACCAAGATGGCAATTCTCGAGAAGTCTCGCCTCAAGGGCGTCAGCGTTCAATCGCCGCCGACGGACCTCTTCTTTCAAAAGGAGTTTGTGTTGAACTCGCTTCTTGGCAACCGCGAATATCTTTTCGATCAGATCCCTGCCATCATGGCGATCTTTGACAACGTAACAACCCTTGACCAGGTTGTCGACGAGTTCCAGAAGATGTCGCTGGTGAATCAGCATCTTCTCGGCCAGCCCACAGCGCCCATGCTCATCCTCGCCGGCACGCATGACACGCAAGTACCGATCTCCGACATCTATAAACTGCTTGACAGCGGAGACGTTCCCAAAGATGCCTGGATCAACCCACAAGGTGGTCATCTGGGCCGTCAGGTTGGAGTCTGGCCCGATCCACGCATCTTCAAGCAAGTGATTCTTCCCTGGCTGGCTAGAAACCTCGAAGCCAAACCACTGGACGCCACGCGCTGAGACGAGTTCCGCTCAGCTGCGTGCGACTTCGTAGCGATAACTCTTGTCAAGGAGATTCCATGTTGAAGTATCTGATAAGTGCAGCCTTGATGGCGGCAATTGCGACAGGCACCGGCCACGCCCAATCCAGCCCGACAGTGACCATTCCGGTCAAGAAGACCGAGGCTACCAGCGGCAGGAAAATGTTCGAGAGTTATTGCGCGCCTTGTCACGGAGTCGACGGCAAGGGCCATGGCCCGGTTGGCTCCGCGCTCAAGACGCCTCCTTTCGACTTGTCGATGTTGAGCCGCACGCATGCCGGGCAGTTTCCGACCAAGCACGTGATTGAAGTGCTGCGGTTTGGAGTTGATATTCCTTCGCATGGCTCGACCACGATGCCGATATGGGGGCCGGTCCTTGGAAATATGAGCAGCACCAATCCCGCGGAGCAGCAGCTCCGGATAAATAATCTGGTGGAGTACCTGAAGACGATTCAAATGAAGTAGGACCAGCGCTTCCGGTTCTTCAAGGAGCGCGGGGAATGACCCCTTCGAGTCTCCGAAGGCTGGTAAAGGCGCCAGGACAGAAACATCGAGGGCTGCTCCGGGTTCCGATTCCCGGGGTCGCCCAGAGGCTTGTGACCTTGAGTCATTAACGGCCCGATTTGAGTTCCGGTGCGCCTGGTAAAGGGAAGCGTTCCTCTGCTGCCAATGAAACCTCGGTCGAAATCGCAAAGATCCCAGCAAGCCGATTCAGGGCCGGGCGCTTTGCTTCAGTAGCGTCTTTCAGGTTGGCCTCGATCTTGACGCGTCGGTGCAGGGCGCAGCAACTCCTGAATCGTCTTGACGCCTTGACCGTGTTGCCCATGGACTGCTCGACCACCACAAGGCTGCGTGCCGCTGCCGCCTCGGTCCGCCATGATTCTCGTCCCGAACGGAGCCCCCGCGAAAGTTCATAACAGGCTCTGGACTCGTTCGGCCCATGCAGAATCTCCCGGCGGCCGGTACGGAGGCTCATCTCAGAACCTGGCTTTCAGAGCACCGCTATCCGGACGGACGAAATCGGATTTTAAATTTGGCTGCATAGAGCCGTGTAGATTAGTATGCGTCCTTGTGGAACCGCGAAGTTTGTTTTGAGTTCTCAGTTTCAAATCATTCTGTAATCTGGACGGCGCGAATGAAAATGCAATCATCGAGAATTGTTCTAGCCGGTGTGGTTTTGCTTCTTGCCCTGATGGCTCTTCTTGCAGGTGGGGCTGCGCGACGCGAATCCGTCACCATTGATGAAGTAGCGCACATCGGGGCGGGTGTGAGCTATCTGCAGAAGCTGGACATGCGGATGAACGAGGAACACCC